>DOZH01000004.1 GCA_003518105.1 Candidatus Uhrbacteria bacterium
GAGCTAGGAACAGGAGATGCGGCAGTCGTGAGCGCCCTATCTAACATTCTTCTCCCCCACCACCCCCGCAATCTTCGCCAGCACCCCATGTTCTCGCCTAATCTTATACTCCGTGGCAATCTTCCGCATCACACCACCTGATTCCACCAGTAAATAAACCTGTTCACGCCCCGGCGCCGCCTCAAATATTTCTCGCAACTGCGTAATCATCTCCGCGGACGGGCTAGCTGGCGGCGTAATCACAATCCCGTCGTCGACGTTACTCGGCATCTTGATTGAGTCATCATCGCTTGACGCATCCGGGAATCCAAAGCGCAACTTACCAGCCAATTCTGGAATATCTTCTTCCAAGAAAACCTTGAGTCCATCGCATAACACCGAATGCTCAAGTGCCGGCGCCTTGTCATCCTCATCTTCGCCAACCTTGCCATAACTCCTCCCCTCTCGCACGGAAACCGTCCCCTTAATTACTACCAACGTATCCGGCACTAGCACATCACGAATCTGTACATAAATCTTCGGGAACACCACAATTTCCATGGCGCCGCTGTCATCCTCAACGCGCACAAACGCCATCGGTTCATTCTTCTTTTTAGTAAAAATCTGCTTGACGGAAATGATGACGCCAGCCAAGAGCACCGCCGTCTCGTCGTCCATCACGTTCACCTCCGCACAAGTTTTAACCAGTCCCTTAAACTGTTCCGCGAAAATAGCCCCTGGGTGCGCACTCACATACAATCCAAGCAACTCTTTTTCCCAACCTAAAATATGGCTCTTTGGCACTGGCGGCATGTTACGCAACGAAATTTTCTCGTCAACCACGGTCGGCGCCAAGTCAAACAGCGACACCTGGTTTCGGTCCGCTCCCGCCGTCACATGCTTGCTGTACAACAACAACGTATCCAAATTATGGTACAGCTTTCCTCTATCTTCAAACCTATCGAGTGCGCCAGTTTTCACTAGTGCCTCGAGCGTCTTTTTGTTAAACGACGTCGTCCGCATACGACTCAAAAAGTCCGCCAAGTCCACAAACGGCCCATTGGTTTTACGTTCCTGTACCATCGTATCCGCAATATCACTGCCAACATTTTTAATTGCCTTCAGTCCCCAACGAATATTATTTGTCCCCTTCACAACCGCAAAACCCGGGAACGACTCATTCACGTCCGGCGCCATCACGTTCAGCCCTACCCGCTTACATTCATCCACTTCAATCGTAATACGGTCCAAATTACCCGCGTCACTATTCATGAGAGCCGCCATGAATTCAGCCGGATAATAGGCCTTCAAATAAGCTGTACGATAAGCAATCATGGCGTAACAGGCCGCGTGCGACTTGTTAAAACCGTAAGCTGCAAAGTCTTCCAGCTTTTGAAAGATCTTAATGGCGATATGTTCTTTGACGCCCTTCTTCATGGCGCCTTCCACAAACTTAGTCTTCATCTTCGCCATCAATTCCGCAATCTTTTTTCCCATCGCCTTACGCAAGCTATCAGCCTCGCCGCCCGTAAAACCAGCTAAGTCCTTACTGACTTGCATGACCTGTTCCTGGTAAACCGGAATGCCATAAGTCTCACGGAAAGCATTTTCCATGAGTGGGTGCTCGTAAATAACTGCCTCCTCACCATGCTTGCGCCGAATAAATGTCTCAATAAACTGCATTGGCCCTGGGCGATAGAGCGACACCATGGCGATAATATCCTCAAACACGCTCGGCCGCAGCTCCTTAATGTAACGCTTCATGCCATCGCTTTCCAACTGAAAAACTCCAGTCGTATCGCCTCGTCCCAACAGCTCAAACGTCTTCACGTCGTTCAAGGGAATATTCGCAATATCAATCGTCACGCCGTGCACCGCCTTAATAATATCCAGCGCATCCTGAATCACCGTCAAGTTACTCAGTCCCAAAAAGTCCATCTTAACCAAGCCCACCGCTTCCGCCGAGTTCAGCGAATATTGCGTCACAAGCGCCATGTCTTCATGCTGCCCAGCCTGCAACGGCACGCGTTCGCCGAGCGGCACGTCCCCAATCACAATGCCGCAAGCATGCTGTGAAGCATGACGTGGATTGCCTTCCAACTTCATGGCCAGGTCAATCACTCGCTTGGACATCGGGTTACTGTTATAAAGGTTGGCCAAATCTGGCGACTCCACAATCGCTTCTTTAAGCGGCGTATGCTTGCCCTGCACTGGTGGCGGCACACACTTCGCAATCAAGTCCGCCTCCTGAAAACTGAGGCCGAGCACGCGCGCCGCATCACGCACCGCCGCCCGCGGCATCAGCGTGCCAAAAGTAATAATGCCAGCCACGCGATCCGCCCCATATTTCTTAGTCACATATTCCATCACCTCACCACGCCTGTTATCCGCAAAGTCCATGTCGATATCTGGCATGGAAATACGGTCTGGATTCAAGAAACGCTCAAACAATAATCCGTAGCGCAGTGGATCAAGGTCCGTAATCTGCAGCGCATAAGCGACAATTGAACCAGCCGCACTACCACGGCCCGGACCAACTAAAATACCGTTATCCTTACCAAAATTGACGAAGTCCTGCACAATCAAAAAGTAGGACGCAAAACCCATCTTCTTAATTGTCTCGTACTCAAAAGTAAAACGCTCCATCACGTTCTCCGGCACCGGATCCGCATACCGTTGCTTCAAACCTTGAACACACAAATCATACAAATATTCGTTATCATCCTTCCCTGGTGGCAGCGGAAAAACTGGCAAATAATTGTGACCCAACTCCATGTGAAAGTCCACCCTGTCAGCGATTCTCCGCGTATTCAAAACCGCTTCCGGCACGTCCGCAAAATAACTAATAATCTCTTCCGGCGTCCCAAATGACAAGTCGACATCATCCGTACTCGTGCGCCTAAAATCTTCGAGCGTCCGGCTACGCTGAATGCACAACTGCGCCTCGTAGCCTTCGCGATCTTCTGGGTTCAAATAAAAAACATTTCGCGTAGCCACGAGTGGCACATTCAACTCCGCACTCAACAATTTATAGGCATCGTTAATCTCCACCTGGCGTGCCATGTCAGGATGCTGAATAAGTTCGAGGTAAAAATTATCAACCCCAAAAATCGACTGATATTCCGCAATCAACGCCCTAGCTTTCTCATGATCATCCGCCAAAATAGCTCCAGCCACGTCGTTACTCACGCTTCCAGACAAAGCAATCAAGCCCGCTGCATGTTTCCTTAAAAATTCTTTGTCGACACGTGGCTTATAATAAAAACCCTCCAAAAATCCGGCCGTGCTAATTTTTAATAAATTATGATAACCCTCGTCATTAATCGCCAATAGCACCAAACGGTACGGCCTATCGTCCACCCTTGGCCGACGGTCCGTCATGCCGTGCTGGGCGACATAAGTATCCATGCCAATAATCGCTTTCATCTCAGCGTCCTTACAGGCCTTGTAAAACTCGACCGCGCCGTACATTGAGCCATTATCCGTCAACGCTAGCGCATTCATCCCCAAATCCTTGGCGCGCGAAATCAGCTTCTTGGGCTTGGCCAAAGCCTCCAAGAGCGAGTAATGCGAGTGATTATGTAAGTAAACAAAATCCTTAGGATCCATAGCCAATTTACCCCTCTTTATCTGGGGTCATGGTAACAGAAATCGCTCAAAATTGCATGGTCAAAAACAGGGCTAATAAAAGCGAAAGGAGCCCGCACATCGTTGTGCAGACTCCCACTAGACGGTTCCTCGAGGTCACGGTCCGCGGTCAAGACTACCCGATGTACACCAGCGGCTTCTTGGCCGAGCTCAGGTAGCTCAGCTTGCGTACGCCGATGTACCAGTTCTTGCCGGACCAGCCGAGGGCCAGGATTGCCTTGTTTCCTCGGCTGGTCTCCACCACCGTTCCCGGAAAGCCGAGGGTGGTGTAGTTCTTCCAGCTCTCGGGGATCAGCTCCTGGTGGCAGAACAGGTGCATCAACATGATGATGTTTGCTCGCAGCAGCACGGGCACCTGGTCGATCGCCTCCTGGCAGATCACAGTCTGCCCCGCTACAACCTCGGTCGCAAAGTGGAGGCGCAACGTAGTGCAGTTCACCTCGCTGTTCGCCACGTGCTCGAGCACACTCTGCACGCACGGCGGCAAGCTATGCAGAGCACCATCGCAGTCAACAATCCGGGACACTTCGGCTTCATTCGAGATCATCTGAGACTCCCTGTTCATGACGCTGGGACCATCCCAACGACGGGCTAGTAAACCAAAAAAATGACCTGAAGTCAATCTTCCAGGCATTCTTATTAATTTTATTCACTTAAAGCGAGTAGATTATAGATTAAATCATTAATGAGCCCGAAAAGGCCAAGTAGCGAGGGGCGGGCCTAAATCCTCTAGTCGGGTGACGCGAGCCAGGTCCCCTGCTGGGCGCGGAACGCCTAGTGAGCACCCAGGAGGGTGGCCAAGCGGCAGGACCCGACTAACTCTTGTCCCCGAGCCTTGGCTTGTATGAGCCCTAATCTCTATCCCTCTTAACCGCATCCACGACACTCTTCAACCCATTCGCCACCGTACTAAACATACTCGCCCCAGACTCAAACTTCGCCTTAATAGCGCTAACGGAACGTTCCAGTAAATCGATCTTACGTTCAACTCCTTCAAGTACAGCATGAGCTCGGCGCACCACGCTCACAATCTGGAAAATCAACCAACACCCAAAGATTGTAAACCACAGCGCACAGAACATGAGGACAATGTACAGGATGTCTTGTGTTTCCAACATATTCGTTCGATTACAAACTCTTATGAACGCATTGTACCGCCAAACTTAGTTTTTAGCACTTCGCTAATTTGCTCGACCACCTCATTCGCCTCTTCCGCCGTCAAAGTTTTATCTGCCGCCTGGAGCGTCAGTGATAACGTCAAACTCTTCTGACCAGCTTCAACTCCTTTACCTCGATAAACATCAGCTAACGCGATCAGCGTCAATAAATCATTCTTTAACTCGTTCGTCAGCGCAACAAATTCTACTCGTTCAGCTACTACTACGGATAAATCTCGAGTAATCGCCGGGAATTCGCTGCTTGGTGCATAGCGATGAGTCAACTTCATTGCGTCGAACAGTCTCTCAAACTCAAGCGTCACCACGAACACGCGCAGGTCGACGCCAAAACTCTGCTGAATCTTCTCAGCTACCTCACCAATCGTCCCCACGATCTTATCGTTGATGACAATGTTAGCACTCCGCGTGGCGTGCCACTTTTCACTAATGCCATCTCTCGACAATTTCATCTCGAGCCCTGTCTTACCTGTCAGCATTTCGAGTGTCCCACGTAATTTGCGGAATACTTCTTCGGCATTAGCATAACCATACTCGCCGAAAACTAAGTGTGTCGCCTCTTCCGGCAAGTCATTAGTCCGTGGCAAATACAATCTCGACAACTCAAAAAACTTAGCAGCTCGTGTATGCCCTTGATTGCCCTCAATCGCCCGCAAAATACCCGGCATCAAGCTGACACGCAAATGACTCTGCTCGGACACCAACGGATTGAGAATCGCATACGCCGTTGTGGCATCATCACCATATTTAGCAATATCTTCCGCATTGGTAAACGAGTAACTAAAGAACTCGTCATAGCCTGCTCCCGCTAGCAACTTCTTAGTAAATCTTTCCCAAGTGATCGCGACCGGTTCTTGCGTCGTCGGCGGACTCCCCGCTGGCAACACGCCAATCATCAGGTGATAACCATACATACGAGCAATCTCTTCACCTAAATCAACCTCAGCCTCAATGTCATGGTCGCGCCAAAACGGCACCGTCACCTGCCAAACTTCTGCCGACTTGTCGACGCCAAAACCTAATTCGTGAAGGATCTGTTCCATTCTCTCATCCGTAATTTCAACACCGATTCTCTGGCGCGCCATCGCCGGACGGAACGGAAATACTAGCGCCTCATATTCTTTCACACGAGTATCACAAACCACACTAGCCACAGTTCCTCCCGCAGTCTGCAAAATCAGTTCAACTGCCCGTGCCAACGCTCCTGGCAACGCCTCTGTCGACAAGCCCTTTTCAAACAACAGCTGCGCATCCGACTGCAAGTTCAAAGCTCGCGCTGTGCGTCTAATCACCGTCCCGTCAAAGGTCGACGCCGACAATACAATCGTCTTCGTAGCCACCGTCGTCCCAGTCTCATTGCCGCCCATAATGCCAGCAATGTCGAGTGGCTTCACGGCATCCGCCAGCACCATGTGACCGTCGAGCGCATATTCCTTGCTGTTCAACGCCGTAATCTTCTCGCCTGGCTTAGCGGCTCGCACAATAATCTCACTCCCCTCAATCTTCTTATAATCAAAAGCGTGGAGCGGCTGCGCGTACTCAAGCAGCACATAATTAGTCACGTCGACAATATTATTAATCGGCCGCACGCCGGCCAACAGCAAACGCTTCTGCAACCACCATGGTGATTCAGCTACCGTTACATCATCAATCACCACTGCCATCTGTCTGGCGCAGCGTACTGTGTCCTCAATCTTTACTGTAAACGGAATGCTCGTACCTGGCACGATCGCCGCTGGCTGCTTATGCAAAAACTCACCACCAACCGCCACCGCCGCCTCACGCGCCAAGCCGACAATGCCCATCACGTCTGGTCTGTTAGTCGTCACTTCAATATCAAACACCGTGTCTTCAAGTTCGAGAGCTACGGCCAAATTAGTCCCGGCTGGCGCCTTAATAAAACTTAAATCCCAAATCTCCTTTTCACCTTTTTCTAAATCCGGGAAGCCGACCTCGCCCGCCCCGCAAATCATGCCAATACTCTTCACGCCGCGAATCTCGCTCTCGCCAAGCGTAATATAATCACCTTCACCATGCCAACGCACACGGCTGCCAGGCATCGCTACACACACCTTCATGCCCGGTACCACATTGACGCCACCGCAAACAATTTCTACCGTTTCAGCGCCAATGTTAGTCGTCACCAAACGCAACTTATCCGCGTTCGGATGTGGCCGCACTTCATTCACCAAACCAACTACAATCTTATCGAACCGTGCCGCCACGATGTCGATCTTCTCTACCGACATTGAGCGCAAACTAAGTTCACGCGCAAAATCCGCCGTCGATAAATCCGTCTTACAATACTCTTTCAACCAGTTATAGCTCGCGAGATTATTCATAAACTAGAATTGGCGAATGAAGCGTAAATCGTTCTTATAAAGTATACGGATATCGTCGATGTTCAAACCAGCTCGCATCATCATGGTGCGCTCGACACCCCAACCAAAGGCAAAACCCGAATACTCATCTGGATCCAAGCCCCCCGCTTTAATCACATTCGGATGCACCATACCAGCGCCACCGAGCTCAAGCCAGCCCTCCTTACACAACTTACATTTCACGCCATCCACTAATCCACTCCCACCACACACGCTACAGGAAATATCCAATTCGAAACTCGGTTCCGTAAACCTAAAATGGTATGGGCGCAAACGAGTCACGCGGTCTGGTCCAAAATAATGCTTAGCAAAATAATCACACACGCCCTTCAACTCCGTCACGCTCGCTTTTTTATCTATTACTAATCCCTCAAACTGATAGAACATCGGCAAGTGACGTACATCAGCTTGGCGTCTAAAACATTTACCAATACTAATCATCCTAATCGGGAACACACCCTTCTCCATCTCTCGTACCTGACCATTGCTCGTGTGTGGCGTTAACAACATCTTACCCTTCGCTCCTGTCTTAACCTCACCGCTCTCCCCTTTCACAAAAAACGTTTCCCAGTCATCACGGGCCGGATGATCACTCGGCATGTTCATCGCCTCAAAAGCATAATAATCCCAGTCCACTTCAGGGTGCCTGGAACGCACAAATCCCAAATGTGCAAAAATGTTGGTAATGTCCTCAATCGCTTGCGTGGTCAAATGCGCATGCCCAACCTCTGGCGCAATTCCTGGCAACGTCACGTCGAGCCATTCACTCTCATTCTTGGCCGACGCCGCTGCCACGCTTAACCTACTCTCAGCCTCCGCAAACGCCTTTTCAATCCCCATCTTCACCTCATTCGCAGCCATACCGACCGTTTTCTTCTCTTCAATCGACAAAGCAGCTAAGCCCTTCAGCAACTCAGCCAATTTTCCCTTCCGGCCCAGCACCTCAATTCTTTCCACTTCAAGATCGGCGAGCGTCTTCACTAATAATAATTTCCCTTGCGCCTCAGCTAATAATTGTCTTAATTCATTTTCCATAAATCACGATAAAACTTTTAAGAGCCTGAGCCTCGTAGGAGCGAGCATCTGGCGGGGTGGTCCTCTGACGACGCCAGCCTCGGCCCTGTACCAGCCCCCGAGTCATACGAGGTGAGCCAGCTGGTACGGTTGACGAGGCGCCGCTAGGAAGAAGACTGCCCTGCCAAGCGCGAGCAAAACTACTTAACCAACCCCAGTATATCCTTAAACGTCACAAACACAACCAACAACATGAGCAGCGCAAAGCCAATCGCGTGCACCGTACCCTCAAACCTCACACTCGCCTTTTTACGTCGAATCGCCTCAATAAACAAGAAGGCTACCCGTCCACCGTCGAGCGCTGGAATCGGCAGTACATTCAGCACCGCCAAGTTTAAGCTGAGCATAGCGGCAAACTGCAGGATATGCGCAAAGCCCATTTTAGCCACCTGACCGGTCACCACAGCAATTCCAACTGGTCCAGACACAGCTGCGCCTACACCATTATGACTAAAGATACTAGCTATCAAGCCACCAAGTGCCACAAAAATCGCCACCGTACCTTCCACCGTCTGCTTCATGCCCCGCCATGGTGCTTGGTACCAAGGGAAGTGCACCGTACCCGTCTTTAGCAATTCAATCCCAATCGCCTCATGACCCAAGCTCTCGATCATGCTCGCTGTCACGTCGACATCTACTTCTTTACCGCCTCGATCCAGCACTACACGATGCGTCGCACCAGGCGCCAACGCCAACCGTGCCGCGTCACTTTCCGTGTACACGACACCATCAATACTCGTCACCTGGTCACCAATCTCCATGCCAGCAGTTGCTGCTGGCGAGTCCTTCATCACATCAAAAATCGTCACACCCTCATTCGTCACCGTAAACTCTCCCCTAGCTATGGGGGAGCTGGAGGGGGCTGTATCCCCGTCCGTCACCGCGGGAATCCCCACCCAAAAACCAACCGTAAAAATAACCCAGGCCATCACCAAATTCATCACGACACCAGCCACCAGTACCACAAACCTCCGCGGAATACTCTTGCTGGCAAAACTATCCGTAGCCGCTACATCATCTTCGGCACTCTCGCCTTTAATCTTCACAAACCCGCCGAGCGGAATCATGTTCAGCGAAACCTCCATGCCATCTTTACGCTTCCAAGCCCACAACCGTGGCGGAAAGCCCAAGCCAAACTCGTCCACCTTCATGCCCATTCGCTTGGCCGCAAAGTAATGACCCCATTCATGGCCCAACACCAGTACGCTCAAAATGAGTAAAAACAACAAAATAGTCCAAATCATAGTAGGCTAAGTTTACGGTAAAATATCGTTACGGGCAATAGCCGCTAACCCAGCCTATTCATCACCAGCTTCTCTAAACCATAAGCATCAGCATGAACACACAGACCTAAATATGAACTAACATTAGCCGACGTGGCTCGCTGCACCAATCTTTTTGCCGTACTTGGACGCAGGATAGTGGCATAAGGCAAAAGAATTGACCCTAGAAAGTCGACTCCTTGGCGCCAAGTTCTGACGTAGACCTTGTTCGGATGAAGCTGGAGTTTCAACTCTTGGCATAAAAATTCATCAACCCTTAAGGCTAAATCCATCGCCTCATCATAATTGTTAGACAACATAACGAAGTCGTCACAATAACGAATATGGTATTTGACTTTAAGCTGGTGTTTGACAAAGAAATCTAGCTCGTGAAGATAAATGTTAGCTAAAAGCTGACTGGTGAGATTACCAAGCGGTAGGCCGACGCCTGGTGTAACTGTAAAGCTAGCGATGACGTGATTTAGTAATTGTAACGTTCGATGATCGACGATATGTTTAGACAGTAACTTGAGAAGTATGACATGATCAATCGAATCGAAAAACTTACGAATATCACACTTTGCAGCATAGACTGGCCGCGTGTCATTGACGCTGGCTCGGCGCAAAAAGATACGCAAACGATTAACTGCCGCATGAACGCCCTTCTCACTTCGTGACGAAAAACTATCAAAGATGAACAGCGGCTCAAAAATAGGCTCAATGATATTTATAATAGCCTGATGGACTACCCTATCTCTAACAACTGCCTTATGAATAGTTCTTTGTTTCGGGTCGTGGACTGTGAATTGCTCATACGGCGAATGATGATACACTCCACTAGTCAGTTCCTCATGCAGGGCGAAAATATCATCTTCCAGATGACGCTCAAACTCCATCACATCAAACCGTGACTTCTTACCACGCCTAAAAAGATACCAAGCCGCGAGCAAATTTTCAACTGAACATAATTGCCCAAATAAATCATTTATTTTACGCTTATGAACAGTCCAATAAAGACCCCCCCCCCAACGGAGTGACGTCAAAGAGCGACAATTGTTGCGCGGCGGGCCGGGCGATATTCCCCTTGTGCATACACTTTACGATATTTATGTCCTCTGGAACACCGTCATAACCAAGTTCCCGAAGACACAACGCTACACGTTAGGAGAAACTTGTTCAAGGTATTTGCTCGACGTATTAGAACTAGTACTAGCAGCATCGTCGACCAATAATCTCGTTACTAAAACCGACAAACTAAAACTTGCGAGCCCTAAAATCGATACTCTCAAACTACTCATTCGATTATGTAAAGATTGTGACTGTCTAACCAATCAGCAGTACCTAAAAACCGAATCAATGATTTTAGAAACAGGCAAGCAGTTGGGCGCATGGCTAAGGGATATATAATACAAAAGGGCGCCGTCAGACGCCCTTTTGGTATATAAGTACTACCTACAGACTGGCATGGCGTTCTGCTGAAACGTGTTGCCGACGTGATTGCCGTTCAAGTTCGCGTCACCGTCATTCGGATAGACGTTCGGCGTGCTCGACCACTCGTCATAACCAGGCACCAATCAATTACACTTCATTCTTCCATGTCACCAGGCCCAGGCGCACCCAAGCCTTGAATTTTATGCGAGACACAAAGTTACAAACCCTGTCTCAAAATGAAATGCGGAGTACTCATACATCCACGCTACCCACTCTCGTCTTCAGTCTTGAACACGAAACTCTCGCAGCCTATTGGGATAATGACAGATTTCGGCGATTCATCGTAGCTGAGCTAGAGTGAACTCACTGGCCTACTCTCCAAAATGAAGTATAACAAAAATTCGAATAAAAAGAACGACACCCGGTGAGAGATGCCGCCCTTTTTGGGCCAGCATTGCCAGGTGTCGCAGATTTTTTGTCTCAGTCCCAAGTTCTAGGCTCAGTGACCAAGGGCTGCCCAAGAACCAAGCTACCAAGTGCCAAGTACAATTACTCCATACAGACTGGCATGGCGCGCTGCCGAAACGTGCTGCCGACGTGATCGCCGTCCAAGCACGCGCCACCGTCAAACGGACAGACGCGCGGCGTGCTCGACCACTCGTCATAACCAGGCACGTTGAGCAGTAGAGCGGCTGCCAGCGCGTAGGGCACGCGCTGGCCGTCCATCTGCCGCACCCAGCCTTTGCTTTGCGCCGCGTTGGCCAGGACGCCGAAGCCAGCGAGGAGCTTGGCCCGTTTGAGCTTTTCAGCCTGGTTGGCCTGTTTGGCCTGGACCTGGCTACAGACCAGGCCGTTGACAGGCTCCCAATTGGCACCGAAGTCGATGAGCTGTGCGATCACGCGGTTGGGGATGAACTCAGGTGACCCTGGGATCAATTTGACCCGCTTGTCATCCACGCCCTCAGCGTAGGCAGCATCCCACTGCCAGAACTGGCTACCGTGGGCGTCCTTCATCCTGTCCCGCAAGTAGATGAGGGTCGCCGGCACCGTGGCACGATGAACTGTGTAGACGATGTCGAGGAAGGGCTGCGTTTTGCGCGCATTATCAAGATCATGTTTCATCATGATCTCGTCCGTCTGGGCACGGGCGAAGTCGATGTCGTCCTGCGTCAAGCCGGGATATTTCTTGAGTTGCTTGAGCTTCTTCCACCACGGGGTAAAGTTGACGATGAAGGGAGAAGCAACAGAGAGTGCAGTCATGGGTGACTCCGGGAGTTGGTTAGGGTTGAAAGTAGCTCTTGCATAATAGCAAAAAATAGGCCTTTTGTCAAGGCTAATTAATAATTATTTGGCTAAAATTAGCTATTTTAATAACTGGGGTCAGGTCGTCGATCGTCTGGTTTCTACAGCCTCCATAAACATCCTCCCCCGCTCCTCAAAATTCTTAAACTGCCCATAACTCGGCGAGGCTGGCGACAACAAGCAGACTCCGCCGTTCGACAGATGCGCCAACGACTTAGCTACTGCTTCATCAAGTGTCATCACTCGCTCTGCCGCCACCCCAGCCAGCTCCAACGCTACAAAAACCCTCTCTCCCCCTGGCATCACGAGTGCTAACACATCATCGACCTCACTCAACTTCTTAGCTAACTCTGTAAAATTATAACCTCTATCTTGTCCACCCAAAATTATCGCCAACGGCTTATCCGCATACACATCGATTGCCGCCATGGCACTCTCAGGCGTCGTCGAAATCGAGTCATTCACAAACAGCACCTCACCAATCTTGCCTACTTCCTGCAACCTATGCGGCAACGGTTCAAAACTCGCCAACGCCGCCCCCACAATTACCTCGTCGAGCCGCAAGATCTTCGCCACTTCAAGCACAGCGCAAGCGTTCTCCCGGTTGTGCTCGCCTAGCAACTTCAACGAATGTAAAATCTCTCTATCCGTAAAATCAATCGGCACTGGCCAGGCCTCCGTCTTCTCGCCGAGTTCAGCTAACTGTGGAAATTTCGGGTTATAAACCAACGTATCATCCATGGTCATCACCTCGCCCAACCGCACTTTGGCTTTCTGGTACTCAGTCACACTCCCGTGCCAATCCATGTGCTCCTCATACAAATTTAGAATCACTCCAATATCCGGCGCGATCTCAAGATCGGCGAGTTGATAACTCGACATCTCAATCACGAAAATCGTCTCCTCGACCGCCTCCACCTCGCCAATCGACGGCACACCAATATTACCGACGAGTTTAACCGGCAACCCAGCCTCCTTAATCACATGCGCCAACAAGGCCGACGTTGTACTCTTACCCTTCGTCCCCGTCACTCCAATAATCTTGCCCCTACCCTTTCTCTCCGCCAAGAATATATTCGTCGACGACGTAATCACCGCACCCTCACTTTTCCACTTTATTATAAACCTATTCGAGAGCGGAATCCCTGGCGCCTTAATCACCACCGTCTCAGCGTCGACTATCACCTCATCAACTTTTACAAACTCTGGCACATCAAGCGTCTTCTCATCCGTCATCACAATATCAGCAACACCTCGAGCACGAAGCACGGCCAGCGTCGCCTGCCCCTCCCGGCCGTAGCCAAAAATGACAACTTTCTTACCCTTCAGCTCGTTAATTTTCATACACGAGTTTAGTATATTCTTCTGGCATCGCCTGTTCGTTACTCGGCCTCAATACTTCCTCGATATTCTCCTCAACATTATTCTTCGTTGGTAAAATATCAGTCACAAACCACCGCATAATCACATCTTCCGCAAAATCCCCTCGACGCTGCGCCAACACAAAAGCCGCCAACACTTCATCTGGTTCACCCACACATTCAAACGGCTTAATTCCTTCTAAGCCGAGCAACTCCTTATACGTCGGCAACAAACTCTCATCAGCAAATAAATTCTTGTCGAAAATCTCGGTTACATCTTCTTTCGACATAAACGCCGCCAACAACGTAAACACGAACGCACACTTCGGGCACTCGCCGCACCATCTCTTAGTCGCCCTCTTATTGATCGCATAATTTCTGTTACAACTCGAAAACACCTCAAAATATTTTCCTTTCTCCACAAACCTCTTAACGATCGCCAATTCCGACAACGGCCTGAGCAAACTAAAATACCGCACCTTCGGCGTAATCGAATTCTTAATGTACGTCTGAATATCACGCTCACACTCCAAACTCTTACTATACTGATGATTAATCTCTAAATCACCCATCATCACGTTACCAGTATTAGCACTTCGCTCATTACTAAGCACAATGTCCCGCTTACCATTCAGCAAAGCATGCACCACCATCGTAAAAGCAATATACGCGCTAATCGGCACATGACCATTCAACGCCCCCTGCTTATTCAATTCAAATAATTGCGGATCAAGTTTCCGCTCAATAATACTGAGCGGCAGAGCAATAGCATCGGCAACCTCCTGAATCCTCTCGTGCCTTCCCAAAGCTACCAAGTCGAATTCGAATCCCGCTTTCTGTAACAATTCCACCGTCACCAACGAATCTTTTCCTCCGCCGATGGGGACGATCGCCCCTACCAAGGGGTCTCCCCGCAAGGCGAGGACGCGAGATCGTGAATCGTGAATTTTCTCATTTTGCTGGTCTTTTCCGCCCTCGCCAACTGGGAAGTGGATATAATCTCTAAAATCCAAATCATTCTTGTAAAAAAACTCACCCAAACCGTGCGTATACAACTTATTCCAAAACGCCGCCTCGTCGACGCTCAGCTCCCCAGATTCGATCACGATGTTCGGCGGACAATAAGTCTTGTAATAACTAATTCCAGCCATTAAATGCAGCGCAAATAATGCTCGGTGCAACTCAGCAAAATCCTGGCGGGGGGCGGTGACCCCGCCTATTACGATATCTAAAATCGAGCGTGCTGGGGTCAGGTCTGGAATTCGGAATTTTATTCTTTCCGTAAACGTCATCTCATCATCCAACCCATACACAAAACTCGCCTCGCCGCTGTCTGCGTCAAAGTCATAACTTACAAAACGGAAAGTGTTATACGGCGAGACAATTGGTTTCATACTTACGCTTTAATAATCGCCGCCAGCTCATCACGCTTACTCATCATCATTTCCTCCGTCTTCGCTTCCACAATCAAGCGCAAGATTGGTTCCGTATTGCTCGCCCGTACCAAGAACCACCAGTCCCTGCCATATTCACAACGGATTCCATCTAAACGATTAACCACTGTCGCCTCGGCCACCATCATCGCCTCAAGTCTGCCGAGCGCCGACTCTTTATCGTGCACCTCAATATTCACCTCACCACTATTACTCATAGCGCGGAGCGGTCGTACCAAGTCCGCAAACGTCTTACCTGATTCTTTCCACAGCGCCAATACTTTCACAATCGCCAAGTCTACTGCTTCCAAATTGTGCGACTCGGCAAACATAAAGTGGCTCGACAATTCGCCGCCCAACAACGCGCCAGTATCATGCATCGCCCGAATCACCGTCGTTCGGCCAACTGGCACCTCCACACATTCGCCACCAGCCCCTTCGATTGCCTCACGTGTTGCCCAGGATTGGTTCGGCGCCACAATCACCTTTGCTTCTGGATGGCTAGCCAGCACGACGGAAGCCAACAAGGCCAAGGTCTGATCACCCCGCAAACTCACACCCTCATTATCAATAAACGCCACGCGGTCAGCGTCACCATCAAGCGCAATGCCAAAATCTGCTCGTTCGCGCAACACCGCCGCCTTAATATCCGTCAGTGTCTCCTCTTTAGCTGGATTCGCCTCGTGATTTGGAAATCGTGCATCTGGCTCGCTATATAACTCAACTACCTCTAAGCCGAGTCTCTTAGCCAATTTACGTACCGTCAACGCGCCCATGCCATTCCCATAATCAATCACAACTTTCGTTCCTCCAAAGCTCTTCACGTCGACGCCGGCCAAGCAAAAATCCAAATACTCATCGAGTAATCCGCCCTCTTCAACTTCGCCAACAGGTGCGACTGCTGTATATTCCTCCGTCATCAGCGGCAAAAAATCCGTCCCCGAAATTGGTAACCCATTCGCCCAAGCACACTTAATGCCATTATATTCCGCTGGATTATGCGACGCCGTCACCATGAGTCCTGCGTCGACGTCGGCCTGTGAGGACACCGCGAAATTGAACAAACTAGTGGTACATTGACCAATATCCAGCACATCAGCACCCATCGCTGTAATTCCCGCAATCGCAGCTTGTGCCAAGTCCGGACTGGTACTCCGCATATCTCGTCCCACCACTACCTTCCTAGCACCAGTAATCTGCACCAGTCCCCTGCCTACTTGCCCAGCAATTTCTACAGTAACTTCAGCTAATAATCCACGGATATCATTTTTCTTAAAGATATGTGCTGGAACAAGCATACTTTTTTGACATTAAGCCTCAAAAAACGTACTCTCATTCTAACAGTAATTCATCTTTTGCCCAAATTACTATGTCAATTATCGGAATCGTCCTAATCGTAGTAGCAGTTCTCGGCCTCTGGCTCATCGCCATCTTTAACGGCCTAATCCGCGGCAAAAACCGTACCGAAGAAGCCTGGAGCGACATCGAAGTCCAGCTCAAGCGTCGTTATGACCTCATTCCCAACTTGGTCAACACTGTCAAAGGCTATGCTGCTCACGAAGAAGGTGTTTTTGTTAAAGTGACAGAAGCCCGCACCGCCGCTATGAACGCCGGTACCATGGCGGAGCATTCTGTCGCGGAGAATATGCTCTCCCAATCATTAAAGTCGCTCTTCGCTGTCGCTGAAAATTACCCAGCCCTCAAAGCTGCTGATAATTTCCTCCACTTGCAAAAGGAACTCGTCGACGCTGAAGACAAGATTTCTGCTTCCCGCCGTTTCTTCAACGGCCAAGCTCGCGACTTCAACATCAAGTTGCAGGTCTTCCCAACCAACTTGGTCGGCAGCTCCCTCGGCTTCAACAAATTCCCTTTCTTCGAAGCTCCAGAAGCTGTCAACGAACCAGTCGAAGTAAAATTCTAACCTAGCTCTCGCCTTATGTACTCGGCGATTGCAGCCAACAAGCGCCAAACCTGGCTCCTAATCATCGTCGCTTCAGCCATTTTGGTTGGTCTTATTTGGTTGCTTGGGCGCATGTACGGCTTAGCCACCACAGATAGTCTTATTATCGGCACCGTTCTAGCTACCAGCTTCTCACTCTTCAGTTATTTCTTTAGCAGCAGCATTGCCTTAAGCGTTTCTGGCGCCAAAGAAATCAGCAAAGCTCAAGCCCCCGATCTCTACAACTTGGTCGAGAACCTCACCATTGCGAGCGGCTTGCCCATGCCACGCATCTACGTCATTGACGACGTCAGCCCCAACGCCTTTGCCACCGGCCGCGACCCAGAGCACGCTGCCATCACCTTCACCACCGGTATCCTCGCCTTACTCGCCAAGAACGAACTCGAAGGCGTGGCCGCTCATGAACTCTCCCACATCAAAAACTACGACATTCGCGTCATGACCATCGTCGTCGTCTTGATTGGTGCCATCATGTTGGTAGCGGACGTCATGCTTCGCTCCACCTTCTTCCGTCGACGAGGCAACAGTGAAAATTCAGGTGGCAACGCCCTGCTCATCATCGGCCTCGTACTCGCCATTCTCTCCCCGCTCTTCGCCCAACTCATCAAATTCGCTATTAGCAGGCGTCGTGAATATCTCGCCGACTCCTCAAGCGCCCTCCTCACCCGTTACCCCGCTGGCCTTGCCTCCGCCCTGCAAAAAATTTCAGGCGTTGCGCAACCCCTTCGCACCGCCAACCGCGCCACGGCCCACCTCTTCATCGCCAACCCTTTTGGCAGTCACACTACCCGTGGCTGGTTCGCTAACCTCTTCAGTACGCACCCACCAGTTGCGGATCGCATTGCGCGGTTGAATGAGATGATTAAGTAATTTCGCTCGCAACCGCCGCATCTCCTATTCCTAGCTCAAGGCCTCAGCCCAGAAATGCTTAAAGGATGACTTGCTTAACGGAACAAATGCGCAAGTCAAGCATTTCTCGGGTCGGCCATCGCGTCGTCACAGGAGACGTCGGCAGTCGCTCGCTCATAAAGTCTCAGTTCAGTGTAGTCAACGAAGACGAGTGGTATGTCCCTTTCGTCGACCGAGGGACGCGCGTTTATATGTCGACAATTCACATTCAATAGTAATTGTCGATCGTCTAAACGCCCGACGGAGAAAGAAAGGGACTCCCCGAG
>DOZH01000001.1:0-37768 GCA_003518105.1 Candidatus Uhrbacteria bacterium
ATCCCACTCGTCTTCGTTGACTGAGGGCTCGACCGACTATAATCTACCAGTTTTACGGCTCTTGAACAACCTACTCGAGTTGAAGAGCGGGAAGAAGTCCGTGGCGAAGTTGTAGAAGGCAGCGAGGGCGGGGCCGACGAGACCAGTGAAGACCAGAATGAAGCCGACGAGATTGGAGACGACCCAGATAGCAATGTCACCTTTGACGACACCGAGTGTGCTGCGGCCGAGGAGGATCATTTGGGGTAGACGAGCCAGGTTGTCCGTCATGATGACAACGTCGGCGGCCTCGACTGAGACAGCGGCACCGCCACCACCCATAGCAATGCCAATGTCCGCCCGAGCTAAGGCTGGAGCGTCGTTAATGCCGTCGCCGACCATGCCAACTGGACCATCTTTGAGTAGTTCTTCGAGGGCGAGGAGCTTGCCTTCGGGCGTCATCCTAGAATGGTATTCTGTAATCCCAAGGAGATTGGCCACGTTTTTAGCCACGCGTTCGTTATCACCGGTTAACATGACAATGCGGGTGATGCCGAGTTCGCGCAGGTGATGCAGACTGGCGGCAGCTTCGGGACGAGGGATGTCGGCTACCTCGACAGAACCGAGCAGTTGGCCATTGCTCGCGACCCAGAAGACGGAGCCGAGGGCGTCGTCGGGGATGGTGGGGACAGGGAGGCCGAGTTCGTTGAAAAGCATTTCTGTGCCAGCGATAATTTCTTCGCCTTGCACTTGAGCGACGACACCTTTGCCTTTGTAGAGTTTAAAATCTGTGGGGTCGGCCACGGTGCCCAAGCGACGTAAACCTTCTTGGTAAGCAGTGCGACCGGCGGGGTGCTCGGAATATTTTTCGGTGCTAGCGAGGACTGTCCAGAAATGAGTCTCGTCGACGCTTGGAGCGAGATGAACGGCGCGAATTGAGAGATTCCCGAAGGTGAGCGTGCCAGTTTTATCGAGGACGAGAGTCTTCATGCGGCTCAAGGCGTCAAGAGTTTGCCCGCCTTTAATAATGACGCCGCGCTTGGCAGCTGCGCCGAGTGAGGCAGTCATGGCAAGGGGAATGGCGACGGCCATGTCGTCCGCACAAGCAATGAGGAAAAGGGCGGCGGTCATGCGTAAATCGTGGTTGATGGCGTAGGTGAGAGCGCCGAGCAGGCCGACCAATGGCAGGAAAATAGCAGCAAAACGGTCGGCGAGTTTTTCCGTGGTCGACTTGTGGAGGCTGGCGGTGTGCATGAGGGTGGCCATGCGTTCCAAGGTGGAATCTTTACCCACCTGGGTGGCTCTGACGTGCAAGGTGCCAATGTCGACCAAGCTGGCACTAACTACGCGGTCGCCGATGTTCTTCTCGATTGGTTCGGATTCGCCAGTGACGAGAGACTCGTTAACATGAGCATAACCGTCAATAACGATGCCGTCGACTGGCAGACGAGCACCACTTTTGACGAGTACAACGTCACCCGACTTGATGGTAGTGGCGTCGACCTCAGTGATGACGTCGCCCTGCACGAGGACAGCGGTGGTTGGTTTGAGACGGAGTAATTCCTCGATAGCGTGGTGAGTGCGCGACTCGGTGTACCAGTCGAGCAGGCGAGCGCAGGTTAACATGAGAGCAATGAAGATAGCCGAATAGGCCTCGCCAGTGGCGAAGGAAACGATGACGGCGAAGGTGTTAAAAGTGTCGATGGTGATTTTACCGTGTCGGGCGGCTTTGGCCGTGTTCCAGAAAGTGGGAATGACAGCCAAGCCCGCGATGATAAAGAGGGTTAGCGGCCAATGAAAAATGAGGTCTACACAAAAAGTGGCGACGATGAGGCCGAGGATGATGTAGTCGCGAGTTGGCTCGGCGAGGAGGGATGACATAACTTATTTCTTGGCGAATAAGTCTGCGAATTTGAGTTTAAGTACAGCAAAGAGATAGAGGATTTCTAGTATGCCAGCGGTGTTGAGAATGAGCATGATGCCGAACCACCAACCCTGGCCGTGCCGGGCGGCGTGCCAGAGAGCTAAGCCTTTCCAGAAAATGCTCCAGAGAGCCAGGAGGATAATGACTAGGAGAATGAGGGGCATGATAGCGAGGAATTCATTATTCATATGCTAGTATTGTATTCTTTTTTACTTTGCACGACTATGGCTGGAAGAGGTCGCTTGGAATAAAGCTGACAGATTTTACTTCCGGAAATTGTTTAGCGGTGGCGTCGATTTGTTGCCAGAGAATGCTAGCGCGACAAGAACCGCCGCTGGTTTTGTTTTGCGGATCTAAGAATTCTAAGGTGAGGTGGCCGTCTTTAAGATTGGCGCCTTTGAGTTCGACGCCGGAGAGCGGATATTCCGTGGTGAGGCCTTGGGCTTTCTCGGTACTAGTCAGGCTGCCTTGAATGAGCAGTTTGAGGCTATCTTGAATAGGCGTGATGGTGACGGCAACAACGCGGTTGACGGACTCTAAGCCTTGGGCCGAGCATTGAATGTTCCCCATGACGTCTTTATCTTTGGCGGGATTGTAGTAGTAGAGTTTGATGGTGCGGGTATTTTGTTGGAAGTTGATGGGGACGCGGAGCTCGTCGTCATGCTCGGGCAAGCCTGAAGGATTGTCCTTTTGGAGAATGAGTGTGCCGTTGGCGGTGATGGGTGTGGGGAAGGTAAGGCTGGCTTGGAAGGGGACAAAATTGGTAGTCATCCAGTCGCTTTGGGCGGTGGCAATGCCGGTAGCTAGGACGTTGTTATTGGCGTCGATTAAGCGGATGGGAAAAGAGGCTTCAAAGAACCAGCTGCCGCGCGCTTCGCCTGTAATGGTGAGGGGGCTGAGCACGGTGGAGTAAGTAGCGGGTGAGGTGACGTGTATCTGGTCGTTAGTTGGAGCGGGGGTGGGCGTTGGCGTGGTGGACTTGGGGGTGAGTTGGATGACGATGAAGTAGACGACGGCGATGCTGAGAGCCAGGATGAAGAAGGTGAGCAGTACTCTTGAAAAGGCAGTGTTTTTCATAGAGATAACTAGGTTAATGAGATGAAGAAACGACAATCATGGCTGTTGGCAACTTAGTTAATGGTTGGTGATTGCCGCTTTGATAATCGTTGAGAGCGGCGGCGAGGGTGGCGGCTGGGTAATGATAGTTGGCGCCATGCGAGGTACCAGGGTCATTGGCGATGAATTGATCTGTGGCCGCGTCGTAACCAGTGATCAGAATAGTGTGACGGAGAACCGAGTAGTTGGGGTTGTGGAGGAGGTCGCCGCGCACTGGCACGATGACGACGCCGCGAGCTAGGCTGGTGCGAATGTCGTCGACGGTGATGTTGTAACTGACCGTGTAGTTTGGGTAGTTGAGGTATTGACCAATTAGGCGGGTGGCGGTGTCGTTAGCGCTGGTGTCGACGTATTCGCCAAATTGCACTCGCTCCCAATCGCTCATGCTGGTGATTTGGTTCACGGCTAGGGCGGCGGTGAGTGGCGTGTTGGTCGCCCAGGCTACGGCCATTAGTGCAGAAGTCTCTTCGCAGCCTTCCGCTTGGCGGTTGTCGCTCCAGTTACCCTGTGGTGCTTGAGCGATGAAGGGAACTGTATGAGTTATGGTGGTGGCGGTGCTCGGTGGCAGGCGAGCCAAGTCGACGTTAGTAATGCCGAGTCCGTTTTGAGTTAAGAGATTGAAGACGTCTGTTGAGGTGGCGAAGTAGCTGCGGGTGAGAGTAAGCGGATTGACGTACCAGGTTTTGCCGTGATCTTCGACGGCGAGGAGCAGGCGACCAGCAAGACGTTGGCGCAGGGCGAGATTGCTAGTGGACGTTTGACCAGAGACCGGAATGAGGGCGAGGTCGAGATTGTTGATGCCGAGGGCTAAGGCTTGAAAGGTGGCGAGAGCGTTGGCGGGTGAACCGAGTTCAACGCGTTGCCAGGTGAGAGGATTGACGTACCAGCCAGCACCAGCGTCTTGTACGGCGAGAAGGAGGCGACCAGAGAGTTGCTGGGCAAGGGTACTAGCGGCCGCTACTGGTGAGCATATTTGTGTGCCAAGGAGAATGATGAGGGCTAGGCAACTAAGGCGTAGAAGCATAGGCCAAGAGTTAACAGATTATATTTATAACATACTCCAATTAGGCAAAAGTGAAAGGGGACTTGCGCTTATTTAAGAATAGTTTTATGGTAAAAGTAGCCACGGAAGGCGCCTCTGTGGCTGCCAGAGCGGATCTTATTATTTAATCATTTTGTATGAACTACAACGATGATACTAAGAAGGATCAAGCGATGGGGGGTGATAAGGACAAGATGATGGACCCAAACAAGAAGGATGATAAGTGGAAGACGCCGAATACAAACACGCCAGATGCGAATAAGGAACCAATGCCAAAAACTGATAAATAATATTATTTTAAAAACACTAACTCGGGTGAGTTAGTGTTTTTATTTAGGGCTGATTGACGAGGTTGGTACGTGTTTTCATGATGGAGCGGTCTAGTTGTTCTTGGCCAGTCAGATCGTTTCCTTGATCGAAGTAATGGAAGAGGGTTGGTGGGAGGTCGATGATATAATCGTTCCAGTTGGTACCCAGGAGCTGAGCGGCTATTTCTTCGGTAGTAATTTCGTGGAGGAAGGCATTGTAGGAGCTGTCTAGGGCTACGGCATAAACATGAGGATCGGTTTGGAGTTTGACTAGCACGACGCCGGGCTTGGGCGGAAGTGGAAAACTGAGCGGTAGGGTGGCTAGCGTAGCGTCACTGACGGTTTGAATGACGTCAAAACTGTCCGCCCAAGTAAAGAAGATTTGTTCGTTAATAAAGGGATGACGTTGACCAATTTCGTCGACCAAGTAGACAGTGTCGTAGTTAACAGCGCGGATAAAGGTATCTGGAGCCACAGCGTCGATAATTTCCAGCTGACCATTGAAGGGCGATACCCCAGTGGTTGGCGTGACTGTGGTATTAATGGCTGTGATTTCGCTGGCTGGAGTTAGGGGCTCAGGATTGGCGAGCGATAAAGGATTAGAGGTGGCGGTGGCGAGTTCAACGGCGAGATCTGTGGCAACGGCCTTGAAAGATATTTCTTGGCCTAAATAAGCTGGATTAATTTGCCAGTCGAAGGTCTCGCTGGTCAGGAAGTCTGAGATAGCTGTCCAAGTTTGACTGTTGTCCGTGGAGATAAAAATTTGATTGAAAATAACGTCTGGGCCGTTATGCCAGGTTAAATTAATCGAAGAATCTAGTTGGTTGGTGACAGTCAAATTGGTAATACTATAATCTTTTATAGTTGGGGTGATGAGACGAGAGCTGGACTTGGTGGTGAAATTCCAGGTGGTGGTGTCGGCGATGCCGGCAGAGTTGTTGGCTGAGCTGTCGTGGAAGGCGGTGCTCGGGAACTGGACGTAATAATTAGTACCAGGCGTGAGGATGACGGTTGGATTGATGGTGATGACGGTAGTACCGCTGCCAGTAACCTGACCATCCGTGACGTCGATGGTAGCTGTAGCGGTGTTGTCGCTGGCGCGGTAAATAATAAGGTTGCCACTGCCGACAGCGACGGTTTCGTCGAAGGTTAGAGTTAGATTATTGGTAGTTAAAAAGCCACTTGAATTGTCGAGCGGTGAAAAGGTTGTGATAGTTGGCGAGGTGGTTTCGGTAGTGATGGTGAGGCTGGTGTCGTCGAAGGTAGCGCCGTATTGCCCGAGCCACCAGATAGAGTCTTTACCACGGAGCTCAACGTTAATATAGCGAACGCCAGTGCCGTAGTCAGTAAAACTGTGAGGGATGTTAGTCCAGGTTCCGCTAGCGACCTGCTCGTCGGTGGAGAAAGTAGAAATTTGGTTGTGACTAGCACCTTCAAGCGTGACTGTGACAGAATAGGGGTCGTCGGTGCCAGAGAAAGAATCATAGCCGGCGACCCAGGTGCTAAAGTCGATAATTGGAGTGCTGTCAAGCGTGGCGGCGGCGTAGCCAACAGCGAGGAGGTCGATGTTTTGGGTTAAAGTACCCCATTCGTAAGATGAAAGAAAGCCATAGGCACCGCTATGAGAAAAACCACTAATGACCCAGCCACTGCCACCGTCGACCTTGGTCCAGCCGGTGAAGTTGGCGGTTTCGGCGTCGGGATTGGTTACGAGGTTGGTGAAGGCTAAAGCGCTGGGGAGGTGATAGACGAGGCCGACAATCACTGCAGCGCACAGGACAATTGGATATTGCAGTAGATGAAGAATATTGGTTCGAGCTTTGAGCATAGAGTGATTAGCTGGTTTTTTTAGTTTTTTTAGTCTGGTGGTCGGCGAGGTGCTCAATCTTGGCAGTGAGATTGGCTAGAACTTGGCGCAGATCTTCGAGTTCGCGAGCTTCGTTGTGTAGAGCGTCGTCATTGCGAGTAAGCTGACGTTGTTCGGTGCGTAGGCCGGAGATGATTATCTCGTTACCAATTAAGCTAGAGACAAAAGCGCCGGTGAAGAGGAGAATGAGGCTGCCGACGACGAGGGAAAGAGGGCCGTCCCACCAGAGGTTATTGGCCAGGTCGATGGAGGTTTGGGCTGTTTGGGCGGAATAGTTTTGAGCAATGAGCATGAGGTAGTCCACCGTGTGCCAAGCGCCGCGCCAAAAAAGAACAACGCCGGTGCCGCCCAGCAAAGCGTAGAATAATGGATGATGACTGAGCCAGGTTTTGCTACGTAGTACGAGACTGGTTATGACCAACATAAGTATCGAGTTAATGCTGGAGAAAGTATAGCATGTTATACTGTGGCTAATGAAACTAATTTATACTACAGATGACAAGCTAGGGATTGGCCGACGGAAGCGGTTGGGTTTTTTTGTGTATGTTGATGCGCAAGGCAAGAGGGTGAGAGACAGAGAAGTGTTGACGCGGATTAAGGCGCTCGGCATCCCGCCGGCGTATACGAATGTGTGGATTTGTCCTGTGGCGAATGGGCATTTGCAGGCTACTGGGCGTGATAGTAAGGGGCGCAAACAATATATTTATCATGAGTTATGGACAGCCGAACAGGAGAGCAAAAAGTTTCATAAGCTGCTCGATTTTGCCAAATCCCTGTCGCCGATTAGGCGGATCGTGGCGCGCGATTTTGCGCTCTTGGATATGCCGAAGGAGCGGGTGTTGGCGGCGATTGTGAAACTGCTCGATAATGAGTATGTGCGGATTGGCAATGACGAGTATGCGGAGGAGAACGGCACTTATGGGTTGACGACGCTGGAGAACCGGCACGTTAAGGGTGTTGGTGAGAAGATGAGGTTGGTGTTTAAGGGCAAGGAGGGAATTGTGCATGAGGTGCCGTTGCACGATGAGCGTTTGCGTGAGGTCGTGGCGGCGTGCCAGGATATTCCGGGACATGAGTTGTTTGAGTATGTGGACGACAATGGCGCTGTGCATGATATAAAGTCCACAGATGTGAATGAGTATCTACAAGAAATGGCTAAGCGGGAAGTGACAGCGAAGGATTTTAGGACGTGGCATGGGACGGTAATTGTGGCGGAATATTTGTGGAAGGTGGCGAGGCCGGAGAGTAAGAAAGAACTACGTTTAAATATCAAAGAGGCTATCAATAAGGCGGCTGAGGCCTTGGGCAATACGAGTGCGGTTTGTAAACGGAGTTATGTTCATCCCGGTGTCATTGCTTGTTACGAGAAGGACAGCCTGAAATGGCGCGAGCCGAAAGAGAGCTCGTGTAAAAAGTATCCGCACCTGAAGAAGCACGAGGTGGCGTTGGTGGAGTTTTTGGAGAGGGGCTAGTCAAATTTGCGCTTTTCCTCCTTACCTAACTGCTCAAATTGCTTTAAAGCTTTTAGATATCCAGAAATTACATCGTGTTCTGGAATACCCAGTCTCTTGCTTATCTCTGTATATGAGAGATACTCAAAGTCTCGTAGACGAAGCAGCTCTGCGGCTTGAGGTTCCAGACGAGCAAGCAATTCATGCACAAACTTCTCATCCTCAATTTTCATTAATAAACTTTCTGGGTTTGCAACTTCAAGCGAGGTTAATGTTGAAGCATCTGTATCGGACTGTTCCCCTCTTTTGGCGTTATTAAGAACTATTCGGACGAGCCATTTATAGAAATCTGAGTTAGATGGAAAATCATGGAGCCTTGTGAACGCGGTAAACATGGCCTCAGACACGGCCTCTTCTGCGTCTTCACGGTTCGAAAAGTATTGGAGAACGGTCTCTGTCAGTTGCGGCACATATTTTTGATACAGATTTTCCCAGGCTTTTTTGTCGCCGTTTTTTGCCTTGGCGATTTCGTTGTTTGCATGAGTATTATTTATTTCTGAGTATTGTTGCTCCCGTGATGATATTTTCATAGAATATTTTTTTATTTAGCTGCTTGTGCTTGATCGTGATCTTGTTGCTCGAGTTTGTGATGGCGACGCACTAGACCGAGAATTAGAGCGCGTTCGGCGTCCATGAGGATATTAGTGATGGCGGGTTCATTTATCGCTCGGCTATTGTGAATATAATTAAGTTCGAAAATTCTTTGGGCTTTTTGGCGCCACGCGACGTTAGTTTGACTGGCTTGGACTATGAGGTCGCAAACCCGATCAACGATGTTTTCCCAGGCTAATTGGTTAGCTGTAGAAGATTTCAGTCGAGTATCCGGAAAGACTTCGCGAATGGCGGATGTTTTGACGTAGGAAGCTTGATCGATGTGTTTTAGTAAGTCATCTAGTTCAGATTGTTTGGTGACCTGTCCTGACTGTAATTTAGCTAGGTGTTCAATGATAGTGTGACTAATTTCTAGGTCACGAGCGTCTGAGGGTAAGCGGGCACCAGCCTTTACTTCTTCTGTTGTTAAGTTTTTTTGCTTTTCTGCAGAGAGGGGCAACTGCTTAGCAGCAGAGAAGAGTTGGTCGACAATAGCTCCAGCTTCTTCTGGTTTAGCAGCGTAGAGTTTACTTACAGTATCAATGACTAATAACTCTGGTGAGTTTTGCTCCGTCTGATTGGTTTTGGCTATGTATCCTGGGTCGAAGTGATCTCCGTGCTCTCCCATATTGTTTGGCGATTAGTCTTTCCAGTATGTTAACATGAGGAATTACTTGTTGATACGTGGGTTGGGGATAAAAAGATAGACACCCAGTTAGCCGAAGCTTGCTGGGTGTCGTAGGGTTTAGTTATTATTTAGCCTTAGGTCGTTTGAGCGCTAGCGCAGCCAGGAGAATGATGATGCCGTCGACGACGAAGACATAGCTATCGCGTTCAGCGATGAGTCGTTGATTGGCGGCGTTATTTTGGCCGAGTTGGTCAACGACGGTGAATTGCCAAGGTTGGAGTTTTAATTGGAATGAATCATAGCAATAGCTAGGTATTTCTCCGGTGAACATAGCAACGTCGCAGAGTTGGCGATTGCCGAAACTGACGGAAAGATGATTAGCATATAGCGCGATGATGGTGAGGAGTATGATGGCTGCTGGGCGGAGATAGCGTTTGATGTTCATAGATATTTAGCAGAATTTTTACGGCTGATATTTCTAAATAATAGCATTATCGCCCAAACGACGATAGTGAGTTCAACTAGGAACGTCCAATGAAAAATGAAGCTCCAAACCCAGAAGTTGTGGGTGGCAGGTACGGTGGCGAGGAAGAGATTATAGTCGCTAAAGGGGTAGAGCCAGGCGATGCCACCGACGAAGGAGTCGAGGACAAAGTGGAGGATGATGTTGGCGAAGATGATGGTGGTGATGGCGAGGGCGGTACGCTTTTTGAAAATTATGCAGGGTAAGGCGATGAGGAGCCAGAGGGCGAGCCAGACTAGTGGTAGGTGGGTGAAGTAGTGATGATGAAGGGTTTGGCGGTGGTCGATTAAATAGAAATAGATTAGGTCGACGTCGGGAAAGACACTCGCCAGTAAGCCGAGCCAGAGGAATTTAGTGCTGTTGAATTTCTTTTGAAGCCAGGTGGTGAGTAAGTACCCGGCTGGTAGGTGGGCGATGAACATATTGGTTAGTATAGTCTTTACCTACCAATCTGCGAAATTGCGTCCACGAACTCCTGCTGGTCAAAATAGTTGCTGCCGATACTGCCGTCACTCCAGCGTTCCTGGCCGTCGTATTCCCACATGAGAAATAGGTTCATGGTGGGGACGCTTAAGAGTATTTTGCTGTATTCAGTTATTTCTGCGGCCGACATGGCGTAAAATCCCTGGCGCCAACCGGGTTGTCCACTTGAGCCATCACCACCGTCCGCAATGTTCAAGCCGTTGATGCTGGCAACGTGGAGCGCTTGAGCCGCTGCGGTTTCGTTTTTTGTGTAGGTGTTAATTTCTCCATCACGGACAATATATTGGTTGACGACAGCATCGAGGTAGTCATATGTTCCGTCCGTTGGAACAGGCATTGTTGTCGCGCGATTTCGTACGAAGGTCATTAGCCCAGGAAGAGTTTCCTCGCTATAACGAGCCATTTCGTCAAGTTCTGCTCCGGTTGGATTTTTGCCGTCAAAGGTTAGAATGTCGTCGAGCAACATGTGTCCGATTAGCGTTCCATTGTCGATGTAAGTTTGCACGCCTGAGTTTTTCCAGGCTGCGACGTAGTTTTTCCACTTGTTTATGTCGAAGTTTCCATTGGTATCCAAATTCGAAATCGACGAAGACATGCGGAGTGTCACTTTCATGCCGGAGCGTTGCACGATCGGGAGAAGCGTTTTGACGGCATAGGTTGGACTGTCGGCAGCAACTTGAAAGACTGAGGTGTTAAAGCGATGACGAACGTCGGCTAAGCCGGCGTCGGTAATAAAGCCATTCAAGCCCCAGAAACCAGTTAATAACGGCTCGGCTGGCACGTCGTCGATGCTATCGATATCGGTGCCAAAAGAAAACACGGTCCAGAGGGTGGGCGGAACGTCTAAGACGCGCTGCGCCCAGTTTGTTCCATAGATGGTGCGAGCAATATCTTCTGTGGTAATCCAGCGTAAAACTGGTGCCTCAAGCGTGCCGTCGACGAGATAGACTTTTGATACAGACTGGACCTTGATGAGCGATCCAGCTTTGGGAGCGATGGGGTTGCCAAGCGGGTAGGTGGCGAGATCGCTATCGGAAATAGTGACGACGGTATCGAAGGATGTGTAGTAAGTGAAGAATGTCGCTTCGTTGAGGAAGATTAGCCGTTTGTTATCGCTACTGACGTAATAGACTGTGCTTGATGATTGGCCTTTGATGAGGCTGCCTGAGGTGATAGTCGTGGCTGCTTGTGTAGACGCTGGCAAGCCAATACTCGCACAAAATAGGGCGATAATTACTGGGAATAGGAGGTGTTTTAGGTATTCCATAGGGCGGATATTACCTTCTATTGCCACTGTACCCTTTTTGCAGTTTTGAGAAAAGCCTCAATTTAAAACACGATATCAACAATTCGGCTCATGGTATTTGAGACTCTCACCAAAAGGGCTCTCAAGGTCCCAGTTTGAGCTTTCGGATCTGTGCGCAAATTGATGTGTGAGTGGGATTTTCCCTTTGCCGCCTGGAAGATCGAGCATATAGCGAGGCAGTGCAATCCCTGTAACTTTACCTTGTAGACTTCTCATGATGGCAATACCTTCCTCAATCGGGACGCGGAAGTGGTTTGTGCCTTGAGCAAGATCGAGTTGATGAAGATAATATGGTACGACACGAATATCAACCAGACGTTTAAAGAGTTCTTCAAGAATGGCGGGGTCATCGTTCACGTCCTTTAGTAGAGGCCCTTGGTTACGTACCACAATACCCATATCTACCAACCTAGCGACAGCGGTGATATTTTCCGGCGCGATTTCCTTGGGATGGTTAAAATGTGTGACGATAAAGATGGGATGAGTTGCATCTATATATCGTCGTAATATTGTGAGAAGACCGTCGGTAATACGAGAAGGAAGATTCACTAGTGTGCGGGTGTGGAAACGAATGCGACGAACGCTTGGCACTTGGCGGAGCATGGAAAGCCAATCTTCAATCTGCCAATCAAGCAGTGTCAGTGGGTCGCCTCCGGTCAAGATAACCTCTTCGACTTCGGGATGTTCATGCAGGTAATTGATAATACGATCCATGTCAGTATTTGTGGGGCCTGGATTAGCTTCACCTGTCTTGGATCTCCGAAAACAGAAGCGACAAAACAGTGAGCAAAAGAATGTCGCGTAGATGAGTACACGGTCGGGGTAGCGATGCGTGAGAAATGGTATCGGCGATTTTGCCTCGTCGCCAATAGGATCAACGAGCTCTTCCGGGGAAAATGTAAGCTCGCGCTCTTGTGGGACTGACATGAGTAGAATGGGATCATTGGGATTCTCGAAGTCAATAAGGCGAAGCGTATGCGGGGTGATGGAAAGGCGCATATTCGCCAATACCTCGCGCATGCGCTCTTTGTTTTGGATGGGAATGTATTGTTCGAGCTGATCAAGAGTACGGACACAATGCTGGAGGTCGATTTGCCACTGTTCAGGTTGCATAGAGAAGGTTTTAAAAACAGAAAACCGCTTGCGGGTGCGCAAAACGGTATAAAGAAACGGAGTTGGGAGTAAAACGAAATAGCTCCGTTATGGAGCCTGCTTCGGTGGATTAAAAAGTGATTGGGTGATCATATTGTTGCTAGTGTGCCATAGTTTACTGTAAACAAAAAGACCAGCCTGGTTGAGTTGATTTTTTTGTTATTTTGTATAGGGATTTTTATTTTTAAGTATGGTGTTGATACATTTTTAGTCGAGTGCGTTTACACCGCAAATTTGCATACACCGGTCATGTAGGGCGATTGCTGTGAATTCTGGACTTACGGTGTATCCTTCGGTGCATGTTTGATAACAGATCTCGAAATTTGTTTTTTGTATTGGGGTTTGTTTTATAACAAAATGATAAATAAATGAGACGCTTATAGCGAGAACTCCTACGATTATTATGTCTCGAAGTGTTTTGTCCATAATTGTCGACACTAAAATGATTAATGAGTCAATGAATCTTATTTTTTATAAGGATTCTCGCCCGCCAACATTGAATCTATGCACTCTTGTTTTGTAACTACGCTGGGATCGGTATAGTGTTCATAGGTTGTTGAATCTGATGAAAGACGGAGTTTTTGAGTAGTTAAGGGAAAACTTTTACAAGTTTCCATTGCTGTATTTATATCTACACCCTTAGAAGCGCATCCGCCGCCTATGAGTATTAGACAGATGACGCTAAAGCATAATGTAATTGGATTTCTCATATTGAGTGTTTGTTTGAAACTATTTTAGAGATCACTGGTGATAGTATATATTAAAACTGAAATCACCATACGAATCGTAGGATTAGGGTAAATGGAGCATATTTTACGTTATTATAATCAAAGCTTCTTGATATGTTTGATTCTGCGGATATGATTATGCTGTGTTGATCACAGATTAATTTTGCAAAATATAAACCAATACCGGACCCCTTTTCGTTGGTTTTTAACGCGTGGCTTCCGCGTATGCTTTTTAAAAAGATCAGTTCTCTTTCTTCTGGTAAAACGAAAGGCCCGATTGATTCAATGGAAATTTCTAATTCATCTGCTTGTTCGGAAAATATGACTGTTATAACTTGATCTGGTGGGGAGTATTTTACAGCATTTTCTAGTAATACGACGGGTAAAATTTCAAAATGTCTATAACTATTTATCGTCTTATGTGACTCACCATGAAGATTTATCGCTACACGTTTCTCATGACTTTCAAGGCAACGTGCTGCTTTATAGAATTTATTATAAATACCTATATCGCTTTTTTCTCCTAAAAGTTCTGGATTTTGATTGAGATCGACTATATTTAGTCTAGTTGTAATGAGACTTGATGCGGAAAAGATACGTTTTACATGATTTTCAATATTTTCTATTCCTTCTCTATTGGTAATTTTTTCTTGTGCAAACTCGGAGTTACTTTTGATGGTTTGATTTAGTTTGCGAATTTCATGAATAGTTTGATTATTAAATTCTACATGTTCATTTAGGCGAGAAACAATATTGAACTCATTCAGAATCGAATAAAAATGGTCCTCTGTAAGGATTGGATTGAAATCGGTTACCTGGAGTTTTCGTTTTGTTTTTTCTCGATCAAATCGTCCAATAATACGAATACCGAAAATTACTTTATTTTCGTCTACGTAACAGCTGAATCCACTGGGACTAATATGCCAACCTCGTACTAAAATAATGTGGTCAAAAAAAATTCGTTCCGTTTTATCTTTAAAATGCTTTATACAAAATCCTGGCTGCTTAATAAACAAGCCATCTTTTGGATTTTTGTCGCTAATCAGAAAGAAGGGAAATGGTTCAAACATATTTAACTAGCTGCCGCGAGCAATAGTTTAAGTATGATTTGTTTTGAAAAATCTTTCAGTAGCTGCTGCGTTTCTCTTGGAAGGTGAATGAGGGCTTTGTCAGTAATGAAACTCTCACGGTCTTTTTTAAGTATTGAGTTAACAAATTTGTCCTCTAATCGCATGACATCGAGAAGAGGTATCTCTCTTTCTAGCAAAGCCTTCTTCATTTTTTGCCACTGACTGTAAGGAGCGAGTGTTTGTTCTGTGGCCTTATCTAATGTTTCGAGCCAATCTTCCAGGTCGGCATCTTTTTTGATGGATTTATCAGCCATTTGAAAATGTCGGTTGAATGTTGGATTAAATGTTTCACCGCTGTAGGCGATTATGTATTTAAAGGGGTATCGTTTGCGAATTTCTGAAATAACATGAGCTCCTTCCAATGTAGCGTTAAGTTTTCGTCCGACGCCCTTTATATCGCAAAGTACTATATCGTATACTTCGATACTCTGAATATCGTCGATATCATCTTTTTTTGTAATGTGATACCCATGACGATGTAAAGTTTCTTGATATGGAAAAGGTTCATCATCTATTAGAACAACCTTAACTTTATTGCGCATGGTTGCTATCGGATCTGGAGATATTTCTTGTAGTTCTGAAATGTTATGGGGATTGCCTAAAATTATATACATATTAGGCAATTATCTATTAGAAACTCACCAAATTATTGATGGGTTTTTAATAGCTGACTTGTGCGTCACGGCGCAAATCGGCTCTTGGCAGGGACGCAGAGATTCGAACTCTGAATAAATCTTTTGGAGAGATTTGTGATAGCCATTTCACTACGTCCCTTCGCTGTGTTTTGCGAACTGACTGTATATGATAATGAGGTTTTTGACAATACCGGCATTATAGTAGCGAAGTGACGCGCAACCCTCGTAATTAAGGTGTTTTCGTTTACCTGTATGAGGTTTCTTGTAGGTCTTTTGGAACTGGGCAACTGGGATATTTGTGACCCTTGACCAGAAAGTTTGCTGTTTGGTTTCATCGTGATACTCGTGTAGATGCATTAAAACTCGAAATTTTGATTCATCTAGAGTGAAGCCTTTGCGCAGAGCTGAGAGAAATGTCTTCATTAGCTCAGGATCTGAATTGCTGAAATTGATGCCGCTCGATAATGATTGTTTTCCGCCTTCACACCAGTAAAGGAGGGCAGCAACAAGACGCCAGAAGTTTTTGGTTTTTGGTAGCTGAGCCATATCTAGGCCGGTGGCTTTAGCTATTTTTTCTTGGGCGATGGCTCGTTTGGCTTTGCCGATAGCTGACCCCTTAGCTCGTCAGTCGATGAAGTTTTGTTGTAATTTCTTGCGTAGTTCTAGCGGAAGCGGAATGTCTCTAACCCAAAGAGAAATGGTACTTTTAGCTACTTTTAGTTGAGCCGCGATAACTAAAATAGAGAGTCCACGTCGACGTAATTGCACGGCTTTATTTTTAGTTAGTTTAGTGTATGACATAATTGTTGTTAGTTCGATTATACCATTTTTAAGACAGTTGGAAATGTGGATATCTTGGCGTTTTAGACTGCACATCGTATACTGTTTGGAGAAACTCGATAATAATTTTGTTATATGGACCTGCATCCAATTTTGGTACATTTTCCGATCGCGTTATTAAGCGTTTATGCCGTGGTGGAAGTAGTGCGATGGCCTAAGTTGGTGCGGACTAATTGGTGGTTTCCGCTCAAGTCGGCCTTGGTGATCATTGGTTCGGCGGCGAGCGTGGTGACGTTCTTTTCTGGTTGGTTGCTGGAACAGGCGGCGGAGCAGAATGGAATGGTACCAAGAGTGATGGAGATGCATGGTAATTTTGCTCTTTATACGGCGGCGGTGTTTGGCGTACTGGCGTTGGCACATGTGGTGGTGTTGCTAAAGAAGTATTTCAATGAACAGATTATGCGGATCGCGGAAAGTATTTTGCAGCCGTTGGTAGCGATACCGTTAGCGATTTTAGGCTTGCTATTGATTACGATTACTGGCTCGCTTGGTGGGGCGATGGTGTATGGGCCGGATGTGGATCCGTTGGTGAAGTTTTTCTACGGAATTTTTGTTGGGTCGAGTAACTAAATAATCCGTCTTTGCGAGAAGTCTGACGACGAAGCAATCTACTCGCTCACGACTCGACTCGTACAGGCCAAGGCTCGGGGTGCGAAAGTTCGTCGGGTCCTGCCGACTGCGGACCCCGTTCTGTGCTCGACAAGCTGCGCGCCGCCCGGGGGCCTCCCTCCGCGTCACCCGACTAACGGACTTAGCCAGCCCCTCGCTACTTGGCCTTTACGGGCTCAGGCTCACTAATGAATCAAGCTACCAACTACCGACTACTAACTACCCACTACCAACTATATTACTTATGCTCGAACGACCGAACCAATATTTACGCGGATTGACGACGGCTGGTGCGCTCGGTACGGTGGGTTTGGGTATGCATCTGGCAGAGTCGCAAACGATGAAACATGAGATTGATGTTGGGACGAGTGAGCAGGGAGAGGTCATGAAATATCGTGATAATCCAGAGTTTGACAGGGAGGTACCAGGTGGGGAGTTTACGGCGGAGGAGAGGGCGGCGAGGACGGAGATGATTATGCCGGGGATTGAGATATTTCATGACATTGGACTCGACTATTATCATGTTCAGCCAAGTGATACGAAACAGAGTATTCAGGACACTTTAAGTTTGTTGCCGGAGTATCGATATCTGGATAAGCAGAAGAAACGTACAGTCGGTTTTAATATTGCTGAGCAGTCGTTGCACGATGTGGAATGGTTGCCGATTCCGGTTGATGGTCGGAAGTTGTTGACCAGCGACGAGGATTTTTTAGTCGAAGCCAAGAAAGGCTTGGAGCAGTTGGCACGAAACGAATGTTATGGTGAGGTGGCGCAGAGACTTATCGACAAGATCGGCGAGGATGAGTTCGGGGCGAGTATGTTAGCAATCGCTAAGATGGAGTCGGGCGAGCATATTGGATCGAATCAGTTTTCACTGTACGATCCGATCAATCACACATTTTCGATTTCGCCGTTTCATGTTTTAGATAAAGGGGCTGGTAAGAGGGCACGATATAATTTGCACAAAACAGTAGGACAGATGAATAGTCCGAAGAATGCGGTACAGTTGGTTGTTGTGTATCTGATTGAAAAGTTACCAGATCCGTTGTCGATCTTCCCGATTAACGAACATGCTGAGCAATTTGCCACGCAATATAACGGGGCTAACTGGCGGCAGATGAATCCGAACTATGCCACGGATCTGGATGGGTACTACCAAAAGGCTTTAAAAAAGCTAAGGAACAAAAAATAACAGCCGGAGCTGCTATTTTTTGGTGGGCCGGGAAGGGTTCGAACCTTCGAAGGCGTGAGCCAGGAGATTTACAGTCTCCCCCGTTTGACCGCTTCGGTACCGACCCAATATTTCTTGTAACGCTATTATTTTGCCTGAATTATTGAAATAATTCAAATATGTTCTGGAGCCGGGGGTCGGATTCGAACCGACGACCTGCTGTTTACAAAACAGCTGCTCTAACCAACTGAGCTACACCGGCGCGCGAGTAAGATAACAAATAAACAGAGTCTAGGCAAACGTGGTATACTTTAGCCAAATAGGGGGATATGCTAACACTTTGGTGGCTCATAGTTATTATCATCATTTTACTGTGTGTGCTGGCTTATACGCTGGTCACGCTTTTTAGTTCCGTGGGTAAGCGACCAAATGCGATTACGGGTACGCCGATTGTGACGGGATCCGATGAATTTTTGGCAGCTTTGTCGGCTTTGACGGGAGCGGCAGTGGATAAAGGCAATGAGGTGACTATGTTGGAGAACGGTGACGAAATATTTCCAGCTATGTTTGCGGCCATGAAGGCAGCTAAGCATCATATTCATTTGATGACTTTTATTTGGGCGGATGGCAAATTGTCTGACCAGTTGCTCAGTTTGCTGATTGAGAAGGCACACGAGGGCGTAGAGATACGGGTGTTTTTGGATAGTTTGGGTGGCTTTTATGCGCCTGAGGATAAGTTTAAGGTGTTGCAGGCGGCGGGCGGCGTAGTGGCTTGGTTTAGTCGTTTTGAGTTTGGTAAGTTGAGCCGTTATTTGCGCCGTAATCACCGCCGGTCCATTGTGATTGATGGCAAGACGGCGTTTACTGGTGGCATGTCGATTAGCGACGAGTGGTTAGGCCACGCCCAGAGTCCAAAAAATTGGCGCGATAATATGTTTGAGGTGACGGGGACGATGGCACTTCGCTTGCAGGCTGCGTTTGTGCAAATGTGGTCGGGGTCGACGGGCGAAATTTTGGTGGGTAATAAATATTTTCCGGCAGTGAAAGGGCGCGGCACGGTGCCATTTATTAGTATTGCTTCCTCGCCGAGTGACGTGGTGCATCCTATTCGTTCATTGCTGTGGATGTCATTTATGGGGGCACAGAGACAGATACTGCTTGAGAACCCTTATTTTGTGCCAGACCATCATATTCTGGCGGTGCTGAAGGCTAGAGCGATGGCAGGCGTCGACGTGCGTGTGATGGTACCGAATGAGCTGATTGATGTGCCGCCAGTACTGTGGGCAGGGCGTTATTATTACGAAGAATTGTTGACGGCCGGCGTACGAATTTTTGAGTACCAGAAGACCATGCTGCACAGCAAGTTTATTGTGGTTGACGATGTGTGGTCCGTGATTGGCAGTGCAAACATTGATATTCGTAGCAAGGAGTTGAATGAGGAGAATGTGCTGGCGGTGAAGGATGACGTTTTGGCGAATGAACTTAGTGTGGCTTTTAATAATGATTGTTTGCTGGCTAAAGAAATCCGCCTACGCGAATGGCGTAAGCGGAGTCTATGGTGGCGGTTTCGTGAAGCCTTTGCGGCTTTGTTCTCGGAACAGTTTTAGGCGACTTTTTCTTCGTCTTCGGATGAATTAGTATCGATAGAGACTGGTTCAATGGCGCCGAGCACGCTTTCATCGTAATGTTTTGGTGAGTAGTCACCACGAGCGACCGGCTGTTCATTCTGGGCGCTGGACTTGAGTTCTTCTTGGAGTTGGCGGGCACGGTCTTTATCTCCGCGTTCAAAAGCTGCAATGATTGCTTGCTGCTGGCGAGCGTCAGCTTCTGCTTGTTTGGACATTTCTTCGGCTGCATCGTCGCCATCTAGTGAAATTGGTTCCTGGTCTTGTGATTTGTATTCGGTTTGTAGATTGGTTGCACGATCCATGTCTCCACGCTCCACGGCGCTCTTAATGGCCTGTTCTTGACGAGCGTCAGCTGCGTCGCGTAGGGCATCTTCTTGTCCCGGGTGACCACCAAACATACCCTTCATTGTTTCCATGATTCCCATAGTATTTTGCTTATGATTAAATTCTTAAATATTGTATCACCTTTTCGCTCAATAAAGACAAGGTGTTCTGTGGACTAATGCCAGTGCGGCGATTACAATGGGAGGACTGGATGGGGAGATTTGGCGAAGTTAAAGAATTTATTGCTGTATGTTTAGCGACGAAGTGCCTTATAAGATTAAACGCTATCGACGGTCTCGCAGCGTGCGGATAAGGATTGATGGAGCGGGCGAAGTGCGGGTTTCGGCGCCGCTCCGAATTAGTTTGCGGATGATTGCGGAGTTGGTGAAGAGTAAGATGAGTTGGATAGAAGGGGTGAGGCAAAAGCTGCAGCTAACGTCGGCGAAGAGGGTTGGTGAGGGGACGACGGCTGAGTATAAGCAGAATAAGCGGGTGGCCTTGCGCTTGGTGACGGCTCGACTGGCATATTTTAATGCTCATTACAATTTGCCGATTGGGAAGCTGAGTATTCGTAATCAGCAGAGCAGATGGGGGAGCTGTAATCGAATAGGAAACTTGTCATTTAATTATCGAGTAGTATTTTTGCCGCAGGAGTTGCAGGATTACCTCGTCGTCCATGAGTTGTGTCACATTGCTGAGCATAATCACGGGCCAGCGTTCTGGAAGAGGATGCAGGAAACGTTGCCGAAGGCGAAGAAGTTGAGGGGGGAGTTAAGGAAATTGCATATTTAATATGTCCGATTGGCTTGTCTACATTTTAAAGTGCGGAGACGACACGCTCTATACGGGGATTGCGACGGATGTGCAGGCCCGGTTAGAGAAACATCGATTAGGCAAGGGCGCGAAGTACACGAGGGGGCGAGGGCCGTTGAAGTTGGTTTTTGTGGAGGCGCAGGAGTCAGAAAGTGCGGCGCATGTGCGGGAGAATGCGATTAAGAAGATGACGAAGGGGGAGAAGACGAAGCTGTGCTATACTTGGGCTAAGTAATAAGATTTTTTCTATGAGAAACAATAAGCTGATTGGAGCAATGTGTTTGATCTTACCGACGATATCTTTGGTGATTCTATTGGCTGGTTTTGCAATGTTTAGTTTCGTCTCGGCTTCAGTCGCAGAGGCAACTGGCAGTGACTTTGTGGCATTATCAGGAGCTATTGGTGGATTAGTTCACCTGTTTGTAGGACTTCTTGGTGTATTGATCGTGATAGCCTTGATAGTGGGCATTCCAGTCGGTATTTATTTGTTGGCGCAACCAGCGCCAGTAACTGGGCCGTACGATAAACGCTCGGGTAAGGGCGAAGCGTCGACTGTACCTGCTGAGATTCGTGGCTGGAGCTGGGGCGGCTTTATGCTGACTTGGATTTGGGGAGTTGGTAATAGCGTTTGGTTGTCGCTGTTGTGTTTTGTGCCATTGGTTGGGTTTGTTATGATGTTTGTGCTTGGTGCCAAAGGCAAAGAATGGGCGTGGCGTGAGCGTCAGTGGGTCAGTGTGGACGAATTTAAGCGCGTGCAGAAAGTGTGGGATATTATCGGCATCGTGTTGTTCTGCTTGAATTTGGTGGGTGTTATCGGCATGGTCTTGATGATGTCGTTGATGAGTGTGGCGAGTATTCGGACTTCGAATGGGATCGATGGAATGACGGGCATTCTTAATGACGATTTGGACACGACGGGAAATCGTGATTGGATTACTGACTTCACTTATCCTTGCACCACGATGTCGGGCATGATGACGGGATCTGGTCAGTATAGTGATTTGATTCGTGTTGCGTCACCGATTGATAATGAAGTGTTGACGAGTCCAGTTGCGATCAGCGGTGTGGCGCGTGGCACCTGGTACTCCGAAGCAGTGTTCCCAGTTAAGCTGCTCGACGGTACTGGTAACGAAGTAGCGACTGGCCAGGCTCATGCTAGCAGTGATTGGATGACGACGGACTTTGTGCCATTTACGGCGACGTTGACCTATATCACGGTTCCAGTGACGTCCTGTGGTACGCTCGTTTTGAGCAATGATAATCCATCGGGTGATCCGGCTAAGAGCAAGTCGGTGGAGATTCCAGTGAATATTGAGTAGAACTAATGAACAAAGAGACTTTCAGAAAATTGCTCCATAGTGTAGGCTGGCTACACTATGGAGTTTTCGTTAAATGAGATTGTTTACGGAGTCGTCTTTGAAGCGTTGGAATATACGCCAGAGGCCAAGGCGATGATTATTTTTGACGAGGATTGCGGACTAACCACAATGTTGACCGAGGCTTATAAAGCAGCTATGCCTGCGGCGATACTCGTCGATTTTAATAAGACGACGCCAGACGAGATAAAGGCGGCGGTTGACTTACTATCGCCAAAAGATCTGGTAGTGATGGTGCAGTCGACAAGTTTTAGGTTGAATGAGTTCCGGTTCCGTTTAGAGTTGTTTAATCGCAGTTTGAAAGTTATCGAGCATCCACATTTGGGGCGTATCCCGGAGGTTGAATGGCCGACGTATATCAAGTCGTTAATTTACGACAAGGAATATTACCGCACGGTGGGGCCAGCGCTTAAGGCGAAGATAGATAAGGCGCAACGGATTGTGGTGAGCTGTGATGGTGCGGAGTTGGTGTATGACACGCTGATGGAGGATGCGAAGCTCAATATTGGCGACTACACGGGGATGAAGAATACTGGTGGGCAGTTTCCGATTGGTGAGGTGTTTACCGAGCCAACGAATATGAGTGGCGTGAATGGCACGGTTAAGTTGTTTGCTTTTGGTGATAATAAGTTTAGGGTGATTGCGCCAGAAAAGCCGGTGCTGGTGGTCATCAAAGAGGGGATAATCGTCGACGCACCTGACGCCCCGCCGGAGTTTGTCGACATCCTTGATCAGATTAGAATGGACGAGCAATTGTGGGTACGCGAACTTGGCTTTGGCATGAACCGGGCCATGACGCGGGACATTCGGTTGACCGACATTGGCAGCTACGAACGGATGTGTGGCATTCACTTGTCGCTCGGCCAGAAGCATACGATTTATGCCAAACCAGGATTTCCAAAACGCTCGAGTCGCTATCATGTTGATGTGTTTGTCGACGTAACGGCTGTGACGATTGACGGCGAGGTGGTGTTCAAGGATGGGAGATATTTAGTCTAGCTCGGGTTTCAGTCAACGCGAGACTCGGTTCTACGGCCAAGGCTCGGGGACAAAACTTCGTCGGGTCCTGCCGCTTGGCCACCCTCCTGGGTACTCACTAGACGTTCCGTGCCCAGCAGGGGACCTGGCTCGCGTCACCCGACTAGAGAATTTAGGCCTGCCCCTCGCTACTTGGCCTTACGGGCTGCTAAAAATGTTATGTCAGTAATCATCGGCGCCACGTATAAGCATTACAAAGGTAATAATTACCGAGTTTTAGCGTTGGCGGAACAGAGCGAGACTGGAGAGAAGCTGGTGGTGTATCGGGCGATGTATGGGAGTGGTGAGGTGAAGGCGCGGCCGCTGGCCATGTTTACGGAACAGTTAGTGATTGAGGGCGAGATTACGCCACGGTTTGCGTTGGTGAGTGATGGGATAGATGTCGATTGGGAAGGCTATCAACGGGAGAGTAGAAAGACGGCGATTTACCCCAATCATGGTAACAATCCGATTTACCCGACGCTTGGTTTGGCGGGGGAAGCCGGTGAGGTAGCCAACGTCGTTAAGAAAATGTGGCGGGCGCATGAGGGCGAGATCGACGCGGAGCACCGCAAGATGATCGCAGATGAGTTAGGTGACGTATTGTGGTACATGGCGCAGCTGGCGACGGAGCTGCACGTTTCGCTGGCGGATATTGTGCGCTTAAATTTAGCGAAAATTCGAGCTCGTTATGGTAACCATGAAGAGGTAGTGAAGGGCGAGGATGAAAAGTAGTTTTGGGCGTGTTATTATTTTAGACGTATTAACTTTTGTAATATGTCTGATGAAAAGCAAGTTTGGAAGCAGCAACCGTTAGAATCTCAGTCAGCCAGGCAGTCTTTTATGTTTGGGCTGATGGGTTCACTGGTAGCCATGTGTGTGGTGTTTATTTTGGTTGGCATCGGTTTAACCCTGGCTCAGAAGAATGGTAAGCTAGCTAGTTGGTTAGAGTCGAGTGTGACGAGTCAGGTGGTGGCCGATGGAGCGTCGGTTAGCGGCGGCACAGGCGGTACGAGCGTGGTCGACGTCGTAGCGAAGGTCAATCCAGCTGTGGTGTCGATTGTGGCGACAAAGGATGTGCCGAACATGGAGCGATACAATCAAAGTGTAGGGTTTGGTTTTGTGATTCCGCAGTATCGTCAGAATGGCACGAAGTCGCAGGAAGTGAGTAGTGGTTCGGGTTTCATAATTTCCGCTGATGGTTATGTGGTGACGAACCAGCACGTGGTGGCGGACAAGGAGGCTTCATATACAATTTTCCTGAATGACGGTAGCGAACATGAGGCGACCGTGGTGGCGCTTGGTGATGTGTATGATATTGCTTTGCTGAAAATCGATAACGGTGGCAAGGATTTGGCGTATTTGCAGTTTGGCGATTCGGAGCAGCTAAAACAAGGCCAGTCGGTGATTGCCATTGGTAACGCACTCGGGCAGTTCCGCAACACGGTGTCGGTAGGCGTGGTGTCGGGCTTGTCGCGTTCGGTGACGGCATCGAGCGGCCCAGGACAGTCCGAACTGTTGCAAGACGTCATTCAGACGGATGCGGCGATCAATTCTGGTAATTCCGGTGGGCCTTTGCTAGATTTGCAGGGCTTTGTAATTGGCGTGAACGTGGCCGCAAGTAATGGCGGGTCGAATGTTGCTTTTGCCTTGCCCGCTAATGAGGTGAGCAAGTCCATTGACGACATGAAGAAATATGGCCATATTGTGCGTCCGTTTTTGGGAGTGCGTTTTGTGACGATTGATCAGCAGCTAATCGACGTTAATAATTTAATAGTGGATCATGGCGCACTGCTGCTGCGCGGTAGTAGTGGTGAGTTGGCGGTGGTGCCAGGCTCGCCAGCAGATAAAGCTGGACTGGTTGAAAATGATATAATTTTGAGTGTCGACGGGGTTGACGTGACGACAGAAAAACCACTCAATACTTTATTGCAGGATAGGGCAGTGGGTGATGAAGTGAAGTTAAAAGTGTTACATGATGGCGAAGAAAAAGAGTTGACGGTGATTTTGTCAGAGCCAGCCAAGAGTACAAAATAAATTAATGAGGTTGTATTAAAGGGCTTTTACTAGCCCTTTTTTGTTGCCTTGAAGGCACTGACAGTGCCAAGCATATGCTTCGCACTGTCAGTGCCTGGCATCTGCTTGGCAGTGAGCTGTGTATAACTATTTCCACTATTGGCTGAATATGTTAAGATTTACGGCGTAATTAACAAATCATAAAATATTTTATGGCCGCAAAGCGTTTGACCAAGTCACAGCTCGTTGCTGAATTGTCTGAGAAGTGGGGTGTAAGCAAGAAGCAGACTGGCGAGATGTGGGATGGTATGTTGGCCCTCTTGTACAGCGAAGTAAAGCGCGCTGGTGAAGTTGTTCTCCCAGGTCTCGGCAAGTTGGCCAAGAAGGCCCGTGCCGCTCGTATGGGCCGCAACCCAGCCACCGGTGCAACGATCCAGATCCCAGCTAAGACTGTCCTCAAGTTCGGCGTCGGCAAGGCTTGTAAGGAAGCTCTTCTCTAAACTAAAATAGCACATAAAGGCTCGGATATTTTCCGGGCTTTTTTGTTTGTTGCACAAGTTAACCACGCGTGATAAAACAGTAGTAGATAATACTCAATTATATGCAAGCGGCCGAGATTGTGGGGAACTGGCAGTTAGGGGAAATTGAGTCAATTAAGCCGGTAGGGAAGGGCTTGATTAACGCGACTTTTAAGGTGCAGGCTGGTCATGGAAAATTCGCCATGCAGCAGTTGCATGAGATTATTCCTAAGGAGGCGGTGGCCGACATGTTGACGGTCACGAATTATTTAGCTGAGCAAGGTGTCCGTGTACCAAAGCTGCTATTAACAGAGAACGGTCAACCGTCCGCTCTGGCGAATGATGGTAGCAGATGGCGCGTTTATCCGTGGTTAGAGGGTGTGGTGGTGGAAGCTGTTGCCGATGAGGCTATGGCCCGAGAAGCTGGCCGAATGGTGGGCGTGATGCATGGCTTGTTAGCTAAACTCGATTACCGGCCGACGGGTAGTATTCCGCATTTTCATGATACGCCGTTTATTTTAAGCGAATTGCAAAGTGTCATGGGTGATTTGCCGGAAGATTTAAAAAATGTGGCGGATGATGTGGTGACAACGGCGACGAGTTTACTGATTGATGGGAATCAGCAACCTAAGCAGATCATTCATGGTGATTTGAAGATTTCCAATTTACTTTTTAACGGTGAGGGAGTGGCAGTTGGTGTGATAGATTTTGATACTATCTTGTGGCATTTTCCGGCGATCGATTTGGGCGACGCACTACGGTCGTGGTGCAATAGGACGAGCGAGGATGACGTGACTGCGGTGCTCGACCGGGATTTGTGTGCGGCAGCTTTGGTTGGTTATGCTGAGGGTTTGGGTCGAGAGCTAATGAACGGTGAACAGTCATTGTATTTGCAAGCGACGAAGTTGATAGCTTTAGAATTAACGGCCAGATTCTTGATTGATGTGGTGCGTGATAATTACTTTGGCTATGACGCTGAACGTTACGATAGTCGACAGAGCCATAATCGAGCACGAGCTTTGGGACAGTATCATTTAGCACGATCAATCGAACTTATTTAATCTAGATTAAAAATGTATGTCACGCTTCAGGCTAGGGGTAATCATCGGGGTCGTGACGGGGTTTGTCAGTATTTGTGTAGTAGTGTTTTTAGTTTTTCATACGCAAGCTGAAGAAATTGCTGCACCAGTACCAAAGATTGACGACGTGGTGCAGATAGTGTTAGCAGAACGAGTAGCGACTACGCTCGAGGCTGACGCGGCACCATTTGGTGAGGAGAATGTGATTAACGTGTTGGTGTTGGGTCTTGATTCGCGTAAGGAAGGCAAGGAACAGCATTGCGATGCTATTCACCTCTTTGCTATTAACGTGAAGGACTGGACGGTTAAGGTGACTTCTGTGCCACGCGGGACGTATAGTTACATTCCACCAGGCAATTATTTGCCAACGGATTATTATTTGGCGAACGCTTGCGCTTTTGCCGGGTTGGATTATGGCATTGCCCAGATTGAGCATATTTTGGGCGTCAAAGCAGATTATGTGGTGACGGCTGGTTTCTCGCAGGTACTAGGATCACTGCGTGTGCTCGGTTTGCCGACGACGTCGTCCTTGCAATGGTTGCGTCACCGTCAGAGTTATGCCATTGGTGACCCGCAACGGAGTCAGAACCAGGCTGTGTTCATCGTTGATGTTTTGCGAAAATTTGGTGGGACTGGTTCTCATGTGCCGGCGGCCTTGCAGTATTTACTTTATAGTTTTGTTAACACTAAGATGGATTTTAGTACGGCTCGAGCTTTGTATGAAGGCTTGGTGACAGCGGATATTAATGCGCATCCAGAGAAGATTACTTATGACATGAAGCCGTTTTATGTGACGCAGGATTTACATCTTGACTTTGCTAATTCGGACGCGCAGGTGGCGACGTTGTTAGCTAGGTTGCAAGGCCGGTTGAGTAAGGATGATTTGTCGAATAGAACAATAAGTGACGTACAAAATGAGTTGGTGGCGTATCTGGATAAAGCCTTAGCTGACGATGGCTCGGAATTTGCGGTGGTGATGGCGGCTGAGTCTTGGCGTCAGGTGGAGGATGAAGCTAAGCGTGAGGAATTGCATTACACTTACATGGCAAAATACGTGACGGAGCTGAACGTGACCAACCATGAGGCGGCGGTACAGTATGTGGCGGATTATATTTTGGAGAAGCAGACGCTTGGTTTGAGCGAATGGGAAACTAAAGGACGCGACCTGTTGACCACACTTGTAGTACAATAGAAGCATATGGAGGATATGCGCGGGGCAATGTTGCGTTTGGGCGTGGTTAATTTGGGCTTGGCGCATTTTGTGGCCGCAGTGCTGAATGATCAAGGTTATAAGGCGGAATGTGGTGTGGCTGTGCCTGGAGCTTGTGCGACGCATGACTTGGACGTGGTGGCGCAAATCACTTGCAAGACTTATGCGATTAAAACAGTGTTTGCGGTTGAGTCCGAGCAGGCGGTAACGTTACAAGAGGTGTTAGCGTCCTACGCGACGTATTTGGATTTGCTTGACGGGGCCGACGTGCAGGCGTGCCCGCATTTTGATGAGTATTGGTTGGTGACGAATGGCGTGTTCAGCCCGGAAGCCGTGGCTTATGCGAGCCACAAAGGTTTGCGCCTGATTGATGGCGATCAATTAGTGTCCATGCTGACAGCAATGACGTACCCGGTGACGGCGATTAGCGGCTTAACGGATATTGAGTTCGCAGCCTTGGCTGAGGCGAATGTGTTGCTAACACGGCACTTAACGGATCATGAGGTGGAGCTAGTGGCGCACCGGACGGGCTTGGCGCAGAGCCGCGTGGCGGAGCTTATCGAGCAGATTGGCGGTTAGCGGCGGAATTCGAAGACGGTTACCGAACCGTTGGGCGTGGTGAACCAGGAATTGGTGAGCAGTTTTGTTTGGGCGATGATATTGTTAGCGTCCCACCAGTAATCGCTGATAGCGAAGTAGGCCAGGTTGACGCCGGCTAGATCCATGGCCTGCTGGACGGTGTCTAGGCTGGGCGTGTTGTTGACCATGTCGAGATACTTTTGATAGAGCGGGCCTCCAGTTGGGATAGGGTAATAGAAAATGTCGTCATGATAATACTGCTTGAAGCCGTAGAGACTAATGGCGGCGGCGGCGGTTGATTGGTTGGCGAGCACGATGTAGTCCTGGCCGTTGGCTAGGTCATTTATTTTTTGCACAGCGTCGACGTCCGCCTGAGAAGTGTTGAAGCCTGCGCTCACGCCATAGTTGTCGTGACGTGGGTAGGCACCATAGATGTTGCCGATGGCGATGACCGTGAGAATGGCAAAGAAGGTGAGGCGAAGAGCTAATGGTTTTGTTTTAAGATAATCGTTGATGGCGACGAGGCCGAGGGCGGCTAGAGGGATTAAGAAGATATGCGCCATGGTGAGAGCGCGGAGAGCATAGTCGCTGCGTTCGTAGCTGATGAGAAAATTAAAGCTGAAGAGGAGGGAGAGAATTAGGAAATTGAGGAACATCGCAGCTGAGGTTGATAGAAATATCTTAATCGACGCGTTCGTCGGGTCCTGCCACGAACGCCCTTCCCCAGAGGTCTTTCGTTCAGGTTCGTAGCAAAATACCTCACCTTCACTGGCGACACTCTGGACGGTCGTTTCGCCTCGCTGACGCTTGGCGGAGGCTCGGTGATAAAAGAAGCCGATGAGGGCGAAGAATATTGTGATGAGGAAGAGGTTATCGATGACCAAATACAGCGCATCGTACCAAGTGTTAAAGTGATTGCTGAAAAAGCTGGTGAGGCCGAGGTTGTGCCAGCTGGAAAGATTAAAGAGGTTGGCGAAGTTGAGTGAGAGAGCGAGGCCGGATTTGGCGGATTGGAGGGCGAAGAGAGCTGGAATGGCGATGAGGTTGATGAGGAAAGAAGAGACGAGAATTATTTTTTGTTGGAGTTTATTGGTGGCTCGGCGGAGAAGATATGAGGTGAAGACGAAGATGATGGCCGGAATACCGGCAATCGGGTGGGTGATGGCGGCAGCGACGGCAAGAAGGCTGGCAGGGACGAGTGATGAAGTGAAAGAGAGCATGACGGCGCTAGCACAAAAGACGTAGGCTAGGCCTTGAGGGGTCGTTGAGATGAGGGTGCCGAGGGGGAAGAGTAAGAGGCCGGCGAGGACAAAAGGTGTTCTGTTTTTGAGGAATGATGAGAGGCCAAGGAGAGTGCTGCCGGTTAATAATATAGCAGCGAGGACGGGGAGGAGAAAGCGGTCGACGAGGTTCAGTTGAAGGCCGAAGACGAGATGTGAGGTGAGCTCGAGAGCGTACTGACCGATGTAATATAAGGGTTTCGGCGTGATGGTGCCGAAGGTGGCGATATGCTCAACTGTAGCTCGGTGCAAGAAGGGGTCGAAGCCGAAGCCGATGGGGTAGATGACGGCGGCCATGGAGATGGCGGTAAAGAAAGTTATTGCAAAGAGAAGGATTGTGAATGTAGAAGTATACTCGACGGGTCCTGTCTGGCTCGCACCCTCCAGGTCACTAGTTGCATCGGATGCACCGTCGTGACCTGCATGGCACCTGCTCACCGCCACCCGTCGACCAGATGCGAGGAGTACGATAAGACAGAAAAATGCGACACCTAGAGCCACTAAAGAAAAGACGGGTACGATGCCCCAGAGGGAACGGACAGCAGAGGTGATGTTGATAGGGAGGATGACGGTCCACCAGGCAGTGAGTGCGAGGATGATGGTCGCGCTCAGCGCGATTTCGGGTTTGCGACCAAAGCTGAGCTTTGGTTGGCTCTCGGGGTGCTGAAGAGGGATCAAGATGGCTACGAGGACTGAGAAAATGAGAATAATAAGCAAACCAAGCCGGGTAACTGGAAGAGTATAATAGAGTAAACTGCCAAGAATTGTGACTAAACTTAGGGCAATTGTGCAGCGGATGAATATTTTAGTCATAATCTGGTATGATAATAACAGAGACCAGCCAGCTGTAACAGGGACTGACAGGAATATGGCGCGTAACCCAGCAAAATTATTCCCGCAGGATTATGTGCTTAAGGCGCTTGTTTTGCCGTTCGTGCCTGATTTCATTAAACCGAATCATGTGACTGTGATGCGGTTTGTGTTGACGCCGCTGGTAGTTTATTTATTAGCTATTGGAAATTTAACTTTTGGGGTGCCGTTGTTTATTTTGGCGGCATTTACAGATATGCTGGACGGTAGTTTAGCTCGCGTGCGACAGCAGATTACACCGTGGGGAATTGTGTTTGATCCAGTAGCTGATAAGCTATTGGTGGGCTTGGTAATGCTGGTCTTTGCCTTGCACTATTATAATTTGTTGGTGGTTTTGGCTGCTATTTTGTTCGATTTGTTGCCACTGGCTAGCTGGGCCTTGCGGGCCAAGGCTAACCGCGGTTTGATGATGGCTAATTTGTGGGGTAAAAGTAAGATGTTCTTGCAGGTGACCTCTATTGTGGTTCTCTTGCTGGCCGTGCTATTGCATTTACCAGTACTTATCACCACTGGTCAGATAATTCTCATAGTGGCGACGGTGCTAGGAGCGATAGCAGCGATTACGTATTCATTGTAGGTATGAAGAAAAAGTTTCTAGTTATTGCTGCCTTGATAGTTTATTTTTGTTCGACGTTATGGTTGACGATTGGCGTGCCGGCGTCGTTTACTTCGCCTGACGAGAACGCTAACTATTCTTTTTCCGAGTCGATGTTGCGAACCGGTAGTTTGGCTGTTTACGACGATGTAACGGCGCAGCTTGGTGGCTTAGTGCACCCGCGGAGTGCGTTGGTGGTGGGCGAATTTATTGTACCGGGAAGTTTTTTAGGTCTAGCTTTTACAGCTGGTTTGTTTGGACATTTGGTAGGCGTGTTCGGTCTTCGTCTCTTGACCCCAATCTTGCTTGTGTTGGCATTGCTCGCTTGGTTTTCAACGGTTAAAAAGTTAACAAAGAATGAGATTTTTGCGTCTGTAGCGACGGTTTTGTTGGCACTGCAGCCGGCTGTTTGGTATTACGCAACTAGAACGATGATGCCGAACGTGGGTTTTGTATGCTTCTTAATTTTTGCGGCCTGGTTGGTAGTTGTGCGGCCGTTAAGGCGGGCTTGGTTGGAATTTTTGCTGGCTGGTTTGTGCCTTGGCTTGGCGGCATTTTTCCGTTTGTCGGAGTTGGTGTGGATTATGCCGAGTGTGCTAGCTGTGGCTATTATCTACCGACGAGCGGTGGTCGGGAAATTGCCGTGGTTAATGCTGATTCTTGGTTTTGTTTTACCTTTGGCGCTGAATGTGAGTCTTAATAGTGCGCTTTATAAACAGCCTTTGTCGACTGGATATACTGTCGTTGAGAGCGTTGACCTTGTCGAATCAGCGGATTCTGTGGTTAGTGTGCCAAAAGAACCAGTTAGGCGGTCTGTTCTAAGTTTATTACTGCCATTCGGGGTACATCCGAGGGTAATGGCTAAGAATATTTGGCACTACGGACTCGGTTTGTTTTGGTGGTTGAGCATTTTGGCAGCGATTGGCCTTTATTTTTCATTGCGAGAAAAGGGAGGTTGGCGCAAGTTGGCAATTGGCACGTTAATTTTGGCTGCGTGGCTGGGTACACTGTATGGCAGTTGGTCATTTAATGATAATCCGGATCCGTCGGCGATTACGATCGGTGACTCGCATTTGCGTTATTGGTTGCCGTTGTTTGTGTTGGCCACGTTGTTTGCAACTAAAGGGTTGCTGGGTTTTCGTAAAACCCCCTCCATCTCCCCCATGGCTGGGGGAGGGCTGTTAGTGATTGCACTGTTGTCGAGTTTGTTAGTCTTTAGCGGTGAGGACGGATTAGTTGAAACGCGCCAAGTATTATTAGAAAGCGCGACTAAGAGGGAGATTATTTTGGCCGAGACGGAGGCGAATGCGATTGTGGTGGTGGATAGAGCAGATAAGTTTTTGTGGCCGTACAGACACGTGATCCAGCCGCTGCGCAGTGAGTCGACGTATGCAGCGATGCCTGAAGCTGTTAAGCTCGCACCGTTATACTACTTTGGTATTCCGTTTCCTGAAGTCGATTTACATTATTTGAATGAGGAGAAACTCGGGGGGATGGGATTACGAATTGAGCTGGTTAAAGAGGCTGGGGATGAGGCTCTGTATAGAATTTTGGCTAAATAATTATGTTGAAGCGGGCGCGGATAATTGAGGGACTCGGTCAGGCGGCGATTATTGCTGTGCCTTTAACCGTGATAGTGATTTTGGGCTGGTTGCGTTTAGCGCCGAGTGGGACGTTTGTGGTCTGGACAGATACCTTGGAGCGCTCACCGTATATTGACCAAATACTGCCGGCGTCCAGGGCACCGGTTAGGGCAGATGGTGAGGGTGTGCAGATAATTGATGACCCAGTTTATTTTATGGCTCGTGTGCCGAAGGGCGATTATACGAGTGCTGAGGTGACGCTCGACTATCACAATCATGGACAGCCAGTCTTCAAACTGGGAGTAATTACAGATATGACGACGAATAGTTTTGACTTGCGCACGTTTGATAATTTTATCGTCGATGAGACTGATTGGCAGGAGTCGACGGTGAACTTTGATATTTCGCAGTTATCACGCACGAATGGCGCGATAAAATTTATTCTATCAGCGCCGCAAGTTAAAAATGGTCAGCATAGCGTCGACATTAAACGCATAAAAATAGCTTGGCATAAGGAGCCGCTGTCGTACCGCGCAGTCCTCGGCCAGATTTGGCACGCGGTAACACCTTGGTAGATTTTATTATGCAAAAAGATTTTGATATTTGGAATAATAAGAAAAAGTCTTTGGAAGGCAAGGAGACAGATTTTTTATTTCGCACAGGTGAGGTTTGGTGGAGCTCGGTGGGTATTAATATAGGTGAAGAATCTTGTGGCAAAGGTGAGACATTCAGAAGGCCTATATTGGTAGTGAGAAAATTGTCGCGTCAGAATTTTATTGGTGTACCATTGTCGACGCAGCCGAAGATTGGTTCCTGGTTCACCACTGTGAATATTCAAGGAAAGAAACAAGCTGTTTTGCTGTATCAGATTAAAATGTTTAGTACTCGTCGTTTTCAACGTCGATTAACAACTTTAGATGAGGCTGATTTTAAGCAAGTAAAAGAAAAACTCGAGCAGTTGCTCGAGCTCTCTGTTGATAATCACCAGAACCGAAGCCCTGGATCAGTGGGTTACCCCAAAAGTAAAGTAACTATAGCATAATCAAAGAAATAGTCAATATGTATCAACGATTATTGCGTACAGCTTTTTATACAAGTTTGATGACCTACGTGTTGTTATTGGTCTTGGAATATAAGAGTCCAGGCTTTGTTAGCTTTGTCTTTTCGCCACATTTGGTTTTGCTGCTGGCGGTGATTTTTGGTACGCTTTATGCGTCGACCAAGCCAGTGGTGACGAGGCGCCAATGGTATTATGTACCAGCTTTGGTGATTGGCCTGGTGTTGGCAGCGATTGTCTGGCGAGAGGGCACGATGTTTGGCGAATTTAGATTACTTTTAAGTCTGGGTTGTTTATTATTACCGGTATGGACTGTATCTTTTGTAAAATAATTGCGGGGGAGATTCCGTGTCATAAAGTGATCGAGAATGATCAGATATTGGCGTTTTTGGATATTGGTCCGGTGTCAGTTGGGCATACGTTGTTTGTACCGAAGCGTCATGCGGAGAATTTGGCGGTTGGCTCGGTGGAGGAAGCTGTCGACCTCATGAAGGCGGTTTATACGACAGCGCCCGCGATTATGAAAGCGGTGGGCGCAAGTGGCTATAATTTGGGGATGAATCATGGATTAGCAGCTGGGCAGGACGTTTTTCATACGCATTTGCACTTAATGCCACGGGTAGACGGGGTAGAGCGGGCTTTTGTGAAGATGCATCCGACGCAAGAGGAATTGGCTAAGGTGGCGGTGAAGATTCGAGCAGAAATTGCGGTTTAGGTTGACTTTGTCTGAGTTTTTAGGCTAATATTCGCCCTGGTCGATTTCCGGCCAGATAAACGCAAGATAGTGGCAAAGGCTGCTAAGGGAAGAGAAGATGACTCTCATTGAACTCACTGTTCCGACCGCGAAGGCTGATAACCATGGTACCTGGTTCTACTTGCCAGGATCCGAGGAAAAGATCCTCGTGGCGGTGGACGTCGACAACAAGGTGAAGCCCGGAACACTGTTCGGGCCGGATCTGAAGGCTAGGAGGGCCTCTGGCGGCAAGAAGCCGCAGCTCTGGCAGACGGTGGACAATGCGTACAAGGCGCGGCGCATGTACAAGCTGTACGTCCACGGTTGGGTGACCATGCAGCTGAGCCTGGTGCGTGACCTCAATCAGCTCGCTCTGCTCAGCTTGGCCGCGACCTACGGCAACGCCTTCATCAGCTACGCAGAGTTCGTGGCGCTCAGCAACAAGCTGCAGCCATTGCTTACGGAGGGTGGCGAAGAGTTGCTCGGTACGAACAACAAGCAGGTGCGCAAGGCCCGCGATCTCATCCGCAAGACCAGCCAGCGTGACGGTCCGAGCTCGCGCAAACGGCTGGGCTACACGTCGGCGGCCATCCGAACGGCGCTGCGGGCGGCGGAGCTGCTGAACGACGAGAAAATCGTGGTGTCGCTTGGCACTGTGATCGACCAGTACATCGGCACCGTGATCGAGCGGGTCAGGGAGCTGTTGCCGGAGCTGGAGGAGAAGAAGGCTTTCATGTTCTTCGACATGTTCAAGCCGGCAACTCGTGACTATTTCGGACTGCTGGCGGCCATCATGAAGGACCTGTTCGTGGTCCGGCCGTTCGTCAACCCTGGCTTGCATTGTGTTCGCGATGCGACGGATGTGGCGCGCATCATCGAGAAGCTGCGGTTTGAGAACGAGGAACAACAGAAGGGTGCGATGGAGGGCTTGCGCAAGCTCGTCAACAACATCATCGACGCGTTCAAGCTGCTCGTGTGGCAGTACGAGCTTGAGAGCCTCATCGCTGAGGTCTCGGATGCGGTCAAGCACCGGACGGTGGTGTCGGACGAGACGTGGAATGAGTGGATCACTGTTCTGCGTGAGCGGCGGGCAGCATTGCTGGAATCGCTGGGACGGGGCTTCGAGAACAACGTCCTGCTCGAGATCAACACCTGCCTGAGTGTGGCTTTCAGCTTCATTCCGTCAGCGAATCGACAGTCGCATCTGGCGAGGATCAAGAAGGAGCTGGTGCGGGCCTCCGACTGGGTGGGTTCGAAGCCGCCAAAAAACGAAGAAGCTGCGTAGAGCCGAGTCGTCTGACCCCCGTCATTTCGCTTAGGCGGGGTGGTGGGGGTCTTCATTTTGCGGCTGTGGATAAGTGTGTATACGTTCAATGTAGACACTTGCTTGTTCGCTGTTTGTACGGTATTGTAGAGAAACAATTGAATGATACGCCCCCGTAGAACGCTCGTTCGCGGGACATTTGTTTTCGTCGAAAATTATGGACTTCAAATTAGTGTCAGAATATAAGCCAGCTGGGGATCAGCCCAAGGCCATTGCTGAGCTCGTAAAAGGGCTGCGCGCGGGGTTTGAGCGTCAAACTTTATTGGGCGTGACGGGTTCTGGTAAGACGTTCACCATGGCGAACGTGATTGTGCAGGAACAGCGGCCGACCTTGGTGATTGCGCATAACAAGACGTTGGCGGCGCAGCTGTGTCAGGAGTTCCGGGAGTTTTTTCCTAACCATGCGGTGGAGTATTTTGTGTCATATTACGATTATTATCAGCCGGAAGCGTACTTGCCGCGGACGGATACGTATATCGAAAAGGACGCGCAGATTAATGAAGAGATTGATCGCCTGCGTCACGCTGCTACCCAAGCTTTGTTGTCGCGACGGGATGTGATTATTGTGGCCTCGGTGTCATGTATTTACGGCTTGGGTTCGCCAGTTGAGTATGAGAAGAGCGGAATGCGTTTGATGGTGCGAGATAAGATTAGTCGGACAGAATTATTACGTCGATTAGTAGCAATGCAGTTTACGCGAACCACAGCGGACTTAAAGCGCGGTCATTTTAGGGCGCAAGGTGACGTGCTCGAAATGATGCCAATGAACGAGGAGGTGCTGTATCGTGTGACGATAACTAAGGGAATCATCGCCGAGATTTTGTTGCTCGATTCGGTGACGCGCGAACGTCGAGAAAATTTGCGTGACATGATGATCTTCCCAGCTAAGCACTTTATGACGGCGGAAGGGGAGCGGGAACGGGCGATTAAAGATATTGAGAATGAACTGAAGAAGCAATTGGAGATATTCGAGAAAGAAGGCAAGTTGCTGGAGTATGAAAGGTTGTCGCGTCGCACCAAGTATGACATTGAGATGATGCGTAATATTGGTTTTTGTAGCGGTATTGAAAACTACTCGCGTCATTTTGATGGCCGCAAAGTTGGTGAAGCGCCGTATACGTTGATGGATTATTTTCCTAAAGATTTTTTGACGATTATTGATGAGTCGCACGTTACGCTGCCGCAGATTGGCGGCATGTTCGCTGGTGACCAAGCGCGTAAGAATACGCTTGTTGAGCATGGTTTCCGTTTACCGTCGGCGCGCGATAACCGGCCGCTACAGTTTGACGAGTTTGTAAAAAAGATTGGGCAAACGGTGTATGTTTCCGCCACGCCTGGGCCGTATGAAGCGACGACGAGCGACCAGGTGGTAGAGCAGATTATTCGGCCGACTGGTTTGGTTGACCCGGAAACGATTGTCATGCCGGTAATCCAAAAGGGTAAGTATCCTGGCCAAATTGCAGATCTCATCGAACGGATTGAGCAACGGGTCAGCGTCGGCGAAAGAGCCTTGGTAACAACGCTAACTAAGAAGATGGCCGAAGATTTGACCGAATATTTGAAGGAAAAGAAGATTAAGGTGGCGTACTTGCACTCGGACGTGGAGACACTCGACCGCATTACGATTTTGACGGATTTGCGTAAGGGAATGTATGACGTGATTGTCGGCGTCAACTTGCTGCGTGAAGGACTCGACTTGCCAGAGGTGTCGTTGATTGGAATTCTCGATGCAGACAAGGAAGGCTTCTTGCGTTCGGCTACATCACTCATCCAGACGATTGGTCGCGCGGCTCGTAACGTTAATGGGCAGGTAATTCTTTATGCCGATGTGATGACGGGCTCGCTTAAAAAGGCAATTGCGGAAACTGATCGTCGTCGGGCAATCCAGGTGGCTTATAACGAGGAGCATGGGATTACGCCAGAAACTATTAAGAAAAAGATTAGTGATATTCGCGCTGATTTGATGGGCGAGAGACTAGAGTCAACTAAGAAAATCCTGTCGATCGAGATGACAGCCACGCCTCGAGAATTGAGAGAGGTGATTGCGGAGAAGAAGGGTGAGATGCAGGATGCGGCCGCTAACTTGATGTTCGAAACGGCGGGCTTACTACGTGATGAGATTGCGTTATTAGAACAAGAGTTGGGGCAGAAAGAGGGATCTGTAAAAAAGAAGCGCAAAGGATAGCTGTATCTCTGGCCTCGGTCAACGCGAGACTCGGGGAG
>DOZH01000001.1:37926-64609 GCA_003518105.1 Candidatus Uhrbacteria bacterium
ATCCCACTCGTCTTCGTTGACTTGCAGGCTCGGTGATAAGTTAAATCTACTTTCTACACTCTACAATCTAAATATATGCAAAATAACATTGTCGTTAAGGGAGCGCGGGAACATAACTTGAAAAATATCAACGTAACCATACCGCGCAACCAGTTGGTGTGTATTACTGGTTTGTCTGGTAGTGGTAAGTCGAGCTTGGCCTTCGATACTATTTTTGCGGAAGGTCAGCGTAGGTACATTGAATCTTTATCCGCCTACGCGCGACAGTTTTTGGGCGCCATGCAAAAGCCGGACGTGGATGAAATTGAGGGTTTGTCGCCAGCGATTAGTATTGACCAAAAGGCACACGGCCGAAATCCACGCTCGACAATCGCCACGATTACCGAGACTTACGATTATTTACGCGTGCTGTTTGCACGTATCGGTGAGCCACATTGTCCAAACTGTTTAACTAAGATTGAGAAGCTGACTGTCGACGAGATGGCCGACATTGTGGTGCGCGATGTTAATGAGGCAAGAGCCGCAGCGACGAAGAAAAAGAAGCTGGTCACCGGTGAAGAAGTGCTAATTCTGGCGCCGGTCGTGAAGGGTCGCAAGGGTGAGTATTACCAGTTGCTTTACGATCTTTATAACAGTGGCTTTGCCAACGTGAGAATTGACGGCAAGATGCATAATTTGAGTGAGAAAATTAGTTTGTCGCGTTATTCGGCGCATACTATCGATTTGGTTGTTGACACCATTCCGACTGTTGATTTAAAAAAGCCGAGCAAGGATACGGCGCAACGTTTGAATGAGGCGCTTGAGACGGCGGTGCAGCGCGGCGAAGGTGTGGCCATTGTGTTGTATAGCGATCACGAACGAGTGTTGTCGTCCAAATTCAGTTGCGTTAAATGTGGGTTTTCGTTCCCAGAAATCGAGCCACGCTTGTTTAGTTTTAACAGCCCGTACGGTGCCTGTGCCGCTTGTTCTGGCTTGGGTACTGTTGATTTGTTCTCGACTGAGGCTTGCTTAACTTGTCACGGTGACAGATTGCGACGGGAGGCGCAGTTTGTGTGGGTGGATGGCAAGAGCATTACCAATGTGGTGAGTTACTCGGTGGACCAGGCCGTGGAGTTTTTCTTGAATGTAAAACTCGATGCTCGCCAACGTGAGATTGCTAGCATGGTATTGAAAGAGATTGAGAATAGATTGACGTTCTTGCTCGATGTTGGTTTGCATTACCTGACGCTCAACCGCACGGCTGGCACGTTGTCGGGCGGTGAAGCGCAACGTATTCGCTTGGCCTCGCAGATTGGGTCACGGTTGACGGGAGCACTGTACGTTCTTGATGAACCGACGATTGGTTTGCATCAACGTGATAATGAGAAGCTCATTAAGACGTTGGAAGACTTGCGTGACCTCGGCAACACGGTATTGGTGGTTGAGCATGATGAAGACACGATTCGCCGCAGCGATTACATGGTGGAGATTGGTCCGGGAGCTGGCGTGCATGGTGGTTACGTGGTGGCGGCAGGTCCTGTGCCAGCGATTTTTGCGGACAAGAAGTCCCGCACGGCAGCTTACTTGCGCGGGGATGAAATGATTCCTATTCCTGAGAAGCGTCGGGTAAATGACAGCGGAGCAATTAAAGTCCGCGGGGCCACGGAACACAATTTGAAGAACGTTGATGTGGACTTCCCGTTGCGGCGTTTTGTGTGCATCACTGGCGTGTCCGGTAGCGGTAAGTCGAGCTTGGCTTATGACGTCATGTATAAGGCCGTGGCGCAAAAACTTTATGGTGGGAAAAAAGTAGCTGGAGCGCATAAATCAGTGCTTGGGATTGAGTATATCGACAAGGCAATTTTGATTGACCAGGGTGCGATTGGCCGGACACCACGGAGTAATCCAGCTACGTACACTGGGGCTTGGGGCCCGATTCGCGATTTGTTTGCCATGACCGAGGAAGCACGGTTCCGTGGCTACAAACCTGGGCGCTTTAGCTTTAACGTGCCGGGCGGACGTTGTGACCATTGTGAAGGACACGGCGTGATTGAAATTGAAATGCACTTTTTGCCGACCGTTTATGTGACGTGTGAAGTCTGCAAAGGCAAGAGGTTTAGCCGTGAGACGCTCGAGGTGACGTACAAAGAGAAAAATATTTCCGATGTTCTGGAAATGACCATTGAGGAAGCAGCCGTCTTCTTTGCGGATTTGCCCGACGTGAATGATAAGCTAAAAGCTTTGAATGAGGTTGGCTTGAGTTACATTAAACTCGGGCAGAGTGCAACGACGTTGTCTGGTGGTGAGGCGCAGCGTGTGAAGTTGGCGAGTGAGTTGAGTAAGCGACAGACAGGACGAACGCTCTATATGCTCGACGAACCGACAACTGGTTTGCACTTTGATGACGTGCGCAAGTTGCTCGAAGTGCTGCATCGCCTAGTCGACAAGGGCAACAGTATGATTGTAATTGAGCATAACTTAGACGTGATTAAGACGGCAGACTATATCATCGACATGGGGCCGGAAGGTGGTGATCAAGGTGGTAATGTAGTGGCGACTGGAACGCCTGAGGATATTGCTCGCAGGCCAGAAAGTCACACAGGGCGTTATTTGCGGCCTATGTTGATAAAGGGTAGAATCTAAGTATATGAATATTCTTTCTACTTTGGCGACTCACATGGAGATGACGGAGGCGATTAAGAACTATGTCCAGGAGAAGTTAATGAGTTTGGAGAAATTTACTGAACGTTACAGTACTTGTGAAGTGTCGGCAGAAGTTGGTAAGACGAGTGAGCACCACCAAAAGGGCAAGATCTTCCGAGCTGAGTTCATGATGACTATTCCTGGCGTGACGTTGCGAGCTGAGGCTGTTGAGGAAGACCTATATGCCGCGATTGATGCCGCTAAGGATGACTTGAAGCGTCAGTTGATTGAGCATAAAGAACGGTTAGATGAGCGTAAGGGTTAGTTTATGGTGGAGGCTCAACACATTCATTTGGTTGGGGCTGGCGGCATTGGAATCAGTGCCGTCGGTAAGTTTTTGTTGGCGCAGGGCAAATTTGTTAGTGGTTCGGACAGTACTAGTTCGCCAATCACCGATGATTTGATTAAGAGGGGCGCGACAATTAAAATAGGGCATGATGCTGCGAATATTCCTGTCGATTGTGATTTGGTAGTTTATACTGAGGCGGCCGGAACAGATAATGCGGAGAGAGCAGAGGCGACACGCCGAGGAATCAAGCAGCTTGGTCATTTTGGTTGGTTGGGTGAGCTATCGAGGAAGTATCAAACGATTTGTGTGACTGGTACTAATGGTAAAAGCACGACCACGGCCATGACTGGTCAGATTTTTGTAGATGCGGGGCTTGATCCGACGGTGTTTGTAGGGAGTCTCGTGCCTGGTTGGGAATTGGGCAATTTGCGAATCGGTAAGAGCGATATTTTAATTATTGAAGGTGACGAGTACAAGCAGAAGATGGTGCAGCTGCACCCGGAAGTAACGGTGATTACGAATATCGAAGAGGATCATCTCGACGTGTACAGAGACCTTGATCATATTGTGGCGACGTTTCAGCAGTTGGTGGAGCAGACGAGTAAGAGCGTGTTTGTGAATGTTGATGATGAGAACTCACAGAAACTTGTAAGCTCGATGGTTGCGCCGTATGGCGTGAACGATGTAGCTGGTTATGAGTTGCTGGTGCCTGGTGAATTCAATCGGGCCAATGCTGCGGCGGCCAGAGTGGTGGCGCACGAGTTTGGTATCAACGAAGAGACGATTAAAAAATCGTTAGAGAACTATCGCGGTATTTGGCGACGTTTTGAGGTGGTCGGGGAGCTGAATGGCGCGACTGTTGTATCGGATTATGGCCATCACCCAACAGCCATTAAGGGAACGCTTGAGGGTGCGAAGAAGTTTTATGCTGGACGTAGAATTGTGCTCTGTTTCCAGCCGCATCAACATAACCGAACGCGAGAACTATTTGACGAGTTCGTGAATTCGTTTGATCAGGCTGATGCGCTGATACTCGTTGAGATTTACGGCGTGACAGGGCGCACTGATGACGCGACGGTATCGAGTTGCGATTTATTGGCAGCCGTGGAACGCAGACTAGGTCATGATAGGCCAATGAGTTATGCTAAAAATTTGACTGAGGCCGAACAGCAGGTGCGTGATTTGATTAAGCCGAATGACGTAGTATTGATAATGGGCGCAGGGGATATTGATAGTGTGGCTAGAAAACTAATGGTATAAAGCCAGTTTTTGCCCTTGTGGAAAAAGGGTTTTTCAGGCAAACTTGGGGGCATAATCGTATGTTTTGCCTATGTCCTTGTTGAGTAAGATTTTCGGTGACCCAAACGCTAAGTTGGTTAAGAGCTTACAGGCAGATGCCGCAAAGATTTTGGCCTTTGAGCCAACTATCTCTGCTTTGACTGACGAGGAACTGAAGGGAAAAACGGTAGAATTTAAAGAGAAACTGACGGCCGGGGCAAAACTCGACGATATTGCGTTTGAAGCTTTTGCCGTGGTTCGCGAAGCGGCTAAGCGCAGTATTGGTCAGCGTCATTACGACGTGCAGATGATGGGTGGTTTAGCCTTGCATCGTGGCATGATTGCGGAAATGCGGACAGGTGAAGGTAAGACGTTGACCTCAACTGCGCCAATTTATTTGAATGCCTTGGCGGGTAAGGGTGTGCACGCCGTGACGGTTAACGATTATTTGGCTAAGCGTGACGCTGTGTGGATGGGCAAAGTTTTCACGTTCTTGGGTTTGACCGTTGGCTGTATTCAGCACGAATGTGGTTATGTGTTCGATGCCGAGTATAAAGTGCCAGTACCTGAGGATGGCGCGGTGACCACGTCGTCCTTCCGAGTCGAAATGGACTTTTTGCGCCCAGACAGTCGGCAGGCTGCCTATGCGACGGATATTACTTACGGCACCAACAACGAGTACGGTTTTGATTACTTGCGTGATAATATGGCGCAAGAAGCTAGTCACATGGTGCAGCGTGATTTGCATTATGCTATCGTCGACGAGGTTGACAGCATTTTGATTGACGAGGCTAGAACGCCGTTGATTATTAGTGCGCCAGCGGAAGAATCGGCGGATACTTATTATCGGTTTGCTGATATCGTTAAGCATTTACAATTGAATGAAGACTATAATATTGATGAGAAATTACGCTCGTCGACGTTTACTGAAGCTGGTTTGCAAAAGATTGAGCAAGCACTAGGCATTGAAAACTTGTATGCTGAAGGTGGCTTGAGCACTGTTCATCATGCGGATCAGGCGCTGAAAGCTCACGCTCTCTTTATTCGTGACCGGGATTATATTGTCCGCGAAGGTGAGGTGATGATTGTGGATGAGTTTACTGGTCGCGTGATGGAGGGCCGTCGTTATAGTGAAGGTTTGCACCAAGCGATTGAGGCTAAAGAAAACGTCAAAATTCAGCGCGAGAGCCGTACGTTGGCCACGATTACTTACCAGAATTACTTCCGTTTATACGCCAAGTTGGGCGGTATGACGGGTACGGCGGCGACGGAGGCGGAAGAGCTAGCTAAGACTTATAATTTGGAAGTCGTCGAAATACCGACTAATAAAATCAATTTGCGTAAGGATGCGCCAGACCGTATTTATAAGACGGAAAATGGCAAGTTCTTGGCTTTGGTGCAGGAAGTTAAGGCGCTGCAAGAGCGCGGTCAGCCGGTGTTGATTGGTACAATTTCCGTGGAGAAGAATGAGCGCTTGAGCGAGCTGCTCCGTTTAGCTGGTGTGCGCTACGAAGTGCTGAATGCTAAGAACCACGAACGTGAAGGTGAGATTATCGCCCAGGCTGGCCGTAAGGGTGCGGTAACGGTGGCGACTAACATGGCCGGTCGTGGTGTCGACATTATTTTAGGTGGCAACCCACCAAATCCAGCAGAGGCAGAGGAGGTGCGCGCGCTTGGCGGCTTGTTTGTACTGGGTACTGAACGCCATGAGTCACGTCGTATTGATAACCAGTTGCGTGGTCGTGCGGCTCGTCAAGGAGACCCTGGTATGACGCAGTTTTATGTGTCACTGGATGACGACTTGATGCGTATTTTTGGTAGCAGCCGCGTGAAGAGCATGATGGATACGCTTGGTTTTGACGATACGACGCCGATTGAGAGCAAGATGATTACGCGTTCACTTGAGGGTGCACAAAAACGTGTGGAGGGTAATAATTATGATACGCGAAAGCATGTGCTGGAATATGACGACGTGTTGAATAAGCACCGTTTGTCTAGCTATGGTCGTCGTCGCAAGATCTTAAAAGAAGACGTGAGTGTGGCGCATGCGGACGTAATGGCAACGATTGAACGTGAGCTTGAACATGTAGTTTTGGCGCATACTGGTGAGCGGGTAAACGTGCCAACGGAAGTGGATGGTGAGGAAAAAGTGAAGGGTGACTGGGACGTGAAGGAGATTATTGAGACTTTGAATACCATCGTGCCCCTCGATGAAGAAACTAAGACGGCAATTGTGACTGCCTTGCCAAGCTTGAGTTTGGATAAGGAGGAACTGGCTCGTCAGCGAACAGCGGTGATTGAGCGTATGCTTGGTTATTTGCAGGCTAAATATCAAGAAGCTGTTACTACGTTTGGCGATGAGGTGCAGGTGCAGAAGATTGAGCGCAATGTGTTGCTGCGCGCCATGGACAGTCACTGGATGCGACACTTGGATGAGATGACGTACTTGCGTCATACGATTGGTTTGCAGGGTTATGCTCAGCGTGATCCGTTGGTGGAGTATAAGCATGAGTCGTTCCGCTTGTTTGGCACCATGCAGGATGAAGTGCAGCATGATGTGGCTTATAATCTCTTCAAGTTGTTTGATCAAGCTGTAGCGGCTAAGAAGATGCTAGAACTGGCGCCGCAATTGATTCGCGGTATGCAAATGTCTTCGGCTGACAAGTCGTCGAACTCGAACTCGGCCTCAACTTCTGCGGTGACTGTGGAGACTAAGAATGTGGGCGGCGCAGTAGCCTCGTCGACACCAGACTTTGCTGACGCTAAGCGCAATGAGGCTTGTCCTTGCGGAAGTGGGAAGAAGTATAAGAAGTGTCATGGGGAATAAGTTATGAAACTTCTAATCGCTACTCGTAACGCCGGGAAGGTGAAAGAGATGCAACATGCTTTTGCAGGTAAGCGGTTTGAATTAGTCAGTTTGGACGAGGCGGGGATTGATAAGGATTTTATAGTAGAGGAGACGGCAGATACGTTTGTGGGGAATGCAGAATTAAAAGCTCGGGGTTATGGCGATAAGGCAGGAATGTTGACGTTGGCTGAGGATGCGGGGTTGATGGTTGACGCACTGAGTGGCAGGCCAGGAGTGTTGTCGGCGAGATATGTAGCTGGGAGTGATGAGGATAGATATCGTCATTTGCTCGACGAGCTCGAGAATGTGCCAGATGCTGAGCGCGGTGCACAGTTTGTGGCGGTAATCGCAATTTACAATCCAGTTGATGGTTCGTTTAAGACTTGTGAGGGAATCTGTCGTGGTCAGATTTTGCGCGATCCTCTAGGGACTGGTGGCTTCGGCTATGATCCAGTCTTCTATTATCCAGCACTCGATAAAACATTCGGCCAATTATCAGCCAGCGAAAAGGACGCTGTGAGTCATAGGGGAATCGCGCTGAAGAAAGCTATTGAGATATTAGTTTAACTTATGAGCGCTGAAATATTGTGGAGTGAGCCGGCTGGGTTTACGCCGAAGTTTAGAGTGGTGAGTGCTTACATTTTGCTGGGTGACAAGTTTTTGTTGTTGCTGCGGAATGACGATAAGAGTGAGGGGAATAAGTGGGGCGTGCCGGGTGGTAAGATTGATACAGGAGAGACGGCGCTGGCGGCGGTGGTGAGAGAGGTGAAGGAAGAGACGGGGATTGTGCTAGCCGAGGGTGACTACGAATATTTTAAGACGGCGTATGTGCGCTATCCTGAGTATGACTTTGTGTTTAATATGTATACGACGGAGTTAGCTGAAGAACCGAGTTTGGTCGTCAGTTCGGCTGAGCATAAAGAAGCGGCTTGGGTGACGGCGGAAGAGGCGTTAGCGATGAACTTGGTGATGGGAAATGAGGTGTTGGTGAGGGAGTTCTTTGGATTGTAGAAAGTAGAAGGTAGAGAGTAGTAAGGTGGGGAAATGTGTTATAATAGTCGGCGTCGTCCAATCATCTAAAATCGATTTTAAAATTATGGAAAATACCTTGGAGTCAGTGTACAAAAGATTGCAAACCTTAAAGAAAAAGCGTCGTGATTTAGCTAAATCTTTCCGTGATGAGTTGGCGCAGAATGCTCGTTATGGCGAGATTGTAGAAGAGATGCAGAAGCTACGGGAAGAAAAGAAGGGAATTGAGAATATGGTGCGCACGGCCTCGGATATGGCGGAGATGGAGGCTTTGAAGGCGGATATTCATGGTGATCAGGAGATGCTCTCTGATATGTCGCTTAATAAGTTTTTGGCCCAAGAAAACGTGGAGATTGTGGATGATATGAATGTGCGTTGGGTGCCGGCGTTTACGGTGAGGTTTAAGAAGGACTAATGAAGCCTCGGCAATTTAAAAATACTCCTGAATTTCAGGAGTATTTTTATTAGTATACTATCCCTCGAGAGTTGTGACTAACACTTCCCAGGCTTCTTCGATAGCGTCCTGGTCAATTTCTGTTAACCGGTCATTTAAGTCACTGAGTTTTTCATTTTGTTCGGAGATAAAACTGTCTTGACCGACTTGCTTTTTTGCTTGTTCGATAGCTTTTGTGACTTCGCGAATAGTTCGACGAGTTTGTTTATTAACTAAATCATCTAAATGTGCTTGGAGAGTATTTTTATCAATGTGCTCATAGCTTTCCATCATGAGTAGGGCTTCGCGTGTGGCCCAAGCTGCTGAATTAACTTGGCCGCTATATTTTTTTGCTTGGAGCTGTAATTCCTGTTTCATTTGCGCTTTTTCTTGAGGATTGTTGGAGAGACTGAGCATGGTGGATTTTTTGGGGACGCGCTCCCAGTCTTCTTCTACTTGGACGTCCGCCTTGTTGGAGGGTGATTTTTTTGTTTCTTGGATTGGGAGGCCGACGTTGTCGCGTAGAGCTATAAAGCGTTCAGTGACTTTTTTATGGAAGTCTCCGAATCGCTTAAGCGTGGTTGCATCAGCTTCTCTTGGTATGATTGTGTTGTCCAGGTTTGTTTTTGTTGGTAGTAGGGCATCCATTAAAGCTTGACGCTCGTCGTCATTAAGATTTTTTGGTAATTCTGGTAATCCTGCTTTGACCGCTGTATTGAGTTTTTTGATAAAATCTGCGGTATATTCTTGTTGTTCGGTGACGCGTTGATTATAGGTATCACGTAAGGCGTTAATTTCATGATGCCTTGTTTGTAGGTCACTTAAAAATGAGTCTTCGTCATCTTGGGCTAGGAGTAAATTCTTGAAGCTGTCTAGAGCTGCGGTGTCAGCCTTTAGTTTAAGGGGACGCCAAAGACTGACAGAGTTGATCTTGTTCCACCAGGCATTGGTCCAGTCTGTAAAGGTAAGAGGTCCGTCAGCTGCATTGATTGGGAATTTAGATAGAGCTTGCTGCTGAAAATCTGGAAGCTTACTCCTTTCGGTAGTAATCTGTTCTAAGAACGTTTGGTAATCTGTATCGAGGGCTTTCTGCTTGTCTTGTAATTCAAGATCGGCTTTTTGAGCGTCAGTTTTATCGCGACCAAATTCAGCTGAAGCCTCGTATAGTTTAGAAGAAGCTTTGGCTAGAATATCTAGTTTTGTTACTTGATTGATGACTTCTTGCCTGATGATAATTGGTTCTTGTTCATGTTTATTGAGGAAATCTTGATCTCTCTTTTTATCTTTTTCGTATTGAGCTATTTTTTCGCGGCCAGCTATTGTGCGTTTATCTTGAGCAGCTATGAGATCATCTAAGGTGTCGATATTGTATCTAGCTTGAGCTAGTTTGCCTGGTAATTCTGCTCTTTCCTTGTCGGCTTTTTGTCTGATGATTTCGGCTGGAGAAAGAACTCGTTCTGGAGCTTTGGTTTGTTCGGCGCGTAAAGAGGCAGGAACGTCTTTTTCTATTTCTTTGATGAGTTTCTTCTGCTCAGCAATCAATTTTTCTAGTTCAACGGAAGGATTATGTCTCAAACCAATTTCATAATCGGCTAGTTTTGCTAGGGCCTCTGTTCTGCGACGAACAGCAGATTGAGATTTTTGGGCTTCTAGACGCATCCATTCAGGACTGCCTTTTTCTGGAGCGGGAGCTGGTATTTGGCCCGGAATGATAGTTTTAGCGGTGGTGGGATCTTGGGGAATGATTTTATCCAGGTCAGAGATTTGGTTTTCGATTTTTTTAATTTCGCTTATTAACGCTGGATGAAGAGGCAAATCATTTAGATTTTCATGAAGAGCCATTAAACGCTGATTGAGTTGCGCTTTGTCAATGATAGCTTGAGCGACTTTTGTTTTTTGTTCTAATTCTTTGGTAGCTTTTTTCTGTAGCTCCTCGGCTTTCCATTCAGGACTACCGATTAATGGAGCTGTTGCCTGTTGGGCCTTGTTTTCGAGCTTATTATTATTGGTGGCTGGTTGATTTATATTAAACTGCTTCATTCGATGGTCGAGGTCGTTAATAGAATCGAACAGTTGTTGTAAATCATCGTTCTGTTTAGGCGTTCTATCTGCTTCGGGAATTGTTTGGATAGCAGCGATTTGTTGTTCCCATGATTCTGATTTTCGATCTTCAAATTCTATCCTAGTAATATATTCCAAAGCATCCCTGAGATCCGTTTCGAGTATTTTTAATTCACCCCGTAAGGCACATTGCTCAGCAGGAGTTTTAATTTTTATGCCGTCGATTAAATCTTGAATAACTTCTTGGTCATGAATAGCTCTTTCGTATTCGGAATTGCGCAATTCTAAGGCTTCTTTTGCTATACGTTCTATTCTCGCCGCAGGCGATTCTGTGGGTTGGTCTGGTCTCCGTGGTTGTTGGTCATGACGGTCGCCACCACGTCCACGGTTAACGTCGCGCTGTAAATCATTTTGTGGTGGCTGTTGATTGCCGTTGGGATTGCCTGCACCTGGTTCTGGTTGTCTAGCCTTGTATTGTTGTTGTGCTTTTGCTTTACCCATACTTCAAATTATAGAATACAGCCATTATATCACGAGCAGCGGTATTTTTGGCTGTGTATAGCTTTGTGACTAAAGGCCTTGCTAGCAGGGGCATTTTGACTTAGAATGCTGCCACTATGTCTTTTCGCTTGCATTTGCCCAAGTTGTCCGTGTCACGTTCAGCTCGTCAGAGTTTTACTCGTGTGTTCGCCATCTTCATGCTGCTAGTTGTGACTGGTCTGACGGCCTTTCCAGCACCGTGGAATACTGCCATGGGAGCGGTGAAGAATAAGATTGGCTGGAGCTTGCCAAATATTCCAGATAACGGCTTTACTTTGGGCTTAGACCTGAAGGGCGGCGTGCATTTGGTTTACGAGGCTGATATGAGCGCTATTCCAGCCGCCGATCGGGCTAGTGCTTTGAACGGTGTGCGAGATGTGATTGAACGCCGAGCTAACTCGCTTGGTGTCAGCGAATCTCGTGTTGAAACGACGATTGCTGACGGTCATTACCGTGTGATTATTGAATTGCCTGGTATTCAAGACGCAGCCGAGGCTACTAAGTCGATTGGTGAAACACCAGTTTTGCAGTTTAAAACGCCAACTGCAAAGACGCCAACTGAGGCAACACCTGAACAGCAAATCCAGATTGACGCGGATCAGAAAGCCCAGCGCAGTGCTGCGGTGGATATTATGAACGGTGCGATTAAGGGTGACGAGGTGGCCTGGACTTATGACGGTTTTGTGGCGGCGGATGATAGCTTTTATGCTAACTTGATTAAAACCTTTACTCGTAAAACCAGAGTTGGTGTAGTTAAGGGAGTGTATGAGAACGGGTCGACCATTAACGTGGTTAAGTACATGAGTCAGGGTAGTGAAGAGACGGTGGAGGCTTCACATATCTTGGTCTGTTTTGCTGGCGCTACAAAGTGTACCCAGACCCGTACCAAGGAAGAGGCTAAAACGGTTATTGACGGCTTGAAGGCTCAGGCTACCGAGGCAAATTTCGCTGACTTAGCGAAAGCTAATTCCGATGAGCCAGGAGCCGCTACCTCAGCTGGTTCCCTTGGTACGGTTAAGAAGGGAATGATGGTGCAAAGCTTCGAGGATGCTTTGTTCGCCTTGCAGGACGGTACCATTTCCGACGTTGTGGAGAGCGAATTTGGCTACCACATTATTTACCGAACGAGCTCGAAGAAGGTTCCGACCTATGAGTTTAGTCACTTCGAAATGCCTTGGACGACTTTGTCTGACGTAGTGAATACAGATCCTTGGGAGAATACGGAACTATCAGGAAAGGACATTAAATCAGCTTCGGTGGCCTTTGATCAGCAAACAAATGCACCATTCATCTCACTGACCTTTAACGCTGAAGGAGCTGAGCTATTTGGTAAGTTGACGGCAGCCAACGTCGGCCAAGTGATTGGTATCTTCTTGGATGGTGAACCGGTAACAACGCCAGTGGTGAACCAAGCAATTTACGGCGGTACAGCCCAGATTACCGGCAACTTCACTTTAGCCGAGGCGAAAACGACGGCCGAACGCTTGAATGCTGGTGCCTTGCCAGTACCAATTAACGTGCTTAGTCAGCAAACCATTGGTCCAACGCTCGGTCAAGCTTCACTTGATGCTAGTTTGAAGGCGGCCTTCATTGCTTTCTTGCTCATCTCACTGTTCATGGTGTTGTACTACCGTTTGCCAGGTTTCTTGGCCATCGTAGCCTTGCTTATTTACAGCGCCATCAACTTGACCTTGTATAAAATCTTCGGAGTAACTATTACTTTGTCTGGTATTGCCGGTTTCGTGTTGTCGGTGGGTATCGCGGTGGATGCAAACGTTCTTATCTTCGAACGACTAAAGGAAGAATTGTGGAGTGGTCGCGATTTGCCAACGGCGATTGTGGAAGCTGCTAAGCGTGCTTGGCCTTCCATTCGCGATGGTAACGCCACGACCTTGATTGCGACCTTTATTCTGTTCACGATGGGCACGAGCTTCATTAAGGGCTTTGCTTTGACTTTGATGATTGGTATCTTCGTGTCGCTCTTCTGTGCCATGGTTATTACCCGTTCATTACTGCTCGCCGTCAGTCGTCGACCTAGCCTCAAGAAACGTTTGTTCTTCCTTGGTCTCAAATAAGCGTATGAACAACTTCAATTTACAGATCATTAAGCACTCAAAAATTTGGCTAGCCATGTCGAGTGTTATCGTCGTCCTGGCGGTTGCGTCATTCGTGGCGTTTGGCTTAAATCCAGGTATTGACTTCACTGGTGGTGGCTTGATTTCCTTGCGTTTTGAGGCTCCGGCCGAGCAAACCTTAGTCATTAAGACGGTGACAGACTTGGGCTACGAACCAATCGTGCAACAAGCTGATGATGGCTCGACCCTGATTCGTGTCCGGCCAGTTAGCGAAGAAGAGCACCAGGCTATTTTGACCTCATTGCGAACCAATGTTGGCGGTCTTGAAGAATTACGCTTTGATTCGGTTGGGCCAGCTATTGGTGATGAGCTGAAGAGTAAGGCGGTTACTGCTATCGTTCTAGTCCTACTCATTATTGGCTTGTATATCGCCTGGGCTTTCCGTCGCGTATCTCGCCCAGTAGCTTCTTGGAAATATGGCTTGATTACCTTGTTGACTGCTTTTCACGACGTCGTTATTCCGGTTGGCGTTTTTGCAGTGCTCAGTCATTTCTTCCACTACCAGGCTGACACGGCCTTCGTGGCGGCTTTACTGACTATTCTTGGTTACTCGATTAACGACACGATTGTGGTCTTTGACCGTACTCGTGAGAATTTGCACCGTCATCGTCACCAAGGGACAACATTCCCAGAGACGGTGAACAACAGTGTGAATGAAACTCTGGCTCGTTCCATGAACACAACCTTAGCTACTTTCCTGCCAGTTTTGGCGATTGTTATCTTTGGTGGGGCGTCGACCAGACCATTCGCTATCACCTTGTTGGCTGGTATTTTTGCCGGTGCCTACTCCTCCGTCTTTATTGCTAGCCCGTTGTTGGCAATGAGCGAGAAGTGGAATTGGTTCAAGAAGTAGAACTTGTCTAGGTAATATATCGATTTCACAGGGCGGGGGATAGTCCCTCGCTTTTGTGTTATAATGGTGACAACTATGAATAAGCAAGAACCAACACTAGCTGATATTTACTCTTTCATGCAGAAAATGCAGGAAAGTATGATTGGTTTGCAAGAAAACATGACCAGTATGCAGAAAGACATGACTGGCATGAAAGCTGACATGACTGGCATGAAGTCTGATATGACTGGCATGAAGGCTGACATTGCTGACATTCAAGAAAAGATGGCGACAAAAGAAGATATTAAGATGGTTCGGTCAGAAATGGCTGTGATGAAGGAGGACTTAGAATTGACGCAGAATCAGATTTTGGAAGTAATGGATGAGAATTTTGTAACCAAGAAGGAGGCGAAGGAGACTGAACGTATTTTGATTGGACATATTGAAGGTCTCACTGGATTGTCATTGAAGAATGATCAGGAAATTGTGATGACTGGTAATCGTGTTGCCCGAGTCGAAGAGCGAGTCAGGATTTTAGAACTAGCTTAAAGTTATATGCTCGGTATTGTTCTCAATTTGCCACCGTTTTTAGCTAATTACATCGCGACGACGTCACCCATTACCATGGCTTCACAAGCCTTGCTGATTGTTGGCTGGGTGCCGATTTTTGGAGTGCTGATTTGGGGCTTCATTGAGATTTGGGTGGATCATAAGCAGGGGCAATACAATGCTCATATCGAATGGGTCTTATTGAATATTAGTGTACCTGCCGGAGCGATCAACACGCCAAAAGGCATGGAGAATTTTTTTAATAATATTGCTGGGTCAAAGTCGGCGATTACATGGAAAGAAGCTAAACTATTGGGTAAATTTCAAGCCTATTTCAGCTTAGAGATTGTCGGGTGCGAGGGTGATGTGAAGTTTTATATTAGAACGTCAACAAAATATCGAGATTTAGTGGAGGCGGCACTTTATGCCCAGTATCCTGAGGCCCATATTGTGGAGACTCCGGATTATGTTGATAAGGTGCATGATCATTATCCAAATGACCATACGGCGGTTTTTGGTAGCGAAATGAAGTTGGCTAAGCCTAGCTACTATCCTTTGCGAACCTATGTGTCTTTCGAGCACATGGGTGAAAAGGATATGCGTTTCAAGGATCCTTTACATAATATTATTGAAGTACTCGGTAAGATGAGGAAAGAGGAATATTTTTGGATCCAGATTGTTATTCAGCAGCCAGATGAGCAGGCTTGGGCCAAAGAGGGCGAGAAGTATTTGGATAAGATGATGGGTAAGGAGGAAAAGCACCACGAAACAGTGATGGGTACGGCCATGAAAAACGTAGCCTGGTTGCCAAACCAGATTTTGGCGCAGTCAGTTGGGTTGGATTTGATGGGCGGAGGGGCACATGGCGACGAGAAGAAAGATGATTTTAGAATGTTTAGAATGACGCCGACAGAACGTTTGGTGTCCGATGCTATTTCTGAGAAGATTAGTAAAATTGGCTGGGCAACGAAGATTCGTGTGCTGTATTCGGCCTCGCACAAGCAATACCGTAAGCCGTTGATTGCGGCCATGATTAAGGGCATGTTCCACCCTTATGCGCACTTGAACATGAATAAACTTGGCATGCATGACCATGCCACGCCAAAGGATGATTACTTCTGGCTGAACTGGGAGATTCATCATCGTATGCACAACTTAGTGCATCGCTATAAGACTCGTCAGTTGGGTAGTGGTGCGTCGCCATATTATTTGAACTCAGAAGAATTGGCGTCACTCTTCCACTTCCCAGCGGCCGATGCTCGAACGCCTATTCTGGCGACTTCTGGTGCTCGTCGTGGTGAGGCACCGCTTGAATTGCCGTTTGCAGAAGAAGGCGAAGCGGACATGCATGATTGGCAGGGACATAATAAAGAGAAGGTTGCACACGCTCATGAGGAGACTGCTCCAGCAGCAGCACTGGTTGTGCCAACTCCACATATCCATAACGACTTTATGCCACAGCCGGGCAAACCGGCTCCATTGCCGCCTGGTTTGTCGCTGGCCGCTGAGCCAATCACGGATGACGATGACGCACCAGCTAACTTGCCAGTTCTCTAGACTATATGGCTAATCGCTATCCGCACGAGCATGAGCAGGATGTCATCTATTTTGGCAAGACTAATTTTCGTAATGCCATGCGTAAGTTTGGTGTGAAGACGGATGATAGGCGTCGCCACATGTATATCATTGGGAAGACCGGCATGGGTAAGACGACCTTGCTCGAGAACATGATTCTCTCCGATATTTACGCCGGTCATGGCTGTTGTTATGTTGATCCGCACGGTGATACAGCGGAGAGATTGCTCGATTATATTCCGTCCTGGCGCATTAACGATGTAGTTTATTTTAACCCAGCGGATACTAATCATCCGATTGGTTTTAATATTCTAGAGAAGACAGAGAGCGCCGCTAAAATTGACGACTATAACAGCAAAGTCATGTCGGCTTTGATGTCTATTTTTAAGAAGGTATGGGAAAACGTGTGGAGCGCCCGCATGGAATATATTTTGCAGAATACGATTTTGGCTTTGCTCGATACTCCAGGGACGACGTTGCTCGGCGTGAACCGTATGTTGTCCGACAAGGATTACCGTACTTCCATTATTCAGAACGTGCAGGACCCGGTGGTGCAGCAGTTTTGGTTGAAAGAATTTGCGGCCTACGACCAGAAGTTTGCGAGTGAAGCGGTAGCCCCAATTCAGAACAAGATTGGTCAGCTGTTGACGAGTACGATTATGCGCAACATTGTGGCGCAGTCACGATCCGCTATCGACTTCCGCGAGATCATGGATAACCAGAAGATTCTGATTGTCAACTTGTCGAAGGGCTTGGTTGGTGAAGATGTGATGCGAATTTTGGGTGGAATGCTGGTGACTAAGCTGTACATGTCCGCTATGGAGCGTGTTAATGTGCCGGAGGAAGAGCGTCCAGACTTCTATCTATACGTCGACGAATTTCAGAACTTTGCGGTGGAATCATTCGCTGGCATTTTGTCTGAAGCGCGCAAATATCGCCTGAACTTGATCATGGCGCACCAGTATATTTCGCAGCTCGATACTAAAGAAAGTACGGCTGTACGCGATGCTGTGTTTGGTAACGTGGGCAGCATGATTATGTTCCGCGTTGGTTCGCCGGATGCGGAGTTCTTGGAAAGTGAATTCATGCCACGTTTTTTGCCGGAAGATTTGATTAACCTGCCGAAGTATTCAATTTATCTTAAGCTGATGGTGGACGGTATTACTAGCCAGCCATTTTCGGCGCAAACATTGCCAGCTATTTCGCAGAAGACTGGTAGTCGGGAGAAGGTGGTGGAACAGTCGCGCGAGAGGTTTGGTGGTAATCGTAAGACGATCGAAGAGCACGTCATGGTGTGGAGCGGTTTTGATCCGAACGTGAACGTGGCTGATCAGTTGAAGAAAGTCTCTGACCAAAAGAAGGAGGACAAGAAAGCTAGGTTCAGCCATGAGTACGAGTGCACCAGGTGTAAGAAAACTTTTGGTTTGCCGGTGGAACTTGATAGGTCGCGGCCAATTTACTGTGAGGAATGCCATCCGATTATCATGGAGGAGCGCAAAAATGGTAAGGGTAAGCAAGAGAAACGCGAAGAAGTGAAGCCTAAGGCTGCGTTGCCACCAAAGATTAGTGAAGGTGTGTCTGTGGCTCGTGAACCAATGGCAGTAATGAGCTTGGCTAAATTAGAGCCAGCTAGACGTGAACCAGCTAAAGTGACGGTGGCGCCAGTAGTGGTGGTGAAGCCTGTGATGCCTGTAGCAATCTCGGTAATGCCTGAGGTGAGAGCTGATGCCATGTTGAGTGCAACGACGGCGCCAGTTGTTAGACCAACCGCGCCAAGTGTGCAGGTGGCCGAAGGAGCTGCGCGAAGTCGGAATCGTCGCAAGCGGAATCGGGGAGGGAGTAGTGGAGGTTCGATGGGGGCAGCGAGTAATGCTGGCATAAATGAGCCAAAAGTGGTAAGCAGTGCGCCAAGCCCAGCAGTTCAAGTGATGCCTGGCGAAAGAATGAGTTTTGATAACTAATTTGTTGGGCAGTATGTCGACTCCGTTGCAACGTGAAGCTGCCGTGTGGCAGGATATTGAATTGTTAGATTCGGGTGATAATGAGAAATGTGAACGCTACGGCGACGTGGTGATGGTGCGGCCTGAACCGCAAGCTTTGTGGGCCAAGGCGGAGGCAGACGGCGGCGTGTGGAAGCGCGCTTGGGCGACTTATACGAGAACTGGGCGTGAAGGCGAATGGGATATCGTTAGGCCACTGCCACCTTCTTGGACTGTCAGTTGGGAGGATTTGACGTTCCGTATTAGGACGACGTCGTTTAAGCACACTGGACTTTTCCCTGAGCAAGCGAGTAACTGGAAATATTTGCGGAGCGTGATTAAGCCTGGCATGAAGATGCTGAACTTATTTGGTTACACTGGTGGCGCGTCATTAGCTGCAGCCTCGGCAGGAGCTGAGGTGGTGCACGTTGATGCGAGCAAGACGGCGGTAACATGGGTTAAGGAAAATATTGAACTCTCTGGTTTGGCGTCAAGAACGGTGCGTTACATTACGGACGACGTCATGAAGTTTGTGGCGCGTGAAGTGCGGCGTGGCAATGTGTACGATTGTATTGTGATGGATCCGCCAGCTTTTGGCCGCGGACCAGAAGGGGAGTTGTGGAAGTTCGAGGAGCACTTGCCGGAACTGTTGGCGTTGTGCGGCCAGATTTTGAACAAGGAACACGGTTACTTGCTGGTGAATGCTTACTCGCTTGGTTATCCAGCGTTGGCGGTTGAGAACTTGATTAGGACAAGCGTGCCGTTTGCGAGAGAGTTTGCGGCGGTGGAATTGACGCTGCAAGAAACTACGTCCCGAGCTTTTGAATTGCCGACGGGAATTGTTATTCGAGCTAGTTGGTAGGTGAAATAAAATTGCAGAACCCCCACACCGAAGTGCGGGGGTTCAGGGCCGAATAGGCGAGGCTAATCGACTAGGCGAAGATAGGTGCGAAGGGTGAACTTTCGGGCGACGCGCTTGTCGCAGCCGTGGTCGAGCATGGCCTGGCGCCAGTTGGGGCCGTCGACCTGCGGCTTGTGGCTGGGTTTGTGTACTCGAGGGAGTACGATGGCCAGGAAGGCGAGAATCGAGATCCAGGCCGCTGCGTAGAGGTAATGGGGTCCCATGATGTCTCCAGGTTGGCGAAAGTTGCTGACGAGGTCTAGCATAGCAAAAAATAGCCCTTTTGTCAAGGTAATGAGGATTAAATATTGCTAATTTTAGCAAATATGTTAGAGTACCGCGGTATGGAAATTCTCTACGAAGACAATCATTTGATTGCCGTGTCAAAGCCACACGGTATGTTGACGCAGGGCGATGATACGGGTGACACCTGTCTACTTGAGGAGGTGAGAAAGCTGATTAAAGACCGAGGCGTTAAGCCTGGCAATGTTTTCTTGGGTTTGTTGCATCGTTTAGATAGGCCGGTGGGTGGTGTCGTGCTGTTTGCTAAGACGAGTAAGGGCGCATCTCGTTTGAGTGATCAGATCAGAATGCGCCGCGTCGAGAAGATTTACTGGGCGGTGTGTGAAGGTTCGCCAGCGTCGGCGATGGGTGAAGTGGTGCAGTGGTTGGTGAAGGATGAGGCAACGAATACGGTGACGGCTTATGGCGAGGAAGTGCCAGGATCGGTTAAGGCGGAGTTGGGCTATCGCGTAAGACAAACGATCGGTGAGGGTAAAAATAAGCTGTCGCTCATGGAAATCAGGCCAAAGACTGGCCGGCCACACCAGATTCGTGTGGCGATGGGTACGCTCGGCATTCCGATTGTTGGTGATAAGAAGTACGGCGCGCAGCAGATGTTGGACGGTAATATTGCTTTGTTTGCCCGCAGTTTTGGTTTTGATCAGCCGGTGACGAAGAAGCGGGTAATGGTCACGGCCGAGCCAACCTTGCCTATTTTCAAGCAGTTTGTATGAAGTCCAGAGGCCGCGTATTAGTTGGTTTAAGTGGTGGCGTTGACTCGAGTGTCAGCGCTGCTTTGCTTTTGGCCGATGGCTACGAAGTGATTGGTGGTTTCATGAAGAACTGGAGTGACGGTACAATGGACGAGAGTTGTGGTTGGCGAGCAGAGCGACGTGATGCTATGGCCGTGGCGGCGAAACTTAGCATTCCGTTTCATACTTTTGATTTTGAGGACGAGTACCGGGCAAAGGTTTATGAGTACATGATTGCGGAATATAAAGCTGGCCGGACCCCGAACCCGGATGTGTTGTGCAATAAGTACATGAAGTTTGATCTCTTTTTGCAAGAGGCGGATAAGTTGGCTTGTGAGTTTGTGGCGATGGGGCATTACGCTCGGGTGGTGCGCGATGAGGATGGAATGACGCATTTGCTGGCTGGCGTCGACCAGAACAAAGATCAGAGCTATTTTTTATGTCAGTTGACGCAGGCGCAACTGCAGCGAGCGTTGTTTCCGATAGGTGATTTAGAGAAGCCGGAAGTGCGTGAATTAGCCAAGAAGTATGACTTGGCGGTGGCAGACAAGAAGGACAGTCAGGGCATCTGCTTTGTGGGCCAGGTGGATATGGACGACTTTTTGCAGGCGCGCATTGAACCACATGCTGGCAATATTGTGACGACTGCTGGCGAGATAATCGGCCAGCACCACGGCTTTGAGTTTTACACGATTGGTCAGCGCGGTGGCTTGGGAATTGGTGGTGGCACGCCGTATTATGTGGTGGAACGCAAGCCTGAGACTAATGAGGTAATTGTGGCAGTTGGTGAAGATGATCCGGCGTTGTACCGTTTGGTTTTGCGAGCGTCGAACGTGACAGAAACGATTGACGGGAATCTGCTAAAGTATTTGGATAAAAAAATAACGGGGCGCATTCGCTACCGTCAGCCGTTGGCTGCCTGCGTGGTGATCGAGACTGAGCCTGGTGTGATTAACGTGGTTTTTGACGAGCCGCAACGGGCCGTAGCGCCAGGGCAGTTTATTGCTTTTTATGAGGGGGAGGAGTTATTGGGATCGGCGGTTATCGAATAGGCAGGGTTACCACGCCCAGCTGTATTCGTCTTTGCGAGCCACGTCGGTCGCGACCGACGTGGCGAGCGTCAGCGAAGCAATCTTGGCATGCATTCATTTCGGCCAAGGCTCGGGGACCATAGTTCGTCGGGTCCTGCCGCTTGGCCACCCTCCTGGGTACTCGACTCGCCGTTCCGTGCCCAGCAGGGGACCTGGCTCGCGTCATCCGACTAGAGGATATAGGCCTGCCCCTCGCTACTTGGCCTTTCTGGGCTCGCTCCTACAAGGCTCTGGCTCAAGAAACGCGAGACGGCGGACACCCAGAGGATGTCCGCCGCACGACGGTTACGAAGTTGTGGTTGACTTGCGCGCGAGGCGTGAGTCGATGACCAACATCATGTCGGTCAAATCGATCTTGGGTTCTTCGTCGATCCTAACGCCGGAGCCGAGGTGCTGCATCGCGACTTGGCGAGCTGCCAGGCGTTGCGTGGCGTCGAGCTCGAGGATGGCGGGTTGGCTACGAAGGGCACGCAGGACGGCGAGAGGGTGAAAGCTAGCGGCGTTGAAAAGTACTTGCTGTCGCTGCCAATCGTCTAACCGCTTGTAAGATGGTGCTCTGGGCTCGATAGCCGTTAAGGCTACCAACGGTCGGAACTCGGCGACCTGGCACAGGAAGTCCATCAATTTGGTCTGACTGGTCTTCATCGTGTTCATGGCATGGTCAGCCGCAAACGCGAGAAGTAACGCCTCGTCTGCTTCGAGGATTAACTTTTTGTACTGGGGGTTGGGGATAGCGTGACCTGCGGTCATGGTGCCTCCTAATGGGCAGTTTGCGTATTTGTGGGCCAATCCCAGGTCGGAAGTCGACCAGTGGGAAAGCACGTACTATAGACTATTTTTAGCATTTTGTCAACCAAAGTGGCTATAAATAGCGGTAAAATGGGCTTAAAGTGAAGAGGCGAGAGTGGACGGAATGGCCGAATTTCATTACACTGCCAGCACTATGGTTCCACAAGCGCGAATTCGCAATTTTTGCATTATTGCCCACATTGACCACGGAAAGAGCACGTTAAGTGATCGATTGCTCGAAATTACGGGAACCGTCGACAGCCGCCACATGAAGGCGCAGCTTTTGGATAGTATGGATATTGAGCGCGAACGGGGCATTACTATTAAATTAGCACCAGCCCGCATGGTTTGGAAAGACATCACTTTGAACTTGATTGATACGCCAGGCCACATTGATTTTAACTACGAAGTGTCCCGGTCCTTGGCGGCGGTTGATGGCGCGGTGCTACTCGTCGACGCCACGCAGGGCGTGCAGGCACAGACGATTGCGAACCTGTATTTGGCCATGGAGGAGAACTTGGAGATTATACCTGTACTGAATAAAATAGATTTGCCAGCGGCGGACGTTCCACGCAGGACAGCTGAGTTAGTGAAGTTGATTGGTTGTGATCCAGCTAACGTGTTGTGCGTTTCTGGCAAGACTGGTGAAGGCGTCAAAGAGTTGCTCGACGCGATTGTGGAGCGAATTCCGTGTCCAGAAGGTGACGAGAATGCGCCGCCACGAGCGTTGATTTTTGATTCCGCTTACGACGATTATAAGGGCGTTGTGGCTTATGTTCGCGTTATCGATGGGACTTTCAAGAAGCGCGATAGGTTGCGCATGATGGCGACGGATGCTGAGGGAGAAGTACTGGAATTGGGTGCGTTGACGCCAAAGATGTCGCCGCTTGATGAACTGGAGACTGGGCAGATTGGGTACATGGTGTCTGGCCTCAAAGATATTCGGGCTTGTCGCGTGGGTGACACGGTGACGGTTGGTAACATTGGTGGCGTACCGCTCGAGGGTTATCGCGAAGTGAAGCCGATGGTTTACGCTGGTATTTTTCCAGCTGGTGGCGACGATTACAGTGCTTTGCGTGAGGCGATGGAGCGTTTGAAATTGAATGATTCGGCTTTGGTTTATGAGCCGGAACATTCACCAGCTTTGGGTTATGGTTTCCGCTGTGGATTCCTCGGTATGTTGCACTTGGAAATTCTCAAGGAACGCTTGGACCGCGAGTTTAATTTGGATTTGGTGGTGACTTTGCCGAGTGTGGCTTACCACGTCTTCCAAAACGGCAAGCCTGATTTCATGGTGATTAAGAGTGCGCTTGATTTGCCAGACCCAAGTTTTGTGGACCGCGTGGAGGAACCGTGGGCCAGAATTGATATTATTACGCGGGTTGAGGATATCGGTGGCGTGATGGGCCTGTGCCAGGACCGGCGTGGGATTTACGTCAACACGGAATATTTGAGTGACAATCGGGCCGTGTTGCATTACGAGATTCCGTTGTCGGCAATTATCGTTGACTTCAATGATAAGCTGAAGAGCATTAGCGCTGGTTATGCGTCCATGGGTTACGAGGTGTTTACTTACCGCACGGCCGACGTCGTCAAGCTCGACATTTTAGTAGCGGAAGATGCGGTGGATGCGTTTGCGACTTTGGTTTATCGCGACGAAGCGGAACGGGTGGGCCGACGTGTGCTCGACGTACTGAAGGACGAGATTCCGAAGATGCAGTTTGTCATTAAGCTGCAGGCGGCGATTGGCGGCAAGGTGGTGGCCAGCGAACGAATTAGCGCTATGCGTAAGGATGTGACGGGTGACTTGTACGGCGGCGACGTTACGCGTAAAATGAAGTTATTGGAGAAGCAGAAAAAGGGTAAGAAGAAGATGATGGCGATGGGTGTGGGTAAGGTGAATATTCCGTCAGAAGCTTATATGAAAGTTTTGAAACGATAAACGAGCGCTAAAAATGTAATCGAAGAACATTATGGCAAAGACAGAAAAGGCTAGGAAAGCGTGGGCAGTGGTTTGTGTCATTATCATAATTTCGATGATATTGGCGACGGTGGGTAGTGCGATTGGTTAGAAAAAATTTGTAAAACAAAAGCAACCGCACGGTTGCGATTGCTGAGACGAGGTCGTGAGACCTGAGAAAAAGGGGTGGGGTCGGCACGGGGATTGGCCCGCGCCGACCTTTTGCTCAGTCGAGCTCAATGACGGTTCGTCCAGCTACGTGTGGACTATCCGCCGCTGATGATCTCAGTGAGCTTGACGTTGGGAGTGTAGTCCCGGCACTCGCCGGAACGGAGGAAGGTGATGGAGATGCGGTTGGTCGGCGGGGCGTTGATCAGGAGCATTGAGCACCTTTGATGACGGGTTTTAGTCCCAGGAAATCTAGGACTGTGGATAGGATAAGAAAAATAGAGGTGGTTGTCAATCTGGTTGTGGTAAGATGCTGCCATGAGTAAGGCTTGGGTGATTCAACCAAAGGTGAGTGACGACGTGGTGCGTCAACTTTTGTTATCCAGAAATATTCCGGAGGCAGAACATGAGGCGTTTTTGAGTCCGGATTGGGAGAAGGGGACGCATTCGCCGTGGTTGTTTAGCGATATGCCGTTGGCGGTGGACAGGGTTTTTGCGGCGTTAGAAGAGGGCGAGAAGATTGTGATTCATGGGGATTATGATGCGGATGGGGTTTGTGGTTCAACTTTGCTTTTTGGCGCGTTGACGGATATTTGGGGTAAGTTGACCCCGAGGCCTAGCCTAGGCCAGGCCTCGTATAACATTTCAGTCTTTTTGCCAGATAGGGAGAAGGATGGCTACGGGGTGGCGATGCATACCATTGAGAGATTAGCGGCGGAAGGCGTGCAACTGTTGATTACGGTGGATTGTGGGATTGCTAATGCTGACCAGCTCGATAGGGCGGCCGAGTTGGGAATGGATGTGATTGTCTGTGACCATCATCAACTTGGCGAGCGCTTGCCGGAAGCGGCCATGATTTTGCATCCGTTAGCGCCAGGTGAGGAGTATCCGAATAAGATGTTGTGCGGCACAGGCGTGGCTTTTAAGTTGGCGAGCGCGTTGTGCGATGAGGCTAGGAAGCGAGGACTAGCAGTGCCAGTTGGTTATGAAAAGTGGTGGCTCGACTTGGTGGCGATTGCGACGGTGACAGACGTGATGCCGTTGGTTGGTGAAAATCGAGTATTGGAGTATTTCGGGTTGACTGTTTTGCGGAAGACTCGTCGACCAGGACTGTTGGCGATTTTAACTTCGGCTGGCGTCGACCTGGAGAGCGTGGACACGGAGACGATTGGCTTTCGCATTGGCCCACGTTTGAATGCGGCTGGGCGGTTAGCGAGTGCCAGTTTGGCGTTTTCGACCTTGGCGGCAACGGATCAGGCGACAGCGCAAAAAGCAGCAGCGGAACTGGAGATATTAAACAGTGAGAGACAAAATATTTCTGCGACGTCGTATAAGCAGGCGGCTGAGATTGTGGACGACAAGGCAGCGGTGCTAGTGGTTTATCATGAGGATTGGTTGCCAGGGATTGTGGGCTTGGTGGCTGGTCGGCTGGTGAATGATTACGGGAAGCCGGCGTTTGCCTTTGCCAAGGCAGGCGAACATTATGTTGGTAGTGGTCGGAGTGTAGCTGGCTTACATCTGGTCGAGGCAATGAATTCGTGTGGTGATATTTACTTGAAAAAAGGTGGCCATCCGCAGGCTTGTGGTTTGAGTTTGGCGAGTTTAGAAAATTTGGAACTATTTAGAGAACGAGTTGGAAGTTTTGCCGACAAATTTTTCGGTGGTGTCGAGCCGGTGCAGAGCCTGCTGATCGAGGCGGAGCTGCCGCTCGAGACAGCGTCGATGGCTTTGCTGACGGATTTGAATCGCTGTGCGCCGTTTGGGGAGGGGAACAGAGCGCCTGTTTTTGCGGCTCGTGGCTTGCCGGTAGTGGTGGCGGAAATTATGGGAGGTAGTGGGGCGCATTTGCGGTTGACGGTGCAGGATGGGGCTAAGCAGCGCAAGAAGTTGGTGGGTTTTGGCTTTGGGAGTTGGTTGTCAGCCTTGCCGGCCGGCACATTGGTCGACGTGGCTTATACGTTGGAGGTGAACGAATGGAACGGTAGGCGTGAATTGCAGTGCCGGATTGTCGACTTAAAATTAACGGAAAACGTTGACTAGTAAGGGTTTTTGCCGTATTCTGTCAGCGTCCTGAACTAATGAGGGGCACGTGCGAGGAGACTCGTGAGGAGGCTGAAATGAACTGGAACGAGTTGATCAAGACACAGGAGTGGGATGTGGCGATGGGCTGGTTGGAGAGCAGAAGTCGCCATAGTGCGGTGATGACTGACAACCTGGTATTTCCGCTAGATTCAGTCGATGTGACAGAATTGACGATTCTGTGTGAACAGCGGTTCGGTATTCTCATCAGCGAGGTCGACTTCGAAGAGCTGTCTATCGATACGCTGGCTGATTTCACGCGAGCGATCGTGGCAATTCGCAAGGTCAAGCCGGTGAGAACGCCAGATCGAGGACGTGGATGAGTTGTTGCACGCTGGTGTGGGGTTGGGCGTGCTCGCCTGACTTCACACCGTCTTTGTTTCTGCTATTATTTATTCGTACGTTCCGGTCAACGCGAGACTCGGGGAGTC
>DOZH01000005.1:0-10544 GCA_003518105.1 Candidatus Uhrbacteria bacterium
AGTCATCCTTTAAGCATTTCTGGGCTGAGGCCTGAGTTAGGAACAGGAGATGCGGCGGTTGCGAGCGACAAGCCTTGGCCTAGATTGCTTCACTGGCGCTCGCAAAGACAGAAGTCCACTTAGTAATTGGTAAAAATGCTCTCTTGCTGGCATACTCACTATAATTCTTATGTCCGACTTAAACCAAAAACTAGCCAAAAACGCCCTCGTCCAGATTATCGGCAAAGGCCTGGGCACGGCACTTTCCCTCATTACCTTTGTCCTCCTCCTCAAATACTTGCACACCGCCGGTCTCGGCGCGCTCTCCGTTGCTCTCACTTACGGCTCCATTTTCGCCATCATCGTCGACTTCGGGCTGACCCTCACCACGGCTCAGATGATCGCGGAACCCGAGGCTGACGAACAACGCATTCTGGGCGGCATTCTCACCCTACGCCTCCTCTCCGCCTTCCTCTTTCTCAGCTTCGGCGCCGCCCTCGTCTTCTTTTTCCCCTATTCCCCAGAAGTAAAACTCGCCGCCGTTCTCTCCTGTGCCTCCTTCTTCTTTGGTTCCGTCGCCTCCATGTTCGCTGGCGTCTTCCAAAAACGCTTAGCCATTCACTACGTCGTCCTGGCGGAAACTCTCAACCGCACCTTCGTTTTCGTCCTAGCTGCCTTACTCCCTCTCTTCGCGCCCTCAATCGTCATCGCGGCCAGTATCTTCATTGTCGGTAGCCTCGTACAGCTCGCCATCACCCTCTTCGCCGTTTTCAAATTCGGTCACCTCAAACCCAAAGTCGACCTCGCTATCTGGAAGTCCGCCTTCCTCCGCACCTGGCCTATTGGTCTCTCTGGTGCTTTAAACTTAGTCTACCTCAAGGGCGACGTTTTCTTCATGTCCCTCTTACACGTTGCCGACCACGACATTGGTCTCTATGCCGCCGCCTATAAATTTGTCGACGTGGTGACCACCGTACCTGTTATGTTCATGGGCCTCATGCTGCCCCTCATGACCTTCGCCTGGGCCAAGCGTGATCACACCAGTTTCCGTGAGCACCTCCAACGTGGCTTTGACGGCCTAGTTCTCCTCGCCGTGCCTTACGCCCTCGGTGCCATTGCCCTCGGCGGCCCTCTTCTCGCCCTCATCGACCCAGATTTAGCCGCTGGTGGCCCCATTCTCGCCATTCTCGGGCCCGCCACCGCCGCCGTTTTCATCAGTTCTCTCTTCGGCCACACCGTCGTCGCCATTCACAAACAACGCCCGATGATTCTCGGCTATCTCTTTGTCGCCATCATTGCCACCGTCGGCTACATCTACGGCATCAGTCACTACGGCATGATTGCGGCAGCCTGGGTCACCTTAGGCTCCGAAACTCTCATCGCACTCATCACAGCCGTCGTCGTCCTCACCCACACCAAAACAAAACTCTCCCTCCGGCGCCTCTTCGCCGCCCTTCTTTCCGGCCTCGTCATGTATTTCGCTATCACTCTCATCCCTCTCCCGCACGTCACCCTCTCCATCATCTTCGGTGTCATCATTTACCTCCTCGCCCTCCCACTCTTCGGCGGTCCAAGCCCCAAGCAGTTACTGCAACTCGTCTCACCCAGTAAACTGTAGGGCTAGAGCCTTGTAGGAGCGAGCGACTGTCGTGTCTCCTGTGACGACGCGATGGCCGACCCGAGAAATGCTTGACTCGCTACATCCCTTTATTAGTCGAGTCATCCTTTAAGCATTTCTGGGCTGAGGCCTGAGTTAGGAACAGGAGATGCGGCGGTTGCGAGCGACAAGCCTTGGCCTATATAAACTCTATGCTCTACGCCGCCTTTCTAATAATCCTCTTCACCTCCTTCGCCATTCTCACCTGGCGCAACTTTCGTTTTGCCCTCACCCTCTTTTGCGGCCTCTTCCCCCTTTATCTCTTACGCTTCTCCCTCGGCCCTCTCCCAACAACAGCCTTAGAAGTCCTCATCCTCATCCTCCTCACCATCTGGCTCGTTCAAAAACATTTTCTTCATAATCAACACTTAGTGTTGCCCAACTCTAAGGGTTGGCGCCTGGCCCTCATCTTTCTCCTCGCCTGTGCCTTCTTTGCGGCCGCCCACGCACCTAACGTCTTCGCCGCCCTCGGCATTCTCAAAGCCTATTATCTCGAACCCGCTTTTATTCTCCTCCTCACCCTATCCACCTTTAAAAAACCCACCGACTGGGCCTCTGCTTTCACCGCCCTCGTCGCGAGCGCAGTCATCGTCGCTCTCCTCGGCCTCTTTCAATATATCTCTGGCCTCGGTTTCCCTCTCGCTTGGTTAGCAGAACATCGAGTAACATCTGTATTCGATTTCCCTAACGCCGTCGGCCTCTTCCTCGCCCCTATCTTAGCCATGCTCATCGTCGCACTCGTAAACCCTCCCCCAGTTATGGGGGAGTTAGGAGGGGGCCTTAAAGTAAAACGTAAATTAGCTTTAATCGGCTCAGCAGCAGCAATTTTACTCGCCATCATCCTCGCTAAAACCGAAGCCGCCATCGTTGCCATCCCAATCGCTCTCCTCATCACTCTCCTTCTCTCCAAAGCCAAGCCAACCATAAAAGGCGTCAGCCTTTTCGTTTTCTCGCTCGCCCTTATCGGCGCTCTGGCTATCCCCCAAATCCGCACAAAAATCTTCCTCAACGACGTCAGCGGCACAGCTCGTACCCAAATGTGGCACGAAACATTATCGATGCTCCGCGACCAACCCCTACAAGGCGCCGGTCTCTCCGGTTTCCCAAGCGTCATCACCCCCTATCACGACGGCAGCTACTTCGAAATCTTCCAGTACCCTCACAACATCTTCTTAAATATCTGGGTCGAGCTCGGCCTCCCCGGCCTCTTAGCTTTCTTCATCATCTCTTATCTTATCCTCAAAACTCTCTATTCCCATCGCACTAACCCCATGAGCCTGGCCCTCCTCGCAGCCTTCTTCACCATCCTTATCCACGGCCTCGTCGACGTCCCCTTCTTCAAAAACGACCTCGCCATGCTCACCGCCTTCCTCCTCGCCGCCACCATATATCTCAATAACCAACCAAAGCAGGCCTAATCCCGCCTTGCAATTCTCGCCTTTCTTGGCTATTATCCCCTCACTCTCAGGCTCCTCACGAGCGCGTCAGCGCGAGTTACGAGCCCCCGCCAAGCGCTAGCGCAGGCGAGGCGAGCGGCCAACGTGCCGCGAGTGAGCGTGAGCTAATTTTTCACGAACGCGAACGGCAGGCCGTTGGATAAGTGAGCCAGAGCCACCGCCGAGCTTCAGCGAGGCGAGACGACTGGCCGGCGTGTCGAGAGCAAGGGTGAGTTACATTTTTACGAACCCACGCGGAAGACCGCCGGGTAAAGGAGGAAGGGTCGCATAGCTGGTCTAGTGCGCGCGACTCGAAATCGCGTAAGCCGCAAGGCTTCGAGAGTTCGAATCTCTCCCCTTCCGCCAAAAATATCCAGATAAAATCTGGATATTTTTGTTTAATCATCCTCCCGCTTCTCCCCATGCATTCCATGCAAATGCTCCACCTCATCAACTCTATTCAAATCCACATCATCCGCACTTTGCGTCACAATCTCCGTCTGCAAAGAAATAATCCCCGCCTTGCCCGTCAATTTCGGATCATACACCAAACGATCGCGACACTCGGCACATGGCGTCAACGTCCCATGCAACATGCCACTCACGTCGTCAGCTCGTGGTTCGCCTACTACGGCAATAGATAGAACCCTGTAAATACCAGTCTCACCAGGGTTGGTCGGCTCCGTAATTCTGTACATTAAATTTTGCTCAGCACAACATTTTACGCCATCCGGTGTCGCCTCGTGCTGTTCGTTTAATTTCGTATTCGCATCAAATATTATAACCCACGGATTACCATCCGCCTCGTTTACTTTACGCAACGCCAACATCGCCCCGCCAACTCTAAACGGCGGCACCCGATGATGTCTCGTAAAAGCCCGCGCCCCATGCGCCAATTTCAACAACTCACTCCGCACCTCATTTTGCGCCCACTCTATTTGCAGTTGTGTCGGATTAGGCCCAGTTCGCGCTAACAACAAAGCTCTTATCTCCGCCACTTGCTGTTCAAGCTCTCGCAACTTCTCAACTTCGCCCAACTTCTCCGCCCTATCTTGCAAACTTTCTCGGTACCGCCGCTTAAAATCATTTCTTTCACTCACTATCGCCTCCATGTACGGCCTGCCCCGTCTCTCCGCCTCCGCCACCGTCATAATCTCAATTCCTTTCTCCTTATTCACCTCATGTCCCTGTCCTCCTGGTTCATTATCAGTCATACTATAACTAAAATCTTCAGTTCCCCAATTTTACCACAATCACTACATATATGAAATTTTATCTCTCCTCCTTTCGCCTCGGCAACCAAGCCACCAAACTCAAAATCCTCATTCCCCACGGGCACATCGCCTACATCCCCAATGCTCTCGATTTCACCAACGTGGACCAAACTCGGCGTGACGCACATATCAAACAAGATCTCGACTCCTTACGTGAGCTCGGTTTAAGAGTGGAGACGCTAAACCTCCACGACTACTTTGGTCAGCAAGCTGCCCTCCAAGCCAAATTAACCGAAATTGGTGCCATCTTCGTTAGTGGTGGCAACGTCTTCATTCTCCGCCAGGCCATGAAACTCAGTGGTCTCGACGTCATTCTCACTCAATCTCTCCTTCCCAAAGATGTTCTCTACGCTGGCTATAGCGCCGCCGGTTGTGTGCTCTCACCCAATCTCGACGCCTACAAAATTGTCGACGACGCCACTGAAACTCCCTACCCCGAACTCCCCGAAGTCATCTGGACCGGCCTCAATCTCATTGACTTCGCATTCCTCCCGCACTGGGACTCGGATCACCCAGAATCTGCCACCATCACCCAAGCAGTCGAATACTGCCAGCAACACAATCTCCCCTACAAAACTCTCCGCGACGGTGAGGTCCTGATAATCGAATAATCTATGACTCGTCCGCCCCTAAAACGTCTCCGAGTCTCTACTAAAAACCTTAGTTTGCTATTCGCTCTATTCATCTCTTCCCAACTCCTACAATTCTCCCCCACCCTCGCCGCCAGCACGCTCGAATCTGGCAGCTATCTTAAAGGTAGCAGCTTTTCTGACGTTTATTACGTCGACCTTGACCAAAACGGCCATCTACAACGTCACGCTTTTATTAATGAGCAAATTTTCTTCACCTGGCAAAATAACTTCGATCGCGTCATCACCGTCTCCGACAGCATCCTCGCCTCCCTCCCCTTATCGTCATTAGTTCTACCCAAACCCGAGGTCGTCCTCGTCAAAATCCAAAGCGACGCCCGTACCTACGCCGTGGACAATGCTCAGCAGCTCCGCTGGCTTACCACCGAAGAATCAGCCATCAATCTCTACGGCACCAACTGGGCCAACTACATCATCGACCTCCCACCAACTATCTTTCCTCACTTCACCCGTGGCCTCGATCTCACCTCTCTCGACTACTCTCCCAACCTCTCGGTCCTCAAAACCCGTTCACAACTGGTCTCTACAACCAACGAGGTCATCAACAATCCTTTAAGCAACACCATATTCTATACCGACCCCAACTCCGACGCCCGCCAGCAAATAACCGCCTGGGCCGGCTCCAATCCAGCCGATGCCACCGCCCTGGAACTCATCGCCTCGCAGCCCACCGCCAAATGGTTCGGTGACTGGAACAGTAACATCGAGAACTCGGTTAATGATTACGTCACCACAGCTGCTGCCGCTGGCACCCTTCCTGTACTCGCTACCTACAACATTCCTAACCTTGGTTGCTACTCCTCAAGCGGCGCTGGCTACGACGCCGACTATCTCACCTGGCTAACTAACTTCACTGCCGGCCTCCATAATCGCCCCGCCGTCATTATCCTCGAACCCGACGCCACCTCCGCTTCTTGCGTCACCACCAATCGTCTCGCCCTACTCGCCAGCGCCATCACCATCCTAAAATCCTCACCAAACACTCTCGTTTATCTCGACGCCGGTCACGCCGACTGGATTGACCCGAGCACCATGGCCAGTCGCTTAACCACCGCCAACATCGCCGCTGCCGACGGCTTCGCACTCAACATTTCAAACTTCTACACAAACGAGGAAAACATCACCTACGGCACCGCCATCAGCAATCTCATCAACAACAAACATTTCATCATCGACACCGGCCGCAACGGTAATGGCTCAAACGGCGAGTGGTGTAACCCAACCGGTCGTCGCCTCGGCACCAACCCTACCACCAACACCGGCAACGCCCTCGTCGACGCCTTCCTCTGGGTCAAACCCCCCGGCGAATCTGACGGTACCTGCAACGGTGGCCCTGCAGCTGGCGACTGGTGGCTCGCTTACGCCCTCAGCCTTACAAAATAATTTCAAAATACGGCAGCTCAGGCTGCCGTATTTTCTATCTCTATAATTACTTAGTCCCCCGAACCATCAGAACTACCAGAGTCTCCCGAATTATCAGACGAACCACGATCAGTAGATTCATTACCACTAACGGAGCTATCAACATTTTCAGTATCGCCTGAAACATCGGAATTAATAGACTCGTCAGTGCCATCAGCCACGTCACCGCTACCGGTTCCTGAAGTATTTTCGGCAACCTCATCGTCCGCACTTACCTCAGCATCTTCCACATCTTCTACCTCTAAAATATCCTCTACTTCAACTTCATCTTCCTGTTCAACATGAACCGTTTCAAGTTCATCCTCGATCTGTGTTAGTACTGTAGTGGCCGTTGTATTATCCACCTGTGTCAAAGCAATTGTCACACCCATTCTCGACTCAATATCATCAATATGAATAGCGTGTTCTTTTAAAACCAATTCCTGATCCACCGTTAGCGATGAATCTACCTCAATCGCCGTTCCATCATTTCTTACCCTAAACAGCTTACTCAAGTTATCTTCAAGAATTGTACCTTCTGGCACCTCCTTACTAACTAAAGGCTCCCCCTTTATAAAGCTAGGCCAAAAAGCCTCGGACACATCATCCACACGATCACTCCAGTCATTACCAAATAAAGCTATAGCCGTTGCTTCATCTGGAATCTCTCGCACAATCTCATTGTCTTCGACCACAAACACCGAAGGGTCACTTGGAATTTTTACCAAACTGGTTCCAGGCTGGTACATAACCCTACTTCCCAACGGCAGCAAACCTAAATCTGCACAAGAAATAGTTTTCACTGCATCAAAATCAGGGTACCAGCTCTTGTAAATATGCTCATTTGGAAACACGTAACGTTTTCCGTCATTCGCCAGGAAATAAACCGAGCTAAAATCTGGGCACTTCACCAAGTCTCCCGCACTAGCGGCATAAACTGGATGCAGCGCATACAAAGCACTGGCAGCTAACGTAACAGCAAAGATGGAGGCAAATATTTTACGCATATAAACTCAGTATACACTTTACTAATCCGCAATACTATCCTCCCACTCCTTCGCCCACTCAAACCCCACACTCTGACATTCCTCACACTTCATCTCATACCACGTCTGACCCTCCCTCATTTCCATCTTCCCCGTCATTACCTCCCTACCACCGCACACCGGGCATTCTGATGTTTTTTCTTTTATGATTTTTTCGTTGGTCATAACCTAAAAATTATTCCTCCGTCAATAAATGCTTCGTATACCCCAATTTCTTCAACTCCTCAAATGCCGTCCACACTTCAGTTGGTATGATTTGCTCTATCTGCCAACCCTTTTTACCGTAAACATCAATCCGTTGTAAATCTCCCATCATCAAATTAATCACATCATCTCGAATAATAGCGCCACCCACGTACTCCTCGAACGATAATTTTGGCGAAGTGACTATCAATTCCTTATCCAGCCACAATTTTGCTCCAGTGGCATAGGCCCGCCTCTCCATATACGGCTTAGTGACCACAATAACCGTCTTCCATTCAGCCAGATCACGCTCAATTATTGGCCGACTTAATGAAAAATTCTCACTGGTATTCTTCGCAGTCTGTTCTAATGTTATTTTATCAATCGGTACTCCAGCCTTAGCCATAACCCCAGCAAACTCGGCTGCCTCCGTCCCCGCCCAATCAGTTTTAAGCAAGTCATCAGTATGCGCCACGCCACCCGACACTACTACAAGCGGAGCCAATCCCTGTAACCATAACCGCGCCGCATATTCAGCTACGCGCAAATCATGACTGCCAAGCACTAACATAATGTCAGCCTTAAGCAACTCTTGATTTACATGATGATAATCCCAAATTATCTGAATCGCAGTTTCCTCAATCATATCCAATAAATTACATCTCATCTCTCTTAATCTTCGCCACCAACGCCTCATCCTCCAATCTTATCTTAAACCTTCCCTCAATAATCCCATCGTACGTCGTATGGTGCGGTCGCACAACTTTCTCAGACCTCACCCCCTGCGCCATCATTCTCTGCGCTAAATCCTCCATCGTGCCCTCTAAAGGATAAATCTCCACATGATCAAACCCGCTTACCTGACTCCCATCCGGCTTCTGTGCCGCCAACTCCAAGTACCAAATGTCTCCCATACAGGTCGACACCGGTCGCAAAAACTTTATTACCGCAATCGGTCGCCCAGAAATTATCGACTGATAAATAAACCTACTCTCCCCCTCAAACATCTTTCTCATTGCAGCAAACTCCTCATAATCACCACACTTATAACAAATATGGTCCGCCACCGCTGGCAGTTTATACTTACCAGCCCATTCATCAAAAATTTGCGCTAGCTTCTGCGCCTCTTCAAAAAAACTGTCTATGCCTAACTTCATATTCAATATCTTATCATAATCTCGTCAAGCGTTCCTTCATTGTCTCTTCATGGCACTTTGCTATAGTACTAGTACATGAAGCTACTAGTGGTAGAAGACGAGCCAAAACTCAATAAAGGCCTAGTTTTAGGCCTCCAAGCCCGCGGTTATGCGGTCGATTTTGCTTTTGACGGTGTTGAGGGCGAAAACATGGCCAAAGGCGGTGGCTACGATCTCATCATTTTAGACGTCATGATGCCTAACCGCGACGGGTTCACCGTTTGCCAAAACCTGCGTACTGCCGGCAATCACGTCCCTATCCTCTTCTTAACCGCTAAAGACGCCATCGACGCCAAAGTGGAAGGCCTCAACCTCGGTGCCGACGATTATCTGGTTAAACCCTTCTCTTTCGAAGAACTCGTCGCCCGCATTCGCACCATCCTCCGCCGCGCGCCGCAAGTCGTGAGTGACATCCTCACCCTCGGCGACCTCAAACTCGACACGCGCAGCCAAACCCTATCAGTCGACGACAAACCTATCGAATTAACTCTCCGCGAATACGGTCTCCTCGAGTACTTCCTCCGCAACAAAGGAGCCGTCGTCACTCGCGAAGATATTCTTTCGCACGTTTGGGACCGTTTCTTTGACTCTTTCAGCAACGTCGTCGACGTCCACCTCAAAAACTTACGCAAAAAATTACCAAAAACTTATGCCAAACGCATCCAAACAGTCTGGGGAAAAGGCTACCGTCTCGTTTGAGGAACGCTTAGGCGCTACCCGTTTTTGGCTGACCATTCTCTACATTGTGGTCTTAGCCGCCATGCTCATCATCTCGAGTGCCGTCACTCGCACCATCTTCAACGAACAATTACAAAACCGTTTTCACGGCCTCCGTTTTGACCTTGCCCGCTCGGAGCTCGTGCCTGTCCCCACTGCCGCTGACGTTCGTTCCGACCTCATTCAAACTCTTGTCATCGTTAACGGTATTCTTCTCATCATCGCCGGTATCGCTAGCTACCTCGTGGCTGGTTCCACCATTCGCCCTATTCGCGCCGCTTACAGCGCCCAAAAGAAATTCTTAAGCGACGCCAGTCACGAGCTGCGCACTCCTCTCGCCATTCTCAAAACTGATCTGGAAAACGAACGCCTCGTCGCCACCCAGCCAGCCGAACTCAGTCGCATTGACAGTCAACTCGAAGAAATTGAACGCATGCGCCGCTTGGTCGCAGATCTGCTCCTGCTCTCCAAACTCGACGAACACAACTCGCCACCTCGCCCGGCCAGCTCCATCAACCTGATTGAACTGGTCACGGCTGCCGTCGACCGCCTCAAATCCTTAGCCGAATCACACCACATTACCCTTCATCTCTCGCCCTCACCTCACCTGATAGAAATCACGGCCAATCGCGACCTTCTCGACGTGGCACTCAGCAATATCATCAGCAACTCCATTATTTACAACAAAGAAGGGGGCTCGGTCGACGTTGCTATCGGCGTCGACAACAATGCTGCCATTATTACCATCATCGACACCGGCATCGGCATCGCACCTACAGATCTCGAACATATCTTCGACCGTTTCTGGCGTGTTGAGCAAAGTCGCTCCCGCGCCACCGGTGGCTCTGGCCTCGGCCTCGCCATTGTGCAATCCGTCATGCAAGACTTAGGCGGCAGCGTCTCCATGGTCAGCACCCCAGGCCAGGGTACCACTGTCACTCTCAAACTTCCCCTAAGTACGAAGACATGATCCATTATCGAGCCTGAGCCTTGTAGGAGCGAGCG
>DOZH01000005.1:10591-117044 GCA_003518105.1 Candidatus Uhrbacteria bacterium
ACGACGCGATGGCCGACCCGAGAAATGCTTGACTTGCGCTATTGGTTCCGTTAAGCAAGTCATCCTTTAAGCATTTCTGGGCTGAGGCCTTGAGCTAGGAGCAGGAGATGCGGCGGTTGCGAGCGACTCTTCATAATCTCTTCACCACCCCTCTGCTACATTACTCTCACGATAAGTCTCAGCACACCGGTCTCCTTGGCAACGACCATCCCCGTTGCTAACCAGGCGCGACAGTGCTGATTCTTCCCTTAAAACATAGCTTCATTCTTCAATTATCTCGAACTATGGCCAAACTTTCTAAAACAAGAAAAGCAATAGTTACAGCCGCCATCGTCGCCACTCTCGGCGCTAGTGTTTTCACCGCCGTTAGCACCACCTACGCTGCAACGGTTCCCTCAGCAAATGCTAATCCCATCAACAACTTAGTCACCACTATTGCCGATAAATTTCATCTAAATAAAGACGAAGTTCAAGCCGTTTTTGACGAACAACGTCAGCAAATTCACGCTGATCTGGAAGCTAAAATGTCCGCTCATCTTGATCAAGCAGTAACTAACGGCAAGCTGACCCAAGCTCAGGCCGACGCCGTCACTGCCAAGCAAGCTGAACTCGACACCTTCATGAAGTCTCAGAAGGACGTCGCTCCCGCCGATCGTCAAGCAGCCATGAAAACAGAAATGGACTCCCTCAAAACCTGGGCTAAAGACAACAGCATCCCTGCTGGCTTTGTTTTCCGGGGCGAGCTTGGTCACCATGGTGGTAAATTCAACCATCACTTCCCAGGCAAAGGCCCAATGGCCCCACACCTTGAAGATGACGACAAAAATGACGACTCCGAATAATCTCCGCTAACAAAAATCACCTGCCTCTCAATGAGACAGGTGATTTTAATTATTTTCTCTTCAACTCATCTAATTGTTCCTGCACTAAATCCTCATCAACTATCTTCACTATTTCCTCATCCGCTTTTTTGCTCCAATAATCAACATCAACACCCAACTCTTCAAACGCCCCGCTATACCTACTTGAACTTCGCGGAGCGTCACCTAATACTAATTTTCTATTATCACGTAATGCTTCGTTATTTTGTTTTGTTAATTTATTAGCTATCAACAAACGCTCTGCCCACAATGCTTTACGCTGCTCGTCAACCAATTGCTTTTGATATCTTGCTTTGGCACTCACCATCTGGGCGAGACTCTCCATCTTCTTATTAAACCAGTTAATTGGTCCCGTCGTTTCTCTCACCGCTGGCAAGTTTACCGCCAACCCCAATTGTTTTTCTATTTCGTGTAGTCTGGCTAATAACTCATGTCTCTCCGCCTTATAAGCTCTATCAGCTCGTCTAATTTCATTCTTAGCCGCTAATTCTTCTAATCTCTTATTCTCTAATACCTGTTTATATTTTAATATAATTTCCTGGGCCACCTTCTTATCCAACTCTCTCAACTTCTCTTGCTTCTCCGTCTTTGGCCCCACATAAAACGCTCCATCAATTTTCTTCATGTCCTGAGAAAAGGCCCGACCAATCTTCTCCACCTGCGCCGTAATAATCATATCCGCCTCCTTGGCATCTTTGTAACCGAACTCTTTTGGCAATGCCATAACCAATTCTCTCCCAATAGTCCAAAAATCTCTTCGTAACATAACCGGGAAAATCTTCAAATTTGACTCATCCCAGCTAACTGAAAACCATGGCTTACTGTTTGTATGGTTTTTGGCTAACGACCACATATCAATAACGCCTTCATTCGCCCGGTCGATATCAATTACATTTTTATCGGGTGTCACACCATAATTGATCTGCCGTATTCTGCGTAATTCTAAATCTGAAGTCTTCACATTGCTGGCTACATCCTTCGCCAACAAAATCGGATCATGCTGCCAATCCAACAAATCAAGACTATCAGCCTCCCTCAATACCAAACCCAACTCATCACCTATATAACTACTCAGTAAGTTAAATTGGCTTCTACCATCCTTTTCTGCGATGTACTGCTTTCTGTGCGTCTCAATTAACTTATCGAACTTGGTCGTTTGTTTTTCTAACCTCGCCACCGCCTCCCACGGCTCGCACTCCAAATAAATCGCCAAGCGAGTTATCGTATCAGCATCGACATCACTACGCTCTACCAATTCTTGCAATCTCTCCTTCCCAGCCCTCGCCTCCATCGACTCTGGCTCCTCAGCCTTCAATCTCTCCGCCCGCATCCTCTCCGCCCCTTCGCGATGAATCGGCGACTCTGCCTTCTTCATCGCCCGTAATGTCGCCCTATATCCCTTGGCCTCCGGACTCAATTCACGCTTTGTTGTTACCATATGAAGAAATTATATCATATCGAAAAATTTATAAACAAAGGCTATACTAAGTTCATCTATGGCTACAAAACTCAAAACTCCATGTAAAGCCTGGCCAATCAAGCGAATGTGTGTTATTTGTGGCAGTTGGATAAACATCAATGTAGCCACGGATCATACATATAACACTGGTCATTATTTCAAAGGTCTGAATCTTCCATTCAAGACCCCCGACAAGACAACTCAAAATGAATACTGGGAATGCGATAAGTGTTTTTTAGACATGATTCCAGAGGAAGATTTACCTATTCCAGTAGATTTAAAATTACCTGGCCGAAAAACTATTTGAGTTATACTCCCCCGCTTTCTCCCACGCCAAGTCATACAGCTTACGAAACGCGTAAGCAATATCTTTGGATTCTATCGACACGCCCAACCGTTCCTTCAAAGAAAATATCGCCACCGTGTTATCGTAAATATAAACCTCTGGCACAATATCCATTTTTTCCGTTGATACTAACCGCATGTCGCGCAAAAATTCTTTAGCTACTTTTTTATATCCTCGAGCCACCGCACAATCATTAATAATCGCGGAAATTATAATTCCCTTCCTGGCCCTCTTAGCAAAATATTCTTGCGCATAATCCGCATCAAACGATTCCAGTGCGTCAGCATTTAAAAATGACTTAATCGACGTTCTACAAAGCAAAGATGCATCGTACAAAGATTTTATCCCGCTTTCACCCTCATAAATCTTAATCTTTGGCTTATTCGGTGCCTTCGCCACCACACTTTGCAACATACTCGCCACCCCTTCTGACTGTTTGGCCATATCATGCATTCTCGCCGCCTGCGCCTCTAAAATAACTGGCAACTTCTCTGGCGACTCAGCGCGGTACGTCTGTTTTTTGGCGTGCGCCACTAAACTCACCAAGCCCAATCCCTGCAATTCACCAATAATATCGTAAATACTCGTCCGATTAATCCCCGTCTTCCGTCCCAATTCCGCCGCTGTCGCCTTCCCCAATCCCAACAACGCCACATAAACCGTGGATTGCTTCCCCGTAAATCCCAGCTTTTCCAATTCTCTCACCATTTCCTTATTCATATTCTGTGTCATTTATTTCCCACACTTTACATCACTTCTCATTTAATCGTCAAATCTTAGCCATTTTATTAACTCAAACTGTAGCAAAACGTTGACAATTCTAAATAATCTGCTACCATAAGTAATGACCTTCACTCCCCGGTCACTAACTCTTAACCCCATTCGGAGTAATCATGAAAATCGTCACCTCAGCCCCCATCCCCCTTCCTCCCGGTGGCGTCAAAACCGGCCGCGAATTCATCGACGGCGAGCCCTTCACCGTCACCTACGCCTTCGAACTCGAGGTTGGCGATCCCGAACTCACCGCCGAGCAACTCAATCGCTGTGTCTTCCTCGCAGAAATGTTCACTTGGGCACCAGATGTGCACCATGTTCTGCAACACTCGGACGCAGAGCTCGCACGCCTCATCACTGGTGAGCACCTGGCCATGGTGAGCTACATCCATCACGGGCCTTTCGCCGACGTCTTCCCCGCCGGCATCTAGTCCGCAACCATCACTCATCAGAGGTCATCATGCCGAACGATATCATCCCCATCGTCAACACGCGTCGCGCCGAGCTCATTCAGCTCTTCGTCATCACGCCAGACTTGCGAGCCTATCTCCACAACGGACTCGCCGCCCATCAAGAACAAGCAACTCGATTCGAATCCATCGTTCAGACAGGCGATATCGAGCTCGCTCGTTCGATCACCGATGCCGAAATCGCTCAAGGGCACCGCGCGCTGGCCGGAACTTTCGCAGAAGACTTCCCCGCCGGCATCTAGCCCACCTCACGCTTGGTTCCAGCGTCTCGCCGAGGAGCCTCGTCTCCTCGGCCTCACGCCGCACCCAATCTCGGACGGCACCAACATTCAAGCCACCCCAGGAGTCACCATGACCAAACGCCGTTACACCCGCAAACAAGACGCCGCCGACCGCGCTGCCCTGATCAGCATTCTCCAGGAAGCCTTGAAGCCAGCCTTCGATGCATACGCTGCCCAAGGATTCACCCCGCTCGAGGATCTGTCGACCATCGGCACGATCTTTCGCCTGAGCCAGAAGGTCGTCAAACAGCCCAAGCCCGAAGACGCCATCAACCTGATCGTGACGGCTCAGCATGGTAGCCAAGTCACCTGCTGTTACCTGACCTCGCTATCGTTTGCACCGAAGCGACCGCTGGCCCTGGGCGAGATTGAAGTCCCCGAACCCAACTCACCCTTCATGACCAGCTGCCGCATCAATCAGCTGCTGGCACTGCAGATCAGCCGCGAAGCTCTCTGGGGTGATAGCCTCGAGCCCATTGCCAGAATTCCCGAACTGGCCAAGTTTCTTGCCCCGGTAGATGCTGAGAAAATATCGCCAGAATACCAGAAAATGGCGACGGAATTCGATGCCCTCCTCGGGCGCGCGCTCGAAGCTCGCGCACCCATCCACGATTAGCTCTCAACATCTCTCCTCAGGACGGCACCTCGGTGTCGTCCTGTTCTTTTACTAGTGAATACCCCAGGTGTATTCACTGTCATCACTAGCAAACTAGCCCCAATCATGCTATCCTCAAGTCATCTATGAACACCAACACCTCACGCCTCGCCAGCACCTCAACAACCCCAAACTTACTCGATTTATTTCGAGATTTTGTGGCTACCTACAAAAACTGGCGTCGGGAACGCTTCCTTGCTTTCATCGACTTCCGCGAACTCCGCGAAGATGAAATCACTGACGAAATGCGCACCGAAGCTGCCGCAGCTCTTGCTGCTCCCGAAGAAGACTTCGTGAATATCTAACCTGTGCCTCCAGAAATTCTCAGAATAACCGAGAAGAAGCACATCATCCCCTATCTCGAAGCCAGACAACTGATGCAACAATACGAGAAGGTAAAAGCTCAACTATTATCTGGTGACACTTTTCGTACCAGTTTTAAAGAACTGAATCCGCAAAATTCTGGCATCTGGTCATTTCGTATAAATAAACAGTTCAGGGCTCATAGCATTTTTAACGGCAACACTCTCCGCGTTTACAAAATCGACAATCACCAATAAGAAACGCCGGGCCTCCCACCTCTGGGACGACCCGGCCTTACGTTTACGACGACGCCACACCTTCACTCTCAGTTGAACCACAGCTTGACGCGCCGCAACCTGCGCTCCATCCTTCGCCACTTTTCGGAGCGACAGTACGCCTCAGCACTCAAGAGCTCGACGCCCCGCATGACGTAGTTGTGCGGCCTGTACTTCCGCCCACCAAAGTCGATCGGCAACACCTGCACCTCGTCGTGAATGTAGAACTCCCCCAAACACCGCACCCGGCGCCAGCGCTTCCGGTCGCAGAAGATGACGACGTCGCCGCGATACTCGGCATTCAGACCAAGAATCACCTCGCGGAACAGTTGCAGCGACTCCTGCAAACTCTCCGCCTCCTGCGTCGCTCTGAACAAGAATCGCTCAGTCTCACCGAACCGATCATTCAGCGCTCGCCGCAAATGGGGCAGAAACACCGTCGTTTCTGTGACTCCCTCTCGATACCGACTGGTCACCCTGCTGTTCAGGACAAAGCAGACCTGCTGCTCGACCGACCACTTGGCCACCTCCTCAGCCACCTGCTTGGCCCGTAACCACAAGTCATTCTCACCATCGGTGTCCCCAACTTTGGGCACACCAGCCACGCACACCAACACCACTCGCATCTTCCTTCTGTACATCTCTTCTCCCTCAAAAATTACCGCCGCACCTCGCGTCAGTGCCGTAAGATTGGCAGAAAAATCACCTTCCGTCAAACAGAAAACCCCCACACCGCGAGGCATGAGAGCCTTCTGGTTGGGGGTTAAGTTGTACGCTGGTGAACCCTACAAAATCCCGAGCTCAGTGAAGTACTCCGTTGAGTGAGGGTTCTGGTTGAGCTCGATCATCGCCCGCAGGGTTGAGGCATCGAGCAAACCCGCCTCCACGAACAGTGCCTGGATCGCGAACTCGTCGAGCAGTCCGTCGAAGCCAGAACCGCCGCCCACCACACAGCTCGACTGTGCCTGGGCCCTCACCGCTCCGCCATACTTGCGCTCGGAGGGCGCGATCTCCTCTCCGTCCTCCTTGGACTGCCAGCTCAACCGGTCCTGGCGCCGCAACAGCAACCGCCAGGTCTTCTCGTAGTTGAAGCCCGTGCACCGGTGCAGGCGCTCTCGGTTCATTTCTGCACCGAAGGTCTTGAGCATCACCAGCTCGTTGTTCTGCGGGTTCTTCGCGTCCGGTACGTTGTAGATCCGCAACTGGCACGAGTCGTACCTCGGCTGAACACGGACTGCGATCGGGATGACCACCTCGTTCATCACCCGCGGTGCCAACTGACCCAATACGGTCATCAGCGCCCGGCCCTGCTCGGAAAACAGACTTTGGTTGTAAATCGTGGCCATTATAGCCTCCATTGGGTTGCATTCACGCGATCTGCGCGAACGCTGTAGCATACCAAAAATCCCCACTTTCGTCAATCTTCTAGTCGCGGTATACTGTTTAGGAAATTCGTTATTCACTGGCCGAAATACCGTCTATGAAGATTAGAAAAGCTATCATTCCCGTCGCCGGCATGGGCACCCGTTTCCTCCCCGCCACCAAAGCTCAACCCAAAGAAATGCTGCCAGTCGTGGATAAACCAGTTATTCAATATATTGTAGAAGAAGCCGTCGCCGCCGGTATTGAAGAAATTATTTTCGTTACCGCCATTGGCAAACAGGCCTTAGAGAACCACTTCGACCGCAACTTCGAACTGGAATATCGCCTCGAGCAAAAAAATAAACTTAAAGAACTGGAAGCTATCCGTGAAGTCGGCAAACTCGCCAAATTTGCCTTTGTTCGTCAGCAAAAGCCTATGGGCGACGGTCACGCGCTTCTCTCCGCCGCCCCTTTTGTCGGCGCTGACGAAGCCGTGGCTGTCCTCTTTGGCGACGACATCATTACTGGTAAAGTGCCCGCCATTGGCCAGTTAATCGCCACCTACGAAAAATACGGCGACCCAGTCATTGCCATTCAAGAAATTCCACGTGATCAAGTTTCCCGTTACGGCGTCATTGGTGGCGTCGAACTAGATGCCTCCACCTGGCAGATTGATCGTTTTGTAGAAAAACCAAAGGTAGAGGAGGCCCCCTCCAACTTAGCCGCCGTCGGTCGCTACATCATCACCCCAGAAATCTTGCGCCGCTTGGAAACGCAAACCCCAGGTAAAGACGGAGAAATCCGCTTAGCCGACGCTTTCGAAGCGCAGCTCGCCGACAATCGCCCACTCTACGGCTGCAAATTTGCCGGCCGCCGCTACGACTGTGGCAACAAACTTCAGTTCATCATCGCCCAAATCGAGCTCGGTCTTACCCACCCCGAAGTTAGTGCCGACCTCAAAGAGTATCTAAAATCGCTCTAATCGCTTCTTATGAATCGTCGTCGTCTTGCCTCTAGCCTCCTCTTGTCGAGCCTCCTACTCACCTTAGGTCTTGGTTGTAGTGGCAAAGACGCTGCGAGCAGCTTGCCAGAGGTCAAACTCACCTATTGGCGCACCTTCGACAACAGCGACACCATGAGCGACATCATCACCGCCTACACTACCCTCCACCCGAACGTCAGCATTGACTACAAAAAACTCCGCAGCGACGAATACGACAACGCCCTTCTCCGTGCTTTCGCAGACGGTACCGGCCCCGACATTTTTTCCGTCCACAACAGCGCCCTAGGCAGCTATCAAAGCCTTCTCCTGCCGGAACCTGCCACCACCACCATTCCCTACGCCGAAATTCAGGGCACGCTCCGCAAACAAACCGTCATCATCACCAAAGTCCTCCCGACCGTCAGCATCAAAACCCTCAAAAATGACTTTGTCGACACTGTCGCCGCCGACGTCGTCTTCCCTTACCAACCCGATCCCAAGGTCGCCGCTGTGGACAGTATTTACGGTCTACCTCTAGCCGTCGACACTCTCGCCCTCTACGCCAACAAAGATTTACTTAATGCCGCCAGCATTCCCGCCGCTCCTGCTAATTGGCAAGAATTTCATGACGACGTGGTTAAACTCACCAAGCTCGACAGCACCGGTAAAATCATTCAGTCAGGCGCTGGCTTTGGTACCAGCAAAAATGTTAATCGCGCCGTAGATATTCTTTCCGTCCTCATGATGCAAAATGGCGCCAACATGGTGGACGACCGTGGTCGCGTAGCTTTCCAAACCGTTCCAGCCGGCACCCCACGTGACCTCTTTCCCGCCGTTGACGCCACCACCTTCTACACAGACTTTGCCAACCCAACCAAAGACGCTTACACCTGGAACGAGAGCTTCCCCTCCTCTTTCGACGCCTTTACCGCTGGCCAAACCGCTTTCTATTTAGGCTACAGCTACGACCTCCCACTCATTCGCACCGCCGCTCCTAAGCTCAATTTCACCATTAATAATCTGCCTCAGATTACAGGTGGTCGAGAAGTCAATTATCCCAATTACTGGGTGGAAAGCGTCTCCAAAGATACCAAAAATCCTGACTGGGCTTGGGATTTCATCAACTTTGCTACGCGTAAGGAAAATGTCACTTCATATTTAACTAAAGCTCAAAAACCAACCGCTCTTCGCTCACTCATCAGTACCCAACTCGAAAGTGAGGACCTCGGCGTTTTTGCTGAACAGCTTCTACTCGCCAAAAGCTGGTATCACGGTAAAGACACCGCCGCTATGGAAAAAGCCCTAAACTCTTTCATCGACGTCATCCTGCTCGGCACCACAGACCCCGGTAACGCCATAGAAACAACTGCCCGCATTGTCAGTCAGACCTACGAGTAACTACAGCTAACCAATAAAAAAAATACGTCTCACGGCGTATTTTTTTTATTATCCACCACCCCGCTACCCCGCCACCTCGCCATTTCATGCTATACTTCCCATCAGTATGATTGCTATTCGCAAATCTTTCCTCGCGCTTCTCCTCGGCTTTACTCTAGTTACTGGCGTTCTCGGCTTTACGCCTCCCGCCAAAGCCATCACCATCGCCAGCGAATACACTGAGATCACCCAACTCGGTCTCATTTTCGCCAACATCTGTCCCAGTGCTCGTCCCGACAGTGGTGCCGACCCCTGCCCTTGTCGCGGCCAAGGCCTCTGTACTGTGGATAACATTCTCCAAGTCATCGTCAACGTCAGCTATCTCATCCTCGCCCTCAGCGGTTCTGCAGCCCTCATCGCCCTCGTCTACGGCGGCCTCGAATGGGTCATCTCAGCCGGTAATCCAGAACGGGTCAAGCGTGGTAAGGACGCTCTAAGCGGCGCCGTCATTGGTCTTGCTATCGTCTTTGGTGCTTACGTCTTCATCAACTTGCTCATCAGTGTCTTAAACAGCGGCAACATCCCAACTAGCAACCTAGAAACCACCATCGGTAACGGCGCTAATCAAACCATCACTACCGATACCTCAACTCCTTAATATGATTAACATCAAACAAGCTAAAAAAGGCGCTCTCATCGTTGCTTACGCTCTAGTCCTGCTGCTACCCCTAGTTCCAGGGCTCGCCCATGCGGAGACGGCGGTCAGCACCACAGCCGCCAGCACCACAACCACCGTAACGCTCTACAATCCCCTTGGTGAAGCCGACGTCCGCGTCATCATTGGTCGCGTCATCAAAGGCATCCTCGGTCTGGTCGGTTCCCTCGCCTTTGCCATGTTCATCTATGGCGGCATGCTCTGGATGACCAGTGCTGGTAACGCGGACCGTGTAAAAAAAGGTCAAAGCATTCTTGTCTGGACAGTCCTCGGGCTCGGTGTCATCTTCTCAAGCTACGCTGCCGTCAACGCTATCCTTAATGCTATCACAAGTGGCAGCGTGAGTGGATAGTTATAATGTGCTATAATTAATTCATACATTCACTTTAATCTTTTACTATGTCGAAAACATTTACTCGTCTCGCTCTGGGACTTGGTCTCGCCACTCTTCTCATGCTGCCTCTTAGCCTCTCTCACCTCGGCCTTGTCCACGTTGCTCACGCTCAACAATTGCAAACTAGCGATCTTCTCGACACCAGCTTCGGCGACACCGCTGGCCTTGGTCAAGCGGACTTGAAAACAACCATCGGCAACCTCATCCGTGTCATGCTAGGCTTCCTCGGCGTCGTGGCTGTCATCATCATTCTCCTGGGCGGTTTCAAGTGGATGACCGCTGGTGGTAATGACGAGAAAGTGCAAGAGGCTAAGAACCTCATCATCGCCGGTATCATCGGTTTGGCCATCATCCTCTCGGCCTTCGCCATTGCCAGCTTCGTCATTAGCTCCATCATCGGCGCCACTCAGTAAACCAAAGCTCAGCAGTTTTCTCCTGCTGGTCGGGCTGCAGCTAGTCTGCAACCCCTCCACTATGCGAAAATTCCTCCTCGCCAGTTTACTGGCCGTTTCTTTGTTGGTACCAAACCTCACCCTAGCCGTGGGAGAGGCGGCTAAATCCTACGGTTTAGATGCTACTGGCGCAGCTGCCGGTCTTAACACTGGTACCACCGAAAATAATGACATTACCCAATTTATAGGTAAATACGCCATCAAACCTATTCTTGGTCTAGTCGGTCTCGCCTTCTTCATTCTCATGATTTACGGCGGTGTCCTCTGGATGATCGCCGGTGGCAACGAAACTATGGTCAAAAAAGCGCAAAGTATTCTCATGAATGCTTTTATCGGTGCCGTTGTCATTGTCGCTGCCTACGCTCTCACTAACGCTGTCCTCAATGCCATTACAGTTGGTAGCGTCTCAGGTACACCATAACCGACAATGGTATGAAAAAAATTCTCTATACCATCCTTGCTAGCTTACTCTTCCTACCCTCAATTACCTTCGCTGCAGCTACTTATTCCGGCACTTACGGTTCAGGACTAGCTACCGGTGCCTCAGCCGCTTACAACAACAGCTTACCTAACGCCGACATCCTTAGTCTCATCGGCTTACTCATCAAAGCACTACTCGGCATACTCGGTGTTATATTCCTAATCCTAATTATTTACGCTGGCATTCTCTGGATGACCGCCGCTGGCAACGAAGATAAAGTTAAGAAGGCTCAAAATATTTTAAAAAATTCAGTTATCGGTCTCGTTATCCTAATCACTGCCTACGCTATCAGTTGGTTCGTTCTCGCTCAGATCGGTGGCGCCGCTTAATTACCTCGCCTAACCAAGTTACCCACTTATCCTCCCACACACTTCATGTTATAATGTCACTGTCTTAACAATTTTAACCCTTCGCTATGAAGTTAAAGAACATTTTGGTGGCAGCGGCTCTCTTCGCTCTACCCTTCGCACCCATGCTCGTTCCATCTGCTCACGCTGCACTCAACCTCACAGATAAGCTCGACACGGTAGCTGGTTCAACCGGCGCTGGCTATGATCAGGCAACCGCTACCACGCTAACTGACACTATTGGTCAACTCATCAGTGTACTTCTCGGCTTCCTCGGTGTTATTTTCCTCATCCTTATTATCTACGCTGGTCTACTTTGGATGACCGCCGCCGGCAACGAAGACAAGGTCAAAAAGGCTCAAGGTATTCTCATGAGCTCTGTCATTGGTCTCATCATCTTGCTTTCAGCTTACGCCATCAGCTACTTCGTCATTAGTAACATCCAAAACTCCATTTAGTAAATCCTATTCATAGCACACAAAAAAGAGCCTTCGGGCTCTTTTTCATTTTAAACGAAAAGCGGCCCCGAGATTTACATCCCGGGCGCCGCCGTCTGCCACACGTTGGTTCGCTACATCAGTGGCAGGTGATGTAGATGCTCGTACTGCCCGGCATGGCCGTGGAGGACGAACAGGTTGTTGGCACACCGTCAGCCTTCACTTCCACCGCCGTCGGACCATTCGGCAGCGTGGGAATCCCCGCGTTGTCGTACTGATCGCCGTACACGGTAATAGCCTTCTCACCGAACGTTCGTCCGATGTAGAACTTGTCACCAAAGTGGTCGGCCACCAGCACGGACTTGAGTTGACCATTGACCTCGGCCACGATCGGTACCGGCAAGCCGTGGTCCATCTTGTAGACGATCACGCTGTCACAACCGGTGTAGTGCGGCACGATGACACCCATCTTGGCCGGTACCCGCAGCATGAAGTTGCTGTTGCCGAGGGCGGCGATGTCGGACTGCTCAGCTTGGATCAATCGGCAACGCTCCATCGTCACCTCAATTTCCTGCGTCGGAGACAAGCCGCTGAGCTCAGAAGCCGAGGTAAAACCAATCAGAGACAGAAACAGGGAAATGAACATTGGAACTCCGAAAGTTAAGTTTTTTTTACTCAGCTCCTTTCAACCCATAGGGAAAGGACTAAGCGCGATGCGCGGGGTGGGCTAGACCCCCTTTCTGCCCTAGCTGCCGTTCAGCACCTTCTGCAACTCCTGTTCGGGAGTCAGAGGCAGCGATGCGGCCGGCTTGTCCGGGGTCTTGTCCCCCGTGGACCTGCCACCGTTGCTGTTCGGTGCCCCCTGATGGTTGAGCGCCCACTCGGCCTGGTCCATGGCGTCGAGCGCCTGGGCCGTCGAGTAGTTGCCCACACCGTAGCCATATCCGCCGTACCCCTCGGGCCAGGTGTTGTCCGCCCGGTGCACGCCGACCTCGTCGCTGGTGCGCTCCACGACGTTGCCGTCGATCACGCACTTGACGTTGCCTTCCTTCTGCATGCTGTCCTGGCAGGCCTTGAACGCCGCGATCTTGGAGTTCACCTCGAGCTTCAGCTGGTCGTGCTCGGCCAACTGGGCGTTGAGCGCCAGCTGCTGAGCGGTCGTCGCCTCCGTCACCATCACCGTCGCTTGCGCGTTGGTGAGGTTCTGGCTGTTGTTGGCCTTGGCCAACACGAGGACGCCCTTCTGGGTCAAGCACCCCTTGTTCGGGGTCCAGGTCTTGCTGCCGTCGTTGACCGCGTGGATGCGGCCGTCCACCCGGCACTTGTCGCCGTTGCTGGTCACGTCGACCTGGCGGCTCTCAGTGGTGGGGTCAGCGGCAGTCGGGGCGGCTGCGTTGGCAAAAAAAACAAACAACACGATGAAGATGAGCATGTGCTCTCCTTATTCGGCCTTTTGGGCCTTCTGGGGTGTAACAAGCCGTCTATTTCCTCGGGAATCGAGGCTTTCAACGGACCTCACATAATAGCAAAAAAATGACTTTTTGTCAATCTAAAAACCTGCTCGGGCTGGACAAAGACAGCAAAATGTGCTAATCTTCCCAGTCAACAAACCTCAAATTTGTTGGCCTTTTCCCTGCTTTTTCACAACGACGGCGTTTTACAGCCCATCCTGGCTGGCCGTCCCCACTTCAATGTCAACAACGCCCCTAAAAGGCACACAGGAGCCATCATGGCCACAGATCCCAGCATCGCCAAACTGGCCAACGTCTTTCGCAAGATCGCCTTCGCCGGGCTCGACCCCAACAGCCACATCGGCTCACTCGTAGCAGCCGGCATCGAGCGCAACATCGAGTCCTACGTGGCCACCACGTCGGAGAAGATGGACGCAGCAGATATCCTCAAGCTCGAAACCTGGCGCGATCATTTCGTGGCGATCTACATGGCTTGTCCGCCCACTGCTCGCGTCTTCGCTTCTCGAACCTTCGCTCAGTCGGTCAAGAAGAGGTACCCTGAGCTCAAGGACGGTAGCCCCGCTTTCGCCCTCCTCGAGGCCATGGACCAGGCCAACCCTGCCACGGAACGGCTGATGAACGACGCCAACCTCAAGCCCGAGGACTTCGCAGCAGCTCTCAAAGCCAAAACCATCGGTACCGTCACCGACATCATCAACAACTTCAAGGAGCACATCTTGTCCAATCCCCACGATCCCCCCAAGGACGAGGGGCACGCCCCCAAGTCCGACACCTCCAACACCCCCACCGCCGCCATCGTGCCGGCCAAGCTCGATCCCTACCTGATCATCGCCACCGACTGGGATCCGGAAGTCGCCAAGCTGTTCTACGCCTTGCAGGACGGCGCCGAGGAGGAGAACAACGGCAACCCCAAGTGGTCAGACGGCACCAACAAGCAAGAGGACGAGCGCCCCTGGCTCGGGCAGGCCAACGGGTTCATGAGGGGACTCAACCGCAACCTCGCAACTTCCGACGGCTTGGTGCGGCTGGAAAAGATCTTCACTCGTCTACACGCCAACCACGTGACGGCGGCTGATCTCGAACAGAACCCCTTCTTTCACGCCAAAGTAGCCATCCAGGCCATCGTCGGCCGCAAAGATCCGTTCTCGGCGGCCAACCTCTTCGACCATGCGGACCAGACACTTAGCCTGTCCAAGTGGGGAGGGCGTTTGGCCGGCACCGAAGTCGTGGTCATCAAGGACGAGAATGGTAACGTGCTCAAGCAACGACCCAGCCGCTGGCGGCACCTCAAGTGGCCGACCATCCTCCTGCTGCTGGTCGTGTTGTCCGTCCCCGTCGTCGGCGTTGTTGGTTTCGGTTGGTCAGCTACGAAAATCCTCTCGATTGCTGCCGACCAAACCGGACCGGTCGCCGCCGACATCACTGAGAAACTCCGTACCCCGATGAAGTGGCAAACCATCGGTCTCGTCCTGATCCTGCTGACCAGGCTGCTTCTCACCCCGCTTCTCGACCTGCCATTCCAGGGCGGAGGCTGGTTGGCCCACAAGCTCAAGGTGAAGGAGTCGGACACCCCGACAACTCCCGCCTTCGATCTCGGCACTCTCATCACAGCCGTCTCTGGCGGTTTGTGTATGTTGATGCTCGGTATCGGTGGTCTCACCATCTGGGGCGGTGGCTCGGCTCATTCGTCGATGCTCGCCTGCCTGATCATCGCGGATCTAGTCTTCTGGGGAGAAATGCTGAAGCGGTTTCGGCACGGCGAGTGGCCCAGTGAACGTCATGGAGATCACCCACTGACAGGCGACGAGCGCAAGCTCCACGACGGTTGGTGGCGCTACATGGTCGGACTCACCCTCTCGACCGCCGCTCTGCTGGTGTTCATCGTGGCCATTCCCATTGATGGATACCTCACCAAGCAGGAGCGTAACGCCATCACCGTCAGCAAGCTCGAGTGCGAGAACGTGAAGACCACGCTGACCGCGTTATCGAAGCAGTGGAACAAGAGCCACGCTCAGGAGGAAGATACGGAGTTCATCGTCATGTGTACGGTGGACGGCACCAAGAGCCAGCTGTTGCACGAGCTGTGCGAGAACCAGAAGAAGCTCTGCCGCTAGATTACCCCGGCAGAACCCACCATCAACAACTAGCCCCTAAAAAGGACCCCTCAACTCTCTCGAGAGCGGTGGGCATATAGACTTCCATTATGGAATATGATCTGTATGCCTCACCGCTCTCTTCTTTTTAACCCGCCATCTTACTCTTAAACTCCTCCACAAACGGAATCGGCGTCGGGTTCACGTAATTTAACATCGCTAAATAATAGCTCAAAAAACTTCCGTATTGCAGCACCTCACCACATTCCTCAATCGCATCTTTTCCTCCACAATCATATTCAATCACCTCAATCCCAATCCTCTCAAAAATATCTGCCGTCACCTTGAACCTCTTTTGTACTCGTGGGTGATAATGCGTCGACCGCAGCATCAACACCGTCACATTCTTAATAAAACCCTTAGGAAAGGTCAGCCCTTCGAGCAGATGATGATTTAATTCAGGCAAGGCAAAATACGTTGCAAACTGCTTACTCGTTTCATTAATCTGATTACTCAAAACATGAGCATTGCCTAGTAGATGCTCAGCTCCAATCACAAACACCGTGCGACCGTGCAAACTCTTTGCCACCGTTTTGGCTGGATTATCCGTACCCGTCACATCCACCGCACAAGTGTCGAGCACATCCCCCATCGCCGTCAGCATTCGTCGCACGTCTGCCTCCCCAAACTTTACATACTCCAAGGTCGACATCATCCCAAGTATTCCAGCTAATGAAAAACCTGTGCCTAACCGTGGCTGCTTGGCCAATTCTCCTGGCGCAAACACATACATCGGCCAGCCCTCTTTCTCCGCCATTTTAGCTAGTTCACCCCCAGCCGCAATCGCGAAAATCTTCGCTTTGCGCTTCTTGGCCACCAACGCCGCCTCCAGCACCTCTTCCGTCGTCCCTGAAAAGCTCGACAACAGCACCAAAGTCTTATTATCCACAAAGGCCGGCAACTCGTAACCCCGCACAATCGTCACCGGTACCGTCAAATTATTAAAAAACACACTCTGCAGCATATCAGGGCCCAAAGCCGAACCACCCATACCTGCAATCACAATATTACTACACGTCTTATACGACGCCGGAAACTTCACTAGGCGACTCTCACTCCAGGCCAGCCTCACTTGCTCCGCTAAATGATCAATACCATAAGCAATATCATCTGGGTCGTAAGCGGCGTAAACCTTCGCTTGATCTAACATATGTGCCATATTATAGAGTTGAGCGTTGCTCTTGAATAGCTTTCGTAATGTTCGCGCGATCTACCAAGTCGCCAATCAGCACCGCCCCCACTATCTTATCATTTCTCACGTAAACGTCGACACAGCTCGTTTCGGTCGCCTTATGGCTTCGCACCTCAGCAAACTCTGGATTCGTATCCCCAATAAACACAATATGCATGCCGAGCAAATTGGTGGAGTAGGAAGACACTAAACTGAACTCTGTTCTCTCCCCAACCATCGTCTTCGCTACCGCCTTACCTTGCATTTGCGCATTCAGCCAATTGCCAATATGCATCTGCCGCCCCAATAACGGATGACTAAACTCCGCTGCATCACCCGCTGTATAAACATTCGGTAAATTCGTTTCCAAATAGCTGTTCGCCAAAATACCAGATTTAATGTCGACACCAGCCTCCACAAACAAACTCTTATCAGCGTGCGTGCCAAGTCCCACACCAACCATAGTCGCTGGCAACACCGTGCCATCCGCCAGCTGCACGCCGTTAACTTCGGCTTCACCAACCGGCAACGCCTCCGCTTGCCCCGTCAAAATTGTCACGCCCTTGCTCGCCGCCTGTTTAGCTAATACTGTCTTAGCCCGTGAACTCAACAAGCGTGACCAAAAACCGTCACCGCGTACCACCACCGTGGTCGGCAAACTGTGCAGCGCAAAAATATTAATAAATTCCAAACAAATAAAGCCACCACCAATTATCACCGCTTGCTGTTGCTCAACAGGCCTTCTCTTCACCTCAGCCAAGCGCGCCACAATTCCATCCGCGTCATCCAGTGTCTGCAAATAACACACGCCCTTCGGATCCGTCTGCGCTAAGTTAAGCTGTCCTCCAGTCGCCAATAACAACTTATCATACGGCAACTCCCGGCCACTATGAATCGTCACAAAATTATTTTTCGTATCAATACTGGTCACAATCGTCCCCGCCAATCTCTCGATCCTCTGCTCCGCGTACCACTTCTCCGCGCGCAAAAACACTTTTTCTCTCGGCACCTTACCATTAATATAATGCGGCAACAGCACTCGCGAATAACATGCATGCGCCTCTTCATCCACAATCGTAATCTCGGCCGTGGCCTCAGCCTTACGCAGCTCTTCTGCTGCCATCGTCCCCGCAATGCCTCCTCCGATGATTACGTATTGCATATAAATTATTTAAAAGTTGGTAGATTGTAGTTGGTAGTCGGTAGCTTGAATCATTAGCAAGCCTGAGCCCTGTAGAAGCGAGCGACTGTCGGGTTCTCGCATTGTAGCAGAACGAAGACGAGTGGGATGTCCCTTTCGTCGACCGAGGGACTCGCGTTTTATGTCGCTAATTCACCCCAATGGTTATTAGCGATCGTTAAAACGCCCGACGGAGAAAGAAAGGGACTCCCCGAGTCTCGCGTTCTGTTTACTTTTAAATCATCGGATACAACTGCATTCCCGCTTCATCAAAAATCGTAATCGCCAACGTCGGGCAAGACTGCGCGCCCAAGATAATCGTATCCTTTTCTTCTTCACTCACCTCCAACACCCTTTCATAACTTGGTCCACCGTCGGCAATGCCATGGTCAATCACCTCAGCCTTGTTCTCCATGTTCATCTGAAAAGTCTCCGGCGCAATTGTCACACAACTGGCCGCTCCAATGCACAAATCTGGGTCAACTACGATTCGTAACTTCATATTAAAAAATTTTGAGCAGCGCGACAATCCGCACTAATTCTTGAATTACTTTTTTCACTTGTTGTTTAGTCGTTCCTCGGCCGAGCGTCAACCGCACACTACTCTCAGCCGCAGCTACACTCTTACCCAACGCTTTTATTACATGGCTCGCTCCAGCACTCGAGGTGCAGGACGACGCCGTACTCGCCGCAATCCCAGCGCTATCAAGATACATGACCACTGCTTCGCCGTCGACCTCAGGCAGACTCACATTTACATTGTTGCACACCCGCTGTGTTCGATGGCCGTTAACTGACACTCCTGGTATCTTCTCTAAAATCCCCTCAAATAACATCTTTTGCAGCGGCCTTAATCTCTTCTCGTAATCCTCGTGTTCAGTTTGGGCTATCTTCAAGGCCGCGGCCAAGCCTACTATCGCTCCCACATTTTCCGTCCCAGCTCTCATTCCATGTTCCTGCGTTCCGCCCATTATTTGCGCTTTGATCGGCGTTCCCTTTTTTATGTATAACGCCCCACTTCCCTTCGGTCCATACATCTTGCTCCCCGACAGACACAGTGCATCAACGTGTAATTTCGTCACGTTCAACGGTAAACTATTCACCGCCTGCACCGCATCAGTATAAAAAATCGGATAAATATCTTTTGTCACTCGTTTCATCTTTGCTAACATTTTGCCCACCTCTGCAATCGGCAATATCGTGCCCATCTCATTGTTCACATACATCATGGTCACCAGTACTGTCTCAGGCCTAATCGCCTTCATTACCTCGTCGGCACTCACCAAGCCATCCTCATCAACTGGCAAAAACGTCACCTCACAACCCAAGTCTTGCAACACTCGAAGCGTAGCCATATGTTCCGTGGCCAACGTCACCACATGTCGCCTCTCTTTTGGTGCCGCTCCAATAATTCCTCGATAGCCCAAGTTAATCGACTCTGTCGCCCCCGAAGTAAACACAATCTCCTCAGCTTGCGCACCTAACACCTCTGCCACCTGCTTTCTCGCCCCCTCAATCGCCATTTTAGCTTTTCTACCTCCTGCATGCACACTCGAAGGATTGCCATATTCAGTACTTGAATATGGCGCCATCACCTTAGCAACTCGCAAATCAAGCGGCGTAGCTGCCGCATGGTCAAAATAGATTCTTTTAGTCACACCCAATCCCATCATACTGCCCACATTCTACTGAAAATACTCACTAATTACAACCGTTAAAAGTAAAAGCGTAAAACTTAACCCCCTCGTCTTTAGTCAAAATTCTCAACGTTCCTTGATGATAAACACTAGCTTTCACCAAATTATACATCCTAGCCTCCTTCGCCTTCACGACAGACGAGCCATCCTTAGCCCTTTTTACGTCCTCACCCAACATATCATCCGGCAGCGGCAAACCATCTAGTTCAACAACCACTGACGAAAACTCTCCCCCAGCTATGGGGGAGTCGGAGGGGGCTATTACTAAGTTAACCCCAAAAGCCCTATACTTCAACGCCAAATATTCACTGGCCACAGCTAATTCTTTGGCATGCATTGCATACTCCCCACAAATCTGCCAATGCCCATGTAAATACGGCCTATCCTCCTGCGTTATTCCATGATCAGTAAAAGCCTCTGGCGTATCTGGTAAAAAGTCCTCGGCATTCCCATACTTCCCCCGCAAATACCCTAAATACAATTCTGGCGTCGTCCTATAACACACTCCGCCGTCGCCTATCTCATCATCATTTATAGCCGGTAATGGCGCCGTCACTCCAGCCGCCAGCAAAGCTTCCTGCACCGCCTTCTCCGTTTCCGCATAATTACCCTCCCCAACGTGATCGTAAATAATCACCCCATCCGGACCAACTAAAAAACAATGTGGCCATGAGTTGTTTGCATATAAGTGCCAAACGTCGTAATTATTATCCAAAACTATTGGATAACTCAGCCCTAAATCAGCAATCGCTTGTTTAACATTTTCCTCGTCATGCTCAAAAGCAAACTCTGGCGTGTGTACACCAATAATTTCCAAACCCAAATCGTGATAACGCTCATACATTTGCTGCACATGCGGCAATGTCCGCAAACAATTAACACAAGAATATGTCCAAAAATCCACCAGAACAGGTTTACCAGCCAGCTTTTTTAGCGACTTTTTCTCTCCATTTAGCCACACTAAACCAGCTGGAAATTCTGGCGCTCGCACTTTTCCTAAGCGATGGAGAAACATAACTACAGTATAGCAAAAAAAGCTGTTTAATTGTAGACTACTAACATATGATGCTTTCTGAGCACTACGGTACCTTTCCCAGCAAAACTCTCTTAGTTTTGACCAATAACGAGTTAGCCAAATTCTTTACCTTGCTCGACCATGAAATCGAGCCCCTGTCCGTCCTGGAAACCGCCGAACCAGCTCCAGACACAGACGTTGTCTCCTCTGGCGATCTCGACCACGCCAAACAGGTACGCCGCAACGAGCTCTATCGCCTCCTCAATCTCGAGCTTAAACGCATCGTAGCTGCAGAAACCATCATCGATATCATTCTTTGCGTCCCTGAAGCCAATAAAAACGAGCTTTTCACCGCCCTCACCCCCAATCTCGCCGACTCTATCAAAACCATCGTTCCCAAGAACCTAGCCTCCATGGAACTTGCTCAAGTCGTCCGCATCCTTTTCGAAACTTAATATAATTTCACTAGCCAAAGCTTGACCCTCTTCTTGCCGAGTCCTGATTTTCTTGCTACTCTCCTCTCGTCACAAACCATGTCTGGCCGCGTGGCGAAGTGGTTAACGCGGCGGTCTGCAAAACCGCTATGCGCCGGTTCGAACCTGGCCGCGGCCTCCAAAAAAATCCCCAGCTCACCAGAGCCTGGGGACTTTTTGTTGAATATCGTACATGATGCAAGAACTTTCACATTTGTGACTAGTTTGGGTGCGGAACAAGGAGAGCTTCTGAGGCTTAGTTAGTGCTAAGGCGAGGAAGTCGACGCAGTGACAAGCCCAAAATAGGCCAAATGAGGAAGTTCTACTGAGCCAACGCTGTGACTTCTTTAGCCGATACAACAACCTTCTCTACTTCCTTCAAATCCGCCTCATCCCAGTACACCACAAACTTATAGTTACTTCCCTTTCCCTTCAAGTAATAAGTTAAATTAACACCTTTTTCTAATTTAAAGAAGTTATTGCCCACATCTGTTGCCTCAGCTGGAATAACTGCATGTTTATCCAAACGGAAAACTCGAATATAACTGTAGTCATCCGTCACGAAAGTGTCTTTCTCTAAAGTCGACGCGCCTGTTAACGCCACAATCTTATTAGTACTCTGCACAACCACATCTGACATATCGCTCGTCACTGGCACACTCGTTACATCTTTCTGCACGCCTTCATCATATTGCGGCACCATCACCCAGTCCTTAGGCAAATTAAAGGTTAAATACCAACTACCAGTCACTACTTCCGCTGGCTTATTTACACTCTCGTCAGAGTTAGCCACGTCATCAATCGTTGCCACCTGCGAAATTGGCGCGCAACCAAATCCCAACATAACCAAACCAACCGCCAAGAATCCGCCTACACTCAATAATTTCTTCATATAGCCCCATCTTACAACCTAACCGCCCCTCAAGCAAATCCCTACAAACCAAAAGCCGACCCTCAGGCCGGCTCTGACAATAACGGTAGCAGTTGTTATTTGAGCGAGGAGTAAGTCGGCCCTGTGCCAGCCCCCGAGTCATACGAGGTGAGTCGGCTGGTACGGTTGTCGACCTTACGACACAGCGAAAATAACAATGCTATCATTACTTAATCCTATAGACCTCAATCTCTACATTCCTAATACCCCACTTAATAGCATCACTATGTGATTCCATCCAAATGTCGATACGCTTATCATAACGAGCATTCATACGGTCTTCAACTACGAACACCTGTTCACCATAATACTTCGGAATTTTCACCTTCGTACCAATCGGCAAGAAGTTGGCAGCAATAACACCAGGACGCACGTGGGTACCAGAAGCAGTAATAAACGGGGTGTCGTCACACTGACCAACCTCACTATTATAAGCAGTCGATGGCACCGTAATCGTGTAGTTAGGACCACGTAAATCAGCTTTAGGCAAAGCACCATATGGCTTAAGCACATTGGTCATCGCCGCGATCTGGAGCGTGGTAAAGGAAGTGTCCCCTGGCTTCTCGTCAGCCATAACCGCGGAGGGCAACATGCCATAACCAAGTACCACCATCATGAGCACCAACATGGTAAACTCAGCCGGCGACTTCTTGATCAGCTTGCGCAACTTGGCGAAGGAGAAGTTGGTCATAAGGGGAAATAAAATCACCTCGAAAACCATCGAGATGTTAATAACACTATACCAGTTTTAGGCAAATCTGTCCAGCAAATGGGTACTTGACTTTGCTAAGATTAGCCAAATTATAGGCCTGTTTTAGTTGCACTTTTCAGCCCCTTACCGTATACTCAATTCATCTATGAAAAATTACTCTCACTACCAGTCAAAACTCGGCAAATCACCCTTAGCCCGAGCCTGGCGTCACCACATTACACCCCTCTTTGCTAAGGCCGACAAAAAGACTTGGGCTAAAAACATCGCCCTAGCCGCCGTGGCCTGCTTTCTCTTATTTGCCCTCCTTTTCTTAGGTGCCTACGCTTGGTTTTCCAAAGATCTCCCCGATCCTAACACGCTCCTCACCCGCGACGTCTCTCTTTCCACCAGAATCTACGACCGCACCGGCACCCACCTCCTCTACGAAATCGCCGGCGACGAAAAACGTACCCTCGTTACTCTGGATCAAATCCCCGTCGATCTCCAGCACGCCGCCATCAGTGCGGAAGACGAAAACTTCTATACCAACCACGGTATCAGCATTAAAGGTATCCTCCGCGCCATCATCTTCCGTGGTAATCGCGGCGGTGGCTCCACCATCACTCAACAGCTCGTCAAAAACGCTATTCTCACCAACGAGCCAACTATCACCCGCAAATTCAAAGAAATCATCATGTCTTTAGCCCTCGATCGCAACTTCACCAAAGACCAAATCCTCCAAATGTACTTAAACGAAATTCCTTACGGTGGCACCATCTACGGCGTGGAAACCGCCAGCCAAGCCTACTTCCACAAACACGTCACAGATCTCACCCTCGCGGAATCTGCCACCTTGGCCGGTCTTCCCCAAGCCCCCACCCGTTACCTAAACAACCCCGACCAACTCCAAGACCGTCGCGACTGGATTCTTGGTCGCATGGTCACCTTGGGCTACATCTCGCAAGACCAAGCTGACGCCGCCTTAGCCACAGACTCACCAGTCGCAATCGACTTCAGCAACGGCATCACCGCTCCCCACTTTGTCTTCTGGGTTAAACAATTACTGGAAGAAACATATTCTACTCACGACATTGATCAAGGCGGCCTCACTATCACCACAACTCTCGACTACGACAAACAACTAGCTGCAGAAAAGGCTGTCACAGACGGTGTCACCGCCCTCGGCTCACGTTACGGTTTCAATAATTCCGGCCTCACCGCAGTCGACCCAAAAACTGGCCAAATTCTCGCCATGGTCGGCAGTGTCGACTATACAAATGATGACATTCAAGGCCAGGTCAATATCACCACCCGCCCCCTCCAGCCAGGCTCCAGCATCAAGCCAATAGTCTACGCCGCCGCTTTCGAGAAAGGCTACACTCCCAACACCATCCTCTGGGACGTCGACACCAATTTCCCCGTTCCAGGTGACAACTACAGCCCCAAAAACTATCATCTAGACGAAAATGGCCCAGTTACTCTGCGCAAGGCTTTGCAAGGTTCACTTAACGTCCCCGCCGTTAAACTACTCTATCTAACTGGCGTCGACTACGCCCTCAACTTCGCAGAAAAATTGGGCTACACCACCTTTGCCGACCGCAGCCAATTTGGCCTCGCTATCGTGCTTGGCGGCGCTGAAGTAAAACTCATCGACCACGCCAATGCCTACGCCACCTTCGCCAACAACGGCTTGTACCATGACGTCGTCGGCGTCCTTAAAGTTGTGGACAATAAAGGTAACATCCTGCAGGAATGGAAGCCCGAAGAACACGTCGGCACCCAGGTCGTCGACACCAACATCGCTGCTACCCTGAGCAACGTCCTCTCAGACAACGCCGCCCGCAGCTACGTTTTTGGTGCTAGCAACTACCTGCAGATCGGCGCTCGTCCTGTCGCCGCCAAAACCGGTACCACTAACGACTTCAACGACGCCTGGACGCTCGGCTACACACCGTCTCTCGCAGCTGGCGTTTGGGTTGGTAACACGGACGGCACGCAAATGAGTCGTGGTGCGGACGGCTCCGTAGTCGCTGCCCCAATTTGGAATGCTTTCATGCGCGCCGCTCTCGGGGGCACGCCAATCGAATCCTTCCCCGCTGCCAACATCCCAACCACCGGCAAAGCAGTTCTCGACGGCATCATGCCAAGCGCCACTGTCACCATCGACACCGCCTCTGGCAAATTAGCCACCCCTCTCACTCCCGCTCGTTATCGCGCAGAACTCACCTGCGGCGAGTACCACACCATTCTGCAGTACGTCGACAAAAACAACCCATCCGGCCCCACCCCCAGCAACCCAGGCAGCGATACTTACTACACACCTTGGGAAACTGCTATCCAGACTTGGATCGCTAAACACAACACCAATCTGAAAGAAGGTGAAATTGCCTACACCACCTGTTCCATCCCTACCGAAGATGACGACGTCCACACTGCCCGTAACACTCCCATCATTAATCTCTTTCAACCCCAAAATAACGACGCCGTCAGTCGCACCGTGAGTGTGCAATACACCATCGAGCTCAAACGTAACTTTGGGCGTATCGAATTCGCCATCAACGGCAGCTACGTCGGCACCTCGAGCAACACCAATAACGGCAGTTTCACTCTCCCAAGCTGGGTCACCGTCGGCAACCACCAGCTCACCGTCACCGTTTTTGACGACGTCGACAACCAAGCCAGCACAAGTGTTAGCATCAATGTTACCGAAGCTGGCAGCGCCAACCGCGGCCCTAGCATCACTAACCCCTTCCCCAACCAAACTATCATTAAAACTAGCCCCACCTACACCATTTCCATCGAAACCCCTGACGCCAGCACAGTCGCCTCTCTCCACGTCACCGCCACGAACCTCTGGACTGGTGCTGTCTCAACCGTCGGCGAGCTCCTAGCCCCTTCCAGCATCGCCAGTATGGTCTGGAACCTCCCATCCTCGGCTCAATACTCCCTCGTCGCCGTCGCCGTCTACCAGGACGGCACTCAGACTGAATCTCCCGCAGTCAACATCCTCCTCCAGGACGCCCCGGTAGCCTCTTCCCCCATCACCCTCGTCCCTCCCGCCACCGTCCCGCCAGTTGTGACACCTTAATGGAAGTGTTATAATTTACTCATCAATACAAAAAGGGATCCGAACGGCTAAATACCTAAGGAGCCCTTTTTATTTGTTAAAATCATATCGTTAATACCAACAATATGATCATGGATAAATTATTGAACAAGACCTGGTAGCTCTGGGACTGGCAAATTTAATTTTTGAAGCGGAATATATTCAAAATAATAGTGACAGCCCACGGAAATAATATAATCTAGGGAATCTTTGTAAGAGGGGCTAAGAAACCAATCAGAGAGTAAATACATATATTCAACTTCCATATTCAAACGAGAAAACAATTTCCTATATTGCTTCTTCTTAAAATCACAAGTTTGAAGTTTTTCATCGACAGAACCAGCGCCCGTTTGTTTCTTTTTTTCTATAATATAAACGGTATTATTAGTAACTACATACAAAGCATCATCAGGTAGCAATCGTTTAGATAAAATTCCAGCCCAATCCAGGTTATGTTCCGTTTCTAAAAAAGTATACAAATCATTTTTTGGGAATGTTCTGGCAACCTGTTCTTTTTTGTATAAAATATTGTAGGAAGATTTATAACCACTGATCTTTTTTACCGAATATCCACTTTGTTTTCGTAGAAACGAAACTAAATCTGTTTTCATTTCAAAGACTAAACCAGTTTTCGTATTAGCCCCGCCTTTACCATCTTTCATCATATTCTGTAATTAATTACGAGATCTTATACCAAAATGCGCTTTTATTTCCTGTACCCTTTTGACCGCTAACTTGTGGTACCCCTCCTCCTGATCAATGCCAATATATTTACGACCGTGTAAATAAGCCGCTATACCTGTTGTAGCACTACCAGAAAAAGGATCAAGTATTACATCATCTTTATTTGTAGCCGCTAAAACAATTCTACGCAATAAATCCACAGGTTTTTGCGTCGGGTGTTTACCAAACTTCTTCTCATCAGGCTTTGGCGTACCGATCGCCCAGACTGATCTCATCTGCAAATTAGGCTTTTTAAGTGAGTCCTCAGCCCAATCACCATTTTTCATGGCGTCATAATTAAACGTATGTTTGGCTTTCTTGTCTTTACGAGCCCACAAAATCGTTTCATGACTCGCTGTAAAAAATCTACAACTCAAATTAGGTGAAGCATTAGGCTTAAACCACGAAATGTCATTTAACATGTGGTAATTAAGAGCCTGCAATGCATGTCCACATTGATATATCGAATGATACGTTCCGCTCACCCAAATCGTGCCACCAGGCTTCAAAACACGCCTACATGCCTCTAACCAGGTGAGGTGAAACTTATAATCTTCCTCAAAGCCTTTACTCACATCCCACTTTCCTTTATTAACACTAACCATTTTTCCGGATTGCACACTAAATCCTCCATTTGATAGGTTGTATGGTGGGTCGGCAAAGACCATATCCACCGACTCTTCCGGCAGACTCGCTAAAACCTCAAGGGAATTACCAAGATAAAGACGAAATCTCGGAATGTGAAAATAGGGCTTCATGGCTAATAGTTCATGATAATTAGTTCCTGTACTTTACCACGTTTTTTACCATTACTATTAATCGACCGATTCGCATTAACCTTAACAACTCGATAATCCTTAAAAAGCTGTAAAATAAAAGGAGCTGACGAATTACTCAACATAACCTTACACCCTTTCTGATCCAACATCTCAAAAGTCTCAAGTAATTTTATATGATCAGCTTCGGCGAAATCACCCTCGTGATACCTAGTGAACGAAGTTTTAATTACAGGATAATACGGAGGGTCAAAGTAAATAAAATCTCCTTTTTTAGCCGTTGTAACAGCATCATGAAATAATTTTGAGGTAATTGTTACACCTTTCAATACTTTGGAGTCATTCAAAATCGTGTCTTTATCACAAATAGTCGGATTCTTACTGTCCCCCATCGGAACATTAAACTTTCCCTTGCTATTTTCTCTATACAACCCATTGAAACACGTTCTATTCAAAAAAATAAAGTGAGCCGTCTTTTGTACGCTACCAATCCTGGAATCGTTATATTTGTCACGAATAGAGTTATAAAACGCTCTCCGCTGAGTCGGCTTTAATTCATCAAAAGCAGTCTGTAATAACGTCAGCTTTCTAATCAAATCTACCGGATTTTCCTGAATATTATTAAAAGCTGAAATCAAAACCTTATTAATATCATTTAAATATGCTCGCTGCGGCTTAATAGCAAAAAATAAAGCGCCACCCCCTAAAAATGGCTCATAATAATCATTGAAACTTTTCGGCATCAGATCCTTGATCCTATCCAATAGCTGTCCCTTGCCCCCAGCCCATTTGACAAATGGTTTCGTGGTAGCTGCACATTGAGCTCTCTGTGCCATAAATAACAATCAAAATAACCTGTGCACAACCTCAAACTTATCCCCACTTCCCTCACATACCCCCAATTATTGCCGAATAGGCATAATAATATACAAATACTTCTCCTCCGGCATCTCCACCGGCATCAATACACACGGAGCCGCACCATCAATCATGCGCACAGCCACTTTTTCTGTGCCGATAGCATTCAAACCATCTAGCAAATAACGATAGTTCAACACAATATTATTAACCGGCCCGGAAATCTCCGCCTCAATCGCCACACTATTCTCACCACGTCCAGCATCTGTCGCCGATAACTGTAAAGTTTTATTCTCTACGTTTACCTCTAAACGTACATCAAACAAGCCAGCCTTACTAAACAAGCTCGTCCGCTTAACTGCCTGCGCCAAGTCAGCCCGCTTCACAATCACCTCTGTATTCGCCGTCTTGGGGATAATCTGCCTGTAATCCGGGTACTTACCCTCAAGTGTCCGGCTGGTTAGCTCCACGTTTCCAAAACGGAAAGCAATCTGATTCTCTGTTAATTCAATTTCAATTGTTTCTGGCGCATCCACGCTGTCTCGGAAGACACTAATGATGCGGCGCACCTCAATCAAAGTCCGTTGCGGCACAATAACTTTCTTTTCATCATCGGGCCCGGCTACAATCGGCACCACTTTCTCACCTAAGCGATAACTATCAGTCGCCGCCATAGTTACTACCGGCGCGCCATCAATCACACTAAACACCATGTACACACCAGTTAACTCCGGTCGGGCCTCATTCATGGCGACCGAAAATAACGTTTGCCCCAGGGCCGCATCAAAGCCTGCTGCATTTACTCCAAAGATAACACCACCAGTTACATCTGGAATCAATGGGTATTCATTAGCCGCAATTCCATTGATCTTTGTCTTAGAAGTCCCGCATTGCACCGCCAACGCATGATCGAGCAAATCTAAATCAATTCTATCGTTCGGCAACAAATTTACATAATCAAAAAATAGTTTGCCAGGGATCGTATATTCACCAGTCTGATCAACTTTTCCACGTACTAAGCATGACACCGCCAACTCCAAGTTAGTGGAAGTTAAATGCAACCCACCAGCGTCGGCCTTTAAGAGCACATTCTGCAAAATTGGCAAGTTCACACTCTTACTGCCAATATGACTAGTAATCGCTAAACCTTGATGTAGATTTTCTCTCGTACAGGATAACTTCATGTGAGTGCTTAAATTTTTTTATCTTAGATAGTAACCCACTCTATAAGGCAGTGGATAGCGGGGATAACTCCGGGAGCTACGGTCACTATTGCTCAATCACCTACCGTCCATGTGGACAAACCGCGTTTTCAGAAGTGAGTTGCTTGTGCGTAACTTTGTGAAACTTTACCATTCTATCTTATCACCTCTTTATCCTCTCTCCTATCCACAGACTTACCCACTGGGTTATCCCCTATTCTGTCCACAGTCGCCCCTGGGGACAGGCAGTGGATAGTCCTGGTATAGCTGGGGGAAAAGTCTGTTAAGCACTGTAGAGACGCTGCTTTAAGAGCTCTAGATCTTTCTGTAACTTGTCGTCGTGACTCAGTAACTCAGAAATCTTAGTGTAAGCATGCATGGCTGTGGTGTGGTCTCGTCCGCCAAGCTCGTTACCAATCGCTGGATAGGAGTTCTTCATCTCCTCACGCAGTAAGTACATGATTATCTGTCGTGGGAAGGCCAGGCGTTTTTCCCTACTCTTTCCTAGCAAATCATCGGTCTGGAGGTCGAAGTATTCAGCTACTACACCAATCAACTGTCGAGCGGTTACTGTTTTTTTTGCATTTTCGCTCTCGAAGCTAGCGAGTATTGGTTTGACGCTCTCAAGCGACGGCACCAGATTCTTAAACTGGTGAAAGGCAATGATCTTGGTTAACGCTCCTTCTAATTCACGAATGTTGGAATAAATGACGCTAGCGACGTAGTGCAAAATGTCCCTATCGAGTAACACGCCTTTCTCTAGACACTTCTTTTGCAAAATAGCTATCCGCGTTTCCAAGTCTGGCGTACCAATGTCGACGAGCATCCCCCATTCCAAGCGTGACTGTAGGCGCTTCTCGAGGGGCTGAATAGCCTTTGGTGCCCGATCGGATGTAATGACAATCTGACGGTTGTCCTGATGGAGCGCATTGAAGGTATGAAAGAACTCCTCCTGTGTGGCGTCCTTACCCGAAATGAACTGAATATCGTCGACCAGGAACAAATCGACGTTACGATACCTATCCTTAAACTCCTTACCCTTTCCTAAGCGCACCGAGTGAATGAAATCATTCGTGAAATGTTCACAGGTGACGTAGAGAATGCGACAATTCGGGTTTTGCCTGCGCATTTCGTTCGCAATAGCGTGTAGTAAATGCGTTTTACCAAGGCCGACGCCACCATAAATGAATAATGGATTATACGTTCCACCCGGTTGCGCGGCCACTGCTTGAGCTGCTGCATGAGCCAATTCGTTCTGCTTACCAACAACAAAGTTACTAAAAGTATAATTCGCGTTGATCGCAATGTTACTAGTTGGCGTATCAGTTTTAGCGCTCGCCCCACTGTCCGTCTGAATAAAACCGTAATCTTCTTGCTGACGTGGCGGCTGCTGCACTACTAGAACTGGCGCTTCTTTCAAGACGACGGCTGCCGCGGGCTTCGCCTTGGTTTCAATATGATAAGTCAGACTCCGCACCGGCTCCTGCGTCACGTTTTGCAGTGATTCCAAAATCTCGCGATGATATTTCTTTTCGAGCCACGTCAACGTAAAATTATTTGGTACACCAATGGTCACCTGACCATTATGGTACTCACTAATAAAGGTATCGCGGAACCAGGTAGTAAAATTAGCTCGGCTAAGTTTGAGCTCAACCTCACCTAGTACTGCCTGCCAGAGCTCGTGAGTGTTCATAAGGCTGCGGCTCTCACCATTATTAGTGCCCATAAACCAGAGCACCTATCCCAACTGTGAGCATAATAGCCTACATATCCACAGGCTTCAACCAGCCAGTCTGTGACTTGAAGGTGGATAGATTTGTGGATAACTTAGCCAAAACTGTGGATAAAGTGTGGAGTTATCCACAATTACCGCTCTTGCGCCTTCTGAAAACCCTCATCTAGCGGCCCGACTTTGACAATAATCCCTATTTTAACTATACTCTCCAGGACTTTTCAATCACATCAGGAACATTCTCTAAAGAGACTGACCTGCTCATTCATTTATGCCTAAGCGAACTTACCAACCGAAGAAAAAAACTCGCGCGCGAGTTCATGGCTTCCGTAAGCGTATGTTGACCAAAGATGGTCGTGCAACGCTCAAACGACGCCGTGCTAAGGGTCGCAAACGCCTAGTCGTTGCCGCCCGCCCACGCTAAACATATTTTCCGGGCTGTTAAAGGCCCGGATTTATGTTTCAAGCTATTTCGACTATACTCTCCCTATGTTCCCAATGGTTCACCGCCTCCGCCACGAAAAAGATGTCGCCCGCGTGCTGAAAAGCAAAAAGGGCGCCTTTGATTCAGCGTGCGGTATAAAAATGACCCCGAACGGCTTAGCCATCTCTCGCTTTAGCGTGGTCGTCGGCAAAAAGGTCAGCAAAAGCGCCGTCGTCCGCAATCGCATTCGCCGCCAATACCGCGAAATCATTCGCCTCCGCATTCCTCTCCTCTCCACCGGTTACGACGTCCTCTTCCTCACCGCCAAGCCTGCCTTAACTCTCGATTATGCGCAAAAAGAAGCTGGTCTCCTTCGCACGCTCCGTAAGGCAGGGCTACTTACTGCTAGCCACAGCGCCAATCCTGCTCTACCAAAAAACCCTGTCGTTTGATCACGGGCCAATGAAAGGTCTCTACCCTTACGGTTACTGCCCTTTCTATCCATCTTGCTCAGAATATTGTCGTCTCTCCATCCTTCGCTACGGCCTCATCGGCGGCATCGCCAAAGGCAGCTATCGAATCCTTCGTTGCCACCCCCTTACCAAAGGCGGCGTTGATCTGCCGTAGTGAATACGCTCAACGTATTCACTACTTATCAACAGTTTATTGCCCCAAATTTTTCAGCGAAGTCCCGTCTGGTAGTTCAAGATGCTTTACTTTACTTGCGTGTCCTCTTTTTAATATCACAAACATTTTCGCCATTTTCAAGCTCTTCGCCACAAACGCCACCAACTCCTCATTCGCCTTTCCCTCCGTGGCCGGCGCATGAATGGCTATCACCACTGTGCCCGAATCAAGCCAGCCTGTGACTTTTGTCTCCTTGGCATTCGGTTTGACATGCACGGTCAGGATCATAGAGTAAAATTACTAGTCGACGGCCGTTCAGCTTGAAACCACAGGTAATCAAAGACACTTTTCATCATCGTCGCTATCACATCGTCCTCAATCCTAATCGCCAATAAATTTTCCGGTTGCCAAAATATTACCTTATCCGCAAAAAAATGAAACGACGCTTTAAATGGATTCATACCGGTCAAAATCCTAGTTTCTCGCATATTCTCCCTATCCTCGACCGCAATTCTATCCGCATTCGGCCCGGCTAAGGTTAATGTTCGTGACGTCAGCCCGCGCTTCACTCGTTCTTTTAGATATTCTCGCTGATCGTCCAGGTCGATTAGATTTAGAAAGTCATCCACATTGCCAAAGAAATCCAATCCATCCTTACCCTCATCCAACATTCCAAAGAACGCTCCAATATATTGCCCGCGGCCCTGATAAATTCGCACATGACTCGGTAAATCCCCTCGTTGATATTTACTTAACAAATCAGGTAGTAAAGACGCCAGGTTCTGTTTAGTTTTCTTATCTCTTTCCAGCTTTTTCTCTAACAAATCCGCCACAAACGTCGGCGACGCTACTGAAAATCGTTTGAGTTTTCCACCGGCTGGCAAAGCAGCCAAACCCTTATTTTCCAAGCCTTTAATCAGTTTATAAATATTTGGCCGCGAAATTCCCAATTTAGTGGCCAACTGGCCCAGCGGATGGGGCCCAATCTCTAGACTCACTACATATAACTGAGCTTCCCCCTCTGTCAGTCCAAGTTGCCGTAACGCTTCGTATATTGCCAATTTATCATTTTGTCCTGTTTTCACCGCCATATAATCGATTAACTGTATAACACTACTATACATTAATAGCTTATACCCAGCAATGCATTGATTTTATTGTAAATTAATGATATAGTATCATGTCGGATGTGAAATGTTCTCTCGTCCGAATACCAAAAACAGAAGAGACGAAAACCTTAATCCCACCAGCTATGTCGCTCGAAACCCAGGAGATCCCCATGAATAATCTCGAAGTCTATCGTCATCGTCTCGATTGTGAGTTGCAGCGCGCCAAGGCTCGTTTGGCCGAACTTCCGGTTGGTGAGGCCATCGAGGATTTCGATATCCGGGGTGAACTCTACGGCCTGGCTTGTGAGATCGCACCCCGTGCTCGTCAGGGTGACTTGCTAGCTATGCGCGAGTGGATGAACATCCGTGGCAACGAACGCATCGTCGACTTGGCTGCTGGCACCGGCTTCTTTACCAAAGACTTCTTATCACAAACCGCTGGCGAAGTTATCGCCGTTGATCCAAGCCAGATGCAGCTCGGCGTACTCGATAAGGTTTGTGCTGGCCGTGCCCGTCTTTTGTTGGGCAGTCCTGACAGTCAGCAGGATATGTCGGTCATATCCGACACCAGTGTGGACGTGGTGTCGAGTTTCGGCGGGCTTCACCATGTCGCAGATCAACGAACCATGCTCGAGGAAGTTGCCCGTATCCTCAAGCCTGGCGGTCAGTTCACCGCCGCTGACGTCTGCGCTAACACCGCACTCGCTCGTCACTTTGATGAGTTCGTTGCCGCCAAGTGTCTTACCGGCCACACCGCCCAGTGGTTAGACGAGGCTAAATTGCGTGAGCTCGCCTCTGGCTTGCCCTTGCAGCTCGAACGAGTTGCCACTGTCCCACTCACCTGGAAGTTCGCCTCGCCCACAGAAATAGCTCTATTCTTCAAAGGCCTGCACGCCTACGATCTGAGCGAGCAGGAAATTATCGAAGACCTTAAGGCAGCCCTCGGCTTCACCACCGAGAACGGCCTGATCTGCCTCAACTGGCCCATGGTCTTCTTCCGTTTTGTTCGCATCTAAACACTAACGTAACAGCCGCCCGGGAGGAGCGGCTGTTTACCTTTTATAACAATTATTTATCACCTCTAAATTTCTTCAACAACTTCATATCCTCTTCCCTGTTCCCCGGCTCCTCTTCATCATCAAACGGCGTTTCAAGAATCAGGTCAATATGCTTTAACTTCGGGTGCTCAACCAAATATTTAAATGCATCCGCGCCAATAAAGCCATGTCCTAAATGCTGGTGCCTATCTTTATGTGCCTCAAATTCCACCTTACTATCATTACAATGACTCGCCACTAACTTATCGAGCCCAATAATCCTATCAAAATCAGCAAAAGTTTTGTCGACGTCGGCCTTGGTCCGCAAATCATAACCACTAGCAAAAGCATGTTGCGTATCAAAACACACGCCAATCTTCTTACCCCGCTCAGCACCAGCAATAAACGCCGCAATTTCTTCGAACGAATCACCCATTACCGCCCCAGCGCCGGCACTTATTTCGATGAGTAACTGGCAACTACCCGTATACCCATCCATTATTCGGTCGAGGCCCTTAATCACCAACTCCCTCCCCTCCTCCTCACCAACTTCCTTAGCACTCCCCGGATGAAACATGATCGCCTTCGCTCCTAACTGCGAGCCTCTTTCTAATTCCTCCCGCAAAATCTTCACACTCCCAAACCGCGTTGTATTCTTCGCACTCGCCAAATTCACAATATACGGCGCATGAATATACACGTCCTTAATCCCATTCTCTTTCATCGCATTTTTGAACATCTCAGCCTCCTCGTCCGTAATCGGCTTAGCCGCAAACGCCTGTGGGGACCTCGAAAATATCTGTATCACCTCGCACCCCAACTCCTTCCCTCTTTCTCCCGCCTTCCACAACCCTCCCGCCGCACTAACATGAGCCCCAAAGCGCATAAAATATGTTTAAGAGTTATCCTTAAAGCCAATCGGTTCACGCTCTTCTTCAACAAAAATCCCCTTCTTTTTCTTATTGTTTCGTCTTTGTAAGGCATCGAACACAATCCTAAACTGTTCATCGTAAGTCTTCTCCATAAACTCTACACGGAGACGAAGATGTTGATCGTCTTGCGACATATTCCTGATACTAACAAAGGTTCTCATTATCTGAATATTAATCGCTATCGCCCGTTTGCTTGTTAATACACTAGATAGCATGGCGACTCCTTGTTCTGTAAACATCAGTGGTTTATAGCGCAAACCTTGTTTATCAGCTTTGGAGGTCACAAATTGTGACCTCCAATTTTTCAGCTCAATCGCCGTCATTTCGAATATAAAATCAGCAGGAAATCTAGATAAGTTACGTTTTACAGCCTGCTTTAACCGCTTTGTTTCGACACCATATAGTTTCGCTAAATCACGATCCATCATGACCTTAGTTTCTCTCAAGACATAAATTTTATTTTCAATTAGCTCAACTGGTAGTAATGCCTTCATATAAATTTCTAAAATATTTTCGATATCACAAATTGCGATATCGAGTTCAATACTGTAATTCTACCACACCTCCTTCCCTCATCTCCCCAACCCGAGTACAGTTTCCCTCGGAGTCCACCATGACACTCACATCCCATCAGTTCGTCGCCCACGCCCACAATCTCGCTGACCTCGGCATCGAGGCTCTTCACCCCGACGCCACCTCAGCCGTCCTCAAGTTCCTGGCCATCCTTGAGAACAGCACCGTTCATATCATCATGGCCGACACCACCCAGCACCGCGCTCTGGCCTTGCTGCACTACTGTTCATATCGCGAGGAGATTCTGCGCACCTGGTATGCTCGGGCCCTCGCCGACCCCAATCCTCACTACCCACGCGAAATCTTTCGCTACGTTTACGTCGGGGCTGGCTGGATCTCGCCCGGAATCAAAAACCTGGTGCATGTCCCAGCCCAGGACGTCATCCAAGGCTGGAAATCTCCCAGTCTGCAGGTCGACACCACGCCCGAGTGGCAGGCCCTGCTCACTCCTCACCTTTTGGCCAACGTGGCCGCCACCGTCGAGCCTTCCCTCACCCTCTCCCGTGCCCTCCGCGCTGCCCCTCACCCCGATGACTTCTAATCGTTCCCCTCCCTCACCGGGTGCCGCGTCTTACCGCGACATCCGGTCTTTCTTTTTACCTCCCCGCAAACTCCCAAGCCATCGCAAAAATCGACCTCTGCGTTTCGTACATCGCCCCGTCATGAATCAATATCCCACCATACGGCGACTTGTGGGACATTATTGCCACCTTGCCGTCATAAATTTTAATCTCATTCGGCATCGCATAAGTCTTCGGTACCAACCTCACCTCACGCAATTCTTCTCTACTAGCTTCGAAAAACTTTTTGCCTACATTTCCCTCATTTAATATCGCTTGCGTCCTCACCCCAGCCGCCGTTCGCCTAGCAATATAATCACTGTAGTATTCCTTTAAGTTAGCCACCACTAAATCCGCATCACCAAAAGTTAAAATAGTTTCCTTAGCCGTTAGCGTATCCTCGAGCACCGTTTTCACCCCCTCAATTCCCGGGTAATACTGCACTCTTGGCTGCTTGGACGACACCCGTCCGGACAACGCCCGTAAATCTGGCAATGTCTTTCGCAGGTCCTCGACACTTCTCTCCGCCTGTTTCAATAACAAGTCCGGCTCTTTAGCATAGAACAACTGCGTGCCATTTGTCTCGGTGGATCCCACCAACCCCCGCTTTTCCATCGCCTTCAATCCAACGTAAGTAGTGGACCTATTCATGCCCGTCTTCCTAGCAATCACACTGGCCGGCGCCTCCCCCAAAGCAGTACAGGCCACATATAAATCCGCCTCAGTCTGACTCAGGCCGACATTTTTGAGCGTCTCAGTGTATGCAATAGCCATAGTTGTTATATATAGTAACAGTATATAACTCAATAATAAAGCTGTAAATAGGGCTTATACACAGCAACGCACACCACACAGTTATTGAAATTAACACTAAAATATGGTATAGTACTTTGTCGAGTGAGAGCGCTTCTGCTCACACTCGGCCCCACCACCCATCGCCGACAACCTCGGTACGGAGATTCACATGGACGCTTCCCTTACTTCCATTCTCGCCCCCGAAGCCCTCATGATCGACGGTGACGCACCGCCAGTCGAGCCCTACTGGGCACAACTCGGCAAGACAGTGCAAATGCCATGCGGCCAGGTTGATCCTGCAACCCTTGTCTTCTTCCAGACAGAGGAGATGAAGAACGGTGATAGCACCCCTGGTCTCGACCTGTCGGACAAGATCCGCCAGGCCAAGCTCAAGCCTGTCAACGCCAACGTCGCCGTATTCCTTGAGGCCCATCAGGAGTTTCTGGCTAGCGTGCCGAGGGGAATCGATTACCTGGTTTTCACAGAATCGCAATTCCTCCGCTGGAACAACCTTCCGTCCTTCCAGTGCTTGCGCCGATGGAAAGACGGGCGATGGTACCCCTTCGACTACATCACCTGGCAAAGATACGGTGGCGAGGACGCTGCCGTGGCCTTCCGAGTCGACGAACCCACCAAGTAGGCCTCTGCGTGAGGGTCGAGTAGTGCACTCTACTCCCCTCGCGCCCCCTTCCGAGGCGTCGAATTATCGACGTTTCAGATCCGGTCAACCACTACGCCGACAACTTCGGCACGGAGACAACATGTTGTTCGACACCATTACCAGCTTCATCAAGAATGGCGCTCCTCACCAACTCACTACTGGTGACCATCTCCTGTTCCTCCATCGGGGAAATCCTGGCAATAAGCACTACTCTCTCGAGGTTGTCTTCAGGACGGGTGGTTATGGAGCTTCTAGCGGCGACATCTGCGCGGTCCACAATACCTGTGGTTTCGTGCAGAATATCGCGTACTTGCCGATTACCCGTCAGCGTTGGATCGACGTTCTTGCATCACAAGATCGTCTGGCTGATCGCCTGAACATCGACTTCGTTCTAGGTGAAGTTTCTCCAATGTTCTGCAACAACCTACTTTTCGACGTGAAGCCGAGGACGTAGTTTTGGAGAATGCCTTACTAGGCAGTTCGCGTGAGGGTCGAGTGGTTTACTCCACTCCCCTCGAACCCATTAGTGAACAAACCCTCGCGTGAGGATCAAATGCTGCACCGCATTCTCCTCGCGCCCCCTTCCGAGGCGTCGAATAGTTCGACGTTTCAGATCTGGCCAACCACCCCACATCCCAGGAGTTTCTATGCTTACCAACCTCATGATCGACGGTGACGCGGCCCCAGAAGTCGAGCCTAACTGGGCTGTGGCTAGCAAGACCGCACACACTCCTTGCGGTCAGGTAGATCCCACCAAACTCATCTTATTCCAGACGGAAGAGATGAAAAGAGGTGGTCGTTCTGAGGGCACAGTGCTTTCTGACCTGGCTTGCCAGGCTGGGCTCAACCCCATGAACGCCAATGGGGCCACCTTCCTCAAGAGGCACAAAAAGTTCCTAGCCAAGGTTCCGAAGACGATCAAGTATCTGATTTTTCCAGAGACGAAATACTTCTGCGGAAATGGATTCTGGTTCTTTCTGTGCCTAGACAGGAGTGCTACCGGGAAGTGGGAATTCAAGCTGAATCGCATCGTCAACAGCTACTGCGGTCAGTGCGCAATCGTGGCTTTCCGAGTCGACGAACCCACCAAGTAAGCCCCTGCGTGAGGGTCGAGTGTTGCACCACACTCCCCTCGCGCCCCTTTCTGAGACGCCGAATAGTTCGACGTTTCAGATCTGGTCAACCACCACGCCGACATGATCGGCACGGAGCACATCATGAAAATTCGTACTGAAGCTGGTAAGGCCTACAAGTTGGTCGCCGGTGATCGCCTGCGCATCATCGATCGCTCGGATTGCGGCTACGGTTCGTTCAATCTGGAGCTGGAATCGGCTGTACGCGGCCGTCTTCACTTCATTGAGGATTACGGACCGAACAACTACAGGCGAACCAATGCTCTCTTCTTTTCAGGAGATTGCAGGAACCAGGTTGTCGACCTCATCTGTTACCTGTCTCACTTGAGCATCGCTCGTCGAGACACCAGCAGTGAGGCGTGCGATTACCTCGAGCTCGCTGCGAGCAAGTGAGCCCCTGCGTGAGGGTCGAGTGCTGCACCGCACTTCCCTCGCGCCCCTTTCCAAGTCGTGGATTATCGACGCTTTGGATTCGGTCTTCAACTAACAAACCAAATATGACCACCGTCGCCGCCACAGACCTCAACTACCATCGTTATTCCCTCACCAAATACGATCGCGACATCGTCAACGCTATTCCCTTTCATCGCGAGCTTCATGAGCGCCTCGTGTCTATCATCGAAGCTCATTTTGCCGCCACAAAAACCTACAACATCCTGGACCTCGGCGTCGGCACCGGCCTCACGACCAAGCTCATCAAAGACTATTTACCCCAGTCGCATTTTGACGTCGTCGACTTCTCCGACAACATGTTGCAATGCGCCAAACAACGCCTCGGCCCAGTCAACGTTGATTATTTCTTAGGTGACTATGCCCTCCTCGACTTCACCAAAAAATACGACCTGATTACTTCCGTCATCGGCTTACATCACCAAGACATGGCTGGCAAGCGCATACTCTTCGCTAAAATCTATAATCTCCTTGAGCCCGGTGGCCTCTTCATCTTAGGCGACCTCATGACGCACCAAAACCCGCAGCTTAACGCCGTAGCCACAGCTCGCCACTATCATCACCTAGTCGAGCGCGCCACAGACGAGCAAACTCTCACCGACTGGGCGCACCATCATCTCTATCTCAACCAACTCGACACTCTCGAGGATCAAAAGCTGTGGCTCGAATCAGCCGGCCTCAAGGTCGAAGTCGCTTTTCAAGAGTGGCACACGGCATTGCTTGTTTGTCGCAAAACCTAATACCCCGTCGTCCACACAATCTGCCAAATCATTTTGAGCGTTTTCGCAATCGCCTTACTTTCAAGAGTTAACGCAAACTCTTCATCTTGCGTATAAGAAATAAAACAGACCACGTTATCATACAGTAACACCTCGCCCTCAAAGTTGTAGGTCGACGCTGGTACCAGACGCGACTCTCGGTCATGAGTTGCGTCTTTTGCTTTAAAAGCGTAGCCCTCGGCATTATCCGGAATAATCACGCGACCACTTACGTCATTTTTTTTGCGTTGTACTCGATACTCATTTTCCCAAAACTCATTTAACACTTTAGATCTCGCTGTTAATCTTTCAACTCCCACAAACGCCGCAATCGCCTTCTCTTTACTCAGCAACGAATCTCGATAAACATTTTTAATCCCTTCAACCCCTTCCACATACTTAATCTTCGGCTTAAAAACCCCATTCCGGCTAAGCGACAATAACTCCGGCAACAAATCGTCGAGCTTGGCTAATCTATTCTTCAGCAACAACGCCAACTTCTCTGGTGGCTCAGCCACATATAACGCCCGCTTCCCCGTCACACTCTTCGTTAATAGTTGTTTCTCCCCCAGTCTCTCCACCACTCCATAAAGCGTAGTTCTATTGAGTTTGGTCTTCCTCGCCATCTCTAAAACACTGGCCGGTCCCAGCTCCAAACAGGCCGCATAAACCACCGCTTCATCTTCCTCAAGACCAATATTCTTCAGTTCTTCGTTCAAGTTTAACATATATGTCGGCAATTATGACAACAGAAATATAGCATATAATCCCAAAATTAACAACAAATAGCCAAAACAGCGAACACCATCACCATAAATCTGTCGACAATCACGACAAATTATGCTATATTACTCAGTTCGAGGTCGCGGCATTCCGCCATAGCTGAGAACATCACCACTGGAGTCAATCATGCGCAGTTCTTTCATTCTCAGCAGCGAATCCCGGGGCGTACTCGTGGTTGGTCCGAATACCACCGAACGCTTATCCGGCACCTGTTTTCGTGGCGGTCGCCAGGCCGGAGACTTCCTCCACTGGCGTTCCCCCGACGATGTCTTCGCCGACGAATACGTGCGACGCGAATTTCTGGCCGACGTTGGTGAAGTGATCGGGCAGCGCGGGCAAGACCGGGCACGGCGCTCGCAAAGCTTGACCATCGTCTGTCCCGGTCAGATCGGTTGGCGCGGCACTCATCCGAGTTCACTCTACAGCGCCCAGCAGCTCGAGCAGTTCCAGCCGAATAGGCGGAGCACGGCCTGGCGAATCAAGCCGGGCGTGGCTCTAGCACCGCTGACTCACGATCTCACCATCATCTACGACCTGTTGTGGAATGACGACGATGAGTGGGCGGTGATTGTGGGCTCGATGTACCCCGGTCCCGACATCGGTGTCCTGCGCGGTAACATCACCGAGAACGAAGGCATTGTGTTCTTTGCTTGGGACAACCCCGGCGAGTAAGTCGAATGAGTTCGTGGCGTGAGCGTTAAGAAGATTCCCGTAGACTTCTCAGCTCTCGCGCCCCCTTCCGAGCTGGCGAATAATCGTCATCTCGGAATCGCAACATCACATCATCGAGGTTCACCGTGAAAATTCTCATCATCGAAGATGACCCCAAGCACTTCGCCGACGCCAACGCTTTCTTCTTTGGTCGCGAAGGCATCACCGAACTGGTCGTAGTCAAGACTTTTGACGACGCACGCCCACACCTCTTCGACAGCGAGTATTTGAAAAGGAAAGCAGCTGACGGAGTGATTTCTGACGTCACCTTCCCGCGCTGGTACCTTTCAAAAAAGCCGTTGCAGATCGGCGTCGCCATCATGTCGCTTTGTCAAAAGCGTGGCATCCCCTGCGTGCTCAACACCGACGGCTACCATCACAACGACGAACTCGATTGGATCTGTACGTTGGGGCGTGAACTCGATTGGCCTGAAATAGTCGATTGTGGCAATCATCCGGATCAGCGAATTGAGACCAAGGACTGGGATTTGGCTTGGTCGACGCTACAAGAGTTGATGGCCGCAAAAGCCGTTACTACAGCGGTCGGTGCCCCTTAAGCACATCGTAAAAAGCCGGACTCAGGGATGCACTCCCCGAGCCCGGCTCTTCTTGTTCATATTATTTTCTACCCGATTTTTTTTCTACTTCTCCCTCAACTAATTCTCTACCAGACCACCTACCAATGCGTGCGCCACAATCTTGGCAGTCAATTTCGCTCACACCATCATAATATTCTGGACTTAGTCTATCATATTCCACCATCATAAGATTATTACCACCGCACTTTTTACAGCTGGCTGTATCCATAAATCAGCAGATTAATTTCTATTAAGTGATGGCGGTACAAATCCATTTTGTTCTAGAACGTAGAATATACCCCTTAGTAAATAACTATTAATAAAACCAATTGTGTAGACTCTGCTTTTACCCGGCACTGCTATTAGCATTTTCTTATCTTTTAAGCGCTTGAGAATGCGTGACCGTTGGACGGCTGACTCCTCGCCAATTATTACGTCTAAATCAGCCGACTTAAGTAGCATTTGCTCATGTCTAACTAGAGCACTAAGAATATCAAATTCTCTCTTTGTGATCAACTGTCGCTCGGCCGAATATTTGAGTGCAGGCAATAGAATAATTTCTGTCATGTACTTCAGGTCTAACAAACGATCAATTTTCTCAATCTCATTCTTTAGACCTCCTAATACATATAAACACCAAGCCAATACCTTGTCTTTTTCGCCAGTATCAGCTAGTGCCAAATTCTTATAGTATTCATTTCTATCCATGCAGAAAATTGCGGTTGGATTCAATATTCGTCCGTTGTGAACCTTGAATCCTTGCTTGATCAACATGGCATAAGTAAACATTCTAATCAATCGTCCGTTACCATTATCAAAAGGATGGATCCAGGCCATGCGGTGGTGTGACAAGGCCGTGACCAATAAATCATTTTGTAGGCTGGTAGGAGTATTGACGAACTTGAGAAGTTCAGTGAAATATTCAGGTACCTTAAGTTTGTCTGTTGGTTTATGTAATGATCCTTGGATACTGATATTGATTGGCCGTAATTCTCCGGGGAATCTCGACCCCTCACCTTTAGGGGGCGGAGTAAGACCTTTTACAATTATTTTGTGAATTTCAGAGACTAAAGCTCGAGTAATATCACCACCCTCAGTCACGTTATCCTCAATGAACTTAATAGCTCGTTCAATATTGAAAATCTCACGAATACCCTCTTCCTTTGTGTCTCTTGGGACTTGTTCAATAATCCTCTCAACAAATTCAGCTAGTGTAGTATGGTTACCCTCTATTCGCGCCGATCCCAGGCTTTCCATCATCTGAAATATCCCTTTTAACTGAAAGAAGATATAGGCTGGGACTGGCCCACCTAACTTTTTAACTCGCAGTTTCTCTAGTTCAACTATCGTGCTGGCAAGTTCCGAAGCCCAGGCTGGTTCAAATATTTTTAGAGGAATCTCATTGAGAACCATATTATTTACATATTAAGATTAAATTAATTAACATTATATACATATTACCCCTATAAAACAAGGCGAAACACAATAATTAAAATAACCTGATTTAACACTGGTAAATCAGGTTATTTATCATTTATCCACAGTCGCACTTACTTCACCATCTTCTCTTTCAAAAGGTCGATGGTCTTCCGGTTCACCATCTGGCGTTCGATGTAATCCCGATACTGTGGCTCGTAAATCTGCTTAGCAGCCTCGGCATCATCCTTATACTGCTCCGCAATCTTGTCGAGCTCAGCGTCGACCACGGCGGCGTCGACCATCACCTTATCGTCAGCGGAAATCTTCTTCAAAATAATTCCCACCTTGATCCGTTGCAGCGCGGCTGGTGTGAAATCAATTTTGAGGTCGGTCAATGACTTATTGATGGAGGCCAAGTACTGTGTGAAGTCCATGCCCTGGCTCGTCACCTGGTGTTCCAACTCATGCGTCATCTTTTCAATCTCTTGGTTGACGAGCAAATCTGGAATAATATCGAACGTCGACTTGTCGGCCACGAGGTCGAGCACCGCCTTGTCCAAGCGACGAGCTTCTTCAATCACATTCTCGGCACGCAAGTTTTCCATGAGCTTCTCTTCCATCTCACTCGCACTCGTCAAGCCAACGGTCACAGCAAAAGCGTCGTCGAACATTGGTGGCTGCAACAAGAAAATTTCATTCAACTTGATGGTGAAATCGACTGGCTGACCAGCCAAGTGCTTCTGGTAGTGCTCCTCTGGGAAGTTCAAGGTGAAAGTTTTCTCGTCGCCTTCCTTCAAACCCAAAATCTCATCCACAAAACCTGGCACATAGTAACTCTCGTTCGTAAACACGCCGTGGTTCTTGCTCTCGCCGCCTTCCAGTACCACGCCATCTTTCTTCATGGTCAAGTTTACAATCGCCTTATCACCCATGGTCAAAGCGCGACCAGCCTCTGCCTTCACCTCTTTGGTCTGCATCCGCACAATGTCGGCCTTGGCTTGTTCGAGTAACTCTTTTGTTGGCTCCGTGTCCTTCTTCTCGACGGACAACTTAGTCCAATCCGCCAACTTGGTGATCTGTGGCATCAAAGCAATTTCGGCTGTGTAAATAAATTCATTATCTGGGGCTAGCTTCTCCATGGCAAAAAATGGCTGACCAACCACGTCCAAGTCCGCTTCCACCATCGCTGCCACAAAGGTCTGACGCACCAAATCTTCTGTGGCATGCTCCAAAATAGCCATCTCACCAATTTTTTGCTTAATGGCTTCGTAAGGTGCCTTGCCCGGACGATAACCAGGAATGGTGACGTCCTCGGCCATATGTTCGGCCGCTACGTGACAGGCCTCGGTTACTTCTTCTGCTGGGATAGTCACGGTGATCTTAGCCTTGTTCTCGGGGAGCTGTTCAACAACGTATGACATAAAGAAAATTTCAGCTGATTCTAAGTCGCCAGAGTATAGGCAACTTGACAAATACTGTCAATTACTCTGCTACTGTTAGCCAAATTAAATATAAATTTTAAACAACATACTTTGACCAGCCAGGGCTTTCGAGCTATCCTAGTAGTTGTTATTCTTGACCCATAGGCATATTCCTACTCTCAAGAACATCTTCGTCCGTTTTGGTTTAGTCGTCGTTCGTACTTTAGTGCGCACGAAGTCGCTTGGTTTGCGCAGCCTCAAAGTCGTCGGCCGACCCTTCTTGGCCGTCGGTCGGGTTGTCTTACCGCATCTCGTTGTTCCTGTTTATCATGGCCTTTATCTTCTCCGTCGTCGCTTAGAACACTGGTATCGTCCGGCCAAGAACCGCTTCATGTATGCCCTCGCCAACCGCCACATGCTCCACGTTGTGGCTGTAGTTATTGCCGTTGTGGCTGGTGTCGTTAATTTCCAGTTGGGTACCGTACGCGCCGAAACCTATGGCCAACGCAGCCTTATGTACGGATTAGCCACCCAACATTCCGAGCAACTCACGGACGAATATGCCAACGTCAACCGCATTAATACTTCAACTCCTATAAAATATTTAGCTGGTACCACACTCACGCCATCTTTGGATGCTAATACTCTTGTTGGTTATGAGCAGGCCAGTGGTTCCATGGTGATTGGCAGTAGCTCACTTTCAGCTCTAACTATCGCCGACGGTAGCGCTAGCGTTGCTCCTCGTGAAAAGATTGAGACTTATATAGTCGGCAGCGGCGATACCCTTTCCACCATCGCTTCCCGCTATGGCATTAGTCTTAATACCTTACTGTGGGCTAATAACCTTACTTCGCGTTCGCTCGTTAAACCTGGCCAATCACTCACCATTTTACCAGTCTCTGGTATTGCTGCCACGGTTAAAAAAGGCGACACCATCGGGCGCATTGCTAGTCTTTACAAGGTCGACCAAAGCAAAATTATTGCCTACAACAAGCTTGACGCTAGTGGCACTTTAACCGTTGGCCAGCAGGTTATTATTCCTGGTGGTTCTGCTCTTTACGTCGCCCCAGCCGTCAAAACAAACACTGCTGGTCGCGTTCTGACAGCCGTACCAACTACCACCAAGCCTTCCACTACTCGCTATGCCGGCGCCAAAATGCTTTGGCCAACCGATCTCACCTACATTGTACGCGGCCTCAGTTGGTCTCACAGCGGCCTCGATGTCGATTGTAACGGCCATAGCAACGGTACTTCCACCAACGACAACTACGCCGCCATGGATGGTGTCGTCTCCTATTCTGGTTGGCGCAGTGGTTATGGTAATACTGTAGAAATTCAGCACTCCAATGGTCTCATGACTCGTTACGGTCACCACTATTCTCTCTACGTTAAAACTGGCCAAACCGTCACCGCTGGTACTCCCCTCGGTCGCTGTGGTTCAACAGGTACCTCAACCGGCACTCACCTGCACTTCGAAGTTATCGGTCAGGGCGGACGCCGCGACTTCCGCAACCCACTTGAATTCCTCCGCTAAATTTTTTAGCAAGACGGAGGCCTTTAGCAGTGGGGAGACTTCTGGCCGGGACGAGGGCATTACAATAAATTTCCTCTAGTCGGGTGACGCGAAGGGAGGCCCCCGGGCGGCGCGCAGCTTGCGAGCACAGAACGGGGTCCGCAGCGGCAGGACCCGACGAAGTCCGTTACCAAATAGCCCTCGTCGAACTCTTCGAACCCGGTAAGAGCTATGACTTCTTCACTGCACCACCGTCTTCGGTCTATACTGCAACGCCTCAGCTATATGCCCCGCCGTAATAATCGACACTCCCGCTAAATCCGCAATCGTTCTCGCCACTCTCAGTACTCTCGTATAGCCTCGTGCACTCATCGCCAACCTATCCACGGCGTGCTTCATCAAATTATTACTCTCATCGTCGAGCACGCAATGTTCACGGAGTAATTGCGACCGCAGTTCCGCATTGGTATGCACGTTGGTGCCCATGAATCTCTTTGTTTGCACATCTCGCGCTATTTGCACCCGTTCACGAATTTCTGCCGACGATTCTTCATTCTCGCGACTTGTCAGCTTAGCAAAGTCCACTCGTGGCACTTCGCAACACATATCAATGCGATCAAGTAGCGGCCCCGAGATTTTTTGTTGGTACTTGAGTATCTGGTGCGGATTGCAGGTGCAAGCCCGTCCTGGGTCATTCAGGAACCCACAGGGGCACGGATTCATCGCCGCCACTAACATGAATCGTGCTGGAAACTCCAGCGTCCCCGCTGCTCGTGAAATTGTCACCACGCCGTCCTCCAATGGTTGCCGTAAATTCTCGAGTACTATTCGCGAAAACTCCGGGAACTCATCTAAAAACAACACTCCGCGGTGGGCCAGCGACACTTCACCCGGCTTTGGCCATGCGCCACCACCAACCAAGGCTGTTCCCGAACTTGTATGGTGCGGACTCCGAAATGGTCGCGCCGCCGCCAAGGCTCGTGTGCCATCGAGCGTCCCAGCCACCGAATGGATCATCGTAATCTCCAAGGCTTCACTGAACGTCAACGTCGGTAGTATCGACGGCAACGCTCTGGCTAACATAGTTTTCCCACTTCCCGGCGTGCCCGAAAGCAGAATATTATGTCCACCCGCCGCTGCAATCTCCATCGCTCGCTTCACTTGCGCTTGTCCGCGAATATTATGCATATCATCCGCCGGTGCAGTCTCAGTTGCGACTGCTGGCAGGCTAATCTGCGTCGTGAATGACTTATCGATTCCCTCTAAACACATTAAGCATTCTTCAAGTGTCGCGACCGGGTGCACAGGAAGGTCGGCTACCAACGCCGCCTCATCCGCATTCTCTTTTGCGACAATTATTCCTTTGAATCCCTGTGCCTTGGCCATCATCGCCGCCAATAAGGCTCCGCGCACCGGGCAAACTCGACCATCTAACGCGAGTTCTCCTAGAAACACATAATCACTTAATTTGATCGGTGTCTCAAAATGACCATGCGCCGCCAGCACCGCTACCGCAATCGCTAAATCATAAGCTGGCCCCTGCTTTTTCACATCCGCTGGTGCTAAATTGATCGTAATGTGCGTTCGCGGAAACTTCAGTCCGCTATTCTTAATCGCTGCTCGCACTCTCTCCCTCGATTCATTCACCGCCGTGTCCGGTAGCCCCACAATCAGGAACTTCGGCAGCCCCGATGTTATATCTGCCTCTACTCGTATTGTTTGTGCTGTTAAACCCAGTAACGCTGACGCATAACTACAAGCAGACCCCATAAAAAATATGTGATTGGGGAGAGATTAAATTTTTAGAAAAACCCTGGGGGAGTTTTTCTATTTCGTCGACTGGGGAATAGACTCATTATAGTATAAAAGCAGAATCGCGCCAGCTACTATGAGGATATCTGACAAATTGATCGCCGACAGTCTAAAAAATATCAGGTAATCAGTCGTAAACCCATTAATGAACCTATCAACTAAATTTCCCATCGCGCCAATCGCCACCACAACCGCCCCTGTCATTTGCATCTTGTTCGCAACTCTCTTCAACCACGCAAACCGTACCAACAGCGCAATGATAACCACCGTCAACGGTATCACCACGAACAACGGAATCATCGTATCCCCCGTAATCCCCGGGTTCTTATGCAGCGCGAGGTCGACGGGCCAGCTCAAAACTTCGCTATCCGGTTTAAAACTCGTAATTGCCAGCAACTTCAAAATCACATCGAGCATCCCGATCGCCAACGCTCCCGCAATTATTATCACCGATTTTTTCATACCGTGTCTAAACTATCAGGACGACGTCGAACATCGTCCTTATCAATGTTTGCAGGCCTAGGACGACTCCCGATGTCGTCCTTTGCACTTTTTAGATCGCAAACTCTTTATACTTTCTCCTCATCTCCTCCGCAATCATATCACCAAACGCTCTAATCGCCGGATCGACGTCGGCATATTTGAGCCCATAATTAATTGTGAACTCCAAATGAGCTGGGAACATGTGGCCTTGGCGATATTCGAGCACTTGCAATAGCGCCTCAATCTTATCCAGCGCTTTCACTACTCTTGCTTCAAATGTCTCATTAGCCTCGCTTTCCTGCCACAGTCCATACAACCGCTCATTCTCAACCGGTGGCAGCTTGCTAAATAGCTTCTTCGCCGCCTGCTCCTCCTTCGCCAGCTTTTCGGTTTTTCGTATTTCGTTGTAAGCATGACTGTCCTCGCCAGTCCCAGCCTTCCCTAGCGGACTCTCATCGCCACAAATAATCTCCGGCGTATCATGCAACACCGCCAACTGCACAGCTCTACCAACATCAAACGGCTGAGCCAACTTATCCGCGAACATCATCACGAGCATCGATAAGCGCCAGCTGTGATCCGCCACAGACTCATACTTAATCGGTCCTGCATAATCCTTCCAGTAATATTGTCCTCGAAATCTCTCCAGCTTCTTTAATCCTTCCAGTGTCGTCGCAAAATTTAAATAAGCATCCATACAGCGTCTCGATAATATCGCAAACCACCCACAAACAAAAGACCCGCGAGTTAATCACGGGTCCTTTACTGCAGAACTTTCACATTTGAGACTAGTTTGGGTGCGGAGCAAGCCGAGCTTTTGAGACTCACTAGAGCGTGAGTTGAAAAAGTCGGCGCAGCGACAAACCCAAAATAGGCCAAATGAGGAAGTTCTGTTAAATCTCTTGCGTAAGCGTCTTCTTACAAGCAATACAGGAAGTAGAAGCTGGACGTGCTAGTAAACGTTGAATATCAATTTCATGTTGGCAATACTTACACTTGCCGTAAGTGCCAGCTTCGATAGCCTTTTGGGCCGAGCGAATGTCCTTTAAGCCAGCTTCAAGTTCACTCTCCAGGGACAAGTTATCGCTAAACTCGGCAACTTCAGCCGCGTTTTCATCCTCGCTTTCCCCATGATTAGGAAAGTCCGTGGCCACAGCACCATCTACGCCACGATGTGTGATCTTATTAATCTCAGCCTCGAGCTTTCCCTGTTCATCCTGCAGGGCTTGAGTAAGCTGAGCTAAAAGTGTCTTATCCATACAAGAAAAATCAGGTATCTGTTAAGTGCTAGCCACTATAGCAAAATCTAGGAAAAAGGGAAATCAAGGCTAAAAATACTCAAATTTAGTAAAAGAAAAGAGGGAAATAAGCGAGAAAATTGTTGAGGCGCGAGGCCTAAGGAAAGATAGAAATTAATCTACGATGATATCCTGGCTCAACAGTTTGGCTTATGTCCCTCAGACGAAGGGCGTAGGATGGACACCGGCTCTGGTGCTGGGTTTCCAGGTCATATCTTTCGTTTGGGAAAGGCATCACCGGGCAACGCAGCCACAGATCGGCGTCGACAGTCAGACGCTTTGACGTTCTACTCTACCCCGATAGGGTTACCTGGCGTGCCGAACGCATTCAAGACGCGAGCCCAGTCGACCAATAGTATGAGAGTAAAGTAGTGAGGTATCCCCCGAAGCTGAATTGTGGGGGCTTCGGAGGATTTCCCCTATGTCAGCCGTACGATGCTTCGCACGGAGCTTAGAGGTTTTGTGGAAAGAACAAGTGAAGAGTTCACATTTATATTATAGTTCCCTGAACACCTATTGTAAACAGACTATAAGCCCTGCAAAATATAGAAAAACTCTATTTGTGGATAACTTTCCGAACTAATTCTGTGTAGGGCTGTGGATAACTTGTGGGGATAACGGCACTTATCCCCCTCGCCCACATTATTACCAGCAAAGTCTGGTCTGATTGTTATCTATAGCCACTTCGCTAAAGTTTTTTAAGAATAATGAAACCGCACGATTGTTGTTCAGGAGTGACATTGGCGCTTGCTCGGTAATTAGCGATGTAGCGAACCAAGTATGCGCATTTCCGAGACAAGTCGAGGCGGGCTTAGCTCCACTTTCCAGTGAAATCTCGCGATTAGCTATCGTCATTAAACTCGGCGTCTTAGCGATCCGTAGCGTTTTACCTGTATTATTGCTTAAAGTTATAAAAGTGTAAGTTTCCTCAGCTTTAATCTCAGTTGTAATATTTGCTGGGTCACTTCGCAGCTCGTTATAAACAGAGCCATCCTCAGTTGTCCACGCTAGCGTAGCCAAACTAACTCTATTCATAATGTCTTTACCCAGGCTCGCTGCTTCGTCCACTGTCATGTCACCAGGTGCCAAACTTAAATAGTAGCCGAGCCCTTCCGCGTCTTCGGTTAGCAGAATCGAGCCACCATTCGTCAGTAGCATGGTTAAAGCCCGACTATCAGCTGGAATTGTCAGCAACGTCGCAACGACGCTCGGCAACTGCAGAGAGTTAGCCGGAATAGTTAAATTGGCCAAAACCTTAACGTCTGCCTTGACCATCGGCATTGTCGCGTCATCGACCGCCACATCCGTACCTCGGATCATTAAGCCTTTAGCGTTCAAGTGTAACGATTCACGCACTGCCTGCTCGCCATACGTTACCACCTCACCCTGAAAAAATGGCGACAAGGCTCGTAACGTCACGTGAGCTCCTGTATCAATGATCTCCTCGCCAGTCCTCGATATCACCGTTGTACGACCTTGAATGCTAGCTACATAGCCAAAGCCTGCCAAGCGCTCGCTCGCTTCTACGCTCAGTTTAGTATCAACAACGTAACTAATTAAGCCGTCGTTGCTAATATCGAAGGTCACTTCCCTTTTGCTTTCAGCGATTATTTCACCGAGCGTGACCGGCGCTCCTGTCAGTATCGCTAAGCCATGCAAGTGCTCAGTTATCAGCCGCTTATTCTTCGGCGTCACAAGTAAATGCACGCTCATCACCGTATCTTTCGGTTGATACCGCAGAGTCGGCGATACTACGTACTGCAACCGCCAAGCTACCACCGCCAGTACCAAGCCCAAGCCGAGCGCACTATAAAGGGCAACAACCCGAGCGTAATCACGCCGGGTTGTTATTTGTCCTTCCAAAGGAATATTGAGCGCGCCGGTCACAGTTTTAGCTCTTAGGAGCTGCAGTAGGTGCTGGACGTTCTGGGTAGACGTTACCATCAGCCTGCTTCATGCTCAGGTTGGTGCGACCCTTTTCGTCAATTTCAATCACCTTCACCTTCACCTTATCACCTACCTTCACAATGTCGGTCACCTTATCCACGCGCCATGGAGCCATTTCGGAGATATGCACCAAGCCATCCTTGCCTGGCAAAATCTGCACAAACGCGCCAAATTCCATCAAACGTACCACCTCACCATCAAACAATTCGCCAGCTTGCACTTCGCGGGTCAAGTCAGTCACCCACTTGAGCGCTGCTTCACCAGAAGGGCCATCAAGCGCGGTGATCATCACCAAGCCGTCCTGTTCAATGTCGATCGAGCTGACACCAGTCTTGGCAATGATCTCGTTGATCATCTTGCCGCCTGGGCCAATAACCTCACGAATCTTTTCTGGGTTAATCTTCAGCTGCAAAATACGTGGAGCATTTGGCGACAATTCTTTACGTGGAGCTGGCAGTGCGGCCAACATCACGTCCAAAACTTGAAGGCGGGCCACCTTGGCACCACGCACAGCCTCCACAAGAATCTCGCGGGTCAAACCTTCTGTCTTCGTGTCCATCTGAATAGCCGTAATACCCTTAGCAGTTCCCGTAATCTTGAAGTCCATGCCGCCCTCACCATCTTCCAAGTCCTGCAAGTCCGTAATCACCACGCTGCGCTTGCCGTCACTCGCCAAACCCATAGCAATACCAGCTACTGGCGCCACAATCGGCACACCAGCGTCCATCAAAGCGAGCGTTGTGCCGCAAGTGGAACCCATGGAGCTGCTACCGTTGCTGCCCAAAACTTCCGACACCACGCGAATGGAGTATGGGAAGAATTCCTTCTCCGGAATCATGAAGTTCAATGCCTTTTCGGCGAGCGCACCGTGACCAATATCGCGGCGGCTAGCCCCACGGAGTGGCTTAGCTTCACCAACTGAAAATGGTGGGAAGTTATAGTGATGCATGAAGCGCTTCTCACCAGTTAATTCCATGCCGTCGAGTGTCTGCTTGTCGCCCGGCGCACCAAGCGTACAGATGGACAGTACTTGTGTTTCACCACGCATAAAGAGAGCCGAACCATGGACGCATGGCAATGTTGCGACCTCGCTCGACAACGGACGAATCTCGTTCAGTGCCCGGCCGTCAACACGCTTACCCTCGTCCAAAATCATCTTGGTAATGACACCTTCAATCGCGCCATAAACCAAGCTACCAGCATAGCCAACCTCCGCTGACTCTACTCCCTGAGCTACTAAATACTCAGCCAAGCGGTGCTTAACCTCGTCGCGAGCTACGGCCCGTTCGGTCTTACTTGCCTTTGGTGCGCCAAAGAACAATTCGCGAATAACTGGTTCCAAGAAAGTCAGCGCCATTTCTTTAACGGCTTCACGTTTAGCGTGACCAAGCTTCTCGGCCTCAGTTCCTGGCGTAAACAAATCTTTCTTCTCCTTACCGACAGCGGCGCGCACCTCCTCAATCAACTTAATAACTGGGCCGAGCGCCTTACTACCAAACTCGAACGCCTTCAAGACCGTCTCCTCATCCACCTGGTTAGCGCCAGCTTCAATCATGACAATCTTCTCAGGTGTTCCCGCTACGTCAATATCAAATTGGCTGATGCCGCGTTGTTCGTAGCTTCCGTTAATGATCAACTCACCGTTAATTTCGTTCACACGAGCGGCAGCAATCGGGCCATTCCAAGGGATGTCGCTCATGTGTAAGGCACAGCTAGCGGCAATTAGGCCTGGTACGTCAGCGTCGTTCTCGCCGTCAAAGGCTAGTACGCTCACGATGACCTGCACGTCGTGTTCAATCCGCTTATCAAACAACGGACGAATCGCACGGTCAATAAACCGAGCGTTCAACACGGCTTCGTCTGTTGGGCGACCCTCACGCTTAATAAAACGGGAACCCTTAATGCGACCAGCGGCGTACAACTTCTCCTCAAACTCCACCATCAATGGGAAGAATCCAAGGCCTGGGCGCTTGTCCTTAGCTAATACCGCAGTGGCCAATACCACCGTGTTACCGTACTGCACCAAACAGCTACCGTTCGCTGCTTGCGCCATCTTACCTGTTTCAATCGTCAGCGTTTTACCGCCGTACTCCATGCTGAACTTGTTCGTCGCCATAAGATTGTGCCTCTTTGCTCCACACCGATATCAGCCGACATCCCAAATGGGATATCATCTTCTATCGACATGGCAAAGTAGACGTTATGAATAAGTGATGGAAGCTATCGAATCAACTGACTCGATAGCTCTACATCATCGTTCATCTCCTAACTCTTCCTAATGTATCTTCGTGGCTTCCTCTCCGCATCATTCACCACATTCTTGTCGACGGTCAAACTCGGTTCATCTTCCGTCGACGTTGGGTCAATACTCGAGCTGCCCGGCTTGGCTGGCCTTGGCTTATTGCTGCCCGGCAACAGGAAAGTAGCAGTATCATCACTCAAGTTGGTATAAATATCGGCGCATTCTACCAGTCTGGTTGACGTTGACTCGCGGAAAGAAGCTACATGGAAAATTCGTCCGTGTCCCTTCACATACTCGCCAACCGGCACATAGTCGCCGTCACCGCTGACGAGCACCACCACGTCCAACATGTCGAGCATACGAATAATATCGATGGTAATGCCCACGTCCCAGTCGCCTTTCTTGTGACCAGAATCATATTCTAGCAACTCCTTGGTCATTACCTCGATGCCCGCACCATGCAAGGCCTCAAGGAACGGTGTTTCGTCACCCGTCTTGGTTGACACGCAGTAAGCAATCGCTCGAATAAGCTTCTGATTACCAGTCGTGCCTGTCACGATGTTCGTAAAGTTGACTTTATTACCGTACAAATTACGGGCACTGTAGTACATGTTCTGGATGTCGATGAACACGCCCACGCGGCGGTTTGAAGTATCTAACATAAAAGAAAAACTCTTTAAAAAATGATAATGAAAGGCAGTCTTAGTATACAACAGCACCCCGCTCTGTCATAGGGCGAGGCGCTATCGAATTATTTGGCGGACTTGATCTGTTGTGTCTTGAGGCCGAGATCGGCAACAAGTTCCAAGTAAGCCTTCTCGTCTTCACGTTCCAAGTACTTCATCAAGCGACGGCGTTCTGCCACCTTCTTGATCAAACCACGGCGGGAGCTGAAGTCCTTGCGGTGATCCTTCAAGTGCTTAGTCAATTCTTCGACTTCCTTGGTCAAAAGGGCGATCTGCACTTGTGGGGAACCTGTGTCCTTGGCGTGCGTACCGTACTTTTTGATCAGGTTCTCTTTCTGTTTGGCGCTGAGCATAGCTACATTGTTCACTCGAGGATAGTAGTACCCCAGTGCTCAAACTGGTTAACCGCCACCCACGACTTGGATTAAGTAGGCCAAGAATAGCGGAATTAGTTATCTTGGTCAATAGATTAGCAGGTAAATAAGCTAACATTAGCCATTTTGTGCATTAACCAGGTTGACTTTAGCTCAATTTTCTGCTACACTAACCTGTCGTTGCCCTCTAAAAATAGAGATTCCAACGTCGTTTTACCTTTTCCAACACCCCACGGGAGTCCCATGTCCTCAAGCAAAAACACCCCCAACATCCACAATTTCATCGTGGACTGCAGCGGCACTCCTCCCACGTTCTACAATTACAGACGAACCTATTCCCAGAGCAAGCAACTGCCCAATCTGTACCAGGGGGCAACGCTCGACATGCGTCGGGTTATCGGCATGGCGGCACCAACCCAGTTACTACAAAGGCAAACTCGACTCGACGTTATCGAGCACGAGTTGGCTGAGTACGAGCTCGTTGGTGCCCACGGCGCCGAGTGGTTCCTGCGCCCAGAGAACAAAGCAGCCTTTTTCAAGGTTAGTCCGTCGGGCTGCCTCTACTTCCTCCACAAGGAATCGGTCGGTGACATGCTTTTGGGGCTAGTCTGCCGTCATCAACATGAAGGCCCAATAGCCATTAGCGGCTTCTACGCCGAGGAACGCAGTAAGTTCCCCCCCGATGCTCTGTTCGCCGTCATCGACCCAGCCGCCCAGCCCACCCCCTGACCTTCGGCACTTCCCCGCGAAGTGGCCCAGCGTCTCTAACCGGAGTTTGCCCGCCATCGTGCGTGCAGACTCCGGTTTCGCGTTTAGCAAGAAAAAGCCCCCATTGCAGACGTATCTGCAGCAGGGTCTTTTTCATAGTGATGGTTACATGATACCACGATCTAATTAAGCCGAGACTAGCTGATGAGGTTGCACCTCACGGCTAATACGTGCGCCAGAGAGAGATTGTTCGACCAGAAGGTCGTGACGAGATTGCAGGTTGGTCCAAAAAGCGGGTGAAGTGTTGAAGTAAGCGGCGAAACGGAGGGCGGTGTCGGCAGAAATAGCGCGGTTACCATGGACAATCTCGTTGATGCGGCGGGCTGGTACCTTGATATCTTTAGCAATTCGATATTGAGTTAGGGCCAGAGGTTTGAGGAATTCTTCGTTTAAAATTTCTCCTGGGTGAATTGGTTTTAGTTTGTTTTTCATATTGAAGTTTAGTGATAATCAACTATTTTAGCGCCGTAGGCATTGCCATTTTTCCAGATAAAGCAGATACGCCATTGATCATTGATTCGGATACTGTGATATTCAACAAGCTTGCCCTGTAGCTTTTCCAATTTATTCCCTGGCGGACTAATCAAATCGATTAACGAAACTGCGGCATCTAGTATAGCCAGTTTTCTCAAGGCAATACGCTCAAATCGCTCTAATTTTTTTACACGATCATGATTAAAAAGATTTTCCGTATCTTCGTCACCAAAACTTTGAATCATAGGCTGGGCAGAAGTTTGTAAAGTAATAGTAACGTGTCGCGTTATTAGTGTCAAATAGGCCGGTTATCGTCAGCTGTTCGTCAAGCCAGCTGTGTCGTATAATACATTGGTATGGCCAAACTCATCGACAAATATCTCCAACAATTTTTAGAATACTTAGAAATCGAACGTGGCCGCTCTTTGCTCACGGTTAAGAATTATTGTTTTTATTTACGCCGTTTTCTCGACTGGTCGGCCATCAGCGAGCCGAGCGACATCACGCAGGAAGTCGTCCGCAAGTTTCGCCTCTTCCTCAACCGCGACTTAGCTGGCCGTGAAGAAGCCAACCTCCAAAAAACCACACAAAATTACCACCTCATCGCCCTGCGCTCATTCTTGAAGTTCCTCGCCAAGCGCGACATCGCTTCCCTCTCGCCCGAAAAAATCGAACTGGCCAAACAAGAAGGCCGCCACGTCAGCTTCCTCGAAGCGGAAGAGCTCAAGCGCATGTTACTCCTCGCCGCCCGTGACACTTCACTCGTCGGTCTCCGCGATCGGGCCATTCTCGAGCTTCTCTTCTCCTCTGGCCTCCGCGTCTCCGAACTTTCCAACCTCCTCATCGAACAGGTCAACCTCAAGCTCGACGAATTCACCATCAAAGGCAAAGGCAGCAAACACCGCGTGGTCTTCCTCTCACCTGCCGCCAAACAATGTCTCAAAATGTACTTGGACGTCCGTCAAGACGTCGCTCCCTTCATGTTTGTGCGCCACGACCGCGCTAAAAAAGGTGGTGTCGCTGCCCTCACCCCCCGTTCCGTGCAGCGCGTAATTGACGGCTTTGCCCGCAACGCCGGCATCACCAAACGTGTCACCCCCCACACCCTGCGCCACACCTTCGCCACGGATCTCCTCCGTAACGGTGCCGATATCCGCTCCGTTCAATCCCTCCTCGGTCACTCTTCTATCGTCACCACCCAGGTCTACACCCACATTACAGACAAGGAACTCAAACGCGTTTACACCAAATTTCATGATAAACCCGAGGTCAGTTGATAATCTGTGGACAAACACCCAGGACGACGCGAGACGTCGTCCTTTGCATTTCCATAGTGTATAATCCCGCCACATGAAAAAACCTCACATTGTAATTGTCGGCGGCGGGTTCGGCGGGCTAGAGGTCGCCTGGGGCCTGCGTGGCCAAGTCAAACAAGGAAAAATCGCCGTCACGCTCATCAACATCACCAACTATTTTCTCTTTACTCCCCTCTTGCACGAAGTCGCAACTGGCGGTCTCAGTGCCGCTAGCGTTGCCGAGCCTCTCCGTGAAGTCTTCGCCCACACCGGCCTCAATATAATCCAAGGCGAGGTCACCAAGGTCGACGCCGACAAGAAGGCCGTCTTCCTCGGCCATCACACCATTCCCTACGACGTCCTGGTTCTCTCAACTGGTGCCACCACCAACTACTTCAATACTCCAGGCGCCGCGGAGTTTGCCCTCCCCCTCAAAACTCTCGCCGACGCCACTGCCATCCGCGCTCGCATCATCGACGCCTTCGAAACCGCCTCACTCGTCACTACCGCTGCCGAACGCAAGGAACTCCTCTCCTTCGTCGTGGTCGGTGCTGGTGCCACCGGTGTCGAGCTCGCCGCCGAACTCGCCGAATTTGCTTTTCACATTGCCCGCCGCTATTTTTGCCAAAAAAATAGCTGTATTCTGCATAACGAAGTTTCTGTCACGCTCGTTAGTGCTGGTCCCGAACTCCTCGCCCAGTTCTCCCCGCCAACTCGTAAGGCGGCTGAAGCTCGTTTAAAAAAGCTCGGCGTCAAACTCCGCTTGGGCGTGCAAGTCGGCGAGGTCGACGCAACTGGCGTCAACATGAACGACGGTTGGCGCATCCCCTCTGGCCTCACTATCTGGACCGCTGGCGTTAAAGCAGTCCTTCCATTGATTGTTGATAGCTCTGGCACCAAGGTAGCCAAAGCTCAGCTTTGGTCGCAAGCAAAAAAGCCAGCTGAGCTGGTCATCCTCGGCGACGCCGCTGCTGGCCTCCCCATGCTGGCCCAAGTCGCTGTTGCTCAAGGCCGTTCCGTGGCCAATAATATTGTTCTCCTCCTGGCTAGCCGTCCTCTCCTCCCATTTGTCTATCACTCCCGCGGCTCCTTCGTCTCCCTCGGTCAATGGTTCGCCGCTGGCACCATCGGTCGTATAAATTTGAGCGGTCGCCTCACCTGGTGGCTTTGGCGCACCGTCTATCTCTTCAAATTTGCCAGCCACAAAAAGCGCCTCCGCATTGTCTTCGAGTGGACGCTGAACCTCTTCTATCCCCGTGACATCACGCGCCTCTAAAACAAAAACTTCCGGATCAGCCGGGAGTTTTTAGTTCTTGTTTTATCCTTGCAGATGCGTCGACCTAATCAACGACTCTGGGAGGGCGACGATCCGAGGGGTACTCGGATCGCCAGGCGTTCAGGTGAGCTTGAGGAACTTGGGAGCCTCATTCATCACCCGACCACGGATCACGATGTGCGGCGGTTCGTTCTCGGCCGGCAGCAGGTGTGCCTGCCAGTACAGCCGGTCGAAGTCATCGTGGTCCGGAGAGCGGCCTTCACCGTCGCGGACGACGACCTTCATGTCGAGCTGGAACTCGTTGAAGTCGTGCGGGTTGGCTTCGACCCTGCCCGCCTTGTCCAGGTTCCAGAAGGCCGCACCCTCGGCCTGGTCGAGACCCAGGAACCAGGACGCATCGCTCTGGCTGTTCTCCGAGGTGTGGATGCTGTCGCACAACTTGTCGAGGAAGTCCTCTCCAAGCTTCGCCACCTCCTCGGCCGTCGGCTGCCAGTCGATCTCCCCATCCGGCTTCGCGATGAAGAACGACCGCAGGCGCGGATTCGTCTCGAGCCCTTCCAGGGCGTCGCGCGCCGTTTCCGGCAAGCGCTCGGGGAAGAAGATGATGGCGACAGTGACGACACTGACCTTGGAGGGATATTCGTTGCTTTCCATTCAATACTCCATGTTGTTTCGAGTCCACTGAGCAGGATGATTCCCGCTCAACAGACCCAAAATAATGCCATGAACAGTGGGAATTGTCAATCTCGTTATATTACCTTATCGGTCACTATCATTCCCCCCCCCTGCATTACCTGCTTCCCAATCACACCCATAATCGTATCGACGATAGTACTCGGGTGCTTAGCCATTTTCTGCAGCTGCGGTCCAACTTTCTTAATGTAAGCATCACCCAGGGTCGACGGTGAGATAACGGTAAACGGCAGATAGAACGCTTCGACCACATCGTGGTAGTGCCGATTAAGTTCGTTTACAAACGAACCGAGACCAGAATTCACCAAACCATACAGAATCAAATCCTTCGGTTTATTGTTTGGTGAACCAGCACCCCAAATCATCTGAATCGGTGTGGTGCGGTTCGTGTATTTCTGCACTATTGCCTTGGTTAAGAGCACACTACCCACCAGCTTCGCGCCAAAGCAGCTCTTAATGCCATCTTGGTCGAGCTCCTCCTGGCAGGTACCCCGCAAACTAGACACATTGTCTCGTTTCAAGGCATATTCAATGCCATATGCCTCGCCATACAGATCAGAGCACTAAGAACGAGATATTGTCAGCTATTAAAGACGGCCTAAGTGTGGCCGACGCTGCCATTAAATATACTAAACCTACTCAAACCATTTATGCTTGGCTACGAGGCCAAGTAGATAATATTGGCACCAGTGCTCTTGAAGTCGCTAAGTTACGGCGAGAAAACACTGAACTTAAAGAAATAATCGGCTGGCTGACGTTAGAAAAACGTCGCGGGGAAAAAAATCACAGAGGCTAGGCGTCGTATGTCTGCCAGTAAAAACAAGGCCGAGCTAGCTAAAAAGCTCGGTGTTAGCCGTTCTTCACTCTACTACCGCCCTAAACGTCCCAAAGATGACGAAGCTCTCAGAGACCGCATCCTAGCCGTCCAGACAGAGCATCCAGCCTACGGCCACAAGAGGATTGCCATGGCTTTAAAGCTCAACAAGAAGCGTATCCGACGAGTCATGAAGAAGTTCAATCTTCGTCCTCGTATCCTGCGGGGTCGGCCAACCAAGCGAGATGACAGAGGCAATTTGCCAACAAAAGTACCCAATCTCGCTAAAACTATCTGCCCAATCCGAGCTAACGTGCTCTACGCGGGCGACTTCACTTACATTCCCTGGGATAATGGCTTCGTTTATGTAGCCACTGTGCTTGATGTTTTTACGCGAGAGATTGTGGGCTGGCACATTGGCCTCCACCACACCACCTCCCTCATTACGGAGGCCTTCCTAGATGCTGTACGGAGAACTGGAGTGGCACCCCAGATCTTCCACTCGGACCAGGGTAGCGAATATGTGAGTGGCAGCTACGAGCTACTCCTGGCAGCCCACGGCACTAAGGCCTCACAGAGCAAGAAATCATCCCCTTGGGAAAACTGCTACCAAGAGTCGTTCTACAGCGGCTTCAAGCTCGAGTTTGGCAATCCAACTCGTTTCCATGACTTAGGCGAGCTTGCCGAAGCAGTCCACCGCCAGATACACTATTACAACACAAGGAGAATCCACACCGCACTCAAGATGCCACCAGTTACTTACAGGGTTCACCAAGAGAACAAAATAGCAGTCCTCATGACCGCCTAATACCCAACTAATTTATTGTTTTGAAAGGTTATTAGTGTGTTTAAAGAACGGGGTACCTGCCATCCAATATTCCATGTCCGCCCTCAGCGTCCGCCATCATCAATACCAAATCGAGACTCTTCACCTCGTTTAGCAACTTCGCAATACTTTTCTCACTTGAAATATCACAAGCTCGTTCGTGCCAACCAGCCTTGTCGACATTTTTAGCAGTCCGGCCATACAACCAAATCTCATAGCCCAACTTATGTAAGGCGACGGCGACGTAGCGGCCAATCGACTTGGTCTTAGTGCCGGCAATCAAAGCTGTCTTGCGGGCTGGCTTTTCGGCAAAGAAAAAGCCCCAACCCATCTTGTCGTTCTCAACCGCGCTGACAATTCCCTCGTAACGGTTCTTCAATTCCGTGTAAGTGCCATCAATCTTGTTCTCATAAGCCTTCATCTTCTTGGCTAGCTTGCCGTAGGTCCAAATCATATCTTGGTCGCGCTGTTCGGCCTTAACTATCTTCAAGCCGACCGCCTGTAAAATCTGCTGGTACACCTTAAACGAGAAGCCCTCGTTCCAGTTAACCATCTTATACACCAAGTCATGTTCATTCGACGTCAGCTCACTCTGCGCCGCCTGCGCTAAAAAGTCAGCCAAGGCGAACACGCCACCTGGCGCTAACAAGCGGTACACATTTTCATATAATGCCTGTTTGTCGGCCACGAGCATAATCGCGTCCTGGCTAATGACGTGCGTGAACATCTCGTTCTTCGGAAATACTTGGCTCAGTTCGCTAGCACTAGCGCGTACAAACTGCACTTTAACTTTTGGCAGCTTCTTAGCCTTGCGCTCAGCATTAAGTTCACGCACATAAATCTTCGCGTCCTTAATCTGCTCGTCGCTCAGGTCGACGCCGACGCCACTACAGCCGAACTTTGCACACAGCTCAATAAGCGTCTTGCCCGTCCCACAACCAACGTCGAGCACAGTCGAGCTCTTACTAATCGGCGCAATCGTTTCAATATTTTCTAACAAGTGTTCAGTCGCCTGTTTGTAGGCCGTGGGGAGCGAATCAGTTTCCTTCTTAAACAAACCAACGTGCAGCGTATGCGCCGCCTCGTCCCACGTTTCATCGTAATATTGCTTGAGGAAGTTGAACTTAGTGCGTGTGGTCTTTTCTTGTTCGTTAATCATATTGGTTATTTATCGTTCATTAAGTAGCTCGTCATCTCGCCCAGCAACTTGTACGTCTTCACCTTGATCGACTCCTGCGTCTTCCAGCCTGCTCGGTAAGCCAGCACATTATTCGCCAACTCTTTATGCAGCTTCCAGTCTTTCTTATCCGTCATCGGTAGCCCTAAAATATCTTTCCTTGGCAAGCCTGGGTAGACGTCGAGATAAGCGAATATTTCTTTCTTCGTCATTCTCTCGGTCAACGCTGTCTGGTCGATGGCATTCCCATCCGCCGTATTAATGAACATCGCCACGTTCTTCATCGCCTCGATGAACTTCTTATCGATCACATTCTCTGCCTTATGTGCTGGCACATGAAGTGAAATGACATCACTCACTCTTGCTAGTTCATTAATCTCTTTATATTTAATGCCGAGCCTCTCTTCGATTACTTCATTTCGCCGCTTCGAATAGTAGATAACCTCGAAGCCTAAACCCTTCGCCATCCTCGCCACTTGCTCACCAATCCTTCCTAGTCCCACGAGTCCAAAAATCTTATCGGCGAATTCATAATCGGACGTTACTAGAGAATTGACGTCGACCAACTTCCTAGGCCACATCTTCTCTATCTTAGTGACCTCAGCTTCAGGTGTTAATCGTTTATCATAGTAGATGAGTTCATTCTCCGCCAAAAACTTATAGGTCGACGCTAGCGTAAAGTCGGTAATGCTTCGCTCTTCGATGATGACGCCAAACGTTCGTAAAGCTTTCACGGTCTCCTCGGCCTTTTCAATATTCATCAGGCCAATCATCTTATGCTCAATCATCCTCTCTGGAATCAACTGCTCTAAACTCTTCTTAGCAAAGTCGAACTTAACTTGCCCCAACTTATGAAAGTGATGTGAGAACTTTCCCAGCCTCGTATTCTTCTCATTCTCAGGCAGCATTCGAATGCGAGTAAACACGTCATTCAAAATCGCATTTGCCAGTCCCACTTCACTACTAGCCGAGCCATCACTCGCATAATTCCTCATCAATAACTGCCACATGCCAGCAAACACCACTTCAGCCACCGCTTCCGTGCCATAGTCAGGAATATTCTTCACCTCAATTCCCAACTCGCGAGCGAGGTCGACGTTAATCCTGTGCTCCTTTTCATGCGTCCAAAAAATAACCAGCTTTAATTGCGGGTTCAATCTTAATATCTCATCCGGAATATTCGTCCAGCAACTAACAATCACCTCAGCTCCCTCCACCCGATTCATCAACAACTGCAGCGGCGTATTATTCGCGCCGAGCTCGGTGTAACACTTAGTCTCGGCAAACAACTCTGGCTGTTCACTAAATTGCTGTTCTAATCTCTCTGGCAAACTCGACGGAAACTCCAACACCTCCTCCGCCAGTTTATTCAACAGCGCACGATGCTCCGGGTAAAATATGACAGTATCGAGTATCACCACTTTCTTAAACTTCTTCATAGCAAATTCTTCTCATTATTAGCCGCAAACATGTCAGATCAAAAAACGTCACTGACCAAGTAGAATATCATAATTATACGTAAAAGTCAATGTAATTGCACTATAATTTGGCCTGATGTATAATAAAAATATACGCTAGTTACACAAATAAGCGCAAAATCCCTATGATTACCAACACCGAGGTGAAACAAAATCTTTACACTTCCCTCAAGGAACTCGGTCTCACCGAGAGCGAAGCCAACCTCTACCTCACCTCCTTAACCCTCGGCTCCGTCACCATCGTCTCTTTAGCCGAGCATCTCAGCATGCCCAGGCCCAACGTCTACAAAGTCATTGCCGGGCTGGAAAAGCACGGTTTAACTAAGTTTTCCGAACGTAAAAAGCAATCTCGCACTTTTGTAGTGGAGCCGCCAACCGTCGTCCTGGAACTATTACGCCGTAAACGCGAAGCCATGGCCAGCTTGGACCAAACCCTCGTCGGTTCCATGCCAGACCTGCTCGCGCTCTACCATCAAGGCGAAACCCCCACCAAAATCAAAGTTTACGAGGGGGAGGACCAGTGGAATAAAATTTTCTTTAAAGTTCTGGACGAAGCTAAAGATAAAATCGACTTCTTTGGTTCCGCCGACGCTTTCATCGGCCTCATCTCCTGGGAAACCGAACTCGAATGGATCCGCCTCCGCACCAGCAAAAACATTCACATGAATTCCCTCCTCACCCCCGGCGCCGACGCTGCCACGCTCGTTCAAAACGACAAACTCCAAATGCGCACCACGCGCATCTTCCAAGGCACCCTCCCCTTCGTCACCGGCTTCATGCTCTACGCCAACAAGGTAATCATCTGGCAGCCCAAAGCCCCCCTCGCCGTCCTCGTGGAAGATGAATACATCGTGGCCATGCTCCGCAGCATCTTCGCCGCACTGTGGACACAAAGTGCATAAACTCTCAGGACGACTTCGGGAGTCGTCCTGGGCCTGCAAACATTGATAAGGACGACGTTCGACGTCGTCCTTTGCACTTTTACTATCTCTGGTTCACGATTAAATAGCTAGTATTTTTCTTAACTTATCTTTCACTAACTTATAAGCAGTAGTCTCTAATTTACCAAGTTCTCCCAACACAATCTTTTTCTGTAAAGTAGCAATCTTATCCGTCCTAATAAATGAGTCAGCCTTCAGGCCATTAGTTTGACTAGCCTTAATCCGAACATCAAAATTACCCAATTTGGCCTGTTTGACGGATGAAATGAATACCACAATGAAATCCTCACCGCCTTTTTGTTCATAGAGCACCAAGCCGGGCCGTACTTTATGGCCAGACAGGTCGCTAAAAGGAAACGGTATTAAGACAATATCTCCTTTAGACATAGCTTTTCTTAAGATCAGCTACTGAATATAGATCTGGTTCCTCGTTTAGGAAATCAAAACTCCGCGACAAAGCATTAATATTTGTAATCTCGTTCAAATTTTTATTGTAATGATTGGGAAATTGAATGACAATGGCATCAATAGAATTACGTCGACCAATTCCAAAAACTTCTCCGTGCATTTTTACACGGTCAATCACCTGCTTAATATTCTTTCGAGCCTCAGTAGTAGTAATAACCTGCATATGTACAAATTGTACAATATTGCACAATGAAGCGCAAGACCAGGCCAAAATAAGCCAAATAAACATCTCCATCCAAACAAAGAACCGCCCACCTGAGCAAGCGGCTCAGTGTGGGCGGCGAGTTGCCGTAGTGAAGTTTTACTCGATAGTTGTCTCCTCCTCAGTTGTTGAATTGTTTACGCAAAAGCACACTGCCAAGCCTCAATCGTCTGCACATCGGACGACTCCTTCACCCACCGGATCATGCCCTCCTCGATCTTACGAGCAGTCATGTCGTTGGTGTTGTGGTGGGTGCTGAACAGGTTGTAGCCTGCCCAGTCGTCCGGGTGGACGATGTTGTGGCCGTTGCGTTCGAACCACCTGGTGCCGGGCAGCATGGTGGCGGACAATGGCAGCGCCGTGTCGAGGTACCCGTCCACAATCAACTTCCTGGAAGCAGCCATGTCTTCCGCGAACGTCTCGTGTGTCTGGTCTGGCGTACCGACCATGATGCTCGTCAACACGTACACTTTCGCCGAGCGCAGCTTTTTCAGGTTCTCCTTGCTGTTCTCGTACTTCGTGGTCATCGACCCTGCTGAGCTCTGCTTCTCGTTTCCCTGCCGCGGATTAAACGGCACATACAGTGAGAAACACTTGCCCGGCCTACCGTCGTTGTACGCCATGATAGCCGCAGTGACCTCATCCGACAGGCTCTCGAACTCGACGCCTCCGTTGTCGGACCACGAAAGTCCCCGCTGCTTCATCTCCCCGAGCAAGGGAATGAAGAACTCCTTCGGGCGGGAGAGAATCGCGTCGTCTTGCAGCACGATCTCCTGGTAGCCGCAGGCCACAAAGTGGTCGAGCTGCTGCCGGATCTTGTCCCAACCTGACTGCGTGACTTTCTGTTCCGGACGCCCGGCAAAGCAGAATTCGCAATGACGGTAGCACCCACGGCTGGCCATCCAGTCAATCGACTTCAACCCCGAGGGGAAGTTGTGCGTCGGCGGGGTGGAGTAGCCAGCGTCGGCCAAGAGGTCGCAGTTCATGACCGGGTACGCCTCCATCTTCTGGAAGCCCCCTGGCACGATCTTGTCCTTCAGTCGACCGGCCATCATGGCCTCAATGGTCGTGATTGCATCTCCCTCTGCCACGTGGTCGACCCACGGGTTGTCCCGCACGAATTTCACGGGATCGGCCGTGATGTGCTGACCGCCCATGACAACGCGGACGTGCGGCAATTCCCGCTTGATCCGCGCGCCGAGCGAGGTCGCAGCCAAGTAGTTGGCGGACGCCGCGAGCGGAATACCCACGGCCTCGATGTGGTGCCGGCGCAGGTACTCAATCGTCTCCTCCTCGGGGATGCCGATCCGCGCGATGATGCGCTGCACGCTGCCATCTTCCCTGAACGCCGAGTACTTCTTGATGAAGTCAGTCGACGACAGCTTGTGGAAGTCGTACATCTTCTCCTCATGCACTTCCCCCCACGTCCGGTTGAGGGCTTCCTCGTGGATGCCGCGCTGACCTGGCCACAGCGTGCGAACGCAGAGCTCACGCCGTTGCCAGCCACCGTTGTGGACGGACTCGTCCAGGAAGTGGACCTTCCAGCCCTTATTGAAAAGTAGCGAGGCCATCAAGGCCGGACCAATCTGCACTCCGCCACGGGGCGGCTCATGGATGGCATCGACCTGGCGCAGGGGAGAAACGAATGCGACGTTCATTGTGAACTCCGTAGTTTGGTTGCTGTCGTTGTTGTTTCAGTGTCGATCCGCCGAACCGTTCGGCGTCTCGATGCTGGGCGCGAGAAGAGACGAGTGCTGTCTCGACTCACGCCAGGAAAGTTGTTACAGATCTCGCATGAGTTCTTCGGCCAGTTTTTTACGAAAGGCTGAAACTTCGGACTTAAACCCCCATCTACTAGAGGTCCAACTATACGTCACTCCGTGCCGAAAAAAATCACTGGGGTAGAACGGCACGACCTCCTCAGGCAGGCTTCCCAGACTGCGTTTGGGAATAATTGTTTGTTGACCGTCATGGTGATTAATTGTCCTGAACAGCAACACCGCCCAATCTCGCCATTTTCTTCAACCATGACATCCCACCACAGAGCTGGCATCTCACCGAACCTGAGTTCGATCTTCTTTTCTCCTACATCGAGGTATCGCCAGGGATACCCGCTGTTGTCCCACATGCCCTTTGAGGGTATTTCGGTGATCAGTCCATCAGGCAGCTCCTGCGTTTTAAGTTCATCCTTATATCGGTCTGCGATATCGTTGGCAGTCTTGATCACATTGTTTGAGTAGCCACTATTGCTGCTACATTCATGAATCGTTGCCATGGTGGCCTCCTGAGTCTTTGTGTAACTTGTCGAACCGGGCCAATCCCTGCTCGACTAAATACAATACCATTTTTTACCTCTTTCGTCAACTAATATGTGCATAACTCCCAACAAAACTCAAATAATCAACAAACAAAGCATTATCTGCTGATAAAAATAATTGACAACATGGTCATTTTTGGCTAAGATGACTTATATGACCAATCCCAAAGAACTCTTAAGCTACTTCTCCGTCACGCCCGACGAAGCCGATATTTACTTAGCTTTGCTTAAACTCGGCACCGCCGCCGTGTCAGAAATTGCCAGTAAAATTAAAAAAAACCGCACCGCCACGCACTTTCACCTCAAAAAACTCCTAGCTAAAGAGTTAGTTATCGAATCCAATCACGGCCGCACTCTACTCTACACCGCCATTCCACCAGCCGATCTTGCCGCTCGTTTCGACCGCTTAACTACAGACTTTAAGAGCCTCGTCCCCCAGCTCGAAGCCCTCCAAACCATCGAAGTCGACGCCCCCCGCGTCCAAGTTAGCGAATCGCGGGCCGGCTACTTCAAAGTTTATGATGAAATCTCTTCTCTCCCTGAAGGTTCAACTTTCTACGTCATCGAAGGAGCGACAGCATTAAATAGCGAGCTGACTCTCTTAAGCAACACCGAAACTACTAACTTCTTCTCCAAAATCATCGCCCGCAAAATAGCCACTAAACTCATCCTCACTGCTGAAGCCACCCAAATCCCCAACACCCTCATCTCGCCCACCAACCTCGTCTTACTCCACCAGCGCGAAATGAGTGTCCGCACCTATCCAGAATCAGCCCTACCCTTCCAGGGCCTCACTATTATGTACGGCAGCACCCTCGCCTACCTCTTCCCGCAAACCAACTTGGTCGTCACCATCAAACACGCCGGCATCGCCGACTCTTTTAAGGCTACTTTCGACACTCTCTTCACCCTCGGCCAGGAATATAAGTTCTAATTTTATTAATGCTTAAAAGAAGAAGCCCCGATCCACGCTGTGCAAGCGTAGAATCGGGGCAACGTTAGGGTTGGTGCACTCTTGGTCCCGCGAACCCTATCATCGCGGGAGAGGTTGGAAACTGGCATCTGCCTACAGATCATCACGCCCAGGGCGGTACATCTGCAAGTATGCCTTCGTTTCCTCCGGCGACACGAATTGGCGGTGGCTGGTGTCCCTCGCATTATTGTGCGTGTCCATCGACCCGTCCGGCTTCATGTAGCCGTACGTTGCTTCGGTCTCAGACTCGTTCCCAATCGCGAGGTCGCCGAGCATGACTCGGATCCCGCTCTCGCAGTGTTTGAACTCGAACGTCCGCCCTTGGGCGTTGTGACGTGCAAATTCCGACACAAACGTGAAAGCGTTGCTCTTCATCACGTCGGCCACCAGCTCGTCGAACTGGGCTCGGTGGTCATCTGTCCACTTCATGACTTCCTGACTGCCAGGTGTGGTCTGCTCATTTCTAATTGGCAGACTAAACATGTCACTGAAGTAACAGATCCCGACGCCGAGACGGGCGGCCCAGCTGACAAACTCCTCGACCTGTTGCACAGAATCGATGAACCCGTCAGCCAACACCGTCCGCGTCATCACCCGCATGCCCTTACGGACAATCGCGGGGATTAACGTCTCGAAGTCTACATCGGCCATCGCGGGACCACTGATCACCTCCTTCTGCTCGCGCGTCAGGCCGTGTACGGAGAGGTTGATATCCTTGAGCCCCATCTCAGCCAGCCGGTCAAGGAACGTCTGCCCGCCGCAGCCCATGATCGGCCGAAGAAGTTTAACGGCGTTCGTGTACACCGCCAGGAGCTCCAGCTCCACCCCGCGCGCCTCGGTCCGCTCCCGCACGATCCGCAGCGATCCGAACAACTTCCCGGGCGCGTCGGTGGGCTCCCCACCCCCGGTCAAGATGACCTTGCGGCCACCGTTCTCGAGGTAGATGTCGAGGTTGTCCTCGAACCGCTGCAGGAAAGCCTCTTGTCCCGCCTCGATAACGACCGGCCGAATGGTCGGGCTGCAGAACGTGCAGCGCCCGTCGCTGCAGAGGTTCGTGAGCTCGACCTTCATTTCTGTCCCTGAAAAGCTAATAGGCTTGCAGTCCATGGTGACCTCCTAGGTCGGTTATTTGTTGTGTAACTCGGGCCCGGTTGCTATCCCCAGGCTGTAACCATAATATCCTAAAAGCGGACTTTTGTCCAGAAAAAAGACACTAAATTATAGTAAATTACCAAATAGCTTGTGTTAGTTAGCTAATATGCTACACTACTGTTGTCTAAATAACGGACAGTATGAATACAATCACCTCTCTCACTCGTTTGGGCCTCTCCACCAACGAGGCTAAAATCTACGTTTGCCTCCTAAAAATCCTGGAAGGTACCGTCTTCGAAATCGCTAAACACTCCGGTATTCCTCGCACGACCACTTATACCACCCTCGAATCTCTCAAAGTTCAGGGCCTAGTTACTGCTTTTCGCAAAAATAACGTGCAGTATTTTACACCCGAGAATCCCAAGCAAATCCTCACTATACTTCAACACAAACAAGAAATCATCAATGAAATTCTCCCGTCTTTACAGGCCTTATCCCTCGGCACAGACGTTCAGCCATCCGTCAAAATGTTCACTGGTACACAGGGCATGAAGCTGGCTTTTGAGGACATCCTGGATACTCTTGAGCAAACAGACCAGCGCATTCTTTATGCTGCCGCTTTTCCTGATGTTATGGATGCTTTGCCTAGGTATTATCACTCTTGGGTTAAGCGTCGTGAAGAGCTTGGCGTAACCACAAAAATGATTCTGCCGGAGTCATCGCGCGAACGCCGGGCTTTCTACGAAGGGCATAATCGCCAAGTAAAGTTCATGCCCGAGCCGTATCTCTTTGAATGCGCCATGGACATTTACGGCCATAAAATCGTCTTCTTTGCTCTCCGCGAAGGTACCACCTACTCCATCATTCTCGAATCTCCCACTATCGCCGCCGCCTTTCTCAAATTCTTCCTCTTTGCCTTTGACCACCTCCCAGAATAGCAAAAACCCTCGAAATAAATCGAGGGTCTCCTGCTGGGGTGCCTAGAGGGAATCGGACCCTCGTAGCCGGGACCACAACCCGGTGCACTAACCACTGTGCTATAGGCACCATGCTCGTTTGCGGGAAAATAATAACCGAAAACCATTAAATTAGCAAGCCAGAGGCACCTATTTACTAATAACAAAAACCACCGTATCACTCCGATACGGTGTTTTCTCTGTTCCAGGATGGAATCGAACCATCGACCTTGGGCTTAGAAGTCCCCTGCTCTATCCAACTGAGCTACTGGAACACGCACTTCGAACGCCAGAAATATAGCCGTTTTTGTCGCAAATAGCAAACCTCCGGGCCAAAATTAATTGACTTATCACCTAACCTAAGGCATATTCTGGCAGCTCAACCCCACACCCAGGAACCTACCATGCACCTTCACGGCCTCCACCTCCTGTTCCTCATCGACCTCGTGCGCAATTCCAGGCAGAACCGCATGCTCTTGAATCAGCACAACGTCGACCCCAGCCACCGCCCCAACCTGGACGAAGTCACCTACTTCGCCGTCGATCACGATGGCAACACCATCTTCTCCACCACCCACACCGCCTTCCCCACGGTGAACCACTACGTCGAGCGTTGCTACGCGGCCTTCCTCACCGTCCACAACGGCTCACGCTACTACCTGTCCATTCAGCAGGACGACGGCGAGACGTTACATCACCGAGTTGCCGTCCTCGAGGCCGCCTTGTACCACGCTTGGTTGCCGGATCCCGGTGCCCACGTTGCTACCACGGCGTTGGTCGACACTACCTTCACGACCGTCGGCGTCCTTTACGTCACGGACATGAACGGCGTCATGACGCACCGCTACCAGATTGAGGGCGGATTCGCCGCCTTCTTAGCTGGTCACGACAAGCTGACCGTGCAACACCAGGGTTACGTCGGCCTCGTCGGCATCGACAGCTTCATCCGGCGCATTGTCACCGGGCAGGCACCTCTGTCGCTTGGCAAGCGTCGCCGGCTCGAGTCTGGCAGGCGCTTGACCTGCGGCGACATCAGCCTCGCTGAACCCGTGCTCACCACCTTCAGCGTGGACGACCACGAGCTCGAGGTGCCGCGGGTTGACGAGTCGGGTCAGCAATCGGGCGGTCTGGTACTGCTCCGCCGCGATCCTGATCACGACCAAGGCAGCGTTCGCTATGTGCCGCCGCCGGCCAGTCTCCCGTTGCCACCAGTCAGCAATACGCCGGGCCCGCTCGATGCGACGGATCAGCCCTTGCCGCACCCCGACCGTACCTACCTGAACGCCTGTACTCCAAATCTCACCGCGCGCACCTTCGGCTAGCCCGTCTTCTGCTCCTCTCCGACGTCTGTCGGGAAGGGGCTTTTCTTTTACGCCCCAACCCTAGCCTTTTTCTAGCCTATAGTGTAAGCTCTGCCCGACTCAGATCTCCTGAGTTTTCAACCCCTAGCCACAAAGTGACACCATGCCCACCCACTCCAGTCCTCTCCCTCTCGATGAAAATCCGGACGACATGCTCGCCCCGAACGGCGACGACACCGAGTTCGACGGCGATGCCGAGGATGAAGACTCCGACATTGTCACCCTCATGGACGCGGACGGCAACGATCAGGACTTCCGCTTCCTCGGCGTCATCAGCTTGGAGGGCGACCCCGATGCAGGCCAGTTCGCAGCCCTCACCCCGGCTGAGGAAGACGAGGACCCCGACGCCCCCACCGAAGTCTTCCTCTTCCACTACGAGGCGGACGAAGACGGCGGCGAGTCCTTCGCCCCCATCGACGACGAAGACCTCTTCGCCCGCGTCCAGATCGCCGCCGAGGCACACTTCGCAGCGCTGGATGACGACCCCGAGGTCGACGCCCTCGCTGAACAGACCGAGCTCGCCTCCATCGACGACGAGGACTAGTCCACCCGATCCCCTCGCGGGTCACCCTGCGCCAGTCCGAGACTCTCGGGCTGGCGCTCTTCTTTTTTACTACTTTGGCCTGTACACTTAAGCCATTATGACATCATCTTCTCCCGCCAAAACTTTCCTTATTCTCGACGGCAATGCCCTGCTCCATCGCGCTTGGCACGCCATTCCACCACTCACCACCAAAGACGGCCGCGTAGTCAACGCTGTTTACGGCTTCATCATGGTTATTGAAAAAATGCTCAGTCAACTTAAGCCCGACTACATGGCCGTCGCCTGGGACTTGCCTGGCAAAACCTTCCGTCATGACGAATACGTTGAATACAAGTCACAGCGCGAAAAAAAGGCCCCAGAACTCTACGCTCAAATCCCCATGATTCAAGAGGTTCTCAAAGCCTATCACCTCCCATCACTTTCGGTCCCCGGCTTTGAAGGCGACGACATTTTGGGCACCATCGCTACGCTCAACAAACCACTCGGTATCAAGACCCTTATCGTCACCGGCGACCTTGATGCTCTCCAGCTAGTCGACGACACCACGCACGTCGTCTTCTTCGTCAAAGGCCTCTCCCAAACCACGCTTTACGACACTGCTGCGGTGGAGGCTCGCTATCACCTCCGACCTAACCAACTTATCGACTACAAAACACTCATCGGCGACCATTCCGACAATCTCCCTGGTGTAGCTGGCATTGGTGAAAAGTCCGCCCTCGAACTCATCCAGCAATTCGGCACGGTCGACGGTATCTTCGCCAATCTCGAGACCGGCATGGTTCCTTCCAAGTACGCTAAGAAGCTCACCGGCAAGCAGGACGTGGCCAAACAAATGAAGCGCCTCGTCACCATCGTCCGCAACGTCCCACTCGACAATTTCGACGTCACTCAGGCCGTCGTTCAACCTCCACACCTCGATGATCTCATTCCCCTTCTCCAAGATCTCGAGTTCCACACCATCCTCAAAAAGTACCTCCCAGCCACAGCCGAACCCATAAGCCCTCCCCCAGCCATGGGGGAGTTGGAGGGGGCCGTTAAGGTGCCAGCAATAGTTCGTGCGCCAAAAACTTCGCTCGCCAAACTCGGCGCACTTTCCGATCTTAAAACCGAAAAACTCGCCATTCTCCTCACCAACAAAATCCAACAAGATCTCTTCAGCACCGGCGGCCTCGCAAGCATTGCCCTCACCGACGGCGAAACCACCTTCATTGCCGAATCGCCGACCCCAGAAGTCATGGCTGACATCGTCAAACTATTATCGACCGCCAATCTCATCATCGCCCACGACCTCAAGGCTATCTGGCACACTTTCGCCAAGGCCAGCGTCGACGTCACCTCAGCACTCAATCGTCCTTGTTTTGACACCATGGTTGCTGCCTACCTCCTCTCTTCCGGCGAACGAGCCATGGCCTTCGCCGACATTGTCCGCGAAACTCTGCACTCCGAGCTGACTGACGACGTTGTCTCGACCCTCAGTATTCTTCTCACCTTGTCGATCGCTCTCCAAGCCAAGCTCGCCCACGTTGGCATGACTAAACTCTCCACCGAGATAGAAATGCCGCTCATCGGCGTCCTCTTCCAAATGGAGCACACCGGTATCGCCGTGGATAGCTCCATTCTGCAAGAACTCTCCAAAAAATTCGCCATTACTCTCGCCAACTTAACCACCAAGATCTACGCCGCGGCCGGGAAAGAATTCAACATCCAGTCCCCTTCGCAGTTAGCCGACATTCTCTACGTCGACCTCGCTATTCCCACCAAAGGCATCAAAAAAACCAAGAGCGGCTTCAGTACTGCCGCCCCCGAACTCGAAAAAATAACCGCTCTTCACCCTATCGTCGCCCTCATCGGCGAGTACCGCGAAATCGCCAAGCTCAAAAACACCTACGCCGATTCCCTTCCTCTCCTCGTTGGTGCCGACGGTCGTATTCACGCCGAGTTCAACCAGTGTATCGCCGCCACCGGTCGTCTCTCATCATCAAACCCGAATCTGCAGAATATTCCTGTTCGTTCCGAGCTCGGCCGTGAAATCCGCAAAGCCTTCGTTGCCCCTGCCGGTCGTATCCTCGTCAGCGCCGACTATTCGCAAATCGAATTACGCTTGGCTGCTGTTCTCGCTAAGGACACGGGTTTCATCACCGCCTTCCGGGACAACGCCGACATTCACAAACGCACCGCTGCCGAAATGTGGGGCATCCCCGAGGCCGAGGTGACCAAAGAACAGCGTTACGCCGCTAAAGCTATCAACTTCGGCATTCTCTATGGCATCGGTGCCCGCGCCTTAGCACGTTCATCGAAGGTGAGCTTCGAAGAAGCGAAAGGGTTTATAGACCTCTACTTCCAAGCCCACCCCGGCATTCGTGGCTTCATAGATGCCATGAAGGCCAAGGCCCACGCCGACGAATACGTGGAAACTCTCTACGGCCGCCGTCGTTATCTGCCAGAAATCAACGGCAATATGCCCCAGCTGGTCGCCATGGCCGAACGAATGGCTATCAACATGCCAGCTCAGGGCACGCAAGCCGATATCATCAAAATCGCCATGCGTCGTGTACAAGATTGGCTCACCACCTCTGGCCTCACAGCGACGCTTCTCCTCCAGGTTCACGACGAACTTGTCCTGGAAGCGGACCTAGTCGACGTCCCCGTAGTCTCGCAAAAAGTTCAAGAAATCATGACCTCAGTCATCACCCTCGACGTCCCTCTCTTGGTCGACGTGGAAACCGGCACTAACTGGGGAGATCTAAAATAACTCAAAGGACGACTTCGGGAGTCGTCCTAATCAATGTTTGCAGGCCAAGGACGACTTTCGATGTCGTCCTTGTGTTTTGTCCACATATTTTTCACAGCCCTCAGCATCTTTACAAACTCAGCAATTTATGGCAGACTTTAGCCACGTTTTGCTCCCATCGTGCCAATCCTGGCCGTCCCCCAGCAAACCCGGAGTCTCTCATGTCCAAGCCCAGCCCACTCTTCAGCCCCGAGTATATCCTCCGGGTCTGCCATCGCCCGACGGTCACCCACGTCTTCGGTAGCCTCGAGATCTTCGAATACTATCTGCGCAAACTTGAAGCGGGTGAAGGTTTCGTCCTTCGTGTCAGCTACAAGGATGAAGAGGATCGCCACATTCACGAAACCATGTTGCGTCAGCTGGGTTGGAATTTTAGCGACAAGTTCTACTTCTCTTCCTCTCCCGCCATCCCCACCAAAGAGAACGAGCCCTTTCAATCCTTCTGGACCTTTCGGCCCCGGCACAAGCTCACGGTGCAGGTCGCCGCTTGATCACTCGTGCTCTACCCGTTGTCGTGTCGGCCCCTCGTCCTCTGGACCTGGGGCCTTCGCTTTTTCTCCCAAAATCGTCTACCATAAGCGAGCTATGATCATCTTTATCTACGGCGACGACGGCCCTCGTCTCAAAACAAAACTTTTGCAATTAACCACCCAATTTACCACTAAATTTGATACTACCGGCCTCAATCTAGCCTCTTTTTACAACTCTCCCCCAGCTATGGGGGAGTTGGTGGGGGCTTTAACTTACCCCGACGTGCTCCAGGCTGTCATGAGCTCACCATTTCTCAGTGAGAAGCGCATGGTCATCGTCCACAATCTCATGGACGGCCTCAAAAAGGACGACGCTATTATGTGGGCCGATGGCCTCGCTAAAACCCCCTCGTCAACCATTCTTGTCCTCGTTGATAACCTCGACCCAACCAAAGTCGAGAAACACGAGCTCTTCAAGCGCCTTAAAGATGGTGCCGAGGTTCACACCTACGCCGAAGTTAAACGTGAAGGAGCAGCTCTTTATTCCTGGCTTATCGACGAGGCCAAAAAACAAGGTGCTCAACTCAGCTTATCAGTGGCTACAGATCTCGCCACCCGTGTTGGTGACGACGCCTGGCAGCTGCAAAACGAGTTGGCCAAAGTGGTCGCCTACGCCAACGGTGCGGCTATCACCACCACCATGCTCGACCTACTCGTCCAAAGCTCCAGCGAGTCCAACATTTTCGCCTTCGTGGATGCTATTAGCCAACGAGACGCTAAAAACGCCCTCCGCCTGCTGGCTACTGAACGGGCCGCTGGTTCCGTCGACTTCTACCTCTTAACCATGCTCGCTCGCCAAATTCGCATTCTCCTCCAAATCTGCGTCCTCCTCGCGGACGAGCCAGGTGCTGCCGCCGACGTCGCTAAACGCCTATCTTTACACCCCTTTGTGGCCGGCAAGGCTACCTCCCAAGCCAAGCGCTTCACCCTCCTCCAGCTCCTCAATCTCCATCAGCTCCTCGTTAAACTCGACCACGACGCCAAAACAGGCGGCCTCGACGCTGGCCTGGCTGTGGACCGACTTGTCGCCGAAATGCTAGCTATTTAGCCTGCAAAACGCCCCCTCTGCTTGACGATTTTCCTCCATTCCGCTACACTTCGCACAATCTTGATAACCTTATTTGTACCAGGATTTTCACATTTGAGACTAGTTTCGATGAACATCGAGCAAAGCTCCTGAGGCTTAGTTACTGCTAAGATGAAGGAGTTTGCGCTGATGTGAGTCGAAAATAGGCCAAATGGGAAATCCGTTGTCTCTATGCCAAACCTACAGAATGCCATCAAAGCTCTCCGCCAAGCCAACAAGCGCGCCGAGCGTAACGCCGTCCGCAAGGGCCTTGTCGATAGCTTGAAGCGCCAATTCCGCAAAGCCTTGGAAGCTGGTAAAGCCGTCGATGCTAAGACCATCTACCAGAACTTGACCCAGGCTTTGGACAAAGCAGCCTCTAAGAATGTAATCGCTGCTAACAAAGCTTCCCGCACCAAGTCCCGCTTGGCCGCCAAGCTCAACCTAGCCCTCAAGAAATAATTGACGCCAATAAACACAAAACGTTACACCACTTCGGTGTAACGTTTTTGTTTTAACTTCAAATACTATCTCACCTCCTCAATCAACCTCTTCACCAGATCAATCGGCATGCCAAAGAAACTGTCCACCGTTCTTTCACGCTGCACCTCATGCTTTTTCATGAGTGGGTTCTCCACCACCAATCCCCCGGCACTTTCCATCGCAAAAGAGTTGTCGACGATCATCTCAGTCTCATCTAGCAAGCTCTTGTTATATTGAACGCTCGCTATATCGATACCCGAGGCCATAGCTCCGGTCGCCGTATTAGTCACCATGATGCCGTTAATAATTTCTGCCGGATGGTCAACGTAAGAGGCTAAGAATCGCGTCGCCTCTTCCCTACTCTGCGGCTTTTCTCTCATCTCGCCATTACAAACCACCACTTGATCCGCTGTAATCAAAATCGCCGGCCCATCAATCTTATCGACTATCGCCTCAGCTTTAGCCTTCGCCAAAGCCAACACCAACTTCTCCGGGTCATCACATCGTATCGCTTTTTCATCAATCCCCGGACTAATACACTCATCAACCTCAATCCCCGCCTCTCGGAGCGCCTGCGCCCTAAACCTAGATTGCGAACCGAGAATAATTTTCATATTTACACCAAGTCTACCACACAGAAAATGTAAAATACAGGCTCGATAATATACCAAGTCTGTATTTTAATTTGTTGCATTTAGGTGTTACGTTCCTCTTGGTTCATTCTGAACATTTCATTTTCAACCCGTAGATAGCAATTAGACCATATACTTTTGTCTTTACCGAGTTGGTTGGGATTACCAATTTTTTTTGCCTGTTCACCTATCATAACCACTAATTCATTTTTTAACCGATCAAAGACCACCTGTGGCTCGATCTTCCAGGTCGCCTTACCATCCTTGATTTCAACAAGCGGACGAAACGATGCCAATATTGGATAGATGAAGCCACTCGTAATTCTATATTTAGAAGTTTTACCAGTGAATGGCAATTCTTCGACTGACATTCTGCCTGCTACGGGAGTGACACCCCGAAGAAGACCAAACTTTCCTCCACTTGCATTATACTCATCTGGAAGTGCAAGATAGATAGCATCATGTAGATCAAGAATTTCCGGCAGTAATGGAGCTAGACGATCAAGACGCTCTTTCTTGTTTGGATTATCTTTATCAATAGCGAAGTGTTCAACTGTAGCCGAAAGAGATGAGTAGGCAATGATAGGGTGCGAATTTCCTTTATAGGACTCTGTATCAAAGCATAATAGGTAGGAGAGAATATCGCGAATGTCAATATCTTTGGGCGTTCCGTCTTGAAACTCCTCATACTGCTTATAGAAGATACGATCTTTATAATCCTTATCTTTTAGCTTTTCTTTGATAACTTCATAGGCTCCAAGCAGATCCTGAAAACCTTGTTCTGCCACGGGGGTAGAGTTATTACGAGCTTCAATAATCGGTGCTACTTCTTCCCGTGACTTGAATCCTTCAAGGAACTCAATTTTAACATAAGCCTGGATTTCGTTCTGCTCTTCTGTTGTCCGAGAATCAACGTATCTACGAATAGCTCGGTTAGTGTGACCGCCATCAGCAAGGCCACTCATCATATTATCGCTAAACTCAACCTCTACCAGACCTGTTTTATTATCATGTGTCACACTTTCTGCAAGTACGAGCAAGCCACGGTTTTTAAAGAAAAAACTTTCTGGCTCTTTACTGAGTGAATCACTGATCTCCCTTGGCACAGTCTTACTCATTTTTGGGTCACGAACATTTAACTTACGCCAGTCTTCAAGTTCCGCAGGTACATCTTTAATATTAACAACAGCGGTATAGAGTCGATGGTCTGTAGAATCGTATGGTGTATCTTGACGGCGGAATGAGAAGGATTTAAATCTAAGAATCGTGGACATAGAGATATTTGCTAAGTAATTAGACTACTTAATAAAAAAGCACGCTACTCGCGTGTTTAGTTAAGCAAATATATCTGCAGATACATTAGCACTAGCTAAACGTTCGTCGAGAGTAGATACCTACCTGCGACTCCTTGCAAAGCTACTATGTGCTGTTGCAAGCAGCAAATCTCACGAGCGAGATCTGATAAATGCATTATTACTCCAAATAAAAAAATACGCAAGTGGACAAGTTGTAATTAATTCAAAAATTATGAATTTACTCAATCACAGGCCGTTCAATCGTCGCCATCTCAAGCACATCATCACTCGAGCCGTCTGTAATTTTCACCACATCTTTACTCATCTTCTTCAACTCATTACTCGACAAATTATACTGGTTAATCACGGTGGTCAGGTTGTTACCCACTTTAGAATGGAACTCCGCAAAGGCCCGGAAATGCTTACCCAAATCCGCCACACGCTTTAAAATGTCCTGAGTTGATTTCTCGAGCTGTAACTCTCGTAGTCCTAGCAGCACGGTCTGCAAGTAAGCAAAAAACGACGTCGGCGACACAATCATGACGTGCTTACTAAACGCGTATTCCAGCAAATTACGACTGTTAATACCCGAACCAATCTCCGCATTCATTAAATTATAGTAGACACCCTCAGCCGGAATAAACATGAAGGCGAAGTTCATGGTGCCGTTCTGTTGTTGAATGTATTTTGACGTTTCATCAATGCGCGTCTGAATATCCGACTTCAAGTCTTTCTCTAGCTGTACCTTCCGGGCTGGGTCCTGTTCTTCCATTAGGCGGTTGTAATTCTCTAAGCTAAACTTGGCATCAATCGGAATGATCTGATCGCGGACGAGGATGACGGCATCAGCAATTAACTCCTTGCCGGTCGCCTCATTAACTCCCAAATGATACTGCACCTTATAAGCATCTTTCGGCAGGACGTTACCTAGCAATGTTTCCAGCCAATACTCGCCGAGCACGCCACGTTGTTTAGGATTTTTCAAAATATTCTGCAAATTCTGCAATTGACCGGAGAAGTCGAGCACCTGCTTGTTGGTCGCGTCGAGCGTAGCCAGCTTTCCAGTTACATCTTGCATAGTCTTACTCGCCTCCTGCATGTTCTTCATCATCTGCTCGAACTGAGCTGCTGCACTCTTCTGCGAATCGCTAATTCCTCGGTATAACTGGTCATTCGTGCGGTCAAGCTTGGCATGCACCTCCTGGCGTTGCTCACTATTTAAACGCTGCATCTCAGCTCGCAGGTTTTCTAGCGCTGAACCCAGTTCTTTAGCAAGCTCACCACCATCGGTTTTTTTGCTAACCTCACGGAAATAATAAAACGCCACACTCGCAATCAACACAACCAACGTAACCACGAGCAGTATATTTTCCATATTGACCCAAAGCTTAAAAATGACTATACTCGCCCTGTCCTCGAGCTTCTAGTATAGCACGACACATATATTCTGACCTCGTAGCTCAACTGGATAGAGCAGGTCCGTCCTAAGGACAAGGTTACAGGTTCAACTCCTGTCGAGGTCAAGAGAAATTAAAACATTTGTCTAGGCCACTGTAGACAAATAAGTTACAGCACGTGTTACAACTATAGTTACAAGATAAAATTCAGGGCCTGTGGCTCAGTTGGTAGAGCGCTGCATTCGCATTGCAGAGGTCAGCGGTTCGAATCCGCTCAGGTCCACCCGAGCTCAGCTCGGTTGTCGGTATGCGCCCAAAGCTCAGCTTTGGTAATTCGACAACTAGCTTGCTGCTGAGCGAAGGGTGAGTCAGCTCAGCTGACCACCACTCGATCATTCAACCATGATCAATATTGGTTGACTCAGTCAGATATAGTAGATTATATATAATCTACTATAATAACGAGGTGAATTCGGCAAACAAAATCAGTCACTTCTGTGGCTGATTTTGTTTTTTGCGCTTTTATTGGGCTTTATTGAAAACGGCACGTGTAACAGGCTTATTTGAGAAAAAAGGAAGCTCATTTTCTGTTGATAACCTGTGGATTGTGTGGATAACTCAGCAATATGGAAACTGAAAAATCATATAATCATATTATTACAGGGGTAAGTTGGAAATTTAGCTATCCATCACATAAAGAATACATCTGTGCATAACTAGTTAAATTAATCGCAATCCCAGCTTATCAATCACTATTGAAAACTCTCAAGAGTAGAATATTGTTAGGTTAGTATTTGGCTAAAATTAGCCTAAAAATAGTTTATAACTTAACAGAAGATTGCCCTAGCCGCAGTAGACAATTCGAATATAACTTTTGTATTCATCAACGCAAAGTATCGATAAAAAATCTACTTCTCTGGCTCTAAAAAGCTATAAGAAATCTATAAATAAAATTAGTCCTTCAGTCATCTTATCGTAGTAATTTAGCGTCACCAACTCGTTTAAACGAACACAGTTTATCCACCGTCAAAAATCGCAAAATTACACCAAAAGTTATCCACAGTTAGGGGAAGATGAACTCGAAATTACGCAAAAAATCACTTTAATTTTAGAGATCATAAGCCAAAAAAACACCAAAATAACCTTTTTTTGTCTACGCTAGAGTAGACAAATTCATGAAACATTGTGAAACTTACAAAATTTAATTTAAGTATTCAGATAATTTAAAAGTTAGTCACCGCAGAGTCATCAGGCAAGTGGTTCAGTAGGAGATTCCGCGGTATACTGTAACCATATGCAGCGACGATGGAGCCTAATTCTAGCAGTCGTGTCACTCTTGTTGTTGGCCTTGAACGTCCCTCAAGTTTTGGCCGTCATGTCCTCCACTAACTACTCCATCGGCTGGGACTCGGTTGGCGTCGGCGGGTCTGACACCTCGTCGAGCGCCACTTATAAACTTCGCGACAACTTCGGCTTCGTGCAGGGGGCCTCATCCTCGGCTAGTTACCAGTTTAACTCCGGCTACCGCGCCGGCGTCTATGATCGGGTAGCTGACTTCTCGGTCAACTCCCAACTCCGTTCAAGCGCCGTTGCCGCCACCTCAGCTACAGCTACCACAGTCACCGTCACTTCAACCTCAGGTTTCTCGGTTGGGGACTACATAGCCGTCATCCAGGACGAAGGTTCTGGCCAAATCTCAGAAATGGGAAAAATAACCTCTATCGCCAGTCCAATTATTACGGTCGACGCATTTAACGGGGCTGGGCCGTCAATTGACGGTAGTAATGACCTTGTCTACCGTCTCTCAGGTAGCGCACTGGACCTCGGTACTCTCACCGCCTCGGCCGTGTCCACCTCCATCATCGGTTGGGACGTCACCGCCGACATCGCTCAGGGTTACAGTGTCTATATCATGGAAGACCACGACCTCCGTAATGCGGACAATATTGCCATCACCGACGTTGCTGACGGCACAGTCAGTGCTGGCATTGGCGAGTACGGTGCCAAGTCGTCGGACACCACCCTCGCCTCATCCACTTTCGACACCGCCGATACGGCCATCACCTCATCCCTCCAGCAAGTCGCCAGCCGCAGTGATAACAGTTTTAGCACACGCGACTTCCTCACCCTCAAAGTCGCTCCAGCTACAGCGCAGGCCTCTGGTACCTACAGCCAAACCGTGAGCCTTATTTATGTTGGCGATTACTAGCCTCCGCTCGTTTGCGTTAGCCCTCGTTGGCCTTTGGTTTTTTTTATTACCAAGCTCCGCCTCGGCCTTATCGTTTACGCCTACCGCTACAGATCTCACGCTCATGCCAGGCGAAACTCTCACTAAAAATTTCACCCTTACTAACGATTCAACCGTCACTAAAAATTATCTAACAGCCCTCAACCTTGTTCACTTCGACGCCACTACGAACGAACCTATCTTTGACGCCTGGCCTGCCTCCCTCAACTCATCGGTTATTATCGACACTAACGACTTCACTCTCGATGCCAACGCTCAAAAAAATATCACTGTCACCGTCAGCCTACCCGCCAACACCACCGCCAGTTCACTCGTACTCGGCCTCATCATCACCGAAGTGGCACCAGCGACCGTAGTTCAGGTCACGCCCGGCGTCAGCAGCCTCATCTTTGTCACCATCGGCCAACCCTCAGTTTTACCAGTTCTGACAGGTTTTTCCGCCTCGTCATTTATTCGCAGCTCTCTGCCTATCGACTTCACCGGCAACATTATCAACAACGGCGATCGCACTTTGCAACCACTCGGCACCGTTACGGTGTATAATGCGTTCAGTAAACGTCTCGCTACTTTTGACATCAACCCTACAGTGCGCCGCATTCCCACCAATCAGAATCGCGATTTCACCGTTACTTGGGGTTCGGCCCGGACCACCGGTAATTTCTTTCAAGAGTTATGGCGCGAAGTAACCAATTTTAAAGTTGGCTTCTTCACGGCAGAACTGTTGGTAGCACCATTTCCCGGCGCTGACGCCACCATCAGCCAAACCACGCACGTTATCGTGCTACCTTGGCGAGTGTTGCTAGTCGTCCTCGGGTTTGGTGCAATCATCATCGTCTCTGTCCGCCGTCACAAGCGGTAAAAACCTCGTGTGAGGCAGTTTTTTTTAACCTTGCGTGCAACTTTTTTTATCATACTCGGAGGAGTGTGCATTTTGCATTCAGCCAATATTACCCAAGCCGCCACCGTGACAGATCTCTACGATCAGCCTTCGTCGCTCGTCATTTCCGCCGCCTCAAATCATAAATTTGTCTTCGTTCCAGCTAGCAATATCAGTGGCGGCAGCACCTTAACTTTCACCTTTGCCTCACAATTTACTACCACCAGTATCACCGAAGACGACGTCGACATCGCCGACGATGGCGTAGACCTCACCACGGCCGTCAACTGCGCTGGTGCCGACCAAGCCTCAATCGCCATGGCCGGTAACATTTTAACCATCACCATTTGTGCTGGCAACGGTGGCGACATTGCACTTGGAAGTTCGGTTACTGTCGAGGTTGGCACCAACGCCTCGGCCTCAGGTAGCGGCACAAATCAAATCACTAACCCTAGTACTGCCGCCACCTATTACATCACCTTAGGTGGTACCTTCGGCGACTCCGGTTCGATTCCATTGCCCTTTGTTACCAGCAATAGCGGCGGCGTTTCTGGTACCTTCACGGCTCCCAGTAGTGATAACGGTAATAATGGTTGCGGCGCTTGCGGTGGCGATCCAACCCCAACTCCCACACCCGACCCAACTCCAGTTCCAGATATTCCACCCGTCGAACCCACCCCAGAACCAACCCCAACACCTGAACCTACACCCACTCCGACCCCAGAACCAATCCCTACACCAACTCCCACCCCAGCGCCCGACTCAACCCCAACTCCAACCTCAGGCTCAACGCCTTCCTCGGGTTCGACGCCAACAACGACTCCCACCGAACCAACAACCCCACCTACTGAACCAATCACCGAGCCAAGTCAAAGTCCAGATTTGACCGCAAATCCACCAATCGAGCTCAGCTCGACCACCGCCACTCTTATCGTCGACGGCGGCCTTACGCTCACCCCCGACGGAACTACTTTCTCTACTCTCGCTGGCACCCCCTCCACTATCAGCGTCACCCTAGATGAATCTACTCCAGTCACGGAAGCTCGTGTCATCATCGACCATGTTGCCTACGTTTTAGTAGCCAACAATAGCTCGTACACAGCCAACATCGTGCTACCATCCGCCGACACCGCCCTCACCATTCAAGCCGACCATACTGACGGTACTACGTCGACCTCATCCTACACCCTCAACGTCCAGGGCGGCGGCATGGTTTACGAAGTCGTCAATAAATCATGGGTGCCAGTTAGCGGCGCTATGGTTACGGTCTATCAAACTAGCGGCGGCTCGCATACAGCCTGGAATGCCTCAGCCTACGACTCCATCAATCCAGTCATCGTTGGCAGTAGTGGCGCCTATTCTTTCTACGTTCCGAACGGCACTTATCAAATCACCGCCAGTCACCTCGGTTTTCAAGAGGGAACTAGTCCCACAATCACAGTTACTAATCACATCCTTACTACCTCGATCGAACTTAAACGAACAACGATTGCGCCAATTTCTCCTGCACCAACCGGTGCTATAAATATCGCAGTCGCCGCGGTCACCACGCAGCTCGACGTCATTCGTGATATTCCGGCAGTCCAAGTTGCCACCTCAATTGCTACCCCCGCCACGGCCGTACTTGCCGCTACCTCAGCCGTTGCCTTGGCCTCCTCCTTCAGCCTTCTTCCATACCTCCAATACCTCTTCACCGCACCCTTCCTCTTCTTTGCTCGCCGTAAGCGTAAAGCTTTCGGTACCGTCTATAATGCCGCCACCAAACTTCCAGTGGACCTCGCTATCATTCGTCTCTTTTCAAGTCCCGAGCATAAACTAATCCGCAGTGTCGTCACCAACCAAAAAGGTGAGTATTTGTTATCCGTCGCCGCCGGCACTTACACTATTGAAGTTCTAAAGCAAAATTTCTCCTTCCCAAGTGCCATCCTACAAGGCAAAAAAGACGATGGTGCATTCCTCGACGTCTACACTGGCCAAATCATCACCGTTTCTGATCAAGAAGCTACCATTGCCGCTAACATTCCGCTCGATCCTGCTGGCGCTGCTTCACTCGCCACGCCACGTCATGCCGCCCTCATTCGCCTATTCCGCGTTGCCCAACAGGTCGTAGCTATTGCCGGCATAGTTCTGTCTATTGTTGTGCTCATCATCGCGCCAACAATATTCACCACCATCATGTGCGTGGTGCAAATAATCGTCTATCTTTTAGTCCGTCGTTTGGCTCGTGTCCGCAAACCAAAAGGTTGGGGCATTGTTTACGACGAGGTGACTAAGCAGCCTGTGAGTAACACCGTCGTCAGATTGTTCGAGCCCGTGTATAATAAACTCATCGAAACGGTTTTAACGGATCGCTTCGGTCGCTACGCTTTTCTTGTTGGGCCAAGTCAGTATTACGTCAGCTATAGTAAACCTGGTTACACCGAGAAATTGGTGCGACCAATTGACTTTAGCACCCGCACCGAGCCAACCGCTCTAGCGCTTGATGTACCACTAGCCGAAGCCGCAGAAGTTGTAGTCAAAACGGAGGTATGATGACTCGTGCCGCATTTCATCTGCGACGATTCTTAGCTAGCTCCATGCTGGCCATCTTGTTGTTTTCAGGCCTCTTCGGTTTTACACTTTCTCAAGTCAACGCCGCCTCAGCCCCAAACATTCTCAACTATCAAGGCCGCCTATTGAACGCGAACGGCGTACCGATCAGTGCTGCCTCGGCTAGCATGACCTTCGCGCTCTACACCGTGCTCGCCACTGGCAGCCCCGGTGACGCCGAATGTGTCTGGACTAATAGTAGCAGCAGTGGTTTTTCAGCGACGACTCGTACAGTAACCTTAACCGATGGCCTCTTTAGCGAAAACTTGGGTGACACCGCCGCTGGCACTCCCTATGCGGCTATCACTGATTCAATTTTTTCTAATAATGCCAATCTCTACCTAGAAATTACCATCAACGGTGAAATGCTCACTCCTCGCAAACAAATCGTCTCCGCTCCGTACGCCATGAACTCGGACACCCTCGACGGCTTCGACAGCACGCAAGCCGGCGGTACCACGGCCGCCACTCTCGTCCTCAACAGTTCTGGCAACCTCCAGCTCACCGGTAATCCAAGCGGTTCCACTATCAGCAGCGGTTCGCTTTATATTAATCCAGCTACTGGCGACGTGGCTGCCAACGACGTTCTCTTTGGCATTGCTGTCACCGGTACCACAAAATTTTCTCTCGACGCCGAGGGCGACACTATCGCTACGGGCGACCTCGCGGTTAATGGGGGGGACTTCACAACTAGTGCTACCACCTTCAATTTGCTCACCACCACCGCTACCACGCTCAGCTTCGCCTCAGCCGCCACTACCCTCAATATCAACAACGCAGCTGGCGTCTCCACCAAAACCATCAACATTGGTGGCACTTCTGCCGACAGTCCCAATGCCATCAACATCGCCACCGAAGGCACCCAAGCCGACACCATCATCATCGGCAACAATAACGCGTCGACTCTGATGACCTTAACTGGTGGTAATGACTGGTCAATCGACAACGCTGGTATTATTACGACAACTGGCAATATTACAACAGCTGGCGACGTCGCTGTTAACGGCGGTGGAATCACCTCGACAGACACTCTTGATATTTCCTCATCAAGCAGCAATATTTCATTGTCAGCAAGCGGCAGCGGATCGGGTATGGTCTACGTTACAGCGGGCGACAATTTTGCTGTCGGCGGTATCACAGACGCTGTTCCTTTCTCAGTAACCGAAGCCACCAATTCGGTGCGCATCGGTGACGGAGCAAGTGATAGCAATGATCCAGCGATCAGATTCTTTGCTTCCGATGCTTCAGACGACGGCACCCTCAAATATGCAGACACTGATGCTTTCGAATTCTTTGGTGGCGACCTCGTCCATACTGCTATCGCTACTACAACCTTCGGTCAGCATTTTGTTAATGACTCAATCACGAGCGGGGTCGGCATGTCTATCAGCCGTGCTGATGGCGTGACAGACTTTACAGGCGCCTTGCTCAGTATTGCTCAGAATGATACCAGTACTACCAGCACGGGCAATGCTTTAGTAGTTGTCCAAGACGCTAATAATACTAGTTGCGTCGCCGGTCCTTGCGCTAAAGGCCTTTTCATTGCTCAAGCCCACACTACAGCCCACATCGCTGACGACCCAGGGGGGAGCGCTCTTGCTATCGACATAGGTGAAGCAGGCAGTACCGACGACGCCATTGTTCTTCGAGCTGGTCCTGCTACAACTTTCCGTGTGACTACCGAAGGTAATGCCTACGCCGACGGTGCCTTTACTGGTGGTGGCGCTGACTTGGCTGAGTATTTTCCCACCTCCAACACTAGTCTCGGCAGTGGTCAAATAGTTTGCCAAGATACAGTGAATAAAAATCAAGTTACGCAGTGTATTAACAGTCAGTACGCTCCGATCGGTGTAGTTTCAGACAATCCTGCCTTTATCGGTAATCTCATAGGTGATGCTTCTGAAGATCTGCGCCACAACCCTAATTATAGTCTCGTCGGTTTGCTCGGTCAGATCGACACCTTGGTCGACGACAGCAGGGGAGTCATCAACATCGGTGACCCCATCACGGCCTCGTCAGCTACCAGCGGCTACGGCGCCAAAGCTATCGGCGCTGGTCGCATTGTCGGTTACGCCCTCGAACCTCTCTCATCCACCACCGGCACTATCCGCGTGCTCGTCCAACCACAATGGTTCGGCGGTACAGTAGCGGCTCCAGCCCCTGCCACCTCGGCCGAAGTTGTCGCTGCTAACCCAGTTGTTATCGCCGATAATTCCGTTTCTGGCTTAACCAACACCTCTGTTCTCGACGTCGACGGTTCGCTCAACATGAACGGCGGTCGTATTCTATCCGTCTCATCATTGCAGGGTCTCGGTGGTAACTGGCACCTGGCCGAGAACGGTGACTTCACTACCCACGGTCAATTCATTGGCTTGGTCAATGGCTACAGCGGCGCCCCAGTCGAGACTTATGCCACGATGAGTCGCCAGCATCTCATTCAACTCTCCGGCACTGCTACCCTCCAAAACGGCATCGCTCACGTTCTCTTCGTAGACGTCGACCCTCAGTTCGCCGACGTTATCAGTAACACCTCACCTTACCGCGTCATCGCCACGCCTTCTGGTCTCACTGGCCAAATCTACATCAGCGAACGCACTCTCACTGGCTTCACCATCCGCGACATCAATAACTCAAACGGCGTCGAGGTTGACTGGTTAGTTATGGCCTATAATAAAGACTTCTCCCCAGACTCGGTCATCACTGTGCCTGTTGTTGAGCCAGTTATCGGTAATGCTCCACCCGCCTCTGCTCCATCAGTCGAGCCATCTGCTGACACCACTGCTCCCCTCACCGAACCAGCTATCATCGATCCTCAAGTTGATGCTTTAGTAGTCGCCGAAGACCCGGTTATTACCACCGAACCGGTCATTACGCCCGACCCAGTTGCCGACGCTCCCGTTATTGCCGAGCCAGTCTCGACTCCTGACCCAGCCGTTACCGAGTCAAGCCAAAGCTCAGCTTTGGCCGCAAATCCAACAAGCGAGCTGAGCTCGCCCGAGCCTGTAGCCGAAGCTGCACCAGTAGTCGAGCCATCACCCGCAAACCCTCCTCCAGCTATGGGGGAGTAGGAGGGGGCTTTAACTTATGAAATTAAATTTTTTACGAGTGAGCCACCTCTGGACGTCAGTCGCGTTCCTAATTCTGGCCGTCGCCATCCCGTTACTCTATCTCCCATTTACCATCGAACCCCACGAACTCATCAAGCAAACCCTCCTCGTTCTTATCATCGTCCTCTCGAGCCTCACCTTGGTCGCCACCATCATCCAAACTCGCACTCTCACTCTCCGTCGTGACTGGAGTTATTTATTGTTCGCCCTCCTCATCGTTTCTCTGCTCATCGCCCCCGGTCTCCGCGAGTCACCTTTCTTGTCGTTAATGGGCCAAGCTGGGCAGGAATACACCAGCGTTCTCAGCTTTGTCATGTACGGCCTGCTCTTCTTCCTCGGTGCCGAATCACTCAAAACACCCGGTCAAATTAGCCGTCTTCTCTCAGCCCTCCTCATTGGCAGCGCCCTAATTTCCATACTCGCCATCCCAGCCTTCTTCGGTGCCACCTTCCCTCCACCCCTCATCGGCGGCGCCAACACTTTCGCCGTTTATCTCATTACGCTGATGACCCTCGGCCTTGGTCTGTGGTTGTTGGATCGCGCCGACGCCCCTCACCCTATACTGCCGAGCGGTTTCTTCGGCCTCATCGTCCGCGCCTCTATTCTCATCACGAGTATAATTTCTTTCATCACTCTCCTCGCCCTCGACTACAGCCCCCTCTGGTTCTTGTCGATGATCGGCCTTGGCGCCCTCTTCCTCATCGCCTTCATTAAGCCAACTGAGTTCAAGTATCACGGTCGCTTTGTCCTACCCATGCTTTTCTTCGGCTTAAGCCTCATCTTTATCTTCTTACCGAGCCCTATCAGCAGTCCCTTCGCCCCAGAAATAGCACCCACTCAATCCGCTAGTCTCGCCATCGCCACTAGCACTCTTAACGAGCATCTCCTCTTCGGCTCCGGCGCCGGCACTTACGGCTTCGATTACGCCGCCCATTCCTCACCATCGCTCAACTCTACAGCCTATTGGGACACCACTTTTTCCTCAGCTAATTCCTATTTCTTAACACTTCTCCCAACCGTCGGCCTCATTGGCACAGGTCTTTATCTGCTCATCTGCTTAATGATTTTGGCTGGTGCGATCATCGTACTCTTCCACGCTCGCCACATTGCTAATCGAACCATCATTATCGCGCCAATAACTGCCTGGCTCGTCCTCTTTAGCGCTCAGTTCTTAGTTTCTTCAAACATCACTCTCTCCGTCACGTTCTGGCTCCTTTCCGCCATTCTCGCCTCACTCTCAGTCAAAAAACTTTACACCGTGTCCTTCGACCGGTCACCCCGCACCGGTCTCGCCGCTATTTTTCTTTCCGTCTGCGTCATCCTCGGCCTCTTCACCGCTCTGTTCGTCACCGCCTCCCGTTACCTTGCCGAGTTATCTTTTCAACGCGCTATCACTCTCAGTCAAACTGGTGGCAATCCTGATGACGTCATTGCGACTCTGGATCGCGCCGCCATTCTTAACCGCTGGAACGACGTTTACTATCGCAATCTCGCCCACATTCTTCTGCAAAAAACCGCCATCGCCTTAAAACAACCAGACGTCGACCAAACCTACATTCAGCAGCTCATCGGGTCGAGCGTCAATGCCGCCAAGCGTGCTACCGAACTTGCTCCAAGCAACGTCGCCAACTGGGTCATTCTCGGCGACACTTACAAAGAAATCGCTCCAGCCATTCCAGAATCTGTTATCTTTGAACTCGCCGCTTACCAAAAAGCCCAAGTTCTCGCCCCCAGTAACCCACGCTATCTAGTCGACGTGGCTCAGGCCCACCTCGCAGTTGCGGATGGTGCAGCAATCGTCATGGCCGGCTCTGACAAGGACCTCGCCGCCCAAGCCACTATCAATCGCGCCTCAGCCCTCGACTCTGCCCTAACTGCCTTACTCTCCGCCCAAAAACTTAAGCCAGATTACGCTCCAGCCGGTTACTACCTGGCTGGTGTCTACGAACGCCAAGGCAAATTAGCCGACGCCATTGCTGGCCTCGAAGCCATTCGCAATTCTAACCTAAACGACGTCGGAGTCGGCGTCCAGCTCGCCTTACTTTATCTCAAACAAGGCAAAAATACTCTCGCTCAAGATGAACTAACTCGCGTGCTCGACATCAGTTCCGACTATGCGGACGCCCACTGGTATTTGGCCACCATTTTTGAGAACCAAGGCGACCTTGAGCGCGCCATCATTCAGGTCGAAGCCGTAGCTGCCGCTAACCCAGACAATGAACTAGTAAAAACTCGTCTCTCCCGCCTCCGTCAAGGCCTGGCCGATAAACTTCTGCCACCGCCACTTGAGACTCCGACTACCGACGCCACGACTTCTCCATAACGAAGAAGTCCCCTCTCGCCACGCGGCGAAAGGGGACTTTTGTTGTCAGCGCACGCTTGGGCGTCGCTGAGAACTAGAACGAAGTTGCGAAGCTGATCGTCTGGTCGGAGAGCAGGAGTGTGGTGGTACCGAGACCGACGCCCAGGCCCGCGCAGGCGTAGAGCCCGATGGCCGTGTTGCCTTGGGCGCTCAGCTTGGCCATCGTCGCGTCGTAGGCCGTGTTCATATCAGCCTCACTGCTGAAGTTGTCGGTCAGGTTGCCCTCAGCGAAGGTCTGCTTGGCCTCCTTCACGCCCTGCATGTACAGGACGCTCTCGACCACTCCGCCAACCAGACATCCACCACCAGCCGCAAAGCCAAGCACACTCGGCACCCGCGACTTCGGCTTGGCCTTGTTGATGCTGGAGGACATCAGCACGTTTGTGAGCGGCACCGTCGGGTCGATCACCGGCGTGAACTTGGGCGCCAGCTCGACGACCACCGGATCAGGTGGCACGCCGCTGCCCAGGAGCATGACGGTCTTCGGCGTTACGCTCCCGCTGTACCTGGCCTCGGGTGTGAAGTTGCAGACGGCCGAACCGTTCACCGCATCGACCACGGTGATACCGGTCACCTCCTTGGCCGCCTGCGTCAGCTCGTAGAAGTTCAGGTCATGGCCGGAGGCGTAGCGCGTGGCCAGCTTGTTGAACAACATGCTGCCATAGTTCGTGGCGCACAGGTCATTCGGCAGTTGGTCAGACCTGGTCGCCGTCAGCACGAACACATTGCTGCCCGGCAACGACGCTTCCAACCACTGGCTCGCATCCGGTCCGATCAGCGACTGCTGGCTACCTGTCGTGACGCCATCAGTCATGCTGTTGCTGATCACGGCCACCCAGGCTTGGTTGCCTTGGACCGCCTTCATGATGTCGCTCGGCCGAAGCACTGTACTGACATCATCTGGGGTTGCTCCGGAAGGTACCAGGTACGGGTCGCCGAAATCTTGACCAACACCCAGCATGTCTACGTCCAAGATGACGTGACCATACTGCTTGGTCTGGCTGAGGCCGGCGAGTATGTTGCTCTTGGTCGCCTGCTCGCCGTCAATCAGCAGGAAGCCATCGGGCTGCCAGGTGTTGATGTTGCCGAGCGTGCTCTCATCGACGTGAGTTCGGCTGATGAGCACGATCACCGTCGCCTGACTCGGGCTGAGGTTCGGGTCGACCGGCTTGATCCAGGTGAGCGGGACATCGGCAGCCAGGGCCAACGAAGAAACGAGGGAACACATGAGAATGAACAGGTGCATGGGGACTCCGGGGGTTGGTGGGGAAGTGATGTTGCCACGGCGGCAACCACAAAAATTACCTCAAAACTTGGCTTTTGTCAAAGTTTTTGCTATTGTTCGGCCAGTTATTTATTGTTTCAGAATATGTTGAACGTCGGTATTGTCGGCCTCCCAAACGTGGGCAAATCCACCCTTTTCACAGCTTTGACCAAGAAACAGGTCGATTGCGCCAATTTTCCCTTCTGCACTATCGAGCCTAACGTCGGCGTGGTTGAGGTCCCAGATGCTCGCCTCAAAGTCCTCTCAGACATGTCGAACTCGACCAAGATAATCCCTACCGCCATCGAATTCGTGGATATTGCCGGCCTCGTCAAAGGCGCCCACAAAGGCGAAGGCCTCGGCAACAAGTTCCTCTCCAACATCCGCGAAACCGACATGATTGTTCACGTTGTGCGCCAGTTCATTAACGACGACGTCACTCACGTTGACGGCTCCGTCGACCCTCTCCGCGACGTGGAAGTCATCGAGCTCGAGCTCGCCATGGCCGACTTAGCAACAGTCGAGAAAATGCGCGACAATCTCGCCAACAAAATGAAAGGTGGCAAGAACACAGACCTCGCTCCGCAAGCCAGCGCCGTCGAAAAGTGGTTCATCGCTCTCACGGCTGGTCACCTCGCCTTCAGCGTGGACCTCACCGACGAGGAAGCGGTCGCCGTTCAAGGCATCATGCTCTTAACCAACAAGCCCATTCTCTACGTCGTCAACGTTAGCGAAGACGTCGCAACATCTGGTACCTGGACTTCTCCTCTCGGCCCAACCCGCCTCGCTATTCCCATCAGCATTAAAATCGAAGCCGAACTAGCCGGCATGAGCAGTGAAGATGCGACGATGATGCTCCAAGAGCTCGGTTTTAAAGAATCCGGCCTCGATAGCGTTATCCGCGAATGTTACAAGCTGCTCCACCTCATGACTTTCATTACCACGGGTGAAGTGGAAACCCGCGCCTGGACCATCCACGAAGGCACTAAGGCCCCCCAAGCCGCCGGCGTTATTCACACCGACTTCGAAAAGAATTTCATCCGCGCCGAAGTCATCTCGTATCAGGACTACGTAACCCTCGGTGGCGAATCCGGCGCCCGCGACGCTGGCAAACTCCGCATTGAAGGCAAAGACTACGTCATGCAAGACGGCGACGTTTGCCACTTCAGGATTGGTGGTTAACATGTGCATAAACTCCCAGGACGACGTCGAACGTCGTCCTGGGCCTGCAAACATTACAAAGGACGACGTTCGACGTCGTCCTTTGCGTATTAATCGATGAGCATTTTAGATTCAAGTTCGACATCCCCATCAGTACTTGAAAGTACGAAATTTTCGTAGTCACTGTTATTCTCAAAACAGTCCATGATCATCTTGTTATCGATTAGTAGGTTCTTTTCCAGACCGATATAATGTCGATAGCTAGACCATCTATAATTACTAAGATTAAACTTCATTTTACTAAGCGGTAGTCGTGAATGAGCTATTGGATTCAAGTGCACATAGCGAGTGATGTGTAAAAAATGTGGCTCACTATCTATAGCTACCGACCGAAAACCACTTCCAAAGACTACGCCAACATGTCCGTGCCTAGCTGTCACATATTTGGAGTAACTGGTACCCAGGCGTTGCATAAATTTAACAATTCCGTCATCGACCAACTGTTCTAATACTAGGTGGTAATGATTAACCATTAAAACGTAAGCGACAATTTTTACCAGCGGGTCATCTGGTATGACTGGGTGCTGCCAGGCATCAATTCTGCTCTTACCTGATGGAAGCGGTGTCTGACTGTTCAGTAACATTAAACTTTTCAAAAATCTTAAACGATCAGTGTCATCATAGAAGATGGGTCTCTTTCCAGCTCCACGGTTAAAACAGTGATAAATTTCATCGTTACCAAATTCCTGAGTACGCATAAAATAATACTGCGCTGAACAAAAAGGCCCCAGCGTATAAGCCGGGGAGCTGTCTATATTGCACCGCGAAAAAGTATCGAGGTCAAACTGTAGGTGTGGATAAATATGCGGGACGACGTCGAACGTCGTCCCTGGCCTACAAACATCAAGAAGGACGACGTTCGACGTCGTCCTTTGTCATCGATCATAACTTTTAATTCACCACAGTCTCCTCAAATCTCCCCGGCTGGTGAAAATCCGCCTTTTCACCAGGCAGCGGCGTCGCACACAAATAATTCTCACCCACAATCACAAACGCATTCGCCGCGTGCAGTCCCTCCGGTACCATCATCCACGGAATAATTATCGTCGACTCCCAACGTCCACCTCCCACATCCTTCTTGAACTCCAACTTCGGCTTAAAATTGACGTACTCATTATCTCTCGCCCTCGGTGCCGTAAAGTCGAGCACCAACCAATGTCCACCAGCCCCAAGCTCTATTTCTAAATACTTGTCCTTACCAACTAGAAAACACTCCACCACGTCATACTCCCACAAGTTCGCCACCCTCTTACCTTCCTCGACCTCTGGCACTTTCGGCTTATCTTGCCACGGCAATGTTGCCGTCATCTGCAACCCCTCCTCCGTCCCGACCAAATCCACCGTGCCCCACAATTTACTGTCCTCACACGGCCTCCCATCCCAATAAGTCTTGATCTCAAACTGTTTTAGCTGAGTAAGCATCATATATCTCAATCATACTCGCCGAGTCGCCGATACGTCGAATCGGAAGCGCATATTTAGCTAATTTCATTGACAAAAAGCCAATTTCGTGGTACTATAAATAAGCTTTGCAGCGACGATAGCGTCCTGCCCAGTCAGACAATTTCGACCATTTTTATGCTATATTATTGCGTTTCGCCATCCCGGCTGGAGCGCCGTAGTAACCCCTCAGGATAGGCAGGTCATCATGACCAAGTATATCGCCGTCAGTCGGCAGGCCCCCGGTAAGTCAGTCGTTCTTCCCATCGAACGAGATCAGATCATCACCATCGAAGGCATCGGACCAGTCACCGTCCCACGGGCCAACCTCGGCTTCTGGCTCCCCTATTTCAACGGTCGTCCATACGATCCCTACCAGCTCTGGCCCGCCGCCATGATCGACAAGCGGATCCTGCTCATCGGTCTCTTCGATAGCGAGGAGGAAGCCTGGAAAGCTATGTTGATGGAGGCTCACGGTCGTTTGGCTAGGCTGCTGGGAGTAGAGAACACCTTCGAGGCCGTAGCTGACGAGTTCTGTCGGCGAATGGAAGAAGAGCTCGAGCTCGACAACTTCCCAGACTTTCCCATGAGTCTGTACTCCGACCCTGCCTGGTACGGATCCGTCGAATTCTACTTCGATCCAATCTGGGACGACTTCGACAAGTAGACCTCGCGCACCAACGCGGCCACGCCCCCGAAGGTAAAACCTTCCCTGGAGCTCAGCCCGTCGGTGCGCTCTTTGTATTCAACAGAAAACGCAAAGGACGACGTCGAACGTCGTCCTTCTCAATGTTTGCAGGCCAGGGACGACTTTCGATGTCGTCCCGCTATTTCGTAAACCGGAAAAACCTTCGTCCAACCAACTGTCCCTCGCGGTGATAAATCAACGGCTCATGGGGCAGGGGAGAATGCGTATAACCGAGGCCCTCGAGGATGCGCACCACCGGCGCTTCAAATGTTTGCCCATCCAAGTAGTGTACCGGTGCGGCGATAATCACGATACCGTTCTCTTTCAACACACCGCGCAACGTGGAGAAGCTCTCCGTGTACAGTGTTTCAATATAATCAACAGCCTTATACAAATCAACCGTTGTCTCAACTCCGCGGCGGGGCAGTCCCAAGTAAGTTTCCGTGATAATCATGTCGACGGTGTTCTCCGGCAAACGGTTACTCACTTCACTGGCCTTCGCCATGAACACGTCCACCTCACCAACCTTGATCCCACGTTCCTTAAGCCAAGCCATGTTGTGCTGCGTGTCATGCACGGCGCCACTTGCGATATCACTACCAATCAACTTATTCGCTCCGAGCATTGCGCCTTCCATGAGTACCGTACCACTGCCGCAGAACGGGTCGAGGATACTCTTATTCTTGGCCGAAGTTCCCGTTAAGTTAATCATCATGCGCGCCAACTTTGGTGGCAACATGCCTTGCTTGGCATTGCGGCGTGGTCGGCCAAAGTCACGTTCACTCCAGTCGTTCGCGTCCTGCACGGCACTCGTCATGCCTATCACCACCTTGTCCTTAGCAGCCAACAACACGAACTCCGCCCCCTTCGCAATCAAGTCATTCTGGGCGACGCTGACTGCATTCAACGCTGGCTCCTTGCTCATCACAAACCGCGCGCTGCGACCGGCCGTCTTCAAGTTACTCTTCACGGTCATGCCGATAATTCTCGACTGAGCATATAACTTCTGGACGGCTGACGTCTGACCAAAGTCGTAAATGCTAATGCCGAAGTGCAACTTAGTCTCACGAGTCTCTTGTTCCAACTGGCTAGTCAAAAAGGCAATCAACTCAGCGCCGTCCACCTTAGCCACCTCGCCAATCACGTAACCAATCTTTTGCGTGCCACCGAGCTTGCTTAACAAGTCGATAAAATTACCTTGTAAATCTTCAAATAGAGCCACTTCACCAGCAGAAGTAGTAGCAACTGCCCCAGTTTGCGCCGTAATTTCGGCCATAGAGAGGTCAGGATGAGAGCCGAGAATCGCGAACGTTTGCATAATATATAAACTAGTCTGTTTCGAGTAAACGAGAGCGTATCGTATTTACGGGTTTTTGGCTAGTCTAGGCTCTTAAAAAGGGAACTCCCGGAAGCTTTCGCTTCCGGGAGTAAGACTATCTGGTCAAAATATGTGGCGTTGCGGCCGTACCACTACGCACCGTTTCTGCCCCCACATTGACCGCTATCGCGTACCGAAACTCGTCTGCTGTCGGATCGATGTCACCAATCGTCACAGCATACTGGCCATTCTCGCCGAGTGGCATTGCTGCCCGTATCCACTGCGGGTTGCTGAGCTTACCGTCGGGATCTTTCTTCCCATAACGATAGCTCAACACGCAGATGGCCAGTTTGTTCTCTGGCACCAGGCTAGCGCTGAAGACCACGCTACCTTCGCTGATCTGGCCCTGATGTGTCTGCTCGATGGAGTACTTGGCAGGTACCTCAGCCACCGGCGTCACCACCGGCTTGACCTCGCTTTTGACGACGTCCGGCTTCGGCTTCACGACAGGTTGGACCACCGTCGGCGTAGTTTTCACCTCAGTCTTTACCGGCACCATCACTGGTTCCGGCTTGATCTCAGGCTCAACCGTGGTCTCGACCGGCACCTCAGGCTTGATCTCAGATTGAACCTCGATCTTCACCTCAGGCACCGTCTGCGTCACCTCTGGCTGGGCAATCTCTTGCCGCGCCATCATCTCCCTCACTCCCAAGCCGAGGCTCAAGAGCGCCGCCATCACGCCAACCCCAGCCCCAACCTTCAGCCACTTGGGCCAGCCAGTTGAAGCCGTCTGCTCGACATCCTCATCCGAGCCTTCTTGAACTTCGGGCTCAGTTTCTTCGGCAGGCGCCAGTTGTTCCGGTTCTGCCTCGACTTCGACGCCTGGCAGCACCTCAGACAGGACAGGCTCCAGTTCGTGTGTCTCCACACTCGTCGGGAGTTCTATGACGAAGGTAGTTGATGGTTCGGGTTGCGGTTCCTGGCCATCAATCTGTGCTGTCGTGAGGTCGTGCATGTTCTGACCAGCTGTCAGACAAACTGCTTCCAGAGCAGTCCAGAACTCCTTCGCCGACTGGTAGCGGTCATCACGCTTGAACTGCGTTGCTCGTCGGATCACCGGCCGCAGAAACGCCGGCACCGTCGCCCAGCGCACGTCGTCCACTTCCCAGTTGTACATGTGCTTGGTGTCCTCATTGCCAGTGAGGAGAACAAAGAACATGACGCCGAGAGAGTAAATATCCGTTCGCCAATCAACGATGTGTCCTGCTTCTTGTTCTGGCGACCAGTAGAGCTCTGAGCCGAGCTTGGTTCCGACTGTAGTCAGCTTGTGGTTGCCGCTACCGCTCTGAGCGATCCCAAAGTCTGCCACCTTCACGCCACCCGTCTTGGTCAGCATGATGTTCTCCGGTTTTAGATCGCGGTGCACAATCTTGAGCGCATGAGCTTCAACTAGAACTTCGAGGACTACGCGCATGATCAGCAGAACTCGTAGAAACGGCAATGGTACATAAGGCGGACCATTGGTTTGCGGCCACATCACCTCGCCCACGTTCTGTCCGTCGATCAACTCCATGACAATGTAGTCATAGTCGCCATCACGGCCGACGTCATAGATGCGCACTACATGCTGGTTCTCGCCCAGCTTGTCCATGGCTTGCGCCTCAATGGTCAGCCGGACACGCAGATAATCCAACTTTCGCTGGTCTGGGTCAACGCGCAGCACCTTCACCGCCCGGAGCTGTCCGAGGCGCAGGTGTCGGGCTTTGTAAACATTGGCCATACCGCCCTTGCCGATCAGCTCGAGCAGTTCGAATTTACCGTCAGCAAACGGTCGGGGGAGATCGAGTTTGCCCATCTTGGACTCCGGTGGCCAGTGTTTGGCCGGTTGTGGGTTGAAAAAGAACAGGTCGCCAGAGAAATTCTCCTCGGCGACCCCGAATCCTAGCCTAAATATAGCTTTTTGGCAACCCAGCCAGGTCGCCAAGCGGTTGACGTCACCCCAGATTTCAGCTAGAGTTACGCTACTTAATTCTTGTCCAACGCCCTTAAGTGGGCTCGCCCAGCTAAAAACTGGGCCAAGCACCTATGATCTACGAGATCTTGACCATCGTCCCAGCCAAGTTCGCCGACACGGAAATCGACGCCGTTTCCGAGCGAATTGCTAAGCAAATCACCGCAGCTGGCGCTAAAATTGAGAAAACCGAAAATCTCGGTAAACTCAAATTGGCCTACGCCATTGACCACGTTCGTTACGGCACATACGTCCTTTTCTACATCGAAGCCGCCCAGGAAGTTATGGCTAAGGTAGATCAAGGTATGCGTTTGGCCGACGAAGTACTCCGCCACATCATCGTTGCCTTGCCAAAGGGCATCCCAGCCCACACTGCCCGTCCAACCTCTTACGTTCCACCATTGAACGCTGAAGGTCGTCGTTCGAGTGAAAAGGGTGAGGAAAAGGCCCCACGTCACGACGCAGCTCCAGCCAAGGCCGAGGAAAAGCCACTTTCTACCAAGGATTTGGACAAAAAGCTCGATGAAATCTTGGATAGTGATATCATGAAGAGCATCTAATAGCTCTCAGATATCTAATATGGCCAACTCCTTAAACAAAGCCACACTCATCGGTAACTTGACCCGCGACCCAGAACTCCGCAAAACCGCTGGCGGCCAGGCCGTCACTTCCTTCAGTATCGCCACCAACCGTGTTTTTACCACGGCCACCGGTGAAAAGAAGGACCAAGCCGATTATCATAACATTGTCGCCTGGGGTCGTTTGGCGGAAATCTGTGCCCAGTACCTCACCAAGGGCAAGAAAGTTTACGTCGACGGTCGTATTCAAAGCCGTGAATGGGAAGGTCAAGACGGCGTTAAGCGTTACCGCACAGAAATCGTCGCCGAGAACCTCATCATGCTCGACCGCCCTACAGGTGGACAGGCTGGCGCTCAAGCTGGCGGCGGTTACGCCAAAAATGATAGCTCTGGCAACGTGCCAAGCATGGACGACGCTCCACTCCCACCAGCCGAAGAAGAAATTAAATTAGAAGATATTCCTTTTTAAACCATTATGCCAAAGATGCAAGCAACTACAAATGGCGCCCGTCACTGCCCCTTCTGCGTGCAGAAAGACCTCGCCATCGACTACAAGAACACGGACCTTTTGCGCCGCTTCCTTTCCTCCTTCGCTAAGATCGTCCCACGCAAGCGCTCCGGCCTTTGCTCTGGTCACCAACGCGAAGTCGCTGGAGAAATCAAGCGTTCTCGTATCATGGCTATGTTGCCATTCGTCCAAGAATAAAATCGACCAAGCAAGACGGGGCTGTGAAGCTCCGTTTTTGCATAACGTTTCTCTATGATGTCTCGTGAAGACGCCCTCCTCCGCGCCAAAATGTGGAACGACATGTTCCGTTACCTCCGCGACTTCTTTGCCAAGCGCGAATACCTGGAAGTCCAAACCCCCATCGCCGTCGGCAGCCCCGACTTATCGCCGAACCTCTTCCCAGTCGCTATCGACCTCAACGTCCTCGGTCGTGGTCCCGTTCGTGCCGCCCTCATTACTAGTCCCGAGTTCTCCATGAAGAAGCTCCTCGGCTCTGGCCTCGATAAAATCTTCACCATCACGCCCGTCTTCCGCAACGTGGAGGAACTTGGCGGCGACCACTCCATCGAATTCACCATGCTCGAATGGTACCAACAGCACGCCGACTACCATGCCCTCATGCAGGAAACGGAGGACCTCATCAACGGTTATCTTGGTTGGACGGGCGCCTGGCCCCGCTTCAGCTACGTCAAAATGTTGGCCGAGTGGACAGGGGAGACAAGCGACGACACTTTCAACCACTTCATTCTGCCCGACCTCATGAAAAAGCATGACAAATTCATGGTCATGGAATTCCCAGTCGCCGAAGCTGCCCTGGCTCGCAAAACCCCAGACGGCCTGGCCGCCGAACGCTTTGAGGCCTACGCTTACGGCATGGAAATGTGCAACGGCTTCACGGAATTAGTCGACGCAGCCGAACAACGCAGCCGTTTCCTCATCGAACAAGAGGAACGTCGCGCCCTCGGCAAGGAAGTCTTTCCCATTGACGAAGACCTCCTTTCTCGGCTATCCTCCGTGGCATCACCAACCTTTGGCAATGCCTTGGGCGTCGACCGCTTGGTCATGCTCAAAGCCGGTACCCAAAGCATTGATTCTATTCACTTGTTCCCACCCTCAGAAAGATTTATATCAAACTAACATAGAACTTTCCCATTTGAGACTAGTTTGGATGCGGAGCAAGCCAAGCTTTCGAGACTTAGTTAGTGCTAAGTTGAGAAAATTGGCGCCGCGACAAGTCCAAAATAGGCCAAATGGGGAAGTTATATATACTATGGCATCTCCAAATGACATCCGCAAAGGCACAGTCCTAAACTATGAGAACGACCTCTGGGTCTGCGTTGGCTTCCAGCGCGTTAGCCCAGGCAAAGGCAGCTCCTTTGTCCGCACCCGCCTTAAGTCTTTGAGCTCCGGCAAGGTCGTTGAGAACAACTTCAAGGCCGCCGAAAGCGTCACCTTTGAGCAAGTTGGCTTCAAGAAGATGCAATTCATCTTCGGCGACGAATACACCCTCACCTTCATGGACGGCCACAGCTACGAACAAGTCGCCATCGGTCGCGACGTGGTGGGCGACGACGCTCGCTACCTCAAGGAAGGCTTGGACGTCACCATCATCATGCACGGTGAGAAGGCTATCAGCATGGAACTCCCAATCAAAATTGAATACACTATCACCCAAACAGACACTGCCGTTAAGGGCGACACCGCTTCAGGCAACGTCCTCAAGGACGCCACCATGGACAACGGTCTCATGGTCCGCGTCCCAATCTTTGCCAAAGAAGGCGACCATATCTTGGTCTCCACAGAAACCGGTGACTACGTCGAGCGCATCGCTAAATAATGTACAGGCAATTCCAGGGGTTTCCAAACCCGTGGAATTGTCCAAGCAAACAAAAATCCCACTCTTACCGAGTGGGATTTTTGGTTAGGCATAAGCGAGAGTCGAACTCGCTTATGCCCACGTCGTCTCAGCTTTAGGCAGCTGATCGGCCGGGGCTAGAAGCCCTTGACCGGGTAGTCCGTGAGGTCGCGCACGTAGTACGCTCTTCCCATATCGGACCACAGATCCGGCACCGCCGCCCCACGCCTGAACTCATCGGCGTAGCCTCCGTACCGAACGTACTGTCGCTTGGCCTCGTTCCGGTCGTCAAGCAGCTGGATCCACACACCGTTCACGGTGAAGTAGGGCTGCTCGTCATCGGCCAGGACAGGGTAGACCGCATCGATTACGGCCTGGTACTTCTCGCCGAAGTACTGCTGCATGGCCAGGTGGTAGTTCTGGTCCGAGTCGTCACCACCATTCAAGCGGATGTCGCGGAACAGTTTCTCGATGCCGCGCGCAACGTCGACGGTGCTGAAGCCGAACCGCTTGTAGACTTCGCGGTAGTGATCGTTGACGAGCGGATCGGCGGAGTGTGCACCAACCGGCTGTTCGGTGAAGTAGCCGCGCACGTTGACGCATCGCTCGACCTCGCCACCAACGTAGACACCCACTCGCGTGTGCGTGGCCAGTTCGTCGCGGACCTGCGGGTCGGGATCGTAGTAGGCGCTGCGTGCATGTCGCTTCGACTCATATGAGTTCTCGTAGTTCGAAAACTGCTCGAACTTGTTCTGGTTGAACAGAACGTTTCCGCCGATGTCGTCGAGCAGGGTGTCCTCGAACAGCGCGGAGTTGGTGAGGGTGCCATCCGCGAGCTCACAGAACAGGTGGGCTGAGTAGTTGCTATTCTCCGTCACCACCACGCCGCTGAAGGCCAGGGCGGGGGAGAGGGAAGCAGCAATGAGGGAAAGAAGCATTGTGAACCTCGGGGTTGTGGTTGTTTGGCGAGATGCCAGACGTCGCTAATCATAGCAAAAAATAGGGCTTTTGTCAATGAAAATCACTTGTAAATAGGCAAATAACAGCCAAAATGTTATGCTGAAAGCAGTATGAGCCTATATAAACAAACTAAAGATCAATTGATCAAAATGATGCTCGGTTCGGCCGCCGTTCCTAGTGGTTTGGCTGAATTACACCATTATTTTAGAGTTTATGAGCCAATAACCTTTAGTCATGAAGTCCAAGAAGATGGCAGTATTGTCGCTATCAGCACGAATTTCCGCTACGGCAGCATCATCACCTCAGCCCCAAATCTAGCCGAACTCGACAGTAAGATAAAAGACGCCATTCTCACTGCCTTCAGTGTGCCATCTTCCTATTCGAAAGAAGCCTCAGTCAAACGCACTACCGAGAGTGAATATGCCTTCGCGTAGCGAGTTGCCGAGCGACTTATCTCGCAAAAAGTTTCTCCATGCACTAACGCGCCTCGGTTTCATTATCGATACAGTCGGCGGCAAAGGCGATCATATCAAAGCCATCTGGCCAGCCACTAACAAATCTATCACTATTGACGCCGACCTTCGCAAAGATGTTTTGTATTACATCCTAAAAATAATCGAATCCGACACTGGCATCACCTGGGGAGACATTAAAGACAAACTCTAAACAAAACCCCCGCTCTTGATCTGTACCCCAAAAAGTGGACACGAAAGTGTCTGCTTTTTGTATTTGAGAGGCAGATGAGTTAAGATATTATCATTAACAACAAAAACAATATGAGTAAAAGAATATTTAGCGAAAAACAAATTGAAGAATTACTGCAGAATCCAAATGTAACGCGTTGCAGCGATAAATCAATAACTTACCATAAAAATTTTAAAATCGAAGCGGTAAGACAATACGAAAAAGAAGGATTGTCTGTATGCGAGGTATTTAAGAAGGCGGGATTCAATTTAGACATTGTGGGTCGAGAAACGCCCGAGCGTCGCATCGGAGCTTGGCGAAAAATATTCAGAGAACATGGAGCAGATGGCTTATCAAAAGAAGCCAGAGGCGGGCCGGGACGCAGGCATAGCATCAAACATTTAAACGACGAGGAAAAGATTAGATATTTAGAAACAAAAATTGCCTATCTGAAAGCCGAGAACGATTTTTTAGCCAAGCTCCGCAAAAAGAGTTTAAACTAAAACCATTCCAAAAATACCAAATCATCAGATTGATAAAAAGAGACATCGAACTTCTGTGCAATATCGCAGAAGTATCACGGAGCGGATATTATCGGTGGCTGAAAACCGCAGATGACACAGACAAAGATTACGACGATTATCTACTCGTCAAAGAAATATTTGAAGCCGGAAAATCAAGATACGGCTGGCGCCAAATCAGAATGAATTTAGAGAGGAAAAAGAAGATTATCATGAATCACAAAAAGATAATCAGGATAATGAGAAAGTACGATCTCGTTGCCAAAATCAGACGCAGAAATCCATACAAAGCAATCATGAAAAAGACAGCCGAACACAGAACATTTGAAAACAAATTGGACAGAAATTTCAATCAGATAATCCCGCACAAATTCTTTTGCACAGATATTACTTATCTGTTTTTCAACAACCGTATCGCTTATCTTTCTGTGATAAAAGACATCGCAACCGGAGAAATCGTAGCCTGGCACATATCTATGCACATCACGATGGAATTGGTCTTAGGAACAATCAGCCAGATGAAGAATTATCAAAACGCATTGATTCATTCCGACCAAGGCTTTCACTACACTAATCCTGAATACATCAGTGAAGTCAGGGAATCAAAATTGATTCAATCTATGTCCAGAAAAGGAAACTGCATTGATAACGCCCCGATTGAATCATTCTTCGGACATTTAAAAGACGACGTTGATTACAAGAATTGCAAAACATTTGAAGAGTTGCGATTGCTCATTGAAAACTACATACAATATTACAACTGCGAGCGAGCACAGTGGGATTTAAACAAAATGACCCCGGTGGAATACCGAGATCATTTGTTGGCATTAAATGCCTAAACCCTGCTTTTTATCCGTGTCCACTAAACGGGGTACA
>DOZH01000013.1 GCA_003518105.1 Candidatus Uhrbacteria bacterium
CGAGTCTCGCGTTGACTGGAACCCGAATATGAATATCTCTATAGTCATCCCCTGCTACAACGAAGGCCCGCGCTTGGCGGCTACTTTTAACTTAATCAAAGAATACTTTTCTCATTCACAGCTAGATGACGTCACCCTCATCTTTGTCGACGACGGCAGCACGGACAGTACCAACTCCCAGCTCGCTAAGTTCGTCGACCGACCTCATATTAACTTTGCAGCCGTACTCATCACTCACCCAATCAATCGCGGCAAAGGCGCCGCCATCATTTCCGGCTGGCAAGCTGTCGACGCCGATGCTTACGGCTTCTCGGACGCGGATTTATCCTTCGGTCTCACCGCCCTCGAACCAACTATTGCTGCCCTCGCCCAGCATAACGTAGTCATCGCCAAGCGTCTCGCCGAAGCCGCCGAATATTCTTTTTTTCGCCGTCTTTCTTCACGCTTCCTGCATTTCATTACTCGCCGTTTAACCGGCGTCAAAGCCGCAAGTCCCCAAAGTGGCTGGAAGTTCATCACGGCCTCCGCTTTAAGAAACGTTCTCCCTAAAATCACCCAGGAACGCTTTGCCTTCGACCTCGAGCTCTTACTCCTCTTGCAACAAAACCAAGTCAGTATTCACGAGCTGGCCCTCCCCTTCACCCAACACGACGGTTCATCCGTCAAAACTCGTGATGGCTTCCGCTACCTCACGGATATTTTAGCTATCAGCGATTCTCTGCCTTTCAAGCTCACTACTTTCTACCGCCAGCTCGCCGTCCTCGTTACCACCACCAGCCTCATCCTCTACGGCTGGATCATATACTACGGCTACTTTTTTTCCGACGACTTCACCTGGCTCTGGTTTGGCAAACGCGTTCTAGGCGACTGGCACAACATCTACGCCCTTCACGCCGCCACTTTTTCCGCCCCAGTCGTCAACACTTATTACGCCCTCGGCTTCGCCTTATTTGGCGCATCTGCCCCTATTTTTTTCTTAAGTAACATTCTTATTCATGCCGCTGTAGCCTGGTTAGCTGGTCTACTCGCCTTCGAAATTACTGGTTCTCGCCTCAACGCTTGGTGCACCGCAATCCTCATCACCATTGCTGGCAGTGCCTATGAAACCATTGTTTGGATTGGCGCCAACATGCACAGCTTAGCCACTCTGAGCATCGTCGCCACGCTCTACTGTACTGTTCGCCTCTACAAAACCGCTCATTGGCGTTGGCTAATCCTCGGCCTTGTCACCCAACTCCTCGCTTACGGCACCAAAGAAATTAGCGTCGTCTTAGCCCCCCTTATCCTCGTCACCCTTTTCACTCTCTATAAATTTTTCAAGCTACAAACTACCAACTACAAACTACCAACTTTATATTTTGTTATTTCCTCTCTCCTTGGCCTCTCTTACGGCTACTACCAATACCTAATGCAAACTCAAGGCGGCGGCTTCACGGCCAATCACTACGCCTTTTCCTTAACCAGCCTAGCCCGCATTCCCTTCGTCATCTTAGATCTCTTTCTACCACTCCAAGTCATCATGCCTTTCCTCACTCCGCTCCGCGCCACCCTTTTAGGCCTCATCATCCTTCTCATCGGCTTCTATCTTATCCGTAAATATTGGTCACAACCAACCGTCCCATTGGCTCTCGCCTTCTGCTTCTTTGGTATTCTCCCTACCCTCTTTTTCGCTACTACCAACTGGTGGGAACCACTATCTTCTCGCTACACCTACCTCCCTCATGTCGGTGCTGCCCTGCTCATTAGTAGCATTCTCGTCGCCAGCATTAAAACCAATAAACGTCGCGTTGTTCACGCGCTCACCGCTATTCTCATAGTCGTCTCCCTCGCTCAATTAGGCTACATGATCCAAACCATCGGCAGCGAATACGCCTACGTTTACAAATCTGGCTCAACTCTAGCTCACGCTGCCAGCCTGCTCGACTCCACCACTACGCCTATTATCTACATCGAACCAAATCATCCCTTCCGTGACAATCATACCCACCTGATTGGCGCCCTCAACATCTACGCCGGCTACCAAGAGCCACAAATAATCTTCCTAGAAGCTGGCCAACACGTCGACCTCTCTCCTTCTGCCATGCTCCTCTACTGGGAACCCAAAGGACGTCAGTATCAGCTGACTTCACACTCCGATATTTTCGACAAGCTCTCACCCAAGCCGTGAAAATTATTTTGCTGCCGCTTCTTTCTCGTCAGATTTATTCTGTCTCTGCGCTTCAACAACCTTAAATAACTGACGCATTATCGGCAAAATAGTAGTTGTAAGAGACGAAACTTTCGACCGTGAAATAGCCAAACGATCAGGCACCGCAAGTTCAAACGCTAAAGCGTTTATTAACCGCGTATAATTTAAAGTATTCAATAATTTTATCAATTGGTTTGAGTCTACAGGTTGATCATTGAAGAGCCTCGCTAGGACCATGCATCCATCGTCGAAGGTCTCGTCACCAATACGTACATCAAGCATGGCCACCTTCCATTTATTAGTTATTTCATCTTGATAAAACCGTACATTATCAGCCCCGATAAAATCTAACATTCTACCAGTCTCTCGCGAAAATTTTATAGCTTTAGTCACCACATCTTTCAATAAATCGTGCAGCTCATGGTCATGCTCCGCTCTAGTTAACAGACTAGCCAATCCTTCATCATACGACGACATTAATTCTTTAACATCCTCAGGTGTAACGTATTCCTCAGTGCAATCAATAAAACAACGATTTAAACGCGTATATTTAATACCGCTTTTGATTCTAGACTCTACATAAGATATCTGAAGACCCATGGATTCTGGACCAAAAGCTGCACTCGGTGCTTTGTCCTGCAGCGAAACTAAAGTTTCAATTTCGCTGATTCCTTTAATTTTATCCGGCACCTGTCCACGCAATCTGCCAACTGCTCTAACTAATTCGGCAGTCACAGGTACACTCATTAAACCAATTCGCTCGCGCAAAACCATGTCACCGAAATATTCTCGCAGCTGCTGTTCGCTGCGTCTCTCTACTTTTAATTTATCTTCAGCTACTTCATGTCTTTCTCTGTGAGTTGCCATGAATTCACCTCTCGACCAAGTGCCTGTCTCAGATTGTAAATTATCCATTAATAACTCACGGTCCAGCTTCGCAACGTGATTAGGAAACTTTTCCAATGTCAAAACCAAACGTACGCCACCTTCACCTAGCATCTCTAACCCTCTATCATCCATCAAATGATGTTCCGTAATCGTCGTCAAAGCCTCACCCACTTCTTGCTTCCTAGTCTTATTCGCCTTCCCGGCCTCAAATCCACCATACTCGCCACCTTCCATGTTCATACAGCCAAAATAAAATGTTATTATTCACATTTTAGCATACTTTCATCTCGGCTAGACCACAGCCCTATCTATTCTCAGTCAGTGTGCTATGGTGCGGCCCTAAGGCCTTTTTAATGGCTACCGAACATTTTCATTATGTCCGAAGACACCACCATCACCACCGCTGACGACACCACCGTAGCCGTCGACGAAACTGCCGCCGTTGCCGCTGAGGACACAGCTGTGGAAGCCGAAGCTGTTACCGAAACTGTCGAGGAAGCCGCCGCCGAAGAAGCCGCAGCCTAGTCACCATTCACCAAAATCCTGCGAGCAATCGTGGGATTTTTGTTTTATCAACAAAAGTGCTACCATAACCACAGATATGCTTAAGGCCCTCTTATCATTCCTAGCTCTCGCCATCGTGCTAGTCACGGTCAGTTTTGCTGGCTTGGCCTTACAGCTCTCCCCCGGCCAGGGGGGAGTTGGAGGGGGTTTTATGGAAGCCATGAACCACAGCCCAATCACCGCTTCGCACGCCATGGACTGTCACGGTGCCGATTGCTTAACCCAAAGCTCTAGCACCGCTGACGCTCTCTGCCTGGATCACTGTTTATCGGCCGCCACCAACCAAACCAACGCCGTCACTCCCGTAGCTTTTTATCTTCTTTCCCTAATAGTCTTCGTTCTCCTCATCGTTTTTTCAATACTCCCAACTACCAACTACTTACTACCAACTACCAACCTACATCCCCCCTTTGCCTCCATCCTCCGCCACCGCCACCTCGCCACCGTCCTCATCCGCGACTAAATAACCAGGCTTCTTCCTGTCGCTTTGTTTATTTATTATCGCTATATGGCTGAAACAACTACCTATCAAATCAAAGGCATGCACTGCGCCTCTTGTGCCGGCATCATCGAAAAATCGTTAAAAAAGACGCCCGGCGTCACGAGCGCCGAGGTCAACTACGCTACCGAATCAGCCAAGCTCGACTTCGATCCTACCAAGACCAACCACGCCGCCTTGTCCAAGGTCATCAAACCACTTGGCTACACGCTCGTCGCCCCGAACGTAAACCCTCCCCCAGCTATGGGGGAGATGGAGGGGGCTGTAAACATGTCCCCCAGCGAACACGCAGCGCACCTCGGTCTCAACCAAACGCAAACCGAGAAACAAGCCGAGATCAAAAAAATGCAAAACCAAGTTCTCGCCATCCTACCCCTGGCCGTCATTAGCATTGGTATCATGGTCTGGGACGCGCTCTTCGTCTTCGGTCTAATTCCAGAGATGCCCCCAGTCTGGAGCGAGTTCTGGCATCATCTATTACCTGTCATGGCCACCGCCACCTTCATCATCGCTGGCAAGCCATACCTCATGGGCGTCTACCGCTTCCTCCGTTACCGCGCCGCCAACATGGACACCTTAATCGGTATTGGTACCTCCGCCGCCTTCATTTACAGCTTCATCGTTGGCGCCTTCGAAGCCACACTCGCCCCCTTCCTCAACGTCAATCAAGCCTACTTCGACGTGACCATCGTCGTCATCACCTTCATCACGCTTGGCAAATTCCTGGAAGCAAGAGCTAAAGTCAAAACTGGTGACGCTATTGCCAAGCTCCTTAACCTCCAGGCCAAAACTGCCCTCGTCCTGCGCGACAATAAAGAGGTCGAGATATCGGTTAACGACGTCGTCCACGGCGACCTCATCATCATCAAACCAGGCAATAACATTCCCGTCGACGGTGTTATTACGGAAGGCTCGTCCTACGTCAACGAATCCATGGTCACCGGCGAACCAATGCCGAGTAAAAAGGAAACTGGCGACACCGTCATCTCCGGCACCCTCAACACGGACGGCAGCTTTACTTTCCAAGCCACCAAAGTCGGCAGCGAAACCATGCTCGCTCGCATTATCAAAATGGTCCAGGACGCCCAAGGCAGCCGTGCTCCCATTCAAGCCCTCGCTGACAAAATCTCGTCCGTTTTCGTCCCTATCGTTTTAGTCATCGCCCTCCTCACGTTGGCCATCTGGCTGATTGTCGGTAGCCGTTATCTCGGCCTCCCGCTCGCTCTCTCAAGCGGCTTGGTCACCTTCGTCGGCGTGTTAGTCATTGCCTGTCCTTGCGCTCTTGGCCTGGCCACGCCAACTGCCATCATCGTCGGCGTGGGCAAAGGTGCTCGTGAAGGCATTCTCGTCAAAGACGCAGCCACGCTCGAAAAGCTCCATCAGGTCGACACCGTCGTCATGGACAAAACTGGTACCCTCACCATCGGCCGCCCAGAACTAACCTCAATCACTAATCTCTCCAAACAAACCGATACTGAACTCATCACCATCCTCGCTTCCCTCGAACAAAAGTCAGAGCATCCTCTCGCTCACGCTATCACCACCTACGCCAAGATTAAGCAGCTAGCGCTCTCTTCGATTAGCAATTTCTCCATTATCAAAGGCCAAGGTCTTACTGGTACTATCGATGGCGTCGAATACTTCGCTGGCAACACTAAACTCATCGAGGCTCGCAAGCTAACTTTTGACCTCTCTTCAATCAACAAAGAAACTAACGAAGGCAAAACTCCCATCATCCTCGCCACCAACAACCAAGTCCTCGCCGTCATCATGATTGCAGACGCTATCAAGCCTGACGCCGTGGCGGAAGTCACCAAGCTCCACCAGCTCGGCCTCAAGGTTGTCATGCTGACCGGTGACAATAAGCAAACGGCCGCTTTCATCGGCACACAAGTCGGTGTCGACGAAGTAATTGCGGAAGTCATGCCGGAAGACAAACTAAACATCATTAAAAAACTCCAAGCCGAGGGTCATAAAGTTGCCATGGTTGGCGACGGCGTAAACGACGCTCCAGCCCTAGCTCAGGCCGACGTTGGTATTGCCATGGCCACAGGTACAGACGTGGCCATTGAATCCGCCGGCATCACTCTCTTACACGGCGACATCAGTAAACTGGTCAAAGCCATCCGCCTCTCCAAAATCACCATGGCGGGCATTAAGCAAAACCTCTTCTGGGCCTTTGCCTACAATGTCATTGGCATTCCGCTCGCCGCTGGACTCTTCTTCCCCTTCTTCGGCTGGCTGCTAAGCCCAGTGTTTGCCGGTCTAGCCATGGCTTTCTCGAGCGTCTCCGTGGTCAGCAACTCTCTCCGCCTCAAAACCAAAAAACTCTAATATGACTACTCATATTTTCTGCATCAGCGGCCTCCACTGTTCCTCCTGCATTCTCTTAACCGAAAGTGAACTCACTGATCTCCCCTATATCACTAAAGCAGTCACCAACCTCTCTAAAAACACGATCGAAGTTACTGGCGACTTCGGCGACAAATCCCTTTCCGCTATCGCCGCCGACCTCACGCAAGTCCTCAATCAACACGGTTATACCGTCACCGAACTAACCGAAAATGGGCGGAGTTACTATGCCACGCTCAAAAATCTTTCTGAATTCAAAACCGCTCTCCCCATCGCCCTCCTCATCGTCATCATCTTCATCGCCCTGCAAAAAGCTGGTCTCATCAACCTCATCACCGCAGACCACGTCTCCTACGGCACAGCCTTCCTAATTGGTATCATCGCCTCACTCTCGAGTTGCATGGCCGTTGTTGGTGGCCTCGTCCTGTCCATGAGTGCCAGTTTCGCCAAAGAGGGCGACAAAGTGCGGCCGCAGATGATGTTCCATACCGGCCGTCTCGCCTCCTTCTTCCTCTTGGGCGGTGTCATTGGTCTACTTGGCGCCACCTTCGCCTTTAGTAGCACGACCACGCTTATTATTGGGATCATGGTCGGCCTAGTCATGTTGCTTCTTGGCCTCAATCTCCTCGACATTTTTGCCTTCACTAAGAAGCTCCAACCAACCATACCCAAATTCATCGCCACTCGTGCTTTCAATTTAAAGAATCTCAATCACACCCTCACTCCGCTGCTCGTCGGCATCATCACTTTCGTACTTCCCTGCGGCTTCACGCAGTCCATGCAGTTGAGCGCCTTAAGCAGCGGCAGCTTTATGGCTGGTGCCTTAACCATGACCGCCTTCGCCCTCGGCACCTTGCCCGTTCTTTCCCTCATCAGCTTCAGCTCCTTCACCATCGAGAAGAGCCAGCACAAAGGTGTCTTCTTCAAAACCGCTGGCTTGGTCGTCATCTTCTTCGCTCTCTTCACCCTCCTCAATACCCTCGTGGCTGCTGGCTTCATTGCCCCAATTTTCTCCTTCTAATCATTACGCCTTATGAAATCACCCAACTGGTATCTCATCATCACCCTCGTCCTCGTCCTCGGCGCCGGCTTCCTCTACCTCCGCAATAATTCAGGCTCAACCACGCTTGTCGACACCGCCAATGCTGCCAACGTCACCATCGTCGACGGCCAGCAAATCATCACCATTAACGCTAAAGGCGGCTACTCGCCAGCGTCCACTGTTGCCCAAGCCGGCCTACCTACCATTCTCCGCATGGACACCAGTAGTACCTTCGACTGCTCCTCAAGTCTCCGCATTCCCAGCCTCGGCATCAAAAAAACTCTCCCTGCCAATGGCGCAACCGACATCAGTCTCGGTACCCCAGACGTTGGCACCATTAACGCTAGTTGCTCGATGGGCATGTATAACTTCAACTTAGCCTTCAAATAAAAACCTACACCCCCCCCGAGGCCGGTCCTAGGACCGGCCTCGGGGTAAAGCATGCTATACTTTCACTAATTATGCTCATCACCTCTTTCCTTACTCGCGAACACAGTTTTCTCTCTACCCTCACCAAAGACGAACGCTACCTCTTGGCTGCTTCTTTTTTTCGCGCATTAGCGCAACCATTCATCGTCACTTTCTTCGCTCTTTACCTCTGGCACGGTGCGCCAAACCAGGCCACACTTTTTACTTACTTCAGCAGTTATTTCCTAGGTATCATGCTCGGGTTTATTGTTAACAGTCTAGCTATCAGATCCGTCACTCCACGCCACATGTTAGTTTTCGGTATTTTTCTCGAAGGTCTATTACCACTTATTTTTATTCTCTGTGGGGTGGATATTAGTCACCTTGTAATTCTGGTGGGTTTAAGCGTTGGCCTAGCCGCCGGTCTCTATTGGGCCAACCACGGCTACCTCACGTCATTAATCATCGAGCATACTAATCGCACAGCCTACGTCAGTCTCGAAACTGCCCTCATGGCCGCCGCTGGAATTATCGCGCCCATTATGGTTGGTGGCTGGTTATCGCTCGCGCACTGGCTCAATCTCTTTTCGCTGACCACCAACTATAGCCTAGTCGCCTTCATTAATCTCTTCGTCCTGCTCCTCGGCGTCTACTACACCCTTAAACTCACGCCCGGACAAACACTCCACAAAACCTGGCGACTATTCGTTAAAAAGCCCACGAAAACCTGGCACATTTTTCGTGCCTTCGTCATTTTTGATGGCATCGTCTCCGCTATCGACACTTCCATCCCCTTCCTCCTCATCCTCTATTTCTTTCGCGGTGAAGCAACCATTGGCAGCCTCAGCACCATCAGCGCTATAGTTGGCACCACCATGATTTACCTCATCGGTCGCCGCATCAGCAACCACCTCCGGGTATTCCGCGTCTGGCTCATTATCAGCTGCCTCACCGCGCTCCTCGTCAGTCTCTTCTTCTCACCTTGGGCCTTATTAGCCGCCATCTTCCTACGCAGTTTAATCGCCCCCTTTACCGCCAGCAGCATTAGCTATGTGGTCATGAACGCTATTTCCAAACAAGCTAAAAATGACGAACAACAGCGCGCCATTTGCTTCCTTGATCGCGAGGTATTCTTGAACGCTGGCCGCTTGATTGTCCTCGTGCCGCTCATTTACATCGGTAGTCAATTGCCCTTAGTCGTACTCCGGGTTGGCTTTTTCATCTTTATTCTAGCTATCCTGGCCGAACTGCTTCTCCTCACCAAAATCAACAAAGCTCTCACTCTTTCCTAATTCTGTGCTACAGTGCTCCCACTATGCCTGCAGTCTTCTTAAAAAGCGCCACCCTGCTCAGCCAACTTCCCGAGGGCAATAAGCCCCATATTGCCATTGTTGGCCGCAGTAACGTTGGTAAATCGACCCTCGTCAACCAACTAACCAAGCAAACCGCCCTCGCTCGCGTCAGTGCCAAACCAGGCCACACTCAGGCCATGAACGTCTACGAAGTGGACAAGCGTTACTATCTCATTGACCTCCCCGGCTTCGGCTACGCCAAAACCTCCAAAGTCCAACGCGTAGACTTCCAGGACATGATCGCCGACTATTTACGCGACACTGAACAACTCAAACTCGTCGTCCTCATTGTCGACGCCAGCATTCCGCCAACTGTTCTCGACCAAGAAATTTTTGCCTTCTTGGAAACCATGCAGCTCCCGATCGTCGTCGTCTTAAACAAAATCGACAAACTTTCCAAAAACGAACTGGCCAAAGTCATTCCCGTCATGACACCAATCTTCCCTAATGTCACCTTTGTCCAGCATTCTTCCGTCCTCGGCAAGGGCCGCGGTGAACTTAACGAAGCTATCGAAAAAGCCCTCCGCGCCTAAACTACGCCTACTTCTTGCTCTAACAAAGTTTTGATTTTTAAGGCCTCAGCCTCGTTGCTGCAGTTAGTAATAATCATCTTTTTCGGCTTCAGCTTCTTAGTCTTGAACCACACAGCCACTTGATAACGGCTGCCCATCGTCGTTGATCGATTACCAAATACTACTGTCACTGGCTCTTCACTCACCGCAAAACTCTGAATATCCGACTGCTTATAGCGACGATGCCCCATCGGCACCAGTCCACGTACCGTCCACAACTCATGATTACTAATCCAACTCCGCCTATCACTCTGCAACATCCACAAGCCCCACAACGCAAACAATAAACCAACCAGCGCAAAGCCACTCCACATCACCACATCAAATCCCGAGCCAAATATCTGGCCACCATTAGCCACACGGTGCACCATCTGCGCCTTCTCGCTAAACAGCAATCCCACCCCAAAAATCACTAATAACGGGCCAAACACCCATCTTCCCGGCCCTAGCAACGAAAATCGATACACTACAAATTTTTCCATATATTAATCATGATACACTACCACAGAGCCACTACCAACTACTAACTACAAACTACCAACTCTTACTTTATATTATGCCCCGCATCCCCGTCACCATCCTAACCGGCTTCCTCGGCGCCGGCAAAACAACCCTCCTTAACCGCTTATTACAAGAGAACACCGACCAAAAATTCGCCGTCGTCGTCAACGAATTTGGCGACATCGGCTTGGACGGCTCCCTCCTCGACGGCGCCCAAAACGGCCTAGTCGAACTCAACGGCGGAGCTATCTGCTGTGCGGCCATGGGCGACACCGTCAAAGCCATCACCTCCCTCTTGGCTAGCGACAAAAACTTCGACCGCGTCATCATCGAAACCACCGGCCTCGCTGATCCTCTCCCCCTCGCCAAAGCCTTTATTAACCGCCCCTCGCTGGAAAAAGCCTTCTCCTTAGACGCCATCACCACGCTCGTCGACGCCAGCACACTCCTGGAACGCCTAATCGACACGGAGGAAGCTGTAAAACAAATTGCTATTGCCGACATCATCGTTATCACCAAGTCAGATTTAGTCGATGCGCAACGCTTAATGGATATTGGTAGCAAGATCACCGAGCTCAACCCGTCCGCCAAAATAATTATCGCCGTTAAAGGCGGCCTCCAGGTTAGCGAACTTTTCAACACGCCTCTCCCTGCGGACACCGAGCGCCTGCACGCCAAAGCCGCCGAGGCCCAAAAAAATAATGAGGGCCATAGTCACAGCGACATCACCTCTATTCACCTCCGCGAAACAGCGCCTCTTGATCTCGCCAAAGTCTCACGTTTTATTGGCGAATATCTCGTGGCTAACGGTGACCGCCTGCTCCGCTACAAAGGTATCTTCAGCATCAGCGGCCGCGCCGAACGCTTTGTCTTCCAAGGCGTCCAGTTCAACTTCGAGCTCCTCCCCGACCGCGCTTGGCTACCAAATGAAGAACGTAAAAGCGACCTCATTCTCATTGGTACGCAAATTGAAAAAGCTGAGTTTTCATCAGCCTTTTCCGCTTGCACTATTTAATCACCTAATGAATCTCCCGGATTCACCACATCGGTAAAGCTATTTGGGTCATAGTCAACTTCTCCATTGATTATCGGACCAAAGCTATAGCTCGCAAACAAAGCATCTGAAATGTCGTCGACCTTTGTATTCCAGTCATTCCCATACAATACTCTCGCCGCCGCTTCGGTCGTCACCCAGCGAAGTACTCCGCCCCGGTCTACAGCATAAACTTTATTGCCCGTAATAAATTTGACCATCTTTACCCCCGGCCGGTAAGTAACATTACTCCCAAGTTTAATCTTCGCCATGTCCGCTGCCGAAATTTTTGTTATACCTTCAAAGCTACTGTACCAAGTAAAGTACACACTCTCACTTGGGAAAGCATGACGATAACCATCAGCACTCAAAGCATAAACAACCGCGTCATAAGTAGTGGTTTCATCACCGTCACCACGAATCTTGATGAGCGTATCAAGCCTGACAGATCCTGGCCAATTCGCTACCAACGTTTCCGCCTCAGTCGCTACCTCGACCGAACCTGTTGGCGTTTCCGGTATCACGATAGTTTCTAGTGGTACGTCGCCAGCCGCCTTCAGCAAATAAAACGGGTCGCTAATTCCAGTCGCCAAGACAGTCGCCAGATCAGTCCCCTCAACCTTCACTAATGCTTGACTAGTTGTCACAAAAGGCGCTGAAAACAAAGTCACTCCTTCGTTCGCTATATTAGATTTCATTACCTTCCAGCTGGTACCCCCATCAGTCGACAAATAAATATTAACCGCGGGAATTATTCCAGTATATTGCCAAGTCACGCTTAAGTCATCACCCTCAACTATCTCTGTGGCAATCATTGGCGTCAACACCGTCACCGTTTTCACCGCCGTCGTGGCCGGGTTAACTATTACCTTAGAAGGATTATCATTATTCGTAATGGTAATAGTCTGCACGGTTGTACCAGATAATGTGCCGTAGCTAGGCCTACCGATTGTCACGATCATGGTCTCATCAAGTTCATAAGTGAAGTCATCAAAGATCGTAAAACTTACGTCACCACTCGTTGAACCAACAGGAATAGTAATATTACCGTTAGCCAAAGTATAGTCCGTGCCGCCACCAGTCGCCGTACCAGAAACAGTATATGGTACCGTCACCGTGTACGGAAAAGCCAAAGCTAGCTGCGCCGTAACCGTGCCCGACGCCACACTCTCAGCCACCGTCTGCGTAGCTGCCGACAATGACACGGTCGGCGGCTGATAATACACAATGTAGAGAGCGCCGGCGTCAACAGCTCCATCATCGCTAAGTCTGCTACTAATCAATATGTCATTATAACCATCATTATTAATATCTCCACCCGCACTGACACTATTACCAGACCTATCACTAGCAGCTTCTCCAGTATATTCAACAAACGTACTCAAACTAGCAGACACAAACGTCTCAGCTTTACCATAAATCAAGTAAGCTGCTCCAGCATCAGACGCCGCATCATTATTTAATGGAGCACCGATCAAAAAGTCATCGTAACCGTCGGCGTTGATATCACCCGCCCTACTCACCGAATTACCTGCTGCATCACCAGCTGCTTCACCAGTAAACTCCACCGCCGTACTTAAACTCGCTGATGCTAAAGCGGCCGCTTGACCATAAATAAGATAAGCCGCTCCAGCCCCAGTCCCAGCGTCATCATTTGCTGCCGAAGCAATCAATATATCGTCGTATGTATCATTGTTAACATCACCAGCCGAATCGATATTTATACCAGATGCATCTTCAGCAACTTCACCAGTGAACATTGCATCGGCTGTACTCAAGTTAGCAGAAGTAAAAGCTTCAGCTTTGCCGTAAAATAGGTAGGTTCGACCCAGGTTATTAGCCGCATAAGTCGCAGCAGAGATAAGCATGTCGCTATAACCATCATTATTGAAATCGCCACCTGAAATACTCACCCCAGCCCCGTCAGAAGTCGCTTCTCCAGCAAACTCAACGGCCGTACTTAAATTAGCCGACACCAAGTCTGCCGCTTGACCATAAATCAGATAGGCTGCACCCGCATTTAAGGCCGTGTCATCATTAGCCGTCGCACCAATCATGAAGTCATCGTAACCATCATTATTAACGTCACCTACTCCATTCGCCATGGCGCCAGCTGCGTCGTTCACAGCCTCACCAGTAAATTTAATAATCCCAGCCGCACCAAGACTTACCTGAGAAGCAAAAGTCTCTGCCTTACCGTAAATTAAATACGTTAAACCGTTGCCGACTCCAGGACCAGGTTGATAGGCGGTTATCAAAAAGTCGGCATAACCATCGTTATTAACATCCCCCGCTGGACCAACGATCGTACCCGCATAATCGCTAGGTGCTTCACCGGTAAACTCTGACACCGTATTAGCACTTCCGCTCAAACTTTCAGAAGTCAAAACAGTTGACCTGCCATACACCAAATAGGCTGCGCCAGCATTCAAACCAGTATCATCATTAGTCTTCGAAGCTATCAAGAAATCATCGTAACCATCATTATTAACGTCGCCTGCAGTAATCGTCTTAAGACCAGTAGCATCAAGCGTCACCTCACCAGTCAATTCCGTAATATTCGCCGAACCCAAACTCACAGCCGTCACCGGCGCATCAGCCGCAACATTATTAATGCCAGCCGTATCTAACGACACCTGCCTAAGCCAACTCCGCAACGGCGACGAGCTCAAAATTATCACAGCTGCCAAGGCTACAAAAACCGTTAATGCCGATCCGAATAAGACGATTCCCGTAAAACGGCTACTCTGACCACGCTGGTTGGTTGCCATAAATTGTAAGCTAATTTTCGCTAATGCTAGAATTATAACACAAGCAGCAATTAGCACCACGCACTCTTACCCTGTAAAAAGTTCAGCCGCAAAACCAGGTGACTGCACTACCATCTGATCGGCATACATAATCAAATAATCAAACCTAAATTCGGCCAGCATCACCTCCGGCTCCACAAAAAACAAACACGTCGTCAAAGCATCCGCCAACATCGTGGTCTCTGCCAACACCCACACGGCGAGTATATTCCGCGGCGAGGTCAACGTTCGCGGGTCGACAATATGATGGTACTCTCCCCACTTACGCCTATTCCCCGCCGATCCACACAGGCTCCTGTTCCCCAGCTCGACCACGCCGATTACCTGCGCCGTATCTTCTGGATGTTCCAAGCCGACTCTCAATAACTCATTCGTTATACTTCGCTGAACCATATCCCCACCAGCATCCACTGTAAACGAAGTTACTTGGAACGAAATAAGCAGCTCGGCTATCAAATCAACTAAGTAGCCCTTTCCCGCCGCCCCAAAGTCCAAAATTGCCGGTTGCTTCATGGTCAATCGCCATCCTCCATCATAATCGATTACGTCTTCCCATCTCAGCGGCTGCCTCAATAATCTCTTCTGTACCAACGAGTACTCAGCGTCATAGCCAGCGTCGACCAACACCTGGCCGATCAGCGGCGTCACTGCGCCATCAGTTAATCTGTAAACCTTCTCATACAACGCCAAAAGCGGCTGGCCATCCGCTGGAACCGCATAAGTTCCCGCTTGCGTTGCCAACCGCTCAATCCAACCATCATGTCGGAAGCGCGAGTAATTTTTATCAAACTCCTCGATGCGCTCGTGAATAGCTCGTTCCAGCTCAAGCGAACTTGACAACCCTCCCCCAGCTATGGGGGAGCCGGAGGGGGCTTGATAGTCAATCATCCAATGAGTTCCAATCGCCTCAAATACTAACTGTCGAACCACACTACTAGACCTTCGCCTCAGCTTCGATCTTGTCCACAGCGTTATTAAAACCAATTGGCGTGAGCGATGAACCAGAAACCTTACCTAACTTAATATCACTGATTTTCTTACCAACCACCATCGTCTTATAGTTAGCGATAAAATCATTCTGCAATTTTAGCGAAATCGCCTGAGTCGTAGCGGCAGTCACCGTACTATCAACCACTACGTTATCCTTCAGGGTCAAAGTGACATTAATATGCTCAGCCCCACTTGGCGCTGTGTAATCGCCCACAGCCGTGTAAGTACCATCAGCAAACGTCGCATTGGTCTGTGTTACCGCCGCCGATCCTCCACCGCTTGTTGTCGTTGTCGCTACCACTCCTTCATCATCAGTCTCCAACGCGTCATCTTCATATTCATCTTCATCTTCTTGAATGACCGCCACCTCACTACCAGTCGCTATTGGCGCCGTCTTGTCATTCAAAGCCACTTCGTTCGTCGACTTATTCGACGCGTACACGATAACAGCTACTATCACCACAGCAACAATAGCCAAAATAATCGCTGGGGAAATAACTTTTTTCGCCCCCATCTCTGATTGATTCTCTTCCATAAATTTAATTTTAAACTAACCTCAACGCCGCTATCTTAACAGAAAATCCCCAGTCTCGGCAATGGCCAAACTGGGGACTTCTTCATTTTTACTTCATGTCCTCCTACCGCAACACACCTCCCCATTCAACCACCGTAAAACCTTTGCGTTCAGGCGTCACAATTGACGGCATCGGGTTGCTCTCCATCGTACTCGATAACTCCGAGTAATCCATGAGAATACGAACGAGCGTCTGCGGTGCCAAGCTCAAATGCAGCGGTGCCAAGGCGTTCATCACACTCGTGCCATGCCAGCCAATCTTGTAGTAATTAGCACTCTGCATGCGTGGTAGCCAGAACTCCTTAAAGTCCGCCGTTTCTTTAACATTCAAGCCAAGTTTAGCCAACGTGCTCGTCAAATACTGGTCGACGTCCGCCCTTACCACGACATCATAGTACTTCGGCTCAGCGTAGAAGCCACCGCGACCCTCCCAGAAGAGGTAGGGATAACTCTTACCATCAGCTTGATTGACAAGGCTGCCATCAGGACTAGCCGTCACGTCCCAACCGTTACCGTAAGCTGGTTCCGTCTTGGTGAAGCCGCCGACTGGGCTCAACTGCACACTGATATCCGTGGTCTTCGTTGGATATAGATAAATCACTGGCTTACCGCACTCGCCCGGTGGAATCACATCGGTTCGCGTCATCTTCACATAGCGGCCGAGCACATCCTTAAAGTAGAAGAACGGATGACCAGCTGCAAACTGTTCCATCGTGCCATCATTATTTTGGACTTTCCAACTAGTAAAGTCATCGGTTAACGATTGCTCACCAAAATCAGTTGGTTCATAAATCACTATACCGTGATCATTCGTAGCAAAACCAGCCACCACCAAGCTTGGAGGATTAGCCACCACATTAGTCTGCGTCAAATAACCACAACCGCCAGCCTGCGCCGAGGTGTACTGCTCAGTCGCAGCTGTGCCGTCGTTCCAAGTCACAGCTGTAAACGAATTTATCTTTTCATTGGTTGGTGTATAAAAAGGAACGTTCAAGTGATACCACACCAAGCGACCATCATCGCCAATCGCGAACAGCTCATTCAGAGCGCCGGACAAGTTTGTGCCATTCTCATTAGCTGTTCGAGCATTAAACAAATGTAGTTGACGATGATCATTCGGCTTATTAAGTTGACCAACCACTGAGTACGCTACGGCCAAGGCTTGCGTTTCAGTATCGAGCATTACGCCGGGGCCCATGAAAGTCAGGTCACCTAAATCTGAACTAATCGTTTCCTTGAACGCCGCACTATTGTAAATGGGATAATTAAGAGCTGGCACGTCAGCCCCGCTCGTCAACAAATCAGACTCACTATCAACCGCTAAGTCCAACTGGCCAAAATTACCAGTTACTCCAAAACTCGGTTCATATGCTACATACTTCGTGAGCAAAATTGACTTCTTCACGTCAGCATCAAAACTCGCATCATGAACTAAAAGATAGTAAGTAACATGCTCCTCACCCATACCAGGTATACCAACAGTTTCGGCCATTAGTTTATAATCAACGCCATCAAGCGTCGCCAAGGCAAGTTGCTTGGCCGCATAACTGCTAGCTGGTGGCGCGCCATCCGTTGCCGCCGTTTGCTTATCATACCAAACACGAAAAGCCGAGTTAATAATTTCTGACGTTTGTTGTTCCACTGGCAACCAAGTGACTTCTAAACCTAAAACAATTTCTTCGGTGATATTACCCTCTGTCTCTTTAATAATCGCGGAGTTATTCGCCAACTTCGCCCCGCGCCCAAGCGCCATACCGATCAAAAACATCGCTGCCAAAACTACCAAGAAAAAGGAAACGCCAAGTACCACCCAGTGGACCGGCACACCTGGTCTCGCCTCATGTTCGTGATCGTGCTGGCAATCTTCTCCGTGTTCGTGGTTATTCATAGTATTTATTAGGTTGGTAGTAGGTAGTTAGTAGTTGGTAGCTTGATTCATTAGTGAGCCTGAGCCTTGTAGGAGCTAGCGATGAGGGCTGAAAACAAAGTTCCTCTAGTCGGGTGACGCGGAGGGAGGCCCCCTATGAATAGAGACATGAGCCCCAGCCAAGCATCAGCGCAGGCTAAACGACCGACTGGCGTGTCGCAAGCTAGAGTGAGTTAGTTTGTTACGAACTCTTGCTGTAGACCGTCAGGTAAGGGAGTTGGAGCACCCAATGGGGTCCGCAGTCGGCAGGACCCGACGAAAATCGCTATAGCGTATGCCCGAGTCGTGAGCGACGAACCTGAGCTAAGTATATCCTACTTATTCCCTAAAAAGTAGCCCAAAATATGGCTCGTATTATCATGCCAATCCCTGGTTGCGCCCATAGCCAGCGAACTCCCATGGTGCGTTAAATACCAAGACTGCGCTCCATGCTCAGCATTAAACCCAAACAACACACGCAGCGAGGCATTCGAATCAACATCAAGTTCAGCTGTACACGGGGTAACGCCGCACATCCCCCCGTCAGCCAACAGCTGCAAAACTTTCTCATCATTGGCCGCCGTATAATCGACGTCATGATAATGCGTCATATCCACACTCGCAATCAGCACGGCTTTAGGCAAGGTCGACGCTATTTCCTGCCCCAACTGCCAAGCATCCTCAGCCGATAATCGATCGTCGAGGATAATCGAGACAATCTTGGCGTTCGGAAACGACCTCTTCACAAACGGTGTCAAACCAAAAATACCATGTTCATTCTCATACGCCACCTCTTCGTGTCTGAGCATCAAGTTAGCCGCTAACAGCTCGTCAACAGCGTCATCGTCAGTCATCACCGTTCCATATGGCGTCGACCATTGACCTTTGGAAACCTGAGCCACAGACCGTCCTCGCGCAAAATGATTTGGACTAACCAGTACGACTGTTTTCACCTCGTCACTCGCCAAGTCCTCAAATACCGTGGCAATGTCACTCCCAATCAGTAAATGATGCGCTGAGAGACCACTCATTACTCCAGCAACTGGCGTGCCTTGAGCCTCATCATAAGCTCGGTCAAAATATTCTTTAGTCTGCAAACCACTCGAATACGTCGGCCTAACGTCCGCCACTTCAACAACAATAGGGTACTCCGCCAGTCCATGACGACCAACCAAGTACCCCACGCCGAGAGCTGCCAGAATTATCAGGCCAGCTCCACCACTAACTATTTTTTGTCGCCGCAACATGAACACATGCCACTCGACAACTTTTGCAAACCAATCAAGGTGAGCAAGACTGGCCAAGCGACGCTCACAAATGGTTGACCAAGCACACCGATTGCCTGCAGGAAAAAGGCCAAACCAATCAACGTGATACAAAGCGGTACCATCTTGTGATGTGGACACTTACACATGCCGTTGGCAGAACACTCATGCATAGACGAATAGTTAATGAATAATACTTACAGCATAGCGCATTCCAGCCAACCGCGCTATTTCTCTTTACTAGACAGTCCAGCCAAACAAAGTACCAAACCAACTACGAATAAAATAATCGAGAAGACTCCACCACCCATCTGCGTCGCCGAGATCATGACAGCCGAACCAAAGATAACATATTTAAGACCAGCCATAGTAAAAATATTATGGTTGGTAGACCGTAGTTTGTAGTTGGTAGCTAGCTCATTCAGTTATGAGTTTCTACAAACTACCAACTACCAACTGAATTATTATATTTATGATACCATAAAAGTACCTATGTTTTCCGACTTTACCGCCTCGGAGCGTAAAATCCTACAAAAGCTCTCAACTCCGGCCAAAATCCAGGATTATTTGAACTCCCTCCCTTTTCACTTTGTCGACGCTAACGACACCTGTCTCTCCCCCAAAGAAGTCCTCCGTTTCGGCACCGCGCAATGCATGGAAGGCGCTATGCTCGCTGCCACCGCCCTCCGTTTCCACGGCTTTGACCCACTAATCGTGGACCTCACCTCAACTGACGACGACGCGGACCACGTCATTGCCGTCTTCAAGATTGGTCGCCACTGGGGCGCTATTTCCAAAACCAATCACGCCGTCCTGCGCTACCGCGAGCCTATTTACCATTCTATCCGCGAGCTTGTCATGTCCTACTTTCATGAATATTTCCTGCACGATGGTCGCAAAACACTACGTAGCTTTACGCGACCAATCAACCTCTCACGTTTTGATCACCTAGGCTGGATGACCTCAGAAGAACCAGTTTGGTTCATTCCCGAATATCTCGTCACTGCTAAACATCATGCCATCCTCACCCCCAAACAACGCCGCAACCTCCGCTCAGCCGACCCCATTGAAATCGAGGCCGGTCGCCTCACCTGTGGATAAGTACCCCGAGGCCTAGCCTAGGCCAGGCCTTGATTCATGATAAACTCTACTAACTATGGCTAAAGGTTATTACATCGTGTTCGAGGGCGTCGTCGGCACCGGCAAAAGCACGCAATCCAAACAACTTCAAGCCTACCTCACTAATCGCTTTCCGGATCGTCAGGTCGTCTGGACCCGCGAGCCCGGTGGCAGCGAAATCGCCGAAGCTATCCGCAAGGTAGTTCAAGGCACACCGTTCGCAGAAACCATGGACCCGGTCTGCGAGGCCTACCTCTACGCCGCCGCCCGCGCCCAGTCTCTCCGTGCTGTCGTCGCTCCAGTACTCGAGGCTGGCGGCATAGTCATCGCTGACCGCAGTTTCCTAACTAGCGTCGCTTGGCAAGGCTTTGGCCGTGAACTCGGCTTTGACGCCATTTGGCAGATCAACGAATCCGCCGTTGCCGAATTCTTGCCAAATATCGTCTTCTGCCTTGATCTCAGTCCAGCCATAGCACTTCAACGGACCAGCGATGCAGCTGGCGACAAATTCGAGAGCTTACCAGTCGAGTTCTTTGCCCGCTGTCGAGAAGGCTATAATTTCTTGAGCCAGCACCCAAAATTTGCCAACGTCTGGCAAACTATCGACGCTAGTGGCAGCAAAGAAGCAGTCTTCCAGCGCATAATAGAAAAAATCGACCTCCGGTAGGTCGATTTTGTTCTTATTTGGTTTCTTTGTGCATGGTGTGCTTGCCGCAAGTTGGGCAGAACTTCTTGATTTCCAAGCGTTCCTTGAGCTTCTTCTTGTTCTTAAGGGAACGGTAGTTTGGTTCCTTACAAACAGTACACTCGAGTTTGATGAGATTTTCCTGGGACATACGGCAAAAAAAATTGATAGCAGAAGTCTATTGTATTGGCCAAATTTTGTCAATTAAGCTACCATTGGCCGCATATTCGCCCTCTTCTTGAAATCACTGACCTTAGCAAAAAATACGGCAATACCGTCATTTTTGAGGACGCCAACATTGTCATAAACGATGAGCAAAAGACCGCCGTCATTGGTCGCAATGGGGCTGGCAAGTCGACTTTGTTCAAAATGATCCTCGCTCAAGAAGAGCTCGACGCTGGCCAAATCAAGCACCTGCCCGGCGTCCGCCTAGGCTACGTCGAACAGCACGCGGAGTTCCCTCCCAGCGAAACCGTCCTCGATTTTCTCATGCGGGTCAGCGGTAAAGCCGACTGGGAATGCGCTAAAATGTCCGGCCGTTTTCAACTCAAACGCGACCTCTTAACCACCATCGCCGCCAGTCTCTCCGGTGGCTACCGCATGCGCGTCAAACTGACCGCCATGCTCCTCGCCGACCCCAACCTCCTCCTACTCGACGAACCAACCAACTACCTCGACCTCACCACTCTACTCCTCCTCGAACACGTTCTGCGAACCTTCCGCGGTAGCATTCTCGTCATTAGCCATGACCGCGAATTCCTCAAACGCACCTGCACCTCCACTTTGGAAGTCGCCCACGGTCGCCTCACCTTCTTCCCCGGCGAAGTTGAATCATATCTCGCCTTCAAAGAAGAACAGGCTGGCTACATCCAAAACACCAACAAGAAAATCATGGCCCAAAAGGAACATCTACAAGAATTTGTGGACCGCTTCCGCTACAAAGCCAGCAAAGCCAAACAAGCTCAATCCAAACTAAAAGCCATCGCCAAACTCCACACCATCAGCATCGACAACAAACTTGCCACCGCCCGCATTGCCCTACCGCCTATCATTACTAAGCCCGGCAGTATTTTGCGCGTTGAACATCTCACTATCGGTTATAACCCTCCCCCAGGTATGGGGGAGATGGAGGGGGCTATAATCGCTAGTGACATCTCTTTCGAAATTCCTCGTGGCGACAAGGTCGTCATTCTCGGCAACAACGGCCAAGGCAAAACCACGTTGCTCAAAACTCTCGCTGGCGAACTGCCTCCGCTCGGCGAAGACAGTAAAATCGCTTGGTGGCACAAGGCCGACATTGGCTACTACGCCCAGCATGTGGAAGCCGCTCTGCGTCAATCTGATCGCGTGGACGAATACCTTCGCCGTTGCGCCCCAACCGACGCCAAAGAAGAAGACGTTCTGCGCATGGCTGGCAACTTTCTCTTCCGCCGCGACGACCTAAGTAAAACCGTTTCCGTTCTCTCTGGTGGCGAAAAAGCCCGCCTCTGTTTAGCCGGCATTCTCCTGCACGCCCACAACGTTCTTCTGCTCGACGAACCAACCAACCACCTGGACTTCGAAACCTCCGAAGCTCTCGCCGACGCCCTCGGGAGTTACGGCGGCACAGTCATCTTCGTTAGTCACAGCCGCACCTTCGTTAACACCGTCGCCAACCGTTTGCTCGAAGTAAGTAACGGCACCGTTCGCACCTACCCCGACACTTACGAGGATTACGTCGCCAGCCTGGAGGAAGTTCTGACCGCGGACGTCGACGGCGTAATAGGCGGGGTCACCGCGCCAAATGAAAACGAGCTCGAGCGCCAACGCCATCGTCTGGAACAAAAAACTAAACAACGACAAATCGCCCAACTGGAAAAGCTCATGAACGAGCAAGACAAAAAGAAAAGTGAACTCCTGCAATTTTTCTTCGATAACCCGACTGACTACGCCCCCGAAAAAAATCGCGAACTCAAAGAACTCACTGCCCTCCTCCTGGCTGAAGAAGAAGAGTGGCTACGCTTAAACTCTTAATTATTATCGAGCTTTCTTCATTGGATTATCTTCAACCGTAAGTTGATAATCCACTATCGTTTCGGCTAAAGGCATTAGGCTTTTCCTTATATGAACGTCAGCGAAGCCCTTTTCAGTCTTGGTTGTCCCAGTAAATCTGTAAGTCGCAATATCACTTTTATCTTTCGGTAACTCTAGATCTCTACCAACAATCCTACCTCTCATGTCCGCCGCAGCTAATACATTTTTAATTAAATATAAATCTGCCTCTGGTTGTGGCGCCTTATAATGCAAGATATCCCGAGTGTTGCCCAACTTCAAATGCTTTTGCGTCGACGTAGCATCTCTCAAAGCATAGAGCTTTTTCTCATACTGCAAATCTCGTAGTCGGCCTTCTATATCACGAATTCGCAAAACTATATCATCACGCTTATCTGCTAAATTTGTATCCTTTGGACTCTCTAAAATTATTCTTCGCTCTTTCTCGATCGCCTCCTGCGTTCTCCTAATCTCTTGGCTAACATTATTAATTTCACCGCTCGTACCCATCAAAGGCTTGGGTAGCAAATGATAATTAACATAATCCACCAAAGGTTGCATGGGCGCTTTCTTACTAGCCGGGAGCGCATTAACTCGATTTATAAATTTAACAAATATCTCCTCATCATAATTAAGCCCCCACCCCCTCATCAATCGATCAATATTTTGTTTTATTCCTATTTTATTCGGAAATCCTTCTGGTAAATAAACATCGAAATTTGTCCTAACCAGACTCCCCGTACTAGCTATAACTTCAGCGATCCTACGCTCCTCCTGTAAATCTGGTGAAGATAAAGCTTTCAGCTTAGCCTGCAAATCAGCTACTTCAACTCCGCGATAAAATAAATCATCAACTCGTGGATCATCAGTCGTGAATATCTTTTCTTCAGTAATTACTTTTTCCACCTTCAATTGCTCCAACTCCAAATCAAGAGCTTCTTTCTCAACCTCATTAGCCTTTACCTGTCTTTCTAATAAAAGTGCGTTGAGCCATTTCATCTTTGTCTCATCAAACGAGAATTCATCCTTTACTTCTCTCGTCATGCTATCCACCAATTTAGCCAGATGGTTAGTCAAAAAAGCCAAAGCCGCGGCCGACTGACCCTGTAATTCTGCCAGCCTGCCATCGAAGAACGCGTCTTCGATTAAATTTTTAACCAATAGTAACTTCTGTTCTTCCTCAAATGATAATTCAACACCATGAGCGTCGCGTCTCCCTTCCACTGATCGCGAACTAAAATCCTCTTTCACAGCTCTACTCCAACGTGACTTTTCCGAATCAGGCTGTAACGAACGCAACCTAGCTCCAAAATTAACCACCGCCTGCCAGTCCGTCTCTCGCCCCTCAATCAAACGCAAAAACATTTCCGCCACATGCGGATCAAAACGCAACACCTCTGGCCGTTCGCCATATTTTAATAGCCCGATCGGGTCCTCAACAATGGCCGCCACCTCCTTTGGATAATAACCAGAACGTTTAGCCGCCTCTTCAATCATCGGCCGACGTTCACGAGGTATTTCCATACTAAACTTTTAGGTGCTTCCTAATTGCAAACACCGTCGTCAACACACTCAAAATCGCCAACGCCAAGAACTCACCACCAAAAATTACTAGCGCATTGCTCGTAAAATAACTCCACAAACTCAAGTTCGCCTGGCCGAAATACTGCATCAGCGGCACATCTAGCGCTTTAGTGGACGCCAGCACCACGCCAGTCATAATGCCCGTCGCTAGCAGTGATAAGAAGATGGCCTCAAGCAAAAACGGCGCGCGAATAAACCAGTCTTGAGCACCCACCAACTTCATAATCGCAATCTCATCACGATGCACATAAATAGCGATTCTGATGGCATTGAAGATAATCAGCATGGAAATCAGGCCGAAGAAACCAGCCAGTATCAAGCCAGCCAAACGCAACTTATCCGTAAACGACGTCAGCTTCTCAATCACCACTTGATAGTCGGTATAGTCCGTCTGTTTAATTGATGGCGCAAATTCCGGTGTCTTTATAGCCTCAATAATAAAAGCGAAGTCATCCGGCGACTTGGCCGACACCACCACCGCGTCGCCAAACGGGTTATTGCCGACCTCATCGAGCGCAGCTAACACTGTTGGATCACCGGCATTCTTAGCCTTAAAATTTTGGAGTGCTTGGTCCGCCGTAATCACCTCCACATTCTTCACCTGTTGCAAGCCAAGCAAGTAACCACGTACCGCCTTCTCCGTCACCTCGCTCGTTCCTGGCACAAAATAAACCGCCACCTGCACCTCATTCTGTACCGCCTTAATGGCACTGCTTGTCACCACGTTCACCAACAGCACGGCATTAACCGTCATGAGTGTCAGCACGAATATCGTCAACGTTATAAGCGACAACCAGGCGTTGCGCCACAAACTCTGACCAGTGAATTTGATGACTCTGAGTATTGTTCGCATAAGAGTACAAAGTTGGTAGTTGGTAGTCGGTAGTTAGTAGTTGGTAGTTTAAAGAATTTTCTAGCCAGAGCCCCGTAGGAGCGAGCGACTGTCGTATCTCCTGTGACGACGCGATGGCCGACCCGAGAAATGCTTGACGAGCGCATTGACTTTTCGTTAAGCGAGTCATCCTTTAAGCATTTCTGGGCTGAGGCCT
>DOZH01000008.1:0-256 GCA_003518105.1 Candidatus Uhrbacteria bacterium
CTCCTGTTCCTAGCTCAAGGCCTCAGCCCAGGTGCTCGCTTGCCGAATAGTCTTCCGTTCGGGTTTACACCCTCACTCTCGACTATTCGCTGCTCGCTTCGCCTTCGGCGGAGGCTCGAAGGTACAGTCAAGCATTTCTCGGGTCGGCCATCGCGTCGTCACAGGAGACGTCGGCAGTCGCTCGTTTGTGAAGTCTCAGTTCAGTGTAGTCAACGAAGACGAGTGGGATGTCCCTTTCGTCGACCGAGGGACGCGC
>DOZH01000008.1:400-11910 GCA_003518105.1 Candidatus Uhrbacteria bacterium
AGGGACTCCCCGAGTCTCGCGTTGACAGGAATTCGAATTATGCGCCGAGGTTCTTCATCATATCGCCCAACCCGCCGATGCCGCCCATGTCCTTCATCTTTTTCATCATCTCTCCCTGCAATTGCTTGTTAGCGTCGGCGAAGGCATCTTTAATTCCTTGGGCAATCGCGCCGCGCTCCACGTCGTCATTAATTTGCACGCCCAAAATTTCGTGACTGCCATTAATGGTAATCATGACGCCACCGCGAGCGCCGCTGCCGACCACTAAAATCTCGTCGAGCATTTCTTTCATCTTCTTGCTTTGGTCGCGTAGGTCCTTGAGTTCTTTGAGTTTGTTGAACATAGTGAGATGATTAATTTATTTAATGCTGAGGCTTCCGCCAACCGCCAGGTGGGGTGAAACCCTTGGGCGGCGCGCCAGGTGGCAAGTTGAAGTTGCTGCGATCGCCCACGTTGACTATGCCAGCCGATGGGGCGGTTGCATTGCCATTAACGAGTGGCGTTGGCAGTTCAGTCGTCGCTTTGTCGATGTTCTTAAAGCTCGTCTTGGCTGCGTCCCAGAACAATTTTACCATGCCCGTTGGCCCGTTACGATGTTTGGCGATATGGATTTCCGCCGAGTTCTTTTCGTCCGGCGTCAGTTCCTCAGGAAGGTAGTTACGGTCCGCGGCTTTGCGGTACAAGAACATCACAATGTCGGCGTCCTGCTCAATACTTCCCGAGTCACGTAAGTGCGCCAGTTTAGGAATCGCCGGCTTGGTCATTTCCACCGCACGGGACAGCTGCGCCAGAGCCAGTACCGGCACGCCGAGTTCCTTAGCAATCTGTTTGAGACCACGCGAAATCTCCGAAACTTCCTGCACGCGATTGTCCGTCTGCTTGCGCGCTTCCATCAACTGCAAGTAGTCGATGACAATTAGCGACAAGCCATGTTCCGACTGTAACCTCCGCGCTTTGGTTCTAATCGTCATGATGTTGGCGGTTGGCGAGTCGTCAATGTAAATCTGTGCTTCTGACAATTTACCGAGCGCCTCACCAATACGTGGGAAGTCGTCACTCGTGTCGGACAAGCGGCCATTGCGCAGCTTCCACAGGTCGACGCCCGCCTCCGCACAAATCATACGGTCAACTAGCTGCTCCTTACTCATTTCGAGGGAGAAGAAGCCCACTGGCTGTTTAGTCCGCATAGCTACGGAACGAATAATGTCGAGCGCAAAGGACGTTTTTCCTACAGATGGACGGGCGGCGAGAATGATCAAGTCCGACTTCTGCAATCCCGCCAGCAAATTATCGAGGCCCGTAAAACCAGTCGGCACGCCCCGCAACTTCCCGCGGTCACGGTGCAGCTCGTCAATGCGGTCAAAGGCTTGCGTTAACACGGAACGCAGCGGCACAAAACTCGTTTTCTGCACGTTGCTCGACACGTTAAATAATTTCTGCTCAGCCGAGTCAATCAAGATGTCAGCATCCTCCGTTTCATCATAACCCAGAGCGGTAATCTCACTCGCGGCGCGCAACAGTCTTCGTAGTAAAGACTTCTTGGTCACGATCTCCGCGTAGTGGGCCACGTGGGCCGCGGTCGCGACTTGGTTGGTCAGCTCGACGAGTGTGGTACGGCCACCAATTTGTTTGAGTAAATTCTTTTCTTCCAAACGGTTGCCGACGGTCAAAATATCAATTGGCTGGTGACGTTCCGCTAACTCCTGCATGGTTTCGTACAAAATACGGTGCGAGTCCTTGTAAAAATCTTCGGCTGTCAACGCGTCGCCAATCTTGAGCAAAGTTTCCTGGTCAAGCAAAATAGCGCCGAGCAAGGACTCTTCGGCTTCCAGGTTATGTGGGGGAATTCTGCCTAACGATGGCTCACTCATGTGGGGCTATGTTAGCCCATTTGGTAAGCTTTCGGAAGGGGACAAGCTGTGTGTTATACTGTGGATAATATGACAGAAAAAAAGCGATTGTTTTTGGCAGGGATTAGGCCACTTGTCGGACAGATGGTCGGGGCTGGGTTGTTCAGCTTGCCGTTTGTCTTTAGCCAAGCTGGTTTTGGCGTCGGTTTAATCGCCTTGGGAGTTTCGGCTATCGTGTCCATTATTACGCTCCTCATGTTTGCCGACTTGGCGCTGGCCCTCAAAGGCCACCACCGCTTTGTTGGTCTCATTCACGAGCTCACTGGACCAGTCGGCGGTTTCTTTGCGACGATTAGTCTCTTTGGTGGCGTTTACGGCTCCTTGGTCGCCTACACCCTCATTGGTGGTAGTTTCGCCTACGCTGTTTTCTCACCTCTCTTACCACTTCAACTCGTGGTCTATCGCTTGCTCTTCTTTATCTCCTCGGCCATTCTGGTCGCTGGCGGATCCTTAGCCGTTGCTCGTTACCAAAAATATCTTATCTGCCTGTACGTTATTGGCATTGCTCTGCTCGCTATTTTTGCCGCCCCTCACATAGCAATCGAGCACTTTGTCATGGCTACTGGTCACTCTTGGTTCTTGCCATTTGGTGTCACCCTTTTCTCCTTGACGGCCTTCTCTGCTGTCCCCGAAATGCGCGACATTCTAGACAAGCAAAAATCCTTACTGCCGCGAGCTGTGGTCGTCGGCACTGCTCTCGTTGCTGTACTCTATGCCGTCTTCGCCTTTATTGTTGTGGGTGTCACCGGCCTCAGCACCTCACCCGAAACTTTGCACGGTCTCAGTGATTCCCTCGGTCTTGGCTTTGTTGCTCTGGCCTCCGCTATTGGCCTCTGCACCGTCATGACAGCCTTCATTTCCCAGGGCTTAGTTCTCCAAAACACTCTTCTATATGATTATCGCTTACGTTACTTCACCTCTCTCGCGGTCGTCCTCGGCATCCCAATCTTTTTACTTCTCCTCGGTGTGCACGACATCACTCGCGTCATTAGCCTCACTGGCGGCCTCTTTGTGGGTCTCATGGGTCTCTGTATAGTCGTCGCCTACGAGGCCTTGCGTCGCCACGCTCGCACCACTAAGCGCTCTCTCTACTTCCCACGCTGGGTCTCCTTTGCGCTCATCATCATCTTCGCCGCGAACATGGCGTTTGCCTTGGTTTAGTTTTGAGTGAGCCTGTGAGGTCAAGTAGCGAGGGGAGAAATCCTGTAGTCGGGTGGCGTTGAGGGAGGCCCCTGCCACGTTGCGCAGCGTCTAGCGAGCAAACTGGCGGGGTCCGAGACGACAGGACCCGATCTAATCGTCGCACCCCGAGCCTTGGCCTGTACGAATCGAAAAATTAGCGAGTAGGTTGCTTCGTCGGTCAGACCTTCTCGCAAAGACGGATCACTACTATGCTCGCTCCTGTACCTCCATCGCTTTAATCACATTAAACAACAAGTAGGCCACGGTCAACGGTCCAACACCGCCAGGTACTTTACTCAAAAATCCAGCATGACCAACTAACTCAGGTGCCGCGTCACCAACAACCTTGCCATCTTTTTTATTTGTTCCCACATCAATAACGACAGCTCCGGCCTTCACCATGTCACGCTGCAAAAAGCCTGCCTCACCAACAGCGACCACGATAATATCAGCAGCTCTTGTCTTAGCCGCAATGGACGTAGCGTGGCGGTTCAAGAACTGGGCGTCGACACTGGCTTCTTTCATCAGCTCAATTACCGGTTCCGCAAAAATAGCACTGTTACCAATAATCACCGCCTTCTTATTGGTGAGCGGCGTATGACTGGCTTGCAGCATACGCATGATGGCGAGCGCAATCGGCGGTACCAAGTTTGGCGTGTTAGCGAGTAACAAGCGGCGGTTCTCGCCGTGAAAGCCGTCCACGTCTTTTTTGGGGTCAATCGCCGCAATCACCTTGTCGACGTTTTGACCAGGCAATGGCAACTGCACCAAAATCCCGTGAATGTCCTGGCGGGCATTCAGCTCTTCGATGAGTTGAATTATCTTTTGTTCATCCGTTTCCGCTGGCAGCTCGTACTTTTCAATGTAGATACCCACTTCCTTAGCCGCATTTTCTTTGAGCCCAACGTATAAATGCGAGGCTGGATCATCGCCTACCAAAATAACCGCCAAGCCAGGTGGGTGGGGTAGCTTATGGATCCGCTCCGCTGCTTTTTCGCGGATGTTATTAGCTAGGACTCGTCCGTTCAAAATCTCGGTCATAATGACCCGTAGGATAGCTTAGTTAGCCAAATAACTCAACTCAGCGTACAGCGGGAAGGCAGATGTAAAGGCTTTCACCTCGGCCCGAATATTGGCCAACTGCTCAGGTTTATCATGATTTTCTACCGCCTCGTTTATCCACCTGGCCACCTGCACCATGTCGTCCTCCTTCATGCCACGCGTGGTCAAAGCCGGCGTGCCGAGTCTAATACCCGAAGGATCAAACGGCGAGCGTGTATCGTCCGGAATCATGTTTTTATTGACGGTAATCCCAGCTGCGTCGAGGGCGTGTTCGGCAATCTGTCCAGTCACACCCTTACTGGTGACATCGATTAGTAGCAGGTGGTTGTCCGTCCCGCCGAACATCAGCTTGAAACCGTGCGCCGTCAGTTCGCGCTCCAACACTTTCGCATTTAAGCGAATCTGCTTGGCGTAAGTCTTGAACTCAGGACGCAACGCTTCGCCAAACGCCACTGCCTTGGCCGCAATTGAATGTTCATGCGGACCGCCCTGCAAGCCAGGGAAAATTGCTTTATCAATCGCCTTCGCATGAATTGTTTTACACATAATCATGCCGCCGCGTGGGCCGCGCAAAGTCTTGTGCGTCGTCGTCGTAACCACGTCGAAAAGCGGTACTGGGTTGTTCATCTCGCCGCCCGCGATCAGTCCGGCAATGTGGGCAATATCAGCCATCGTCAAGGCGCCGACTTCATCCGCAATCTCCTTAACTCGAGCATAATCAATCTCCCGGGAGTACGCCGAGTAGCCAACCAAAATCAACTTCGGCTTGTTCTCCATGGCCATCGTTCGCAACTGGTCGTAGTCGATGTTGCCGTTCGCGTCCGTTTTATAGCGCAAAAAATTATAACGCTTGGCGCTATCGGTCACCGGGTGGCCGTGCGTCAAATGTCCGCCGTGGGACAAATCCATGCCGAGCACCGTGTCGCCTGGTTGCAGTAGGGCAGTGTAGACCGCGATGTTGGCTGGTGCCCCGGAATGCGGTTGCACGTTCACATGCTCCGCGCCAAAAAGTTGCTTAGCGCGATCAATCGCCAGTTGCTCAATGACATCAATATGCTGACACCCGCCGTAGTAACGCTTACCCGGATAACCCTCGGCATATTTATTGGTTGCGACCGACCCGAGCGCCTCAAGCACCGCCGGCGACACAAAATTCTCGCTCGGAATCATCTCCAATCCCTCACGTTCACGATTTAACTCATCTTCTAACGCTTGGGCAATGGTCGGGTCTGCAGCAAAGAGGGAATTCATCATAATACGAGTATGGTAGCTTATTGTGAGCAGGTTGGAAAAGGGGTCTCCACGCTAGGGCAAGGGGACAGGCGGTCGGGAATCGGGAATTTTGCGAATTTGCGCCAGAAATGCTACTCTTTCCCCATATGGAATTCGTCGAAGCTCTGCAAACCCGGTTCGGGAATAAATTCAAAGAACAGGAAATACTGGCTAAACACGTCAATTTCCGCATCGGCGGCCCGGCCCGTTACTTTGTGGAAGCCGTGTCGAGCCAAGACATTGTCGACGCCGTGGCCCTCGCCAAGCAATTTGCGGAGCCCTGGTTTATCTTGGGCGGTGGCAGTAATACTCTCGTCGCCGACGCTGGCTTTGCCGGCCTCGTCATCAAGGCCGCTAACCGTCAAATGAAAATCGACGGGCCTCGCGTGATAGCCGAGGCTGGCGTTATTTCTGCTGCCGTAGCTCGCGCCTCAGCTCAAGCTGGCCTCCGTGGTTTTGAATGGGCCATTTCTCTCCCCGGCACTATCGGTGGGGCGGTTCGTGGTAACGCTGGTTGTTTTGGTGGCGAAATGAAGGACAATGTGGAATCCGTGCGCGTTCTGCATGACGGCGTCGTCAAAACTCTCCTCCCAGCGGAAATCCAGTTCGCCTATCGCGACAGTGTCTTCAAGCACTCGGGCAACGACGACGTGGTCCTCGACGTCACACTTTTGCTCAAACCAGGTGACGCGGCCGAGGCCATATCCGCACTCGAAAAGAATCTCGCCGGTCGCAAAGCCAGCCAACCGCTCGGTTCTTCCTCCGCTGGCTGCATGTTTAAAAATTTCGAGTACACCTCGGATACGGACATCACTGAACTCGCCGGCCAACACCCCGTCCCACCAGAAATGCTCGCCCGTCATCGCCTAGCCGCCGGCTGGATTATTGACCAACTCGGCCTCAAAGGCACCCGCATCGGCGACGCTATGGTCAGTGAAACGCACGGCAATTTCCTGGTTAACAAAGGCGCGGCCACAGCGGATCAGATTGTCCAGCTTATTTCGTTGATTAAGATGAAAGTAAGAGATGAAGCCGGGATTGAATTGCATGAAGAGGTGCAGCACTTAGGCTTTTAAAGAGGGGTCAGGTCTGGAATTCGGAATTTTGCAATTTTGTTGGTAAATATGGTTCGACCTCTTCGCCTCCAATATGCTGGCGCCTTCTATCACATCACTGTTCGCGGTAACAGACGACAAGACATTTACGTCGATGACGTCGATCGCGAACACTTTGTAAGTATTTTAAGTGACGTTGCCTACAGTCGCAATGTAATTTGTTACGCCTATTGTTTAATGAGTAACCATTATCATCTAGAAATCGAGACCCCTGACGGCAATCTTTCGGCCTTCATGCGTGATCTGAATGGCATTGTCAGCCAAGATTATAACAAACGACATGGGAAAACAGGGCATTTATTTCAAGGTCGTTATCACAGTTACCTTATTGAGAAGGAAACATATCTCATGGAGGTGGCTCGCTATGTAGTACTGAACCCCGTCCGTGCTGGCCTAGTAAAACAGCCAGAACAGTGGCGCTGGAGCAGCTATCGAGCAACTCTAGGCCAGGTCGAGTCACCATCATTTTTAGCTACTTACGCACTGCTGAAATTCTTTCATAATCGTCGACCACAGGCCCAAAAAAATTATCAGAAATTTGTCAGCGAAGGCATCAACGTCCCATCACCTTTTATTGAAATCGAGCAGGGTATTATTCTCGGTAGCCCGCAGTTCGTGCATGAAGTATGGAATTCGAACGATATAACTGACGAGATAAAGGAGCTGCCAAGAGAGGACAGAATTGTTGGTCGACCGATGCTTGGGGATTTATTCGACAAGAACATGACCAAGGAGGCACGCGATCAAACGATCGTCATTGCACATATTCGTTGCGGCTATCTATTATCTGAGATTGCTCGACACTTAGGCCTGGACCAATCAACGGTTGGCAAAATCAGTAAGGCTCGTCGAATTCCGAATTCCAGACCTGACCCCATTTTAAAATAATACCACTTATGACCTACGAAGCTCGCATGTACGCGGATGGAGGAGCCCGCGGAAACCCAGGTCCTGCTGCTGGCGGCGCAGTTATTTTTAAGCTTGACGCTGATGGCAACCAAATAGAACGTTTAGCTGAAGTGGGGAAGTATTATGATCACGCCACCAACAACGTCGCCGAGTACACCGGCATCATCATCGGCCTCGCCAAGGCTCATGAACTTGGCATTAAGAACCTCGACGTATGCCTCGACTCCGAGCTGTGCGTTAAACAGTTGAACGGCATTTATAAAGTAAAAAATCCCGCCCTCGGCAAATTATTTTTAGAAGTCTATAACCTCAAACAACACTTTCGCCAAATCACTTTTAGGCACGTGCGCCGGGCTTTTAATACGGAGGCAGATGCGGTGGTGAATAAGACTATCGATAGCAATCTCACAATGTGATAGAATGGTGTTACTATGAGTCTTTTTAGCGGCAACAAGAAAGAACATTTTGGCGGCTTGTTAGGCGTCGACATCGGCCCGTCAGGCATCAAGATTGTGGAATTAGTGGAAGACAAGGGGCGTCTGCGTTTGTCCACGTATGGCTACTCCGAAGCGGCGACGATTGACGAGAACTCAGTCTCATTGCTCGATAACCCGGCTAAAGCGGCCGAGATTATTAAGCACATCATCAAAGACGCTGGCATGAAGGCTACCCGCGTGGTGGCCGCCTTGCCCTCGGCGCAAGTTTTCCAAACCATCGTCACCATTCCGCCTGGCAAGAGTAAGGAAGAAATGAAGTCACTCATTGAAACTCAGTCGAGCAAGCTGCTGCCCATGCCGCTCACGGACATGATTGTTGATTCTAATATTTTAGATAAAGATTTGTTACCTAAGGACGCTAAAAATTTAGCTGCAGGAAATGACGGGGAAGCGGCTCGTGAGTCCGGCAAGAATATTCGGGTGCTAGTCACTGCCGCGCCCAAAGTGCTCGTGCAAAAGTATATTGATCTCTTCCGTCAAACCAAGTTGGAACTGGTCTCTCTGGAAACCGAGGTCTTCGCTCTTATCCGTAGCTTAATCGGCAAAGACAAGTCTCGTGTCATGTTGGTCGACATGGGCTACAACCAAGCGAACATTTCTATTGTCGACAAGGGCGTACCCTATTTGCACCGTAGCATGAAAGGTGGCGGTCTGCTGATCACGAGCGCCATGGCTGCCAGTATGGGCGTTAGTTTTGCTGAGGCTGAACGGGTAAAATGCGATCTATCGCTCTCAAGTCAGGGCACCGAGCCGCCCAAAGCCGTGCAAGATGCCCTCGCTGCCCTAGTGCATGAACTTAAATATTCGCTGGAACTTTACGCTAACCAGGCTTTTCACGATAACCAAACAGTCGAGAAGATCGTCATTACCGGTGGTAGTGCGCATCTGCCAGCACTTGATCCGTATTTGACCAAGGTTTTGAACGTCAACGTTTACATTGGCGACCCATGGGCCCGAATTGCCTCGCCATCTGGCCTGCGTCCAGTACTCGACGAAGTTGGCCCGCGCTTTAGTATTGCCGTTGGCTTGGCTATGCGGTTGACTGAGCATGATAAGTAGTTATGACGAGCAAGCCTACCATTCTCTTAGCTATTCAAAATCTGCATTTAGCGGAAATTTTTGCGCGCCAGTTTGCACGCGAAGGTTGGGAAGTGGAGGTTGTCGACAAACTGCCAGCGGCGGAATTGCGAGCTGTCCAGTTCCGGCCTAATATCATGATTCTCGACGCTCAGTCATTTTCCAGTGTTAGCAAGGAGCTGCGTCGTTTAAAGAGCCTACCAACATTATTAAAAACAAAAATTGTATTACTGGCCGACCAAACTCACCATACTTTTGTGCATGAGGCTCTGACTGCAGGTGCAGCCGAATATGTGTTAGCTGGTCATTTAACCCCAAGCAGTTTGGTTACGAAGATGAAGCGCTTACTCGCGGTGTGATATAATCAACGCAATATGACAAAAATCGAAGTCCTCAGCGTCGTCCTGGTAATTGGTGTGTGTGGCAGTTTAGCCGCCAGTGCCGTGTTAACTGCTCGCTTGCATACTCGCGACGCCACCCGCTTGTCTCACGTGCGCGAAATTCAGGATTCGCTGGAGTCATACTTTACGGATCATGCCGGCTACCCAGTCTCGGCTACTCCTTTAGCCCTCGGCCAGGGTAGTACGCAGTGTCTCTCGGCGGACGGTTTTGCTTGCAGTATTGCGCCAAGCAGCTCGTACTTGCGAGTTGTGCCCACCCCACCAACGACTGGCCTGAAGAAGCAATCCAGCTGCAGCGGCGTCGACAATGCTTACTGCTATGCCGGCAATGCAATTTCCTATCACCTTCAGTTCGAGTTAGAAGCCGCTAACCGTCCTCTTGGTCTAGCCAAAGGTGCTAACTGTATTACCGAAAGCAGTTTATCAGCGGGCGCCTGCCCTGCACTCTAAGCCTATGTCGATTATCATTGCTATCATCTTGGCAGGCATCCTTGGTATCTTGACCGGCAGTATCGTGAACGCCACGGTTCTTCGCACTAAGGCTGGTTTGCCCCTCATGAGTCGCGCTCGTTGTTTAAGCTGTGTCGAACCTATTCACTGGTTCGATCTAATCCCTGTACTTAGTTACTTCGTCCTTAAAGGCCGTTGTCGACGTTGCTCGGCGGCGATTGAATGGCAGTACCCAGCTGTAGAATTGGCCATGGGCTTGCTCTTTGCCCTCTTTGCGGCGCGCGTTGTCCTGGGCCTTGGCATCCCATCATACATAACTGGCACGGAAACTGGCATTCTCTTTGTTCGTGACGCTGTCATATCCGTCTTCCTAGTCATCATCTTCCTTTACGACTTCCGTTTCAGCGTAATTCCTGACAAATTTTCCATTCCAGCCATCATCCTGGTAATTCTCTTCAATGCGCTACTCGGTGCTTCACCTTTCTCCTTGTTGCTCGGTGGCCTAGCACTTGGTGGTTTTTTCGCCGTGCAATACCTGGTGTCGCAAGGCAGATGGGTGGGTGGTGGCGACATTCGCATGGGCCTTCTCATGGGCTTTTTGCTCGGTCTACCAGTCGGTTTGGTAGCCTTGTTCCTATCCTACGTACTCGGCGCAGTTGGTGGCTTGGTCTTGCTCCTTGGTGGCCATCGCAGTACCACCAGTCACGTGCCATTTGGCACCTTTATGGCTGGCGCAATAGTTCTCGCTATGCTTTTTGGCCCGTGGCTGTTGAACAGTTACATGGCGTTGTTGCAGTAACTTTAATTGTAGTCGGTAGTTGGTAGCTTGAATCATTTGTGAGCCAGAGCCTTGTAGGAGCGAGCGACGAGGGCTGACTGCTCTGACGACGCCGAGCCTCGAGCCTGTAGTCAACGAAGACGAGCGGGATGTCTCTTTCGTCGAGGGAGGAGCTGCATTTTACAGGCCGGAGACTCCACTTCAGGAATAAGGGTCTAGGATCGTTAAAATGCCCGACCGAGAAAGAAAGGGACTCCCCGAGTCTCGCGTTGACTGGAACCCGAGCCTTTATCTAGGAAGAGAACCCACTCTGCCAGGTGCGAGCGATGAGCCTTGGCCTGTATGAGCGAGTAGATTGCTTCGCTGTGCTCGCAAAGACGAAGAGATAGTCGATTAAACTATATTTTTACGCAAGCGCTTTGTATTAGTGCGGCGTTCTTTGCTGTCACGTTTGCGTAGCTGCGAGGCCCACGTCGGCCGGGTAGGGATGCGCTTAGCTTGCGGCGTCAACGTATGATCAATCAGGCGATAGAGTTTCTCGAGCGCCGTTTCGCGGTTCTGGGCTTGGGTTCTTTGCTCGCTGGAGGTCAACACAATCTCACCCTCATTTGTTAAACGATTCTTGAAAGCTGCTCGCAGTTTAGCTTTTTCTGACGCATCAAAAATAGCACTCCCCATTAAATCCCAATGTAGCTGGGCCTTGGTCGACACTTTGTTGACGTTTTGTCCGCCAGCGCCCGAAGAACGTACGTAAACCAAACGAATCTCATTCTCTGGAATTTTGCGGTTGCCGAGCATATTGACCAGATTATAACACGGTTAGTCGTCCATTAAAAAAAGGGGTCAGGTCTGGAATT
>DOZH01000008.1:11971-30374 GCA_003518105.1 Candidatus Uhrbacteria bacterium
GTCAGGTCTGGAATTCGGAATTCCGAATTCCAGACCTGACCCCTTTTTACGGGTTACTAATTATGCTACAGTGCGGGTAAATATATGACCCATTCTGAAGCCGCCAGTCGCATTGCAAAACTCCGCCAAGCTATCGACAAATATCGCTATCAATATCATGTTCTTAACGCTGCTGACATTTCCGAAGCAGCCCTCGATGCCCTTAAACACGAACTCTACCAGCTCGAACAAGAGTACCCGGATTTGATTACGCCAGAATCGCCAACCCAGCGCGTGGCTGGCGTGGCTCTCGCTAAGTTCAATAAAGTAACGCACGTCGCGCCCATGCTCTCCATGGAGGACGTCTTCTCGGCCACTGAAATGGGGGAGTGGTTAGCGCGCGTCGAAAAGTTGGCGGAAAACGCGCAGGATTATGTGGTCATGCCAAAAATCGACGGCCTAGCCGTGTCCCTCGTTTATGAAGATGGCAAACTAGTCAGCGCTGCTACTCGTGGTGATGGTCGCATTGGCGAGGACGTTACCATGAACATTCGCACGATCGAATCTATCCCTCTTACACTCCTTGAGCCAATTCCTGGTCGCGTCGAAGTGCGAGGTGAAATCTACATGCGCCAAGCTGACTTTACGGCTATGAATGCAGCTCGTACGGCGGCAGGCGAAGAGCCGTTCGCCAATCCCCGCAACGTTTCGGCTGGCAGCATTCGTCAGCTCGATCCCGCCGTGGCTGCTAGTCGTCCCTTGCGCTTCTTCGCCTGGCGCCTGGAATCCGACCTCGGTCAGCGTACCCAAGTAGAAAGTTTAGAACGCGCTCGTCAGCTTGGTTTTTCGACGCCACCCTTCGTCCATGCCAAGAATTTTACCGATATCAAACAGTACTTCGCAGAGCTCGGCGCTGAACGCGCTAGCCTGGATTACTGGATCGACGGCGTGGTTGTTCGCGTTAATAATTTAGCCGCTTTTGAATCGCTCGGTGTGGTCGGTAAGACCCCACGTGGCTTAGTCGCTTGGAAGTTTGCGCCAGAGGAGGCTACGACTAAGCTTGAAAGTGTTGATTGGTTTGTCGGCCGGACTGGTGTTTTGACCCCCGTCGCCACAGTCAGTGCCACCTTTATTGCTGGCACCACCGTCACCCACGCCACGCTCCACAATGCGGACGAGATTGCCCGCCTCGGCTTAATGCTCTCCGACACCGTCATCCTCACTAAAGCTGGGGACATTATTCCGAAGATTACTAAAGTGCTGACGGAGTTACGCAATGGCTCAGAAAAGATAATCGAATTGCCAGTCAACTGCCCAGTCTGCGGCTCGCCCGTCATTCGCCGTAGTGGGGAAGTCGCCCTCGTCTGTAGCAACAAGCAATGTTTTGCGGTGGCTAGCGAGCATATTCTCCACGCCGCTCGCGCTTTTGGTATTGATGGACTTGGCGGGAAAATCGTCGAGCGTCTCGAAGAAGCTGGCTTATTGAACAGCGCGCCCGATATTTTCCGTTTAAGCGTCGACGAAATTAAGAATCTGGAAGGCTTCGGTGAAGTCTCAGCCAAAAAACTTATCGACGAAATCGCGCGCAAGAAATCCATCGACCTCGACGCTTTTATCTCCTCGCTCAGCATCCGTCACGTCGGTGCGGAAACTGCCTTCGCCCTAGCTACTCACTTCGGCACGCTGGCCTCGTTTATTGCCGCCGATAAAAATCGTTTACTCACCGTGCCCGACGTGGGGGAGACGGTCGCGGACGCTATCATCGAATTCCTCCAGTCCGAGCATAGCCAGAAACTCTTGGCCGAGTACCAAGAAGTCGGCGTTACTGTTAAAGAAGCCAAGAAAATTGAGCAAAAATTAGCCGGTAAAAAATTCGTGGTCACCGGTACCTTGGCCACGCTGGGCCGCGAAGACGCCAAAGACCGCATCCGTCTGGCTGGAGGTAGCGTAGCTGGTTCGGTCAGTAAAAACACAGATTACGTTGTGGTTGGCGATAATCCTGGCAGCAAGGCGGACGATGCTGCAACGCTCGGCATCCCAACCTTGTCGGAAGAGCAATTTTTGCGTATCCTTGGCGAGTAATTGAATTCTAATTGTGGCGAATTCGCCGTAATTAGAATAGGGCTTTATTCTATGAAAAAACTAATCACTCATGGATTGGAAATAAGCCTCCTTAAACAGGACGATGCGGATTATATTTCTTTGACTGATATCGCTAGATTTAAAGATTCCGAAAGAACCGAGTATCTTATCCAGAACTGGCTAAGAACCAGATATACTATTGATTTTTTAGGTTTTTGGGAGCAAATTAACAATCCCAATTTTAAACACATCGAATTCGATGTGTTTAAAAATCAAGCTGGACTGAATAGTTTTTCCTTGACGCCAAAACGATGGATAGAATCTGTTAATGCCATTGGCTTAATCAATAAATCAGGTCGTTATGGAGGTGGTACATTTGCGCATCAGGATATTGCTTTTGAATTTGCCACTTGGATTTCACCAGAGTTTAAGCTTTACTTAATCAAAGAATTTCAGCGACTTAAAATAGAAGAACACGAAAAGCTGGCAGTCGGCTGGGATGCCAAGCGCCTACTGACTAAAATCAATTACCGTATTCATACCGACGCCATTAAGGAGACTATCATTCTGCCGCTACAGTTGTCGGCCAAAGATGCTAATGTCGTCTATGCCAACGAAGCTGATGTTCTGAACGTCGCCCTCTTCGGCTTAACAGCTCAAGCCTGGAAGGCTAAAAACAGGGGTAAAGTTGGCAATATCCGTGATTACTCAGATGTGGTACAACTTGTCTGTCTAGCCAACCTTGAATCCCTCAACGCTGAATTTATCCGTCAAGGCTTGTCACAGAGCACACGGTTACTGAAGCTCAACGCCACAGCTATTACTCAAATGCGTTCACTGCTAGGCAACAATTCGCTCAAGAAACTTAAATAACTATGATCATCGATATTGACCACGTCGCCAAGCTCGCTCATCTCCAATTATCGGCGGATGAGAAGACTAAATTAGCTGAGCAAATGCCAGCTATTTTGGAGTACGTCAGCCGTTTGCAAGAAGTTGATACTTCGGCAATCTCGACGAAGGACTACTTCACCGAAGCCTTTAATGTGCTGCGGGCCGATGACATCGTTATCATCGACCAAGTCGAGCACGACGCCCTCATCACTGCCTTTCCCGTCAGTGCCGCTGGTGCCTTGCAGGTCCCTGGCGTTTTCGAATAAATTATGACATTCTCAACTATTCAAAGCATTATCGACGAAATTAAGAGCGGCCGCACCTCAGCGACTGCTATTGTCGAAGCAACTTTAGCCGACATCAAAGCTCGCGACGGTGCCCTTGGTGCCTTCTTGGAAACTTTTGACGCCGACGCCTTAGCTCAAGCCGCCGCCATCGACGCACTCGTAAAAAATGCCAAAGAGAATGGGGGGGAGCTTCCGCCTCTTGCTGGCGTCCCTGTGGCTATTAAAGACAACATGCTCTACACCGGCCACAAAGCCACCGCTTGTTCAAAGATTCTGGCCGAGCATACTGCTACTTACAACTCGACCGTGGTTGAACGCCTCATCGCCGCTGGCGCCATTATCATCGGCCGCACCAACATGGACGACGCCGCCATGGGTTCATCGACCGAGACCTCAGCTTGGCAAAAAACCTATAACCCTTGGAATATAACAAAGATTCCTGGCGGATCATCGGGTGGTTCGGCTGTCGCTGTGGCCGCCGGCTTTGTCCCCGTCGCCCTTGGTTCTGACACTGGTGGCTCCGTTCGTCAGCCGGCTGCTATGTGTGGCGTAGTTGGTGTAAAACCAAGCTACGGCCGCGTTTCCCGTTACGGCATTATCGCCCTCGGTTCGAGCCTGGATCAGGTTGGCGTATTTTCTCACACCGCCAGCGATGCTGCCCTCATCTTATCCGTTATCGGCGGCCGCGATGAACATGACGCCACGTCAGTTGAGAAGGCTTGGGGAGTTATCGGCGAGCCATCGATGAATGGTCTCCGCGTCGGCGTACCTAAAGAATATTTCGTCGACGGTATGGACGAAGAAGTCCGCAGCCGCATCAGCGAAGCTATCGAGTTAATGAAGCAGGCCGGCGCGGAAATCGTCGACCTCAGCCTCCCGCTAACTCCCTTCGCATTACCGACTTACTACATCATCCAGCCGGCGGAAGCGAGCAGCAACCTTGGTCGATACGACGGCATGCGCTACGGCACGCGCGCTCCCGGCAGCCTGGAAGAAAGCTACATCAACGCTCGTGGCCAAGGTTTCGGCCCAGAGGTGAAACGCCGCATCATGCTCGGCACGTTCATTTTATCCGCTGGTTATTACGACTCCTACTACAAAAAAGCCCTCGCCGTCCGCACCGCCATTCGTGCTGAATTTGACGACGCCTTTAAGCACGTCGACGTCATTCTCAGTCCGACCGCTCCCGGCGTGGCTTGGAACATGGGCGAGAAGATGAATGATCCAGTCGCCATGTACTTGGCCGACATTTTCACCGTGGCTGCCAACATCGCTGGCATTGCCGGTATCTCCATCCCTTGCGGCTTTGCTCATAATCTGCCCGTCGGCCTACAATTCTTAGCCGGCTCCATGCAGGACGAAAAGGCTCTCCAAGCCGCCGCCGCTTATCAATCGATAACCTCTTGGCATGACCAACATCCTGTGGTTTAGCGTCGACATTGATTACACCAAACTCGGCTTTTCGGTCGCTGGCTTTGTAATTATCATGGCCGTTGTTTGGTATCTCATATATCGCTTAAAACGTTGGTATAAGCGTTGGCTCTTCGGCAAAGAAGGGGAGCAGGTGAAAAAGAGCTGGGCTGAGGTGGAAGGTTTGTTGGCCAGGAATGAAGACATGGCGAGTAAGCTAGCCGTCATGCAGGCCGACTCCGTGCTCGACCAGGCTCTTAAACTAAAACACTTTCCCGGCGAGAACATGGCCTATCGTCTCAAGTTCGCCGAGCGTAAATATCGTAAATTGAACAACGTCTGGTGGGCCCATAAACTCCGTAATACTTTAGCGCACGAACTCGGTTACTCCTTGCGTCGAGGTGAGGCGAGCAAGGCAGTGGCCGCCTTCAAGTCGGCTCTCATCGAACTTGGTGCACTCTAGTCTCATATGCCTCCAAATATATTTTTAAATTCAGAGCTGTTAAAGGAATCCAGCAAGGTTTCAGACCTTTTAAATCTGGAAGCCGAGAAAGAACGAATTGTTCATGCTTTGAGTGGTCTTTCGGAGCACAAAACGATTGGTCTCATAGGTAAACATGGCTCTGGCAAGTCAACGCTGTTGCATCAAGTAATACAAAGTCATCCCAAGTACAATTGGATCTCATTTGATGCCTGGCAGTTTCCAAATAAAAATGAGCTTTGGGACGCTTTTTGCTTAAAAATAGCTGATCACTTCGGCATGCTCGACATGATGCGCGCGAAGATTGATGGAGAGATGTCACATCAAGCTGAAAAGCCGGAAACGGATACACATTTCACTATTAAAAAGTGGGACGAACTGGTTAAGGGCATACCTACAAGTAGGACTTATCAATTTTTCGAAATCGTAAAACATTTGATTAGCGGATCTAAAAAACCTGTTATTTTTGTTATAGAGGATGCGGATCGTGCGGGTGACGCAGGCCTACAATTTATTGAGACCTTACATTACTTTCTGTCGGAAACTACATTCGATCAAATCGCATCAGCCTTTGTTCTTGTCGGCTCAGAGTCATATTCGAAAAATCTTTCAAGTTACACGAAGAGTTTGGATATTTTGCATTTCTTCGAACCAAAGCATAAGACACTCAAAAGTTTTTTTGATGGAATCCTAGATCTCTCCATTTATAAAGTAAATGAAAAACTTCCGTCACAACAATTATCAAGTTTTTTCTTGTATCTGATGCAGAAGCATGATTATTTCAATTTGAGACTTATGAAGTCTATTCTGCGAAGGGCAAATGAGTCATATACAAAACTTGTTTACCAAGGATTCACACCAGACCCAAGATTAGTTATCTTGGCCGAGACATCTCATTTTATAACTATAAGCGAGAAACCTGACGCTCAAATGACGTATGATGCGATTAAAGAACAAGGCGCAATAAAGCAACAGCCATTTGTTGCACTTGCTACTTCCATTATCGGCAATGTAAGGTCGATTCATGACGAATATGGACAGTTATTGGCGTATAGACCGAGCGATATTAAGCTTGTTGATGCCGGTGCGCATCCTACTTTCGAAATATGGAAAAGTGATTACTCGGGTCCAGATCAAGGTAAGGGCTTATTTACAAAAAAATATTATTTTGATATCTCCGACGAATATTAATAAGTGTTTGTTATGAATTTATACGCACGCATTAGAAAAATCGAGGATGATATTTGTTTCAAGCGTCTTTTTGATGCCTTAATGACAGCAGAATATGGGACTGATTTTCAATCTTTTAAGCAGTGGAAAGATTACGGCATCGATGGGTATTTGAATACAGAAGGAACCGTATATCAATTATACTGCCCACAGTATCCTGAACGCACTGCACTGAAGAATTACAAAGAAAAAATAACTGAAGACCTTGAAAAACTTGCAAAAGGAAAAGCTGATAATAAATGGAGTAAACCTGTCAATAAGTGGATTTTCGTCACCCCAGATGATATGGCGGTAGATGTTGTCGAACATATTCATAAGGAAGCAATAAGGACCCTTGGTGTCGGTGAATCAAGCACTATTACTGCATTTAATTTGGCTCCAATGTTTCTTAAGCATCAACATGTACATATCGATTTTCCCGAAATAACATCTGGAATTTATTTCGATAAAACACCAAAACTTCAAGTTGGGTTTGTAAAAAATCGCACTTACGAAATGGTCGAGGTATTTAATAATGGCACCGAGGATGTCCAAGATTTTTGTATTGAATATGATGGTGGTGATGGGCAGTGGAAGAGATGGAACGATCATGCTATTTACCAAACAGATAATCCCACTCTTGGTCATCCTCATACCTGTCTCAATATGCAAAAAGGGGAGCGTCAATACTTCAATGGTGTAAAGACAGCGGGAGGATTTAACATAAAGGTAAGCGCTGTTGGTGTGGAGTCGGGTAAAACTTTCGTACTCGAAGTAAACATCCCACTAATAGATTAATATGATCCCATACTTCGCCTGGACATCAATCGTTATCGGTCCGCTGACACTCCAGGTTTGGGGCATCTTCGTCGGCCTTGGCTTTTTTTTAGCGGCGGTCATGGCCGGCAAACTCGCCAAGCGCCGTGGCCTCGACGCCAGTATTATCTACGACCTGACCGTTTGGATGGTCTTAGCTGGCCTGATTGGTGGTCGTCTGGGCCATGTATTGTTCTACGCTTTCCCAGAATATCTTGCCAACCCACTCGAAATTTTTGCTATCTGGCATGGTGGCCTCTCCATGTTTGGCGGGCTAATTGCCTGCGTCATTGTCGGCCTGTGGTTTTTGCGTAAAAAGAAGGTGGACGTTTGGCAGTATGTCGACGTGGCTGTTTATGGTTTGCCCTTTGGCATAATGATTGGCCGCCTTGGTTGCTTTCTCATTCACGATCATCCAGGTACTGCCACGCATTTCTTTTTAGGTGTACAATATCCTGGCAACGTGGTCCGTCACGACTACGGTTTATATGAGATGCTAAACGGTGCAGGGATGGCCGTCGCATTTCTCTGGTTGGCTCATAAAAAGGCTAAAACCGGAACGTTTGTTGGGGTGTTTAGCTTATGGTACGGACTCTTCAGACTGCTCACGGATGGGGGTAGATTGGTTGACGCACGATATTTGGGGCTAACACCAGGTCAATATTTAGGCGCTATTTTAGCCATCATCGGCCTTTGGTTGTTGTGGATAACTAAGATGCGTAAACAGGAAAAAGTGTTAACATAGTGACGACAGTAAATAGTTTGTAGTATGTAGTATGTAGTTTGTAGTTTGGCTCACTTAACGTGCGACCACTACCAACTACCAACTACTAACTACCTACTTTAATTATTATATTATGAGCGAAGAAGTAATCGAAGTCATGCCTGTGGCCGCTAAGAAACAATTGGGATTTTTTGACGGTAATCCTAAGATGATCTTCGTCTTTGGTCTCGTTGCCGGCATTGCCCTAACTTACATTGGTGGCGATTTAGTGAATGGTGCTAGCCGTGGTGCTATTGCTGCCGCTCCAGTTGTTGCCGCCGACGTCAAAGCTAATCCCGCCGCTGCCGCTCCAGTTGCGGCTGGTAAGTTGGCTGCTGTCACTGCTACTGATCACGTGCGTGGCGACCTCAAGAAGGCCAAGGTGGTCATGATTGAATATTCCGACTACGAATGTCCATTCTGTGGCCGTCACAATCCAACCATGCAACAATTGTCAGAAAAGTATGGCGATGACGTTGCTTGGGTGCTCCGTCACTTCCCATTGTCCTTTCACCCAGAAGCCATGCCAGCCGCCAACGCTGCTGAGTGTGCCAGCGAACAAGGCAAGTTCTGGGAGTTTACAGATATCATGTATGCCAACCAGGACAGCTTGAGCTCTGAATATTACGCCAAGGTCGCCGACCAACTCGGCTTGAAGCGTTCCCAGTTTGACGATTGTGTGAAGACCAAGAAGTACCAGTCGGTTATCGACGCCGATGCTGCTACTGGCCGTACCGCTGGAGTTAGCGGTACACCTGCTACTTTCGTCGACGGTCAGCTCATCTCGGGTGCAGTACCAATCGACACCTTCACGCAGCTGATCGATGCCGCAATAGCTAAAGCAAAAAAGTAGTATAAAACATAAAAGAGTCTGCACAATGCAGACTCTTTTTTTGTTCCGGTGAGAATTTTCCAACTGAGACTAGTTTGGGTGCGGAGCAAGCCAAGCTCTTAAGGCTTAGTTAATGCTAAGATGAAAGAGTTGGCGTAGCGACAAGCCCAAAATAGGCCAGTTGGAAATTCTCATTATTATTTCCTGCGGGGAGCTTCGTAGCGATAAGCCGGACGATCGTCCTCATCCACCGTTTCTAAGCGGCGATAAGTTGGGAGGGGACGAGCGGTTGGCGCAGCAGCGTGAGAAGCTGGACGGGTGCCGTAGCTTGGACGGGCGCCATATGGGGCTGCGCTGCGGCTAGCTGGAGCGGCTGAACGACCAGCGCCGTAGGCTGGACGAGCACCATAGGGCTTGGCAGCGCGAGCGCCACCACCGTAACCACCTGAGGACTGACCGTAGCGATTGCCGCCAGGGGCTGGGCGACCACGACCGTTGCCGCGACGAGTATCTTCGTCACGATCGGTGTGGGGCATGACGCGCGCAATTGGCAAATCGGCTGGGATTTTACCGACTGGCAACTTTCCGCGGATCAAGCGTTCAATAGCGCGAATATCCTGTTGTTGGTCGGGCGTGGCGTAGGACACAGCCTTACCTTCCATACCGTTACGACCGGTACGACCAATGCGGTGTACGTAGTCCTCGGAACTATCTGGGAGATCGTAGTTGACGACCAAGCCGATACCAGTGACGTCGATACCACGAGCGGCAATGTCGGTGGCGACCAACACGCGATACTTACCGCGCTTAAAGCCTTCCAAAGCCTCCTTACGTTGGCTGAGCGACTTGTTGGCGTGGATTTCTGCGGCGGTGTGCTTCATGCTGTGGATAGCACCACAAATCTTCTTAGCACCGTGCTTGGTGCGGGAGAAGACGAGCACTGTTCCCTTAAAGTCCTCGAGCATCTTTTCGAGCAAGCGGATTTTATCTTCCTTGCGGACGATGAAAATCTCCTGGGCGACACGCTCTGAGGCAGTTCCGGCTGGGGCAACTTCCACGCGGACGGGGAGCTGCATGTGCTTGCGAGCAATTTCCACGATGTCGTTAGGCATGGTGGCACTGAACAGCAAGGTCTGGCGTTCCTTTGGTACAGCACCAAGGATACGGTTAATTTGAGGGGCAAAACCCATGTCCAACATGCGGTCAGCTTCGTCCAAGACGAGCACGCGCACCTCGGTCAAGGTCAACGTCTTCTGCTCCATATGGTCAATCAAACGACCAGGTGTAGCAATGATAACGTGGGGCTTGGCTTTAAGCTGACGCAACTGCTTTTGGATGTTTTCACCACCAATCAAAACAGCGGTGCGCATACCCATTGGGCGACCCAAGCGTTGCAAAGCTTCGTCAACCTGGAGGGCGAGTTCGCGTGTTGGCAAGATGATCAAACCCTTACCCTTGTGCTGGGCGAGACGTTGGATCATTGGAATACCGAAGGCGAGGGTTTTACCAGTACCGGTTTGCGCGATACCAATAATGTCTTTTCCTTCAATGGCTGCAGGAATAGACTTCTCTTGAATTGGGGTTGGCACAGTGAACTTAGCGTTGGTCAAAATGGTGAGGAGCGTGGGGGCGATCCCGAGCGTCGAAAAACTTTTTACGACTGGGGCCGCGACAACAGGCGCCTCGGAAGCCTTCAAGACTTCTGGGGTGGAAGTTAATACGGTCATAGATTGTCTTGATCGAACGACTGGATCAAGACAACTAGGTGTCGACCGTGAAGTTCAGGCCTGCCGCGATTATTAAGCGGTGGCAAAAATCAAGGCTGTAACTATAGCCTAATTGCCTTAAAAAGTCAAAAAATCCTGTAATTCCTAGCGATTTCCAGCCCTGATCCAGGACTCGATACGGGTAATTTCATGGGCCACATTCTTCCCATCGTACTCAGCATTGTGGGCGTGATTGCCGCCATAACTAGCCTTTTTCTGGTCTAAATGCAGGCTGAACTTCACCTTGTCGCCTTTATCCTCCACATACAAATGAAACCGCGGATAAAGCCCTGCCGTTAGCCTAATCATCCAGCTATCCTCCTTAGTCACCGGGTCGACGCTGTAACCATAACCCGCGCTCCGTAGAACCGCTACAGGGTTGGGGCACTTATCTTTGGGCAATATAATATCCATAACTGGAGGTATTGTAGCATCTTTTAAGGAAAACAAAGAGCGCGTCCCTGGGCCCAGCAGGCCGAGGGACGGCTGCTTTGGGCGGCGGGACGCGCGAGTTGGTCGACGGCAGGTGTGGCGTTGTTGGTTACGGACTCGTCACCAGCTTGCCACCCATCTCTTTGGCGATGAACTTGGCCAACCCGGCGGCGATGGCCAGCGTGATGGCATCGTCACCCTCCTCGTTGCGGACGAGGAAGTAGAAGGGCTCGGTGCGCTTGCCGCACCAGGTATCGCGGTCGAGGTGAGCCTCGATGACGCGAAGGACCTCTGTGCTGTCTGACTTGCCCATCAGCTGGAACCTCCACATGTGGTGTGGGTTGCCGTTCAGCGAACCGTAGTGCTCGTAGGAGCACATCTCTCGCCCGCCGAAGTAGCGGTCGATCAGCGAACGGACGACGTCGTCATCCGGCTTCTGTGTGAAGTGCACCTCGTGGACGTGGGGGAACTGTCGGATGAAATCTTCTTTCCTGAACATGAGGCCTCCTTGAGGACGACGAGATACCGTCCTTTGTCGATTTTACGACCAAGAAATATACCATAAAATAGGCCTTTTGTCAATGAATTAATATAATAAACAACAAAAAATCACGCGAAATGCGTGATTTTTGGTCGGGCTAGCGGGGATCGAACCCGTGGCCTCTTGCACCCCATGCAAGCGCGCTACCGCTGCGCTATAGCCCGGAATAGTGATTGATGACGGCTCAATATTACTCTGTGGGCAAAAAGTCGTAAAGATTAGCGGTGGCTGGGCTACTTGATAATAGCTGGCCAGTGGGCTACAATCCTGCTGCCCGGAGGGATCGCATAGCGGCCTAGTGCGCACGCTTGGAAAGCGTGTATACCGCAAGGTATCGAGAGTTCGAATCTCTCTCCCTCCGCCAGGAAGTTTTCAATATTTCAAGTCACGACGGGCTGTAGCGCAGCGGTAGCGCGCTTCGTTCGGGACGAAGAGGCCGCGGGTTCGATCCCCGCCAGCCCGACCAATAAGCTTCAACTTCGGTTGAGGCTTTTTGCTTTTTATGCCATAGTTGACCCGTCGCGTGACGGCATGGCGCTGTCCCTGACCTGAGGTTTACGATGAACACCCGCACAATCCTGCGCATTTTTGTCAGCTTGGCCTGCATCGCGATGGGCTTGTGTATCGCGGTTTTCGGTACTGCGGTGGGCTGGGGCTTTCGGCACAACTTTGGGGATTGCCTGGATCCGTTGGGCTTGGGCGTGACCACCATCTTGTTGGGCATTACCGGGTTGTACGATGGACGAATTGCCAATGAGTCCCCTGAACCATCGCCGTTCAGGAGGGTCTGCAACACACTGTCGGTTCTCATTGTCCTTTTTGGGGTACTTGCGATTCTCGTCTACGGTTTGGCTTATGAATACCTGCATGTGACATGGGAGTTCCATGTTGCGGTGGTCATGGTACTGGTGAGCTACATTGGACTCATCGCCTTCGGCCTGTACCGCGCCTACCTACTGGCCCCAGACGTTCCTCAACCTCCGCACGCCTCGTAGCAGAAGAGCCCCCGTGGCTCCTGGCCGCGGAGCGTGCTCTTCTTTTTGACGCAGCTCGCCGCCCCAAGTATACTTTATACATACCTTATATATACTTATGAAAACAGCCACAATTCTTATTAAAACCGAGCCTCGTCTTAAGCAGCAAGCGCAAAAGCTGGCCGAGCAATGTGGTGTGTCGTTGAGTGCCGTGCTGTCACGCTCGTTACAGCTTTTTGTCGACAATCGCTCAATTACTTTTTCTGCTGAACCAGAACTCGTACCAAACGCCAAGACCGCCAGAGCTTTAAGGAGACAGATTATTGAGGCACGGGCAGGTAAAAATATGAGCCCCACATTTAACACCTCCGAAGATGCTATTGCTTACCTTAAGGGGTTATGCAAGTAGAGTTTCACCGCGAATTCAATCGTGTTTCATTAAACTCTCCAAACAAGATCAAGCACACTTTTATGCTCGTTTAGATTTATTTAGAAATGATAGCCGGCATCCACTATTGAATCGCCATGTATTACGCGGTAAGTGGGCAGGCTGTTTTAGTATAAGTGTCACTGGCGACTTGCGTTCCATAGTCGACTTAGATATTGCCAACGACAAGGCAAAATTTCTTAGAATCGGCACCCACCACCAACTTTACGGCAAATAGTCGACGTATGCATTTCATAGCCGATACAACCTGGCCGGCTGTCTTCGCCGCTTGGCAAGCAGAAGAGGGAGCAGATCCCGCTTGGCAAGCCGAAGCCCTCAAACGAGGTTTTACTAGCTGGGCTGATTGGCGGGGCAGCGTCGCTGAGGCCAAACTCGGAACCACCAGCCTCGACTGGCAGCTTTTCGCCTTCGACAACCCCATGACAGAAATCCCGGCCATGCACCTCGGCCCGTTTAAAGGTTGGCAGTCGCGTGTTACTGGCATCGATGCAGCTTCGTTTGCAGATCTCATCAATCTTCCCACCGAGCTCGACTACTGGTCCGCCAATTCCAAAATCCTATCGTTAATGAACAACTTCCCCTCACCAACCCAGTTCATCGCTGTCATACGTGAAGACACTGGCGCCCTCGTCTGCCTCGAAGGCCACCACCGCGCTACCGCCGTCGCCCTAGCCGCTAAACTAGGCCGTCCCATCAACTTCGGCGAAGTCACCATCGCCATCGCTCGCTTACCGGCTGATCGCTGCGCCATTTTCAATGTTTCTTCATAATCAACCCTAAGGGTTGGTCGACGCTTAGGGTTGGTGCGTTTTCTTTTTACCTAACTTTTGGTACCATACCCGTATTATGGCCTACTGGCTGCTGAAGACCGAGCCTGCAACGTACAGTTGGAGCGACCTCGTGGCGGACAAAAAGACGGTGTGGGACGGTGTGCGCAACTTTCAAGCGCGCAATTTTTTGCTGCAAATGAAGGCCAACGACATTGCTCTCATCTACCACAGCGGGGAACAGAAGAGCCTCGTCGGCATCGCTAAAATCATCACCGGTCCGCATGCGGACCCGAAGGACGAAAAGTGGACAGCTGTCGACTTGGCTCCTTGGAAAGCCCTCGCCAAACCCGTCACCCTCCTCGCCATCAAAATGCGCAAGTCACTGTCACATATTCACCTGGTCAAACAATCGCGCCTCTCGGTGATGCCCCTCACCATCCCGCAAGCCAAGGCATTGCTGAAGATGGGGCTGACCGAGTTGGAGCGTTAAAATTCAAGTCCCGGACTCCTGGAGTCCGGGACTTGAATTATCAGTGTAAAAAGAAAGAGCCGACGTCGACAGCTCCTCCTCTCCGGCTTAGCCAGAAGGTGAAGCTGCGACTCGGCTCTCAGTTGGGGATGACGAAGTGTGGCGAGTAGTTGGGCCACGAGTTGGTTGGCGGGGTCGCATGGGCAACGGTCGAGTGAACGATGGTCGGACGAGCCTCGACCTTGGGCGAAGATTGTGACTCGGTGGTCGCAATCAGAGCCACCTGCTCTTGAGCGGCGACTGGGGGAACCAACATGACGGAGAAAAACATGGGCACCTCGGGTGATAGATGACGCTGAATGCGCCAGCTAAGGAACCATAATAGGGGAGAAGTATCTTGGAGTCAATTACAAGAGCCGAGCGTGCGCCCGGCTCTTTTCGCTGCTCATTGGGTGAGGGAAGCTCTATCTACTGTAGGATTGAATCGATTTGGTTGACGCTAGCGTAAACCGAGGAGGAGTTATAGTCAGCGCTGCTAGTGATGTCCGTGCCGAAGATGTAGTTACCGTGAAAAGCGTCGGAAATGTCGTCGACCTGCTTGTTCCAGGTTGTTCCGTAGGTGGCGCTCGCCGTGGCCTCGCTATTAATACCACGCAGTTCGCCAGAAGTTCCGACGGCGTAAACAGTGTTCACAGTGATGAATTTAACTAATTTATAGCCCGGGTGATAGGTGACGTTTTTGCCCAGGGTCAAGCTGGCCATGTAGCTATCAGTCACAATTATGACGTCGTCAAAGCTGGTGTACCAGCTGAAGTAAACGTTCTCATTCGGAAAGGCGTGACGCTTACCGGCGGTGGTATCGAGGTAATAGACCGCGCGGCATGGGTCGTTTACGTCGGAGTTATCTGGGCAGGCCATTTTGACGAGTGAGCCTGGCGCCGCACTGGTGGAACTGGTGGTCGGGACGGTGATGCTGATGCTCGCGGAAGTTCCATTACCAGCGTTGCCAGCAGCGTCGTAGCACTTGGCGTACATAGCGTAATAGCCCACTCCAGTTGGGGTATAAACAATGCTAGCAGTGCCGCTGCTGAGCGTCATGGCACCAACGTTTGCACTATCAACGTAGAGGTAGCAGCTCGTAACGCCAACGGTGTCTGTGTAACCGGTAGTGAAAGTGGTGGCTGCATTTTGAATAGCAGCTGTTGGACTGATACCGCTAACACTTGGTGCGGTCGTGTCGCTTGACGACGATGAGGCAGCGGCCACAGTGACCGTTGAAGTACTGCTAGCGCCAGTGTTACCGGCGGCGTCAGAACACATAACATACATTGAATATGAACCAGAAGAAACCGGGGTGTAACTTAAGCTGGCGACCGTACCAGATAAGCTCATACTGCCGACGTTGCTGCTGTTGACGTAGAGTAGGCAACTGGTTACGCCAACCGCATCGCTATAGCTCGCAGTAAAGGAAGTCGCTGCATTTTGCGTTGCACTAGTTGGGGTGACTCCACCAACGCTTGGGGCAGTCGTGTCGGCGGTTGCTGGGGCGGCGCTAACGACCACGGTGATGGCACTTGCAGTGGCGGTGTTACCGGCAGCATCGGTACAGGTGTTATAAACGCTATAGCTACCGGCGGCAGCGAAGGTGTAGTCGAGGGTGTAATTTTCCTCTGTGCTGTTGAAGGTGAAGGTACCAACGTTTGTGCTGTTAATGTAGAGGCTACAAGAACTTACGCCATTGCTGTCACCGGCATGGGTGCTGAAAGTAGCAGCTGCACCGGCGGTGGCAGTTGTGGGAATCAAAGTGTAGAGCGTCGGGGCAGTGGTGTCGACGGTGAAAGTCACGTTCGACACGCTACCGGTGTTATTAGCAGCATCCACTGCATAGACAGAAGCGGTGTGCGAGCCAGTTGACAGAGCTGTCGACCAAGTACCAGAAGTGGTCAGGCCAACGTCGACCGCCGTCCCAGCATCCATGTACATTTTGTAAGTGCTAATGGAACTCATGGTGTCTGTCGCCGCTGTCCAGGTGAAGTTCGGCGTGGTGTCATTGGTGAGTGTGCCAGCGGTCATAGCAAAGCTGCCAGGAGCGGTCGGGCCGACATTGTCTATTTTGAGGATAGTTCCAGTTTCGGTGCCGAGATAGATGTTGCTGCTGCCGTGATAGGCAACGGCATGGGGTTGATAGCTGCCGTTAACATTGACTTGAGTCCAGGTGGTACCGCCATCAGTCGTCGACTCTACAGTACCAGCGTTGCCAGTCACAAAGCAGTTGGAAGAGCTAATACAGCTTATATCGGTGACCGTTTCGGTAATAGCGAAGTCTGGCAAAATTTGGCTGGTAACCGTGGCGCTGCTGGAATTATAAGTCACTTTGGCTATATAACGGTTGGTACCACCAATGAAGCCAATAGTTGAAGTAGCTAATTCGATGGCGTATATGCTGTTGGCCGTGCCTGTGGTAACAGCTGCCCAGGTTGGTGTGGTACTACTGGCATCGGCTGTATGGTAGAGATAACCGCTAGTGCCGCCAACGAACACGTTATTGCTGCCGTAGGAATCAATCGCGAGAGGATCAACGGTAGTGGTACTTGAGAGATTCGTCCAAGTAGCTCCAGCATCGGTTGTGCGATAGAAGTCAGCATCACTGGTGGCGATCCAGGCGGTTGTCGATGATGAAATACTGACGCTGTGAATGGTAACTGCATTGACAGTTGCTGAGTATATGTTGGTCCAGGTAGCCCCGCCATCAACAGATTTCAGCAGGGCTCCACTGTCACCAACAGCTAAACTGAAGGACGTACTATACATATCGACACTGCGCAAAGTAGTGGAGGCCGTGCCCCAAGGTGAGGCTACGGTACTCCAGTTTGTGCCGTCGGTTGTGCGCACGATGGTATTATTAGTACCAACACCAACGCAGTAATTGCTACTGTAACAGTCAATACCGCGAATACTGTTGGCGGTTGGGGTTGACGTCGACACAAACGCGGCGGCGAAAACTTGGGCGGGGAGGGCGAAGCCAATGGCGGCTAAGAGTGCTAGAGTAGCAAAGAAGCGATTTCTCATAGGTGAGGATAAATTAGTTGTGCATAGTATACCGCAGTTGTAATATACCGTCTGTATGCATTGGCTCATTCCTCTGTTGATGATCTTCGGCTTTTTGACTGGTCACGCCATTCATGACGCTAACTTTACGCTAATTCTCACAATATTTGCGCTGCTGGCTCTGTGGCCGTTGGCTCGCGGCTTGTGGCTAGAAAAATCCTGGAAGGTTGGTTTACTACTAGCTGTCATCGTCCTCGTACTTTCTATAGCCGTAGCCCCAGTTTTTGCCTGTCTGGCCGTAGCGCTTGGTGGGGGAGCCTGGTTTTTAGCTGAGCACTACGGACGGACGCTTGGCCGACAACTTCTCATTGGCGGTATCTGCGCTGTCTTACCAGCTTTGGTTGTCGAACCGGCTGGCTTAGCGCTTAAACTGTGGCATTATGGCGCCGAGGGCTTATATTATAGCGTGCCGCCAGTTGTTGCCTTAACCTGGTTCTGTCTCTCGGGTGCCATGTCTGTGCTGCTCATTCGTGGCGTTGCCTCCAAAATGGTGGTACCAGACGGCACCATGAAGAGCATGCTAATTGTGCTAGCCGTAGCGACTGGCGTCTGCACTGCTTTTGGCTTATGGCTCCCAGCAGTCCTCGGTTTAATGCTTCTGCTGTACGGTTTTCAAGTCTTGCACTACGTATGAAGACCAGGTTACCAGCGTTTACTGAGGCGGTATACCAAGTGGTGGCGGGCATTTTGCCTGGGGAGGTTTTGACGTATAAAGAAGTGGCGCAATTGGCAGGTCGACCACGGGCCTACCGGGCGGTCGGCAACATACTTAATAAGAATTATGACCCGGCGATTCCGTGTCATCGAGTTGTGCGGAGCAATGGACAAACGGGTGGATATAATCGGGGAGCAGAGGTGAAAAGGAAGAAATTGGAGGACGAGCGAGCGACGAGGGCTGAAGACAAGTTCCTCTAGTCGGGTGACGCGGAGGGAGGCCCCCTATTGGGCGCGCAACGCTAGTGAGCACCCAATGGGGTCCGCAGTCGGCAGGACCCGACGAAGTTCGTTATAGCGTATGCCCGAGTCGCGAACCGTGTATGGCGAATATTATTGCACCGCAGAACGCGAGACTTGTCGCTCGCAACCGCCGCATCTCCTGTTCCTACCTCAGGCCTCAGCCCAGAAATGCTTAAAGGATGACT
>DOZH01000008.1:30468-66165 GCA_003518105.1 Candidatus Uhrbacteria bacterium
AATGCTTAAAGGATGACTTGCTTGCGAAAAAGTCAATGCGCAAGTCAAGCATTTCTCGGGTCGGCCATCGCGTCGTCACAGGAGACACGGCAGTCGCTCGCTCGTACAAGGCTCGGCGCAAAAGTATGGTAAGCTAGGACCGAATTAGCTTAAGACTATGACGGAACCGAAGGATGAAATTCGCCAAAAGCTTGACGTCGCCGAGGTGTTGGGCGAGTATTTGACGTTGAAGCCAGCGGGGAGTGGCAGTTTTAAGGCTGTTTGCCCATTTCATAGCGAACGGACGCCAAGCTTTCATATATCTCGAGAACGCCAGATTTGGCACTGTTTTGGTTGCGACAAAGGCGGCGACATTTTTGCTTTTGTCATGGAAATGGAAGGCATGACTTTCCCAGAAGCGGTGCGTCACTTAGGCAAGAAGGCCGGTGTCGAAGTGCCTGAATTTCACCCAGTGTCACAAACTGTGGTCGACGCTAAAGCTGCCTTACTCGCCATTCACGACGTCGCTCAAAAATTCTACGCCGCCGTGCTCGCCTCGAGCGAAGAAGCATCAGGAGCTCGTGCTTACCTCGCCAAGCGGGGGATTACGGCGGAGCTCATTAGCAAATTCGGCCTCGGCTATGCGCCCGACCGTTGGGACGCTTTAGCTCTTGCCCTCACCAAACGCGGCTATTCACCAAAAGCCATCATCGAAAGCGGCCTCGGTCTAGCAAAAAAGTCAGGTGGCGGCACTATAGACCGTTTTCGTCACCGTATCATGATTCCCCTCCACGATCCCGTGGGTCAAGTGGTCGGCTTTACTGGGCGTATTCTCGATGGTGGCAAAACCACCACACCAGAAGCACCAAAATACATGAACTCGCCCGAGTCGCAGATTTATCATAAAGGCGAGGTGCTCTACGGCCTCCATTTGGCTAAGACTGGCATGAAAATGGCCGGTTCAGTTATTGTGGTGGAAGGCAATCTGGATGTGGTCGCCTCGCATAAAGCTGGCGTGGAAAATATCGTAGCCAGTTCTGGTACGGCGTTGACAGAGGCTCAGCTCCGTATACTTTCGCGCTACACTAAAACGCTTATTTTCGCACTCGACGGTGACGCGGCGGGGATTGCGGCCGCTAAACGTGTCTTCGACCTCGCTCTTCGCCTACAAAAAAGTGAGAATAACGCTCTGCACGTCGCGCTCCGCTGCCTGCTTATTCCACCGGAACACGGCAAAGATCCGGACGAAGTTGTGCAAAAGAGTCCCGAACTCTGGGTTAAAATCGTCAGTGAATCACGCGAGATTGTCGAGTTTTTCTTTGACCATACCATTCGTGCCTTCGAGCTCCGGGGGTCGTCGAGCATCGAGGACCGCAAGCAGCTCATCGCTGAACTCATTCCCGAGGTCGCCCGTTTGACTAGGGCAGATGAACGCCACCTCTATTTGCTCAGGATTGCCGACGCCACGCATGTCGATTTGGCAGTTTTGATGGGCATGATGCCACAGCCTACCAGCACGACAACCCCTGTTAGCAAGCCAATCGTCCCAGCCGTCGCTAAGCAACAACGCGACGCCAAGTCCGCTGAGTTTTTGGTCAGTATTATGTTAGCAGACGACTCGGTAGTGCCAGAAATTACTGAGCGGTTACCACCAAACATCATGCTGCCAGCCCCCTGGGGCCAGCTTTACACCGACGCTTTAAGGCTGTATACTCTGCCTCAGAACTCTGGCGCGATAAACAAATCGCTTTTTGCGCGCCAAGTAGGCGAATATCACGAGCAAGGCAACGAGGCAGACGTTAACCTCCTCGAAGCTACGCTTATCAGATTTGAAGAGCAAGTTCGAACATTAACCCCTGCCATGGTGCGGGCGGAACTCGACTTGCATATCGCTTTTTTTCAGGGTGCTGCCACGGATAATCGTCGTAAAACGCTAGAGTCGGCCATTCGCGAGGCTGAACTACGCGGTGACGGGGCTACGCTGCAGGCACTTTTGACCGAGTACACCCAGCTCATCCGCCACGGATAAATGGGTAATTGTTCTATGGCACAAGCTAAAAAGTCGACAGCCAGTAAGCCATTTTCCAAAAAATTTCCAACTAAGTCAGCACCCAAAAAGAATCAGGTAAAGCCCCAAATAAAAGTTCAAGCCAAGGCTCAGGCACCAGCCAAAAAGCCAAACCGCGTAACCAAGTCAGCTCCGGCCCCAGTCGCTAAAAAGGCTCAGGCTAGCAAGCCGTCCAAGCAAAAAATACAGCCAGTTCGTCAGGCGCCAGCGGTCAAAAAAGTCATCAACGAAGCGGCTCGTGAGGCGGCTAAAAAGTCAGCCCCACCAAGCGAAGAATCGCTTACCCGCATGATGGAGCGTGGTCAGATGCGCGGTTTCGTCACCGAGAATGAGGTCATGTTTGCTTTCGGATTTATTGAAGATCACCTCGATCTCTTCGACGAATTCCTCGATCGTTTGGAGCGTAAGGGCCTGCATTTTGTCGAGCTTAAAGAGGGTTTTCTGGGCGGCGGCAAGTCCCGCGACGACGTCTACGACAAGTTGCGCATCACTTCGGATAAGGAGAAGCAGCGCGCCGCTAGTGAGTCTTCCGAACTAACGCAGGATTCGATTCAGATGTACTTGCGCGAGATCGGTAAGATTCCATTACTGACTGCGGAAGAAGAAGTCGCCCTCGCTAAACGTAAGGAACGTAATGATAAGGAAGCTGAACGACGTTTGATTGAAGCCAACTTGCGTTTGGTCGTGTCTATCGCCAAGAAGTTCGTCGGCAAGCAGTTGTCACTCCTCGACCTCATTCAAGAAGGCAACGTCGGCCTGTTCCGCGCCGTCAAGAAGTTCGAGTACCGCAAGGGCTACAAGTTCTCCACCTACGCCACCTGGTGGATTCGTCAGGCCATCACCCGTGCGCTCGCCGACCAGTCCCGCACTATTCGTATTCCGGTGCACATGGTGGAGACCATCAACCGCTTCAAGCAGGTGGAACGTCGCCTCATTCAGGACTTGGGCCGTGAACCATTACTCGAAGAGTTGGCTGCAGAGCTCGACATGCCGCTCGAAAAGGTGCAGCACATTCAGAAGATTTCGCAGGAAACTGTCTCACTCGAAACCAGCGTTGGTGACGATGACGACGACTCGACCCTGGAAGACTTCATTGAGGACGTGAAGAATATTGCACCAGATAAGGCCGCGGCCCGTCAGTTGCTGAAAGACTACGTCAACGAGGCGATGCGTGATTTGACCCCACGTGAGCAGAAGATTTTAGAAATGCGTTTTGGTTTGCTCGACGGTGTGAGCCACACGCTGGAAGAAGTCGGCCGCGAGTTCGACGTGACGCGTGAACGTATTCGTCAGATCGAAGCGAAGGCGTTGGAAAAAATTCAGCAGAAAGATATTATTCACAAGTTGCGGGATTACTAGTGCCAGAGTTATCAACAGTTATAATTCAGCTCCGGGAGGTGTCACCTCCGGGAGCTGATGTTGTTTTATCCACAGCCGTACTTGTGTTGTTCGGCGATTTGGTTTGTAATATATGTAACTCCCCAGTTATTAAGCTGGGGAAATTTTATTCCCGGCAATTATCTGAGCTAGGCTCGTAATTGTATGAGGACAGAACTATTTGTTAACGGAGAGAGATACCATGTCTATAATCGGGGCACTGCTAAATGTCCGATCTTTCTAGATGATGAGGATAAATACAAGTTTCTGTGGAATTTACACAAGTTTCAGTGCAGTAAGCTTGGGAAGCCCATAATAGCTGTTTCGTCATATTGTTTAATGACGAATCACTTTCATCTATCCTTATTGCAGATGGCGGACGGTGGGGTATCAGCTTATGTCAATCATGTTTGCATGTCGTATTCCCTGTATTTCAATAAGAAGTACAAGCGGACCGGTTGCTTGTTTGCTGGTCGTTTCAAAACTAAACACATTAATAATGATGCTTATTTTCTACATCTCACTCGTTATATTCATAGAAACCCCATCGATATCGTTCGTGGCCACTCACTAGAATCTTACCCTTGGTCTAGCTACCCAACCTATCTTGGTCTGACCGAGTCACCTATAGTCACAGACAAATTAGCCATAAATATATTAGAAGATAAGCATCAGTATAAGAAATTCATGAACGCTTGGGACCCTACTGAGGATTTGATAATCAGCGATTATACTATTGACGACTCAGATTAAATAAAACAGCTCCCGGAGGTGACACCTCCTGGAGCTGAATTATATTTGTGTATAAGTTTACGCAACTCCGTGCCTCTTGCGCTCGCCTTCGGTCAAGTACTGCTTGCGAATGCGGACGTTGGCTGGGGTGACCTCCACGTACTCGTCAGTGTCAATATATTCGAGAGCACGTTCCAAGTTCATGTCGATTGGTGGCGTAATGACGACGATGTGGTCGGCACTAGCGGCACGCATGTTGGTGAGCTGCTTTTCGCGAACCGGGTTAACGGTCATGGTCTCCTTCATGCTGGCACCAATGACCATACCTTCGTAAACCTCAACACCAGGGGCGACGAACAATGGACCACGTTCCTGCACCATGGCCAAAGCGTATGGCGTGGTTTTGCCCATAAAGCCGGAGATGATGCTGCCGGTTGAGCGACGGTTGATTTCACCCTTGTGTGGTCCGTAGTGGGAGAAAATGTGGGAGAGCGTACCTTCACCCTTAGTGTCGGTCATGAACTGGGTGCGATAGCCGAGCAAACCGCGGGTTGGGATGGTGTACTCCAGACGGGTCGAACCGTTCTCGCTCATCAAGTTACCCATTTCACCCTTACGGCGACCAAGCTGGTCAATTACTGCGCCAGCAAATTCGTCTGGCACGTCGACGATGACGGTTTCCATTGGCTCCTGCTTGGTGCCACCTTCTTCCTTCATAATAACCTGTGGCTGGGAGACCTGGAGCTCAAAGCCTTCGCGACGCATTTGCTCAATCAACACGGCCAAGTGCATTTCACCACGACCGGAAACACGGAATTCATCACCATTTTCTGGGAACTCAACCTTGAGTCCGACGTTGGTTTCAAGTTCGCGCTCCAAACGTTCGCGGATCTGACGTGAAGTTACGAGCTTACCTTCGCGACCGGCGAATGGGGAAGTGTTAACCATCAAGTTCATGGTCAAAGTTGGGGCGTCGATACCGATGGTTGGCAAAGCTTCCGCCTTTGGATCCTCGGCCACCGTTTCACCGACGTAAATGCCAGGGATACCAGCAATCTGCACAATATCGCCAGCTTCAGCTTCCGTCACTTCGACCTTGGCCAAACCCTTGTGCGTGTAGAGCTTGGTAATTTTGTGTTGCTCGCGGCTACCGTCCAAGTTGATAATGGTCACGTTCTGGCCAGCCTTGATGACACCTTCGTAAACGCGACCAACGCCGATACGACCAACATAGCTGTCGTACTTCAAGTTGGCGGTCTGCATGCGCATTGGCACGCTGGTGTTGTTTGGGGCTGGTGGCACGGTCTTCAAAATGAGGTCGAACAATGGGCGCAAATCCTTGCTCTCGTCGGCAATGTCCATCTTGGCGACACCGTCACGACCAATGGCGTAGATGTGCTTAAAGTCCAACTGAGCTTCTGTGGCACCAAGTTCTACGAAGAGGTCGAAAATCATGTCGAGCACAGCGTCTGGGCGGGCGGTTGGCTTGTCGATCTTGTTAATGACGACGATTGGCTTCAAGCCGAGGGCCAAGCTCTTACGCAACACGAACTTGGTCTGTGGCATTGGGCCTTCGTAAGCGTCGACGAGCAACAACACGGAGTCGACCATACGCAACACGCGTTCCACTTCGCTACCGAAGTCGGCGTGGCCTGGGGTGTCGACGATGTTGATTTTGATGCCGTCCACGATGATGGAGGTGTTCTTGGCGTAGATGGTAATACCACGTTCGCGCTCCAATTCGTTGCTGTCCATAACACAATCTTGGATGACTTCGCGGTCGGCGAAGGTCCCGGATTGCTTGAGCATGGCGTCGACCAACGTGGTCTTACCGTGGTCAACGTGAGCGATGATGGCGATGTTGCGGAAGTCCATAGAATATATGTAGAAACAAAAAAGGTGGAAACACCCAAATTTGCCCAAAGTATGGCCTATTTTTGGTTTTTGGTCAAGCGAGGCAGGGGGTGCACAGAAAAGCCTGTAAAAAAGAGACCACCGCGCCAGAATGACGCGGTGGAGTGGGGGACGACGTAACTCGTTGCAGGTCGACGACTAGCGGTGTGGCCAGACCTTGGCCTCGCTTGCGGTCTGGTGGAAGTCGAACCACAGTCCGGCGGCGGCGAGAGCACCGTCGAACTTGCAGTGCAGTTCTTCGGCGAATCGGTAGCTGCTGGTTACACTAGCCAAATGTTCGAGCAAGCCGTGCCGACTGTACGCGATCAGCTGTTCGACGTAATGGATATTGCTGATAACTTGCGTCATCCACAACCCGACGTCATCGAGCGGAAACCTGTATCTCGGCATGAACTCGCTGATGCTCATGTTTACCACGCCGAGCAGCTCCGGCCGGGCCTGGAAGATATCCGGCGGCCTGTTCTGGATGACGCGCAGGTACTCTTCGGGGAACGCCGAGCCGGTCAACAGGCTGAGGTTGGCCATGAAGAGCTCGACGGAATCGCGCGTATCAGCGTCGGGGATGAGCGTTTCGAGCTGACCGGGCTTGAGGTTGGCGTACTTCCAGTTGCACTCGTAGCCAGCCTTGACGAGGAGTTGGAGCTCGGGGCGTTTTTGTACGTCGAGCGGCTGCCTGAGGAACGCTAACAGTTCTTCTCCCCTGGGTGCTATGAAGAAGTTGACGAAGGCGGTTTCGGCGATGCGGCGGCGTTCACCGATGTAGGCGAGCAGGTGATTGTCGATGAGCTGGATGTTGGCGGCGTTGGGGTCTTGGTCGGTCACGGAAGCCTCCTTAGGTGATTGAGGTGCGGCTATAGTCTGGCAAACTATGGCTAAAGTCAAGTAAAAAGAAGGCACCGCCGCCAGGGAGTGACCCAGGCTGCGGTGGTAAGGGGGGACGACGACGGGTCGACGTGGGCTAGGGCGGGCCAGCATTCTCGCGAGCATCAAAGAACTTCTGTTCAGCCGGAGTCGGCGTGAGGTCAAGCCACAGGCCGTGCTTGGCCAGCGCTTGGCCGAAGGTGCCAGTGGTGACGTTCACCCGTGTCGAGTTGATCGACCTGTGATGGCACAAGTACCACAACACTGTCACGTGATAGTACATTGCCAGGTAACGCCGCGTTACCTCGTTGAACTCGCCGTTGTGCTGGTTGACGAAGTCCTCAACCGTCATGTCGAGGACGGCCAGCATGGCCTTGTTCGCCGTGATGTCAGTTGGCCGGCCCTGCAGATTGCGCAGCATCCTCTCGCTGAACGCCGTGTCATGGAACAGGCCGTACTCATTGGTCATGAAGGACTCGATCAGTTTCCGTTCTCGCCAGTCGGGGACGAGCTCGGCGAACATGGTCGGTGACAGGACGGCGAACTGCCAGTTCTTCCTGAGGCCGTGCTTGGTGAGCCCATTGAGCTCGGGGCAATCCTGCACGTTGAGGTCCTTGCACAAGTCCCGGAACCGCACTTGTGGTGAGGTGAGGGTGCCGTGGACTCGCGCCTCGCGGACGAGACTTTCACGGTACCGGAAGTCGGCACTGAGGAGGTTAGCAATGGCCACCAAATCCTCTCGGTTGGGCAGGACGTCGGCGGGCGCGTCGGAAGCGGGCGTGGACTGGGCGGGCGTGGTCTCGGTATCGGTCTGGGTATCGGACATGGCAGTCTCCTAGGCGTGGTGGATGTGAACGTTGACGTTGACGCCAGTATTCTCGTCTATCTCGTGACCACTGTCAAAAAAAGTATCCACCGCCAGCCTTGCGACTGCGGTGGACGGAACGACGTGGGGGCTAGATGCGAAGCGCGTCGACGTAAGGCTTCTCGATCTGCGTAGGCTCGAACTCACGCCACAGACCACGCTTCTCGATGGACTTGAAGAACGAGGCAGCGATTGAGCCTCCACTCTGCAGTCCCGACTCGAGCGATTCATCGATCACGTCCTCGAGGATCTCTGAATGCACCATGGCCCACAGTACGGTTCGCGGCAACTTGCCGAGCATACGGCATTCGAAGTCGTTGAAGTCCTTGCTGTGCTTGTGCACGTAGTCCTTCAGCTTCATCGAAGTCAACTCCCGCAGCTGAGAATCGGCGAGCACGTTCTGCGGCCGGCCCTGCAGTGTGCGCCACATCTCCTCGCTGAACTCGACACCACGCCGCAGGCCCTTCCCAGCCATCACGACGCTGATGGTCAAGCGGTTCGTGCGGTTGGTGACAGCTGCCTCGAACTCCGTCTCGGTCATGGCCGCATACTCACAGTAGCGCGTGACGCCAGCCTGGATGAGGAGCTTGAAGAGCATACACTCCTTTACGTCGAGCTTGGTCTGCCAGAAGGTCAGCTTCTGCTCGCGGGATAGAGCTCGCTGTCGTACTCCCCAGACCGCGAGAGCATCTATCACTAATGCTCGTTCAGCCAAAATGGCACTCATCATGACGCGATCAATGTCTTCGATGTTCTTGTTGTCCACTTGAACCTCCCTATGTGATTGAGGTGCCGCCATGGTGGGCGAAAATGAGGCTAATGTCAACAAAGCAATCGACCGCAGCCCAAGCCGCGGTCAAAAATCTAGTTCGTTTTAATTGTCAGCCAAGCGTCCATTTCAGCCTTCCTGTCTATATCTGAGCGCAATGGTCGTGCTTGAATATCCATGTGTGATCGCTCGGCCCGGTCAAAGCCATCAAAGATGGTCACATCCTGCGCCCCGTTGCCATATTTTTGTTGTAGGAAAGTAGATTGAGCGGTCAGTCTCCATTCTTTATCTGGCTCAGGGATAACAAAGCGAGCAGTAGCAAAGTCGACGCCAATCTTATCACCTAGTTTCTTCAGCCAAACTTTTGCCCGCCTATTAGCGTCTATTTCCAGTCCGCAGTGAGCTGCAATAATTGGTGCTCGTAGATCTTGCCACAGCAAACGGTGACGTTCTTCGCACAGCTTGTCGAGTTCGGCATTAAATCCAAAGACATTGGCTGTCAGTGCTGTAGGGAGGTTCAGTTCTTTGACCTTGGCATGGATAGCGAGAGTGACAGTCTTCAAAGAATTCAATTTATCAATTTCAGCAGGGGAGAGTAGATAGTCAGCACTCGCCGCTATTTGTTTAATGATGGACGGCAAGATGATGCCTTCTTCACGCTCATGGGGATGGTACCAGGTTTTCATACTAGCAAAGCGCTCCTCGGTATCCTGTTCGGCATGTCCGAACTCATGCAATATAGCACTAATGGTAAGAGGATCGCTCAGTCGACCAACCACAATTTCATTTTCAAAATGTGACACGCCCCAAGCCGGCTCTTCTCGAGCGGCTAACAATTGATTTCGTTCGACGATTTCGGCAGGTATAATATTCGCCAGAGTAGTGCTACCCTTCAGTCCGCTAAAAGTTAATTCAAAAACCTGATTTGCTTCTAGATGATTACCAAAAGCATCGCGGCCGTGAACTTCGCCACGACTTGTCTCCTTAGTTTCAACGGCCAATCGCTGCCCATCGAGCGATGTATATGAGTAGCTACGTTCTTCCATATTCTTAAAATCACGTCGTTCAGCTGGCGAAGATTCGGACATAATAATTACTTCCCAAAACTAATCGGCGCCTTCCCCATAAACCGCGCTAACGGCTGCGGGTAATCCGTGAATTGTAAACCAAACTGCGCCTTAAATTTACTAAAGCCTTGCCAAGATTTCGGTTCGCCCGGCGTCCAAAAACAACCGAATTCGAGGTACTTTATGCCAGCTTCCGGGGCGCGGAGGAACCAGAAGTCCATGAGGCCTGTGCCGACGGAAACTTTTTTGGCCTCTTCGCTATGGAACGACATCAAGTGAATCGATTGTTTGGTCTCGGGAACATCGATGAAAGCAAAACCAGCCTCCACCTGCGAGTGCGGAGTTTTATGCCGAGCGCCGACAATGTGCAGTAGTGCGCCATGGCCCAGCGCTTTTTGCTTGAGCATGCTACTAAACAAAAACTTCAGGAACGCGTCCTGCTTGCTGCGTTTGTAGGCGGCTAGGTATTCGTCCACGGTAATCGGGACAATCTCCCATTCATCTTGTTGCTTGAGCCACGTCTTGCGGTGACGCTGGGCATGGCTGTCCCATTTCTTAAAATAATCCGGGGCGCCGTCGATGGTCGCAAAACCAGTCCGACTGGTATTCATGACGAGCCTCGTCGTCCACCAACCCTTGGGAATGACGTTACTATTCACTCGCTGCCAGGTCACCAAACGCCACGGTCCAGTCGGGTCGTAAGCCGGTTCGACGTCGCCTACATAACGTTCAAAACGCACCGGACCATACTTCCAAGCCACGCCGGTACAATCTGGCGCACCAACCAACGTAAAACCGGATTGTGTGGCGGACTCGCGCTTCATGTAGCCTGGGTCGGCTAGGTATGTTCGATAACCCTCAGGTAGGGGAGTATTCTCGACCGGGGCATGAATAGGTTGAAAGGGAAGCCACGGCATCATATTGCTTATGATTGCAGTGCCCAGAGCATGCAGAGCGCGGCGGCGATAGCCAAATTCTTTTGGAAGTTGATCATGCTGTTCATTTTCATGTTGGCATCAGTTTCTTTCCAGTAGTTGTGAATGGTAAAGGCCGAGATAACCAAGAAGGCAATCAACATGCCGTAAGAAATTGGCAAATACTTTTGGATAAGAATACCAAAGCCACCCAAGAAAAGCATGAGGCCGCTAACGTACACGGCGGCGGCTGGCATGGGGATTTTTTTCATGGTGGCGTAACCGATGAGACCCTGAGCTTTGGTGATGTGGGAAAGACCAGAGATGACGAAGTAAACGCCGAGGACGAGTTGACCGATGACAAAGAGTGGGGACATATAGTTTAGTAAAAAATTAAAGCGGGGTAGGGGCGTAGCGGGGTGGCTGGGTAGTGTTAGCGATTCGTCATTAGTTTAGCGCAAAACGTCGACAAAATAAAGCCCAAGATAGCCACGAGTACGATTGATCCACCACTAGCCAAATCTAGGGCATACGAAGCGCCGAGGCCGAGGGCGACCGATACTAGCGAGATGATGACTGCCATTAGCCATGTTCTCGTAAAACCAACCTTGAATTGCATGGCGGCCAGGACGGGAATGACCATGAGGGCGCCAATCAACAAGACGCCAACCACGTTCATCGCAATGGCGATGGTGGCAGCCCCAAGAATGGCTAGCACGCGATTGAGCAATTTGACGGGGAGGCCAGCCGCGCGCGCCGTGTCCTCGTCAAGCGAGATAGCAAAGAACTGGCGCCAGCAAACGAGTGTAGTCACGACGACCACGCCGCCGAGGATAACGATATTCCACACGTCACTTGTCGTCACCGTCAAAATGTTACCAAAGAGATAATTAACGATATTGACGTTGTGACCGTGCGCCAAGCTGAGGAGGACAACGCCGAGCGCTAGTCCACCGAAGAGGAATAACGAAACAATAGTTTCCGCCGGCAAGGTTTTATTTTCTCGCAACTGCTCAATGCCGAGGACAGACATGATGGAAACTACGAGGGCGGTCGGAATCGCCGCCGTTCCAGCTAACAAACTTACGGCCACGCCGGCCAGTGAGACGTGAGCTAAAGTATCAGCCATGGACGAATAGCGGCGGACGACGAAGAATATACCAATCGTTGGCGCAACTAAACCGACCATCAGGCCGACGACCAGCGCTCGTTGCATGAAGCTGAGACTCAACACTTCGATGATTGAATTCAACATATTAGGTGTCGTGATGATGAACCAAATCCTCGTGCGTAGCGTGGAAGAGGTCGCGCAGTTGCGTCCCCTGAATGTGACAAGCCTTGTCACCATGACAGACTAATTGGTGCTTTAAGCACAGCGCCGATCCTGCTTCGCGGCTGATGACGTGGACGTCGTGCGAGACAAAGATGATCGTAACGCCACGCTTATTAATCGTCCTTAATAATTTGTAAAAGTCGTCGCGCGACTGCGGGTCCAAGCCGTCTACCGGTTCATCGAGAAAGAGGATTTTTGGTTCCGCGGCCATCGCTCGCGCCAATAAAACTTTCTGCCGTTCGCCGCCAGATAGTCTACTCATTGGTCGTTCGCGCAACTTTTCCACATTCATCTCTTTCATGGCTGTCCTCACCGCTTTCTCATCGCTGGATTTCCAGCAACCAAACCAACCCAAACGTGGCGTGCGACCGGCTTTAACCACTTCCTCCACCGTAGCGGGGAACTGGCTGTCGAGACTTCCTCCACGCTGCGCAACATAGCCAATTTGCTGCCTCACAGTCCGTCTCATCGGTGAGCCTCCCAGAATTTTTATGTTACCGCTCGTTGGTTTTTCAAGGCCGAGCAATAGACGAAGCAGTGTCGTCTTACCACCACCGTTCGGCCCAATCACGCCGACGTAATCGCCTTCATGAATAGCAAAGCTAAAGTCGTGCAACACTTCCTCATCATTCCGACGAAAAGTAAGATGCTTGGCTTCGATAATTGTCGACGTTTTAGCTATTCGCATATCATGCCAGTTCTTAAATTCTGCAAGTTAGTTTTCATGACGGAGATGTAGTTAGCACCAGAGGCCAGCTCCTCGTTGGTCAATCCCTCCAGCGGATTAAAGACGAGAGTCTGCGCGCCAATCTCGTCAGCAATTGTCTGCGCGAGCTTAGGACTGACGAGAGTTTCAAAGTAGATATATTTGATGTTGTTCGCCTTGGCGAGGTTGGCGATTTCGGCGAGTCGACCAGCAGATGGCTCAGCATCGGGGGAGAGGCCGGTTAAGGCGATGACGTCGAAGTTATATTCATCTGCCAAGTAGGCGAGGGCATCGTGGCTGGCAACGATGGTGCGTTGTTGGCAGTTGGCGAGGCCGGCTGAGTATTCTGCGTATAAGGCTGTGAGCTTGGTAATGTAGGCGGCGGCGTTAGTGGCGTAAACTTGGCGGTTGGCTTCGTCGAGGTTAGTGAGGATAAAGCTAATTTCGGTGATTTCTTTAATTGCTTGGTGAGGGTCAAGCCAATAATGTGGGTCGGCTCCGGTAGATGAGGTATTGAGGTCCACGGCGAAACTGAGATTTCCGATTGAGGGGGTGTAAGATGTCGACTTCGACCCAATATCGAAAGCGATTTTTTCAGCCCAGGCGTCTAGCCCAGCGCCGTTAAAGAAGAAGGCGTCGGCTGCATAAATGTGGCCAATCTGCTGGGGAGTTGGTTCGTAGTCATGAGGTTCGGTGTCGGCTGGAGTGATGACTTCGACGTCGACCAAATCACCGCCGACCTGGTGGGCAAATTCTCCGATTGTGTAAAAGGAGGAAACAATTTTCAGTTTATGAGGGGAGTCGGGGCTAGCTAGGGGGCTAGTTTGGCGACTGCTGAGGAGTCCAATCATGATGGCGACGAGGCCTAAGATGAGGATGGGAAAAAATAGGTGAGACTTTTTCATAGGGTCAAGTTGTTGCAACTTACTTGCATTTAGCATAGCAGTGTGCTAAGCTCATGTCAATTATGTCAAAGTCAGCCAAACCAGTCACAGCGTCGCCGGAACAATTAGAGCTCACCAGTTTGCTCGCCGAGTGCGGTCTCAAGGTGACTAGGCCTCGACTTATGGTCCTGGCAATCTTCAAAAACAGCACCCACCCCCTCGGTGCGCAAGAAGTAGCGATGTCTCTTCCCACCCTACAAGCCTCTCCTCCCATTAATAATGTTACAATTTATCGTATTATCGATTCTTTCAAATCGAATGGATTAATCCGCGAAGTCAATCTCCGTCACGGTCACTTGGACTACGAACTAATCGAACACCAGGACGATCACCACCATATTGTCTGCACCAAGTGCGGCTTAGTCGAAGACTTTTACGGCTGTAGCGCCACGAGCATGATTAGGAAGGTTATCAAAAACAGCCGCAAGTTTGCGACTGTTAATGAGCATTCGGTCGAACTGTTCGGCCTCTGCAAGAAATGTATTAGTTTGTAGTTTAGGCCCGAGCCTTCTTAGCAATCTGAGCCTTGCTTGGCTTCTTCTTGTCCTTGTTGGCTGAGGCGTCTCCTTTACCCATAGAATTTATTTAAGATTCATGAGTCAAGTATAGCACACAAGTTGCAACTACTTTTCCACAACTGCTTTCAGATTATTGAGACCAAGGACAAAGTCATTGCCAATCATAGTATCCATGTTGCAGACGGCGTGCATGATGCGCATAAAACCGACGTTCGGGCCAGACATGCTCCAGGTGACTAGCGTTTTGGTACCGTCTGGAACCAGTGTAAAAGTGGTGGTGTTGTGGTTGGCAAATGGTTTGATGAACTCGAGATCAATCACGACGCTGTGCGGCGCAGTGGAGCGGATGATAGTCATTTTTCCTTCGCCGACTTGTTTATTGCCTTGCCAGTCATACGTGGCACCCGCACCATGGTTAGGGCCAGCGAAATTCTTGCGCATATCAGCGTCCTTCTTTTCCCATGGTGACCAAGCTGACCAGTTTTTAAGGTCGTCAATAAACGGAAAAATATCTTCTGGCGTGGCACTAATTTGCAGATGACGTTCAACTTTGAAGATATCTGGTTGCGCGTAGAGACTGAGCGTGAGAGCAATGACAAAGCCAATAATAAGGGCAAGAATGATCATAAATCTAAGATTATGATTAAGCTACTTTCAGCTTACTCATAAACCAAGAAAAAGGGAATACGGGCCAAAACTTGACCACGCATTGTCTGCACCGCCACTCGCCACTTACCTGCTAAAAGGCTGGTTTTATAAGAGTAGCCGTGGTATCCGTCGCTCAGGCCACCCGTCATTTGGTAACTCAGCACACTTTTCGTCACCCACTTTTTTACATCTGGGTCATAGTATTCCCAATTATGTACGAGCGTAGTCTGTAGGTCGGCTGGAGCAGAAACTACGGTGAAAGCGTAAATCGGGTCGCCTTGTTTAATAGTCATGGTGACGCTTGGAATAAGTTTCTCAAACCAGTTTTCCGGCTGCTTCACTAGCAAGTATTCGCCGTTGCTACGAGCCACGTTGTAAGCGACACTGGCTTCACGGAGCGAGAGTGGGATAGGTGGAATGACGTTGAGGAAATAGAAAATAGTTAGGAACGCAGCTAGGCCGACCACAATCAACCAATGCTTTTTTTGCGCTTCATGCCGTTCTCCGACGTTGAGATAAGGCACTAAATAACCACCGAGCAATATTAAGCTAACGACTACGCCAACAATGAAGACCCATGGCTCAAGTGAATTAAAAAGATAAGCAGACAACGTCGACGAGAGTGAGATGATAGCAAAAGAGAAAATACCAAATTGGACGTCTGGCCTGGTGACAATGTGACGCGCGGCCTCGTTCACAATCATGACAGCAGCAATCAGGCCAATAATCGGCCAACTGATGGAGAAGGAGCCGCTAAACCAGTAAAAGAGGAGGGCAGTACTGAGTAGCGAACCAATCGTAAACTGTTGCAGAAACGGAGCGGCAAGACGAGCGTAACGTATAAACAAATTATTGCCGCGCACTGGAGCTACTATAATCATCATGGCTACCGCACAAATAAAAGAGTAAACAACGCTGATAATAATTGTCGTTTGCAAACTTAACAATCTAAATTGCAGCGCGTCAGTAGCCGTACCACCAAGCAGCATGAGCGGCATGGTGAACCGTTCATACTTCTTGGCCAGCGCCGCCAGCCGTTGATAAGTTTTAGTTTCTTTGAGCCGCTGGCTTAGCATATTTTGTCTTTAGTATACCATGGTATAATACTTTTAACTTTTATTCGGCCACACACGAAAATATTCTCAAGTAGTCTTATGCGAATCAATAATCAATTTTTACGAATTCTTGTTTACGTCGCGATTGCCGCCGTCTTACGGTTCGTAGTCTCGGACATCTTCCTTGGCAGTTCAGAAACTGTGTGGCTGCAAATTTTAGCCATCGTAATTATTTTCACCATCGGTATTGGCTACGTGTTTCGCGGGACAGCCATGGTCATCGAGGAAACAACCGACGTCCTGAAGGATCGCACTAAACTGGCTGGTGGCTTTCTCCAGGCTTTTGGTACAGCGTTCCCTGATATGATCATCGGTGTCACGGCGGCTATTGTTTCCTTGCAGGTGAGAGACACGGACTACGCTCGTGCCATTAACCTGGCAATTATCGCTGCTTCTGCCACGTTTGGTTCCAACATTTATAACATTATGCACGCGGTCTGGTGTGTCTGGCGTCAGAACTTGGCGAATTTTAAAAATAAAACTGTCCTAATGTTTCCTCCGTTCAAGTGGGGCGGAAGTCTGACACCTATCAAAAAACATCATGTTAAACCTACATCTAAGGAGATGGACGGTGCTATTCATGTGCTAACTGCACTCACAATGTTGACCGCTTTTGCCGCTATTACCATGGTGTTATTCGGTCGGGTCGACAAGAGCGCTGGCCTTAGCGTGGAAGGCGATTTGTATCAGCTAATTCTGCCAGTTGGCATTGTTCTCTTTATTCTTTGTGGTTACGTATTATTTTACTTCCGTAAGAGTCATCGGCCAGAATCACCAATTGCTGAAATTCAAACAGAAGAACGCTATTACGATACCCGTGGCAGCTGGCGCATCTGGCTAGATCTGATTTTGTCTGGCGCCGCCATTTTGCTAGCCGCCGAGAGTATGGTGCATGGCTTGGAAGTCTTTGCCCACCTGACTCATATCCCGTTTGTGATCACCGGTATCATGGCTGGACTTATTGGTTGCTTTGGCGAAATGTTGGTGGTGCATAATTTCTCTATCAATCCCAAGGGTCGAGTCGGTGACGCCATTGTCGGCGTCGCCATGGACAACATCGTAACCACGCTCGGCGCCTCCATTGTGGCCATCATTGGTGGTATCTTCCTTGGCGGCAACTCACTCATTCTTATCTTCATTATCATCCTGGCGGCTAATACAATGTTGATTCAACAAATCTCTAGGTTCAAGAACAGTTTGTAATTAGACGGCGTATTTTCGGTGAACAAAATAAACAACAATCTCCCCGACGAATAATCCAGCCAGCACTACTAAATAATCAGTTTTGAGATAGAATACGTTCTCGCTGCCTGGCCCGTAATATGGCCGGTACTTCGGATAAACTTCGTAGTCACCGTCTGGCGTTTCCGTATAGAGCCTGTTGCCAATACCGTAATACTTAGTAGTTTTTTCATTCACTAACTGTTGAATCATGAATTCATCAACATTATCGACACTTAGCAAACTAGCAGTTTGCCAATCGCTGCTATTTACTTCCCAGGTGCCCCATTTGGGCGTACAAGCTAAATCGGTACAGGCTAGGGAAGTGAAGTAATATTTCCCCACGGTCGGCGTGATTTGGATCCAGGGTGATCCATGGGTAAAGTCGATAGTAAAATCGCTAGCTGGTGTAACGCGGCTTTGTTTATAGTAATGATTGGCTGTCACAGTGGCGACTTTCCCATTAACGGCTACCACGGTGACTATAGCTAGAATATCTTGATCTTTACCGCTTCCCAGACAGCCGACTGGATCGCAGGCATAAGCTGTGCTTGACCCAGCGAGTAAAAGCAATAACGATAACGTCGACGCTAATCCTAAGTGAATCAGATGAGCTGAAATAAATTTCATAGTAGTTGTTGATTATTCATTCTGCCTATCCGGTGGCTTGCCGTCAAACTTCTGCCAGAACTTCGGTGGATTACTTTGTAACATGTAGGCGACCGTGGTCCAGAAGATAGTAATGAGGAGGACGGCAACGACAAAGAGATAGGGGGTGGCCGCTTGTAAACTGCTGTACGGTTGAAAGATAGCCAGTGACAGTAAATAAGCCAGGCGTCACAATCGGCAAGGACAATAACCAACCGGGGATAGCCAAGAGCCCCAACGGTGAAGTAATCTCGCCGTTATTGAGGATGACAGTCATCATGCCGCCAGTAGACCAGATGGCCACCACGCAGGCAAAAATGATAGTTCGGTAAAAAACTAGGCGAGTATGCGCTACGGCATATTTGTTAAAGGAATTGCTGACCACCAGCACTTCGCCGAGCGCTTCAGCTCTCTCTGCATCGTCCAAATGATCTTGTAGCTCTGTAAGAAAACGCTGACGTCTGGGATTAGCTTTGAGCTGCTCGGCCACTTCGTTGATTATTTCGCGCTTAGACGTTGGCATAGCGCGACAAATTTAAAGCCTTTTGCAAGCCGTAAATAAAGGTGACGTATTCACTTGTCTTCGCTTTCAATAACTTTTTACCTTGGTTAGTAATAGTATAGTAACGACGTTGCTTGCCGCCTGGTGTGGTCATGACCGAGCTTTTAACATCCCCGTGATCTTCCAAGCGGTAGAGTAGGGGATAGAGCGTACCTTCCTGTAGCTCGAAGATGTTACCGCTAATTCTAGTAATGCGTTCAACTAGTTCGTAGCCATAGGCCTTCTCGTCGGCCAACGCCTTGAGGACTATGACCTCCACGGATCCCTTCATGGTCTCTTTAGAAAATTGCATACCAGCATGTAATTATTTACTACATACTATTTACCACATAGTATAAAATGAAGCAACAAATTATCCACAACTAACAAAATCCCAGCCACTACGGCTAGGATTTTGTTAGTTCAATACTCGCTTACGCAGCTTTAGCGGCTTTAGCAATCCTATCAATTATGTAAGTTCTAGGTTCCTCATCAATTCTAGTTCTGATGTTAACCGTAAAACTCCTGCCGTCTTCTACTGCTTCAACTGTGACAACTGGCCGAGGAGAATAAGCATTAAGAATTATTTCCCTCGCCTCATCTGCCGTCTCAACGCCTCCAATTAAACGGTCCATGTCTGCTATTAAAGCGTCATCGGTCATGCGCTCAGGATTAGGCAATCGTTTAAAATCCTGACCTTTGAAATCTTTACTCTCTCCGCCAATCTCTAAATTCATAAGCTAAAATTAATCAATTTATAATTAGACGCCTATCTTTTCCTGGACATAAGAGTTCAAGCTCTTGCCACGAGCCTTTGCTTCAAGCGCCAGTCGTTCATGAGCTGCTGGCCTGATTCTCACCATAAACTTGCCACTAAAATTTTGACTTTTGTCCGGTGCTGGCATAGCTCGCTTGGTCCCCCGGGCAGACTTGCGTGCTTTAATCTCTTCCTCAATGGCAAGCGCTACGCCAGCTTCTAATTCTACTAGATTGTCGCCAAATACTACACCGTTAAAAGCTGGTAGTATAGCTTTATAACCTTTGGAGTTACCGGTTGTTATGTGGTGCACGATGTAGTCGTATTCGATATTTAGTTTTTTCATATATCGAGCAGTTTAAGTATTTCTTTGACGTATACAATCCTAACCTTATGATTATGCACGGGAATCGTGACAAATGAAGATCCTTCTTTACGAAAGTGAATATGACTTCCAGCTTGTCTTACGTTGATATATCCACAATGAACCAGTAATTGCTCGAGGTCAACGAACCGTACATCAACTTTTGCTCGTTTAATAGCCTCAATAAGTTTTTCAATTTGTGACATAATTGTATAGTATCATAATTGATACTATAAACAAGACTAGCTTACTAGCTGTCATTGCGGATCAGGACTATACCTCGACCAGCGAAATATTTCTTAAACACTTTTACGGCTAGCGTATGGTGCAGTTGGCTGCCTTGGCTCGCAAAGCCAGAGGGATTATTGATAGTGATGGTGCCAGCGTTAGTATCGTAACCAGTCACTAATACCAGATGGCCACCGCGTTGGTTTACTGCCGCCGTTACTACGCCGCGAATATTCGGATTAACCGATATCATCACTAACCGGCCATTACTCAAAGCATGTTTAATTCCGTGGATACTTAGCCTGGTATAAACCTTCGCCCGTAAATTATATTTCGTAATCCACGTCGCGTACTCTCGGTAGCGCATATCCGAAATTTCCCCCGCTGTTTCTTGGTAGACGCCATGCTTGAGCGCATCTTCAGCTAACTCAGCCGGCAGTGGGGAAGCGTCAAAAAAGGAACGCAACACCATCGCGGTCGAGGCCATGCCGCACATGGTAAAAGCCCAGTCAGCGTATCTCTCAGGCGACGTAGCTCCAGATTCTCGCCAATCCAGGTCATCTCTTGGCTTTAGTTGCTTCATTAAGCTCAACTCGGCATGTTCTGGGCTAGCGAATTGACAAACAAAGGGCACGTCATTATCGACGCGTGGCAGAATTTTGCTTACACGAGCTCTAACTTCATAATCAGCATTGCGCATTTCCTGTTCGAGGCGACGAAATATTTTGCGAAAATTAACCGTCATATTAATATTATAAGTTGTTTTTATTAGTTGTTAGTTTAGTATAAGTTTGCTCAATGCGGCTCTTCTGCGTTTCTGTTTTACCTCCTCCGTTAAGCCAATCTGTTATATCTCGCCGTTCATCAGACGTCAGTTTACTCCACGTCGCTTTAGCTTTAGGGTTAGCATTGATAGCCGTATACAAGCCGAGCGGGACTACAGAGTAACAGCAAGGTCGACGTTTACCTGCCGCCAACTTACTGCAAGCTACCACGACACGTCGTTTCCTCGTCTCTTCTTGCTTGGCCCCTTCAATCCAACTCACAAAATCCCGCCGTGCGATTGGCGTTAAGCCTTCCCACAGAGCCTCGATCTTCGGCGATGCAGCTAAGGCCTTTTTAAGATCGGTTGGGATTTTTTCTTTTAGCTCAAGTTGTTTTGGCATAATCGAATACTTGAGCTACCGCCCATTTCTGAAACTCAGACATCGTCGACTCCATTAATTTATTATAATCAATCCATTCTGGCACATGGTCGAGATCCGCGCTTTTAGCAGTAACTAGGCCGTCAATGTGAGCCGAGTAAAACGTCCCCAGTTTGTTCATTGGTCCCACGGAAGCATTTGGTAGGAACTGATTAGCCTTGCCGACAAATCGCAAATCCATTATCTCATACCCCGTCTCTTCTAACACCTCACGCCTTAGTGCCCGTTGCCCATCTTCACCTTCGTCGATGCCTCCGCCTGGTAGGTGATATTTCCCCCGCACGTTCACTACAAGGATCTCCTTCTTATCATTTACGATAACGCCGTAAACCGAAAGTCGTTCAAGTGGATTATCGATTTTCTCGCCGAATTGGAGGGTTGGCATAGGACTAGTATCGCAATAGTAAAAATTTTAGAGTAGCGACAATTGCAATAATCATGACGACAGCTATCAGCGAATAACCGAAGGCTAGGCGGATTTTTGCTCCAGTAATGGCTGCCGGACCAAAAGTACAATTATAAAGACTACCCCAGCTCGTGCCAGTCAGATATTTTCTGATCAATGCTTCTTTAGCGGAAAAAATTATTGACAAACCAAGACAAATTGCTAGGGCGAAAACCCCAAGAATAATTAGGTATCCAGCGCTAGTTTTTGTGCCAGCGAAAACTAGTAAACAGCTAGCGCAGCTAATTAAGAGTAATATGAAGCTAATACTCTTATAATGATTCGCCTTCGCATATTCAATCGGTGTTAGCCGATCGTCGCATTCATCACGTTTTTTCCAAACTTCTTCGCGAGTCATCATATATTTCTTACTTATCCAATGGCGGGGCATACCGTCCCATCAATTCTGCCGTTTCGAGTACATGGCCATTCACGGCGTTCGAAACCTGTTGCTTATTTGATCCCTCCGGCAAATCGAGCATAGCATCAAGCGCGTAGACCCGAAAGAAATAACGGTGTTCGCGGTCAGGCGGCCTTGGTCCACCGTAGTCTAGTTCGCCTCTGGTTCCTTGGCCACGAACTCCCGTCGTCTTCCATCCTTCGTGGATTATCCTAATATCGGCTGGAATATTAAACACCACCCAATGATCCCACACTGGCACTCCAGCAGCCGGTGGAACATCAGGATCGTACATGAAGAGCACGAGCGAAACTGCGTCACTTGGCACCTCCTCAATCAACAGCGGGGGATTAATATTATCATAATCTCGCCCGAAACGCTCGGGGATAGTGCCACCGTTATTAAACGCAGAACTTGAAAGTTTCATAACTAGTTTTAGTCTAATATCATAGGACTTGGCTGGATACTTGAAAGGATTCTCTTCCCATGATAACCTACCCCCGTCAAAAGAGAAATATTCCCGGGTAGCTCAGCGGCAGAGCGGCTCGCTGTTAACGAGATGGTCACAGGTTCGATCCCTGTCCCGGGAGCCATAAAAAGACGACAGCTTCGGCTGCCGTCTTTTTATGGCTTTTGGGGTGTAAATTCAATAACATAGTCTACGGAAAAAACAGTAAGAATAAACACTCTACAGTTGACCTAAACCTATAATAATGCTATCTTCGTCAGTCCCATTATTGGGATATCGTCTTACAACACATCACTCAAAAGGAGGCCACCGTGGCACCAATCAATCGTCTTGAGCAACTGCTTCGTCAATGGGAAGACCGCTGCTACATGAGCTCACTGTCCGCGAGATTCGCGCAGAATACCAAGATTCCTCTTGCAGGACCGCTGGTACACTGGCGAGACCTGCGTGGATACCTGTTGAACTTTCGTCGCGGAGACAAGTTCGATTACGAGCGTTTCTGCGGTCCACTCGAGCTGCAGAACTTCTTGTTCCCTGACTCCAACGTTCCGCTGGAGATGCTCGCTTGGACGCTGGAGTCCCGCCGAGTTTATTCTGTCAGCGAGGATCTCCAACTCCTGCTGGAAGGAACTGAGCTCGGAAAGTTCAAGGTCTCCGATATCCCCTGGCCTTTCGACTCCTTCATGATTACGCTAGCGACACCACTCGTCAGTAGAAATGCTGACGGCAATGATGTCTGCTACGATGTCATACTCGTAAGTCGCTTACAGCATTATGTGAGTGGCAATGAGGACATGATCGAGTTCCGACTCTTGTCTGATGAACTAGACATGAGAACGGAGTTGCAACCCGTAGTGATTCGTCACTTTGAGGAGGCTTTCCAAAGCCGTCGCTCTAGGCGGATGCAGTCGTTGCTTGATAGATGGGGAGGAGCTGCTCAGTCAACTCGTACGGCGATCTTCAGCATTGACCGAAGGATAGACACTCTCGTCAGCGAATCGGTGTTTGGGATGGTGGACAGGTCACTGATCGGCCAAGACAGGTACGACAACCTTAGCCCAACGGTCACGGCATACCCACACTGGGACGCCGCGATGCGCATAGTTGCCGGACTTGCCCTTTATCTGACTACGCTGAAGTCAGATAGCCCTCAACGGAGCAACTGGCTGGGACCAATTGCCGCGGGTTTAGACCCACGGGCCATCATCACAACTGGACAGGTGTGTGAGGTGACCTCAATGCACGTTCTAGATTCATCTGAACGAATTGGGCTACGGAAGGCCGTCGATGATGAGCGTGTGGGACGGACTCCGACAGGAGCCAGCAGTACTCACTTTCGTCGAGGACACTGGAGACGTCCCCCTGGGAGCGGGAATGATGAAAACGCGCCAAAGGTTGTACATGTTCGTCCCACCATCGTACGAGTTGACCGACTACCTGATGGCGCACAGCCAGCTGGTGCAAAAGGCGACGTGCGATAGCAGTCTACTCCGGAATCCGTGCTTGCGCGGATTCCGGAGTTTTCCTTAACTTCCGCTCAAAACCCCGTCCCGTAAGGGCGGGGAGCGTCATTGTTCTGACAGGAATTTAAATAAAGAGTAAAATATCTTGTAGGCTATTCGGACTAGCAATTAACTTCTGCTAACTTCTTCCTATGAGCAAAGTTGAGTGGTTTGATGTTCTTGGATTATTTTTACTGGCCGTCTATCTTGTAGGCTGATAAATCGAGCGACATCTTGCCGCAAGTAGAGAAGTTGATTTAACTAAAATTAACAGTATTTATATGAAAGGATTCGTTACAAATATTGAAAAACAATCGCTCGAAAACGATAATTTCCGTAAGGTTTTATACACCGACGAGAAAAGCCAGCTTGTGCTTATGTCGCTTCTCCCCGGAGAAGAGATTGGCGAGGAAGTACATGACGTTGATCAATTTCTTCGTGTGGAAAGAGGAACGGGTACGGCGATTTTGAGCGATATTTCTCATGACCTTAATGACGGAAGCGTCATCATCGTTCCTGCTGGAACAAAACACAACATTATCAACACAGACAGCGACTCGATGAAACTTTACACTCTATACATGCCACCGCATCATCGGGACGGCGTTATTCACAAAACAAAAGCTGAGGGTGAAGCTGATCATACCGATGAGTTTGATGGAAAGACGACGGAATAATCGACCAAAAAGAACAGCCTAATTTACAAGTAAAATATGTCTATGCAGAAACTAGCAACTCGTGTGTTCATTGCAGCTTCCCTGGTCTTTGGTATCCTCGGCATCCTGATTGTGTTAACTGGTGCGGGGCCGGATAGAATGGACTCGGCGCTTAGTATGGTGCTCCTGAAGCTCCTGTTCATTTGCGTCTTTATTATCTTACCGTCATTCGCCCTCAGCGTGGCTGGTAAGTATTTGCAGAAATGAGCATGTGGCTGACTAGTCCCGCCTTCAACCTCATCAACCCCCATTATGAAAACGCTTGATTCCCGGCTTAGTTCTTTTTTTGCTCGTTTCCCACTGTTAGCGAAGACTCTTGCTGTGTTAAATAAGGCAGATATCCCTTTTGCAATTGGCGGTAGCGGATGCCTTTTTCTTCTAGGTAACGAACGGCAGCCAGATGATGTAGATATATATTTGCCCAACGACAAGCATGACGAGGTGGACAGACTTTTTGGCATTACGTCGTTTCCATATCGTTCAGAGCAGGAAGAAGTTCGGAATTCCAATGTCGATGGCAATCACTCCATTCAACTTACGAGTAACCTTATTTTGAAAATTCAGGGCAAGCGGTACGATCTTGCCTTGACTACAGATGTTCAATCAATGTGTCTAAAAGCGGAATTTGCCGGTCAAAAAGTGTTTTTATATCCTCCTGAAGATGTCCTACTCATCAAGGCTTTGCTCCAGCGTGGTCAGGACGTTGGCAAGCACGACATTGACGACATCCAAAATTTTATGAAGATTTATCCTGAACTACGAATGGATTATCTGCAATCCAGAATTAGCCACCTTGACGCAACAGAGAGAATCGGTAATATTTTTAGTTAGTATTGTATATTATGAATGCTCCCATCAATGTACAAAAAATCACGGCTTGTGCCTTTTTACATAATAACAATAAATTATTCATTGCCAAGCGAGCGGCAACGAAAAAGTTTCTACCAGGAAAGTTTGAACTGCCCGGTGGCCACATTGAATATGGCGAAGATATTGTTGAGGGGCTTAAGCGAGAGTTCCGGGAGGAATTTGGTGTCGAGATAATTGTTGGCAATGTCGTTCATGCGTTTACATATATGAATGGCGACAGTCATGTTGTTGAAGTAGACTATCTTGCTGAATTAGTTAATGTCGACGCAGAAATGAAACTTAACCCAGAGGATCATTCTGAATACCGTTGGGTTGACCGAGCAGAGTTGGTTGAAATATGGGATAAGCAGGATGCGGAATATATAGCTATTCAAAGAGGTTTTGAGACAATCATGGCACCTCTTTCTTCTTAATAGTATATGCCAACTCTGCAATTCGGTGAAAAGATCGATAACCCATTGGAACGTCTTTCAGTCTACGGCGTTATTTTGAATGATGCTAAACAAATCCTCGTCGTCAACGTCCGTAGTAAATACCACTTACCCGGTGGAGGTATTGATGAGGGGGAGGATGAAGAGTCGGCATTGAGGCGAGAAGCATCAGAAGAGACAGGGTATGAAATTTCCAATATTAAGTTTATCGGCAAGGCTAATCAATTTTTGCCGAACGCTTCGGTTGGGCCAATGAACAAGCTCGGCACTTTTTATTCGGCGCAGGCTGGTCAACAAAATTCTACTAATCGCGTCGACCTCGATCACTTGCCTGAATGGCTAGATTATGAACAGTTGATGTCGGCTCATATGTCTGAGTTCCAAAAATGGGCGGTAAATGAAATATTTAAGACGATTTGAATTTATGACTTTATATCAACAAATCCTTGAATCTTCCGTGCCTGTCGATTCTCAATTTGCTACTTTATCAGGTGAGGAATTAGTGCATGTCAAATTGTCTTTTCGGGTCTCGCCGTCGCACAAACGATTCGGATCTGTCCAGAACTATACTTACGAAGTCGGTTCGATAGATCAGATTCTTAAGTATGAAAATCAGCTTATAATCGCGGACAATGCCTTTCGTGGCTTTTCCTGGCTCAATGAGGAGTTAGTCGGTAGATCTGTTATTTGGCTAATGCCACGCGAAGAAGAAACAAAAGAACGACATTGGCTCGATCGTTTTATCGCTGATGAAAACCTGCGTCAGAGTTCACTTCGTGAAATTGTGGTTATCGGCGGTGGGATTCTACTTAATGCCGGTGCGTATATCGCCGAACAGATCGGCAGTGATCTGATGTATATTCCGACGACAGTTCTGGCGATGTCTGACGGGTCTATCGGAGGAAAGGTGCGAGCAAACGAAGTAGAAGACGGGCTATATCATAAACATGCTTATAAGAGTTTCTATGAACCAAACCGTATTTTGATCGATCCGCGTTTTCTTCAATCATTGCCCGACAAACAAATTGCTATTGGTCTAGGCGAAGTTATTAAGCATGGTGTTTATCAATCGCGCGTTCTTTTGGAATATCTCGCTTCAGATGATTTCCGGCCACAAATCGATAAAGAGAGTTTGCTCAAAGTTATATTATGGGCGGCCGCACTCAAAGAGGTTTGTTTAAATATTGATCCTGACGAAACAGCGGACGGCTCCCATATCATCATGCGTGGCGGGCACGAAGCATCCGACAAGATTGAAGAGTCGTCGCGTTTCGAAGTTCCCCACGGTACGGCTGTGGCGATAGCTATATATCAGGAAATGTCACAAAAACGTTCTGAGCTGATGCCGTTGTTAGATGCCTGCTGTAAGAAATTTTCCATACCTACCAAAAGTCCTTAACTTGCTTGTCAAAAGCCACCAGCCAGCTCATGCTGTAAATATAGGAGGGAGTAGATGCTAGGCGGCTTGGAACGAATTGCGGGAAAGCGTTCGAGCGGTAGTGGTATGTTAATTAATTTTAATTAAATATATGAAAGGCTTCTTACTCAGTCTGCTAGCCCTCGTCATCGTCGTGCTCGCAGTGCTTCTCAAGCCCGTCTTCATGCCTACGTCAACTGTCATCGTCACCAACTTCACCGAATGTGTGGCCGCTGGTAACGCCATTATGGAGTCCTATCCTCGTCAGTGTCGAGCCGAGGGACAGACATATACGGAAGACGTCGGCAATGTTATTTCGCACCTGGACTTAATCCGTTTGACCACACCGTTGCCGGGCGACACTGTCCGCAGCCCGCTGACAATTAAAGGCGAAGCGCGCGGTAGCTGGTTTTTCGAAGCTAGTTTTCCTGTCTTCTTAACCGACTGGGACGGCCGCATTATCGGCAGCGGCATCGCGCAGGCGCAGGGGGACTGGATGACCTCGGACTTCGTGCCCTTCACCGCCACCATCACCTTCGTGCCGGACGCTGAGGTTTACAGCAACCGTGGCGCCCTCATTCTCCGCAAGGATAACCCTTCCGGCCTCCCGGAACACGACGACGCGCTGGAAATTCCCGTAGTCATTGGGCAGTAGCCTAGACTACACCCGCTCGCTTTACTGCTGTTGAGTAACATTGTATGCTGCCGGCAAAACTATTTTATGATCCATGAGCTCAAGCTACAGCCGGAGTATTTCGCAGCCATTAAGGCAGGCACTAAAAAGATAGAATGCCGACTCTTTGACGAAAAGCGGCAGCAAATAAAAGTTGGGGATACGATTGTTTTTAAACGAGCCCCTGATTTCACCGAAGAAGTTTTGACGGTAGTCACTGGCTTGTTGCGCTATCCAACATTCTCGGCACTCTTTATGGACTTTCCGCCAGAGATTTTTGGTGTTAGCAGCATTGAAATCTTGGAGGAGGCGATTTATAAATTTTATACTAAGCAAGACGAAGCTGCCTATGGGGTAGTTGGTATTCAGGTTGAATTAGCATAATTATTGACATTTAGTAGTAGAATAAGTAAACTAATTTCTCCAAATTTGGATGTTCTAAGTTTGGAGAGTACTAGTCAATAGTCAGGAGTCGATAATATCGACGAGGAGGTACCATGAACACGAACTCTCACACCACTCCCCACACCATCGCCGTCCGTGCCGCAGGCAAGGGTGACTTCCCATTTGTTTCAACCCTCATGGTTCAGGCGCTCCATGACTGGTACGGCGGTGATCACGAAGCCCATGCCAAGCGCATCTTCGACGCGCACATGGCTGGTGGTCAGGACCATGTCGGGCACTTCTCGGCGGAACAGCACATGTTCATTCTCGAGGTCGACGGACAGCGGGCTGGCATGGTGCACGTGGTCGTCAAGAAGCAGGGTACGGCCAAGATGAGCCCCCTGATCGTGGCGCCAGAGTTCAAGTCCGTGCGCGGTCTCGGTGCGCGTCTTCTCAGTTATGCCGAGGCTTTCGCTCTCGGGCGCGGGGCGCGTCAGATCTACGGCACAGTCGCCAAGCAGAACACCAAGGCGTTCGGCTTCTTCCAGCACATGGGCTACGCTGTTGCCGGCGAGTCGATCGGGCACTACAAGCCTGGAGTCACGGAAGTGATGATCTACAAGTTGCTCGATAGTCAGCCTGTGGATGAGAAGGCCAGCATCTCCGTCGTGGAGTTCGACCGCGTTCGACATGCCGAGCAGGTCAAGCAACTCATCCTTCTGAAGTTGGCGCCGCTCTTCAACGGTGTTGACGAGGGTTGGGTTGAGGCCCTATACAGGGGTTACGAGCGGCGCAACACGCGCGAACCAAACTCCAAATACAAACTGGTGTTTGTGGCGATTGACCGTGGGGGCAAGGTTCTTGGGGTCGCAGGGTGTACGCCCAAGAAGGGTGAGCCGATCAAGCTCATGCCATGTCTCGGCTCCACGCCTGCCGCTTTCGCAGCCTTGCTGACGGACATCCCGTTCAAACTCCGTCAGTACGGACGCAAACTCTACCTGCATACGGTGCCAACGCCTGACGAGGTTGTGGTGTTGCAGCGTCTCGGCTGGAGTTTGAACGCCATCATGCCTGCAGCCTACCACCCGCGCCAGTGCACACAGCAATGGAGCAACAACCTGGAGAACAACATGGTCCGCAATATGCGCGTCAAGAGGGCACTACTGCAGCAGATCGCTGCTGGCACCAAGACCTTGGAAGTCAGGGCAGGCTACCCTGACATCCGCGAGATCTCGGCCGGAGATAGTATTCACTTCATGTCGGCTCGCGAGGAGTGCGACGTCAACGTCAAGGCGGTACGCGTCTACCGCGACATCAACTCGATGATGGCGGTGGAGGACCACCGGCGCATGGCCGAGAACATGACCCGGCGTGAAGTGAATGACCTGTTGCACGGCATCTACCCAGCTGGTCGGGAGGTATTGGGTATTTATGTTCTGGAGATCGAACGGTCGGAACGCACACGAACCTAGCCACAACTTCCGCTTCAGAGACGGTCGCCCCAGTGCACCAGCTCTGGGGCGGCTTTCTTTTTATCTATCAAAATTATTAAACGGGTGTTAAGATGGTGCTAATTATTATTAGTCCTCAAACATATGGACCATTCTCCACGACTCTTCATTGTAGCTTTCTGTCTCGTTAGCCTGTCACTCGCCGGTGCCGGCTGTTCTGGCAGCTCTGACACTTCTTTAGTCGAACCAATTAATGATGTTTCTGGTGGTGTCACGGCCATCACAAAAAGCGACGCTTTGGCAGACCACTGGTACGGCATCGCGCCTTATATTACTGGCACTGAAGGAGTGGAGGCGTATTCACATGACAGCGGTAGTACCTATTATTTGGATGCGACTTTTGGGAGTGGCTATGTAGACTCGTTGGATAATGGTTATGGTGATACTTTGTACTTCACGGCCGAGCTTGGCGCAGACGGTGAGGCTAGTGGTGACGACAACAACGGTAATACTTGGGACTTCACTGTCGATTTAGCCAGCTCGCCGATGATTTCGGCAGCGGTTGAGGAGTGGGCAGCGGATGAGGGTTACGAGATTGAATAGTTAAAAACCAATTTAAAAATCAGCCGTAATGGCTGATTTTTTTGCGTAACATTTTTAGCAGTTTTATTTATGTTTTACGACACTAAAATAGGGATATATAAAAACTGTATAGACAGCTAAACAAGGCAGGAGTATGGTGATTATAGAAGAACTTACTCTTAAATGAGCGCATATGCTATGGACCATTGCTTTCATTCTGTTCGTTCTATGGTTACTCGGTGTGGTGACTGCTAACGTGTTTGGTGGGTTCGTTCACCTGTTACTAATCTTGGCGATTATCGCGGTGCTTATCCGCCTTATTCGTGGCGAGAAGATTGCTTAGTTAGACGAATATCTTTTACGCCAAGTACAATGAGGACAACAAACACTAATTTGACGAACAAATGGCCGTGTAGGTCAACAAAAGCCAGGGTTAGCGGTGTCATCTTGCCGACTGCTAGATGAACGGCGATACTTAAGGGCACAGTGAAGTAGAGCCAGCTACGTCTCGGAACTTCGAGTTTAATTTTGCGTGCCAATTTGCTAAGCCATGGCGCCATGAGGTAGACGGCGAGGAAGGAAATAGCAAAATCAAAAATAGCGTAACCAGCAATGCGTGGCGTGCGGAGAGTTTCGATAATAGTCATATTGCTGATAGTGTACCCTAGTCTCGGCCGCTGGTCTTCTTTGTTTATCTTAAAGCTGCTAGACTTGGGCCATTATGAATAGTCCGCAGCTAGCCGTCGTCGCCAAATACAAGACAGTTCACATCGAGTTGTTGCTTAAAGCGGCAGCTGCTCAAAATATTTCAACGGTCGTCATTACCGGCTCAGCCGCCGAAGTTACAGCTCAGCTCGATGCCCTGCATGACGCCATTATTCTCTGGCGCTCAGGCCGTTTGACGCCAACTCGTCGAGCTGAAGTGCTAGCAGCCGCCGAGACTCGTGGTTGCCGCCTCATTAATCAAGCCTTACTCCGTACGCCATTAGTTCGTTCTAAACGTTACCAGCAAGCCACAGTTCAAGCCGAGCTTGGCATTCAAGGTATTGTTACTGTTGAGTTCGACCAACTGTCGAGCTTAACCTTTCCCGTCATTGCTAAATTACCGGTCAGCAGTCGCGGCGCCGGCGTTTTTCTTTTATCGAGTATCAGCGAAGCCAGCGAGTTGTCAGGCTCAGTTAACGACTACGTCTATCAATCCTTTATTCCGAACAATGGTGACTACCGCATATTCATGGTAGGTGGCGTACCGCTCGGTGTCATGAAGCGCGTGGCCAAAGCAGGGGAGCATCGCAACAATTTAGCCCAAGGCGGTACCGGTGAAGTGGTGACGGACAAGCACGAGCACGCCACAGCCTGTAAATTAGCGGCGAAAGTTGCCACCATCTTCGGCTTACAAATTTGTGGTGTTGATTTGATTCGTCACGTTGAAACTGGAGAATGGTATTTCATGGAGGTCAACACCGTGCCACAGTGGGCGAATAATGGTTTTCAAGGTGTGACCGGCATTGACGTCGCCGCCAAAATTATTAACTACGTGGCGATACTACTCCGCATCGGCGATGAACCGATGGCGCAAACCGTCACTCATTGGTACGAATCGAACATGGAATTCTTGCCGAGTGTGGCCTTTCACTGGTGGAGCCGTAAATATTTGTGGACGTTAGATGATCAAGCGAAGGGCGAACTACAGCAATTACGTAGTGCAGTATTCGGCAAAACAGAAATGATTGAGGATTCTTTTAGGTCGATCATGAGTCACTCGTCGATTAATAAGAAGTTACTTAAAGAGCGGAGTGAAATTTTGGCTAAATATCCTCAGCTACTCCAGATTTCAACCGTACTAGCCAAGACTTTATTTGCGTCGACTATTTATGGGGAGGATGTTCGAGGAGCTGCTTTGGCCGCTATCGGCGAGGAGAAGCTGCGGAAGATGTGGCACGATTTGCAAGCTGACGAGCATGAGTTGCTAGTTTTGAGTACTTCGGCGATTAATCCACTGTACTTTATTAGTAATCTTTTCGGCGAATCATTCGGCTGTATTTTGAATCCTCTTGTTTTTGTGAAAACTTTGGAGCGGGGAGTGGCAGATATTGATTCGTACAGACCTCGTGACTTGGTATACTTGGCAACGCATGCCGTGATTGGTGCCTCGAAATTTTATAGTTCTCCAATCACATCTCATCGTTCAGCCTACGAACGATTGCTCAAACTCGCCGAGCAGGTAATTGAGCAGTACAGTGACAAGGTACCGCTTGATGCCAAATTAGAGTTCTTGGTAGCTCATCGTATCCTCGGCACGTCATCAGTTCTCGCCGCCAAAATCTTAGCCTCCGCCAGTTCGTCGACCTATCCACATGGCGTGATCGTGAGTGACCTACACAAAGCTCAAGGCTCTAATATCTTAAAAGCCGAGCACCGGAATGTTCTATACATGATGGCGAGCCAGCCATGGAAAAAGGGGTCAGGTCTGGAATCTGGAATTTTGTGATATCATTAAGAGAATTATAATCTCAAAACTATGAAAACTCTAAAGCGAAACTTACATGGCACATTCGTCGAGTCTCAACACTCAACAGCGCGCGATGTCTTTGGTCATCTCCTCGCTATCGGCACACTCTACGCCTGCTTTGGCAGCTTCATCGCGTTACTCTTTCAGTACATCAACGTGAAGTTTCCGGATGCGCTTAGCTACTCTTATGTTGGGTCGCTCGACGCTATTCGCACTAGCATGGCGATTCTCATCGTCGTCTGGCCGGTTTTCATTTTTATCTCCTGGCTCCTCGCTAAAGATGTCAAAGCCAATCCAGCCAAGCACAACATCGGCATCAAAAAGTGGTTGCTCTACTTAACCCTTTTTGCCACGGCGATTACCATGATTGTCGACTTGGTGACGCTCGTCAACTACTTCCTGAACGGGGAGATTACGACGCGTTTTATTCTCAAAGTCATCATCGTGTTGCTGACCAGCGCTAGCGTCTTTGGCTATTACCTCTGGGACTTGCGCCGCGACGCTACTGTACCAACCAAGTTGCCGATGATCGCCGCCATTAAGGATTCAATCATTATCGCTGCCGTCATCATTCTCGGCTTTGTACTCGTCGGTTCACCGGCCCAGCAACGCGCCGTCCGGTTTGATGAAACTCGGGTTAATGATTTATCTGTTATCCAAAATGAGGTGGTTAACTACTATGTAACAAAGCATGTACTGCCAGTCTCGTTAGCTGATTTATCCAACACGCTTTATGGTTTCGCGGCTCCGGTTGACCCGGAGAGTGGAGAAGCCTACAGCTATGATGTTATCATCGATACGATGATTAGCGGTGCCACACCTGACGAATCTATCAGTAAGTTTAAGGTGTGTGCCAACTTTGCTACTGATAATAATATTACTCCTACCTATACCTCCACCTCAGCAAAGACTACTGCGCCAGTTCCAGCTCGTGATATGTACGGTAACTCTCCTTATAGCAACAACTGGTCGCACACCGCTGGTACAGTTTGTTTTGAACGTCAGGTTGACTCGTCCATGTTCATCAGCAACCCGCCAATCGTTAAATAATTATGAAGAAGAACATCTGGCAACGCCTAGGCCCCGGCTTCATCACCGGCGCTGCGGACGACGACCCATCTGGCATCGGTACCTACTCGCAAACCGGCGCGCAATTCGGCTATAGCCAACTGTGGTTAGCGTTGTTTAGCTTTCCGTTCATGACCGTGGTGCAGGAGATGTGTGGCCGTATTGGCATCGTCACCGGTCGGGGCTTGTCGGGTGTCATTCGCCGCCATTATGCCAAGCCAGTGCTGTACGTCGCTGTCAGCCTGTTAATGATTGCCAACACCATCAACATCGGAGCGGACTTGGGAGCGATGGCAGCTGCTGGTCAGTTGCTACTCGGCGTACCGTTCGTGGCCTGGCTACTCGCCATCACCGTTATTACCCTGCTTCTCGAAATCTTTGTCAGCTATCCTCGTTACGCCAAATTCTTGAAATTCTTGACGCTGTCGCTCTTCGCCTACGTCGTCACTGTCTTCGTGGTCAAACAAGATTGGGGCGAGGTCGCTTGGTCCACGATAGTACCGAGCTTCTCTTGGCACAAAGAATACATTCTCAACATCGTGGCCGTGCTCGGTACCACCATTTCGCCCTATCTCTTCTTCTGGCAAGCTAGCGAAGAAGTAGAGGAAGCGCAAGAACTCAAGAAGCGCAGTTTCCTAGCCGAAATTAAGGACATGCGAATCGACACCGCCATTGGCATGTTCTTCTCCAATCTCGTCATGTTCTTTATTATCGTTACCACGGCTTCAACGCTTGGCGCGCACGGCATAACGCAGGTCGACACGGCTGCTACGGCCGCTGAAGCTTTGCGCCCACTGGCTGGTAACTTCGCCTTCGCTCTCTTCGCTATTGGCATTATCGGCGTTGGTCTACTCGCTGTACCAATTCTGGCCGGGTCAGCGTCCTACGCTGTGGTCGAGTCACTTAATCTACCTGGCGGCTTATCCAAAAAATGGTACGAAGCCAAAATCTTCTACGGTATCATCATCATTGCTACCTTGGTCGGCGTCCTCATCAACTTTCTGCATATCCCACCGTTCACCATGTTGTACTACACGGCTGTCATGAATGGCTTAGTCGCACCACCTCTCTTGCTGCTCATTCTCCTCATCTCCAACAATAAGAAAATCATGGGTAAACATACAAACGGCAGGTGGTCGAACATCCTTGGCGGCCTCATCATGCTCATCATGGCCGCAGCGGGCGTTCTCATCTTTGTTTTATGACGCAGATTTTAATCCTAATAATCTTAGTCATCATCCTCATTTATGTAACCTACGAACGTCGACGTGTTCTACAGCTAATAGCTATCGGCGAGAAATTGGCTCGGGCTACTGTGCCTTTTAGACGCCAATTGCCTGGTGCCTCCATGCGGATTGCAGTAGTGGGGGATAGCACAGGTGTTGGTGCAGGTACGAGCGCCCCGCAGTATTCTTTAGCTGGTTTATTAGGTGCCAAGTATCCTCAGGCCGAGGTGGTAAATGTAGCCGCGATTAGCGCTAGAACATGGCAGGTTATTGAGCAAATTAAACAATTAACAGGTCACTTCGATCTTCTTGTTATTAATGTGGGCGGGAATGATAATGTTCATTTTACTAGTTACATTAAACTTGAATCAAATATTAAACATGTTCTAGGCTTAGCTGTCAGAAAAGCGTCGCAAGTCCTGTTGACGACGCCAGGTAATGTTGGCACAGTGCCGTTGCTACCGTGGGCCTTACGTTGGATCTTCACACTTCGCAGTAGATTTATCCGTCAGCTTTTCATCGACGCTGTGCATGCCACCAACGGCAACGTCCAATTTGTGGATCTTTACCGCGACGCCAGCTACGACCCCTTCGCCCTCGAACCCACAAAGTATTACGCCGCTGACCTCTTTCACCCGAGCGACGCTGGCTATGCTGACTGGTTTTCATTTATCAATAAGCAATTGGATGAATTCGAAGCGGTTAATTAAATTATTTACGTAGCCCGCAGTCAACGAAGACGAGCGGGATGTCCCTTTCGTCGACCGAGGGACGCGC
>DOZH01000008.1:66293-70111 GCA_003518105.1 Candidatus Uhrbacteria bacterium
CTTTCGTCGACCGAGGGACGCGCATTTTGTGGCGATATTTCACTCAAGTAGTAAATATCGATCGTCAAAATGCCCGACCGAGTAAGAAAGGGACTCCCCGAGTCTCGCGTTGACGCTCAAGAGTATAGTCATTTTATGGCGGGTTCGATCATCATTATCTATTACAAATACACTTTAATCGCGGACCCAGCTGCTTTTGTGGCCTGGTTGCGCTTGCAATGCGAGGAGATCGGCATTTTTGGCCGTATGCTGGTCGCCCATGAAGGCATCAATGGCTCGGTGGAAGGTACGCCAGCCCAGATTACCGAGTACGAGACTCGTTTACGCACGCAAACATTCTGCGATCTCGCCGACGTCTGGTTTAAGTCGAGCCCGGGCACCGGTCATGCTTTCAAAAAACTCAAAGTAAAAGTCCGCCGTGAAATCGTCGCCACTGGTTTACCTACTGCTGCCGACGTCGACCCCAACCTCCAAACTGGTCAACATATCGCAGCCGCCGAACTGCATGACTGGATTACTCGCGGTGAGGAGTTCGAGATAATCGATATGCGGAATGAATACGAGTACAACGTCGGCCATTTTGCTGGTTCGCATAATAGCACGATGGCTAACTTTCGCGACCTCATAGCTATCACGCCAAAGTTCGACAATCTCAAAACAAAGAAAGTCTTAACCGTTTGTACCTACGGCGTCAGGTGCGAAAAGGCCTCGGCCTACTTGCAACAACAAGGTTTTCAGGACGTCTACCAGCTCCACGGCGGAATCGGCACCTACATGAAGGCTTATCCTGGCCAAGACTTCCAGGGCTCGCTTTACGTTTTTGACGACCGCATGACGGAGCAGTTTACGCCCGATTACGTGAAGGTAGGGAAGTGTTTTGTCTGCGCCGCCACCAGTGAACGCTTTGGCAACTGCGCTAATCACGACTGCCATAAACAGCTGATTATCTGCGAATCCTGCGGCGTAGAGCCTGTTTGGTGTACGGCAGAGTGTCGTCAGTAACTCGTCGACCTTGCTTTTTTTGGCTAACTCCTGTATGGTTCGCCAAGATTAATCTGTAATTAGCAAAAAAAGATATGTTTGGTAAGAAGTTTGGCGGCAGCAAAGGAGGATATAAGCCAGGGGGCAAGGGAGGATACGCCAAGCGTGAAGGGGGATTCGGCGCTAGCCGTGGTGCAAATACTGGTCCAGTAACCATGCACCCAGCTACCTGCACCAAGTGCAGCGAGCGTTGTGAAGTTCCGTTCAAACCAAACGGCAAGAAGCCAATTTTCTGCAGCAACTGTTTTATCCGCGAAGATGGTGAACAACAGCGCGAACCTGGTGCCTTTGGTAACTCACGTCGTGAGCCAGGCGCCTTCGGCAACGAGCGTCGTGAACGTGGTAGCTTCGGCGATCGTCCAAGCTTCAGCAAGCGTGCTGACTACGGCGACAAGCCAAAGTACGAGAGCCGCCCACATGACGACAGTGCAGCTCAGTTGAAGATGATCAACGCCAAGCTCGACTTGATTCTGAAAGCTCTTGCCGGTGCTCCAATCGAAGACGAAGAGCTCGAGACATAATCGCGCATCAACCTACAAAGAATGACCACCCAGCAGGAGCGCTGGGTGGTCTTTTCTACGATTTTTTCAGCCAGCCGTAGCGTCTGGCGAGTTCGGCGGAGCAGGCGAGCGGCAGGGGAGAAGTTACGAACCCGACAATCACGTCGAGTACGTTGTCCACCGCCCATGGCCCGAGAATCGGAATGAAGCTGAAGAACGCTGCGAAGGTGTTCTCGGCCACATTGGCACCGACGAACCCGATCAGTCCGAACCACAGCCAGCCCTCGTGACAATTACTGACCAGCTCGGTCAGCCGAACGCGCCAGTACGGCACGAACACGTCACGAAAACGTTGTTTGAGAGTCATTTTTTCCATGGAGGCCTCCCGTTTAAGCCCAATATTAGGCTCAAAAGGGAAGCTCCATGACCCAATATAATACCATAAAAATGAACTTTTGTCCATGTCTGGACTACAAACTACCGACTACCAACTACTAACTATATCTGTGCTACAATACCCCCACTATGTTGCAAACCGAAGCCCTAGCCATCTTAAAGACTGGACGAAACGTATTTTTAACGGGCCAACCTGGTGCTGGTAAGAGTCATACGGTTAACCGTTACGTAGCTTATTTGCGTAGCTGCGGTGTTGAACCAGCCATCACAGCGTCGACTGGAATCGCCGCTACCCATATTAACGGCCTCACCATCCATTCCTGGGCTGGCATTGGCATTAAGAAGACATTGTCGCGCGGCGAACTGCAGGACATGTTGAGCAATAGTCGTGTGGTGAAACGTCTGAACGACACCCAGGTCCTCATCATCGACGAAATCTCCATGCTGAGCGGCGCCACCCTCAACCTCGTCGACCAGGTTTGCCAAGCTCTGCGCAAATCCATGCAGCCGTTCGGTGGCCTCCAAGTGGTTTTTGTGGGCGACTTCTTTCAGTTGCCACCAGTTTCGCGCCAAGATGAGCCAATGCCCCAGTTCGCCTTCATGAGCGACGCCTGGCAGCACGCAGCTCCGACCGTTTGTTACTTGAGCGAGCAGCACCGTCAGGAGGACGAAACTTTCCTCAGCATCCTATCTGCTCTACGTAATGGCAGCCTCGACGAGGATCATTTAGCGCATCTCACCGCGCGCCAAATTCCACGCACCGAAACCACGGACATTACGACACTCTTCCCACATAACGCCGACGTCGACCGCATCAACGCTACCCACTTGGCTAAACTACTCGGCAAAGAACACAGCTACGCCATGGCCGGCCACGGTGCGCCACCACTCATTGAGCAACTCAAACGCGGCTGCTTGTCGCCAGATAAGCTGACGCTCAAGGTTGGGGCTCGTGTTATGTTCACCAAGAATCACTTTGACGAAGGCTTCGTTAATGGCACCACCGGCGTCGTTAAGGACTTTGCTAGCGAGAATAAATATCCCATTGTCGAACTCCGTTCTGGTCGTCGCATTCAAGTCACGCCGGACACCTGGAGCATCGATGGTGATGGCAGGCCACTAGCTAGCGTCATTCAGCTGCCACTGCGCTTAGCCTGGGCCATGACCGTCCACAAGAGCCAGGGAATGTCCCTCGATGCTGCCTTTGTCGACTTGAGCCAGGCTTTTGCTTATGGTCAGGGTTACGTCGCCTTGTCCCGTGTTCGTACTTTGGCTGGCTTGTACCTTGGTGGCCTTAATGCTCGCGCTTTGGAGGTGGACGAGAACGTACTACAGGAGGATGCTAAATTTCTAGAATCAAGCAACGGTGCCCAAGCCGAGTTACTCGAAGTTAACGCTGACGAGCTCTTGGTGCAACATGAAGCGTTTATCGCTAACTGCGGCGGCACAACGTCAGCTTTTAAGCTCTTTGGTGACAAGGCTCCGCGCATCAAAAAAGCCAAGAAGGTGAAAGAACCCAAGTGGCAAAAAACCCTTGACCTCATCTGTAATCAAAAAACTATCGACGAAATCTGTACCACGCTCGACCGCAAGCCGAGTACCATCATGGATCACATTGACGACTTGCTAGCCCTCAAGAAAATCGTGGCTAGCGACCTCAACCACTTACTCTTCATTCCCGGCATTAACGAAATTCACACCGCCTTCGAAGCCGGCCTTAACTCCGAATTCCTCAAGCCTATCTACGAGCACTTCAATGGCTTCTACGCTTACGACCTTATCCGTTTAGCGCGGTTGCTATACTCGGTTAAGAAATAATGTCGCTCGGGTTCCACTCAACGCGAGACTCGGGGAGTCCCTTTCTTTCTCTCTCGGGCGTTT
>DOZH01000008.1:70268-192853 GCA_003518105.1 Candidatus Uhrbacteria bacterium
GCGCGTCCCTCGGTCGACGAAAGGGACATCCCGCTCGTCTTCGTTGACTTCAGTGAACTGAGACTTTATGAGTGAGCGACTGCCGTGTCTCCTGTGACGACGCGATGGCCGACCCGAGAAATGCTTGACTGTATCATTGAGCCTCCACCGAAGGCGAAGCGAGCAGCGAACGGTCGAGAGCAAGGGTGTAAACCCACGCGGAAGACTGTTCGGCAAGCGAGCACCTGGGCTGAGGCCTTGAGCTAGGAACAGGAGATGCGGCGGTTGCGAGCGCTTAACTTTGGCCTGTATGAGCGGGTGGATTATTTCATCCGGCAGCTCGCCGTATAAGATGACCCACCAGGTCCACCAAAGGCGTCGGCCAAGTTCTTGCCGAGTGGAATAATGGTCGGTGGTTTCTGCGTCAGGTCGAGCAATGCCAGCTTAGACATAGTGGTATCGAGTCCATTATCAGTTTCTGTGGCACAACCCATGGTGACAATCAGGTGGGTTGCATCACAGAAGGCTCCGTAGGCGAAGGAGGTTGTTTTGCAGGCGGCGTAGTCAGCGTCGGCTTTGCTGGCTGCAATTGGTTTGGGGTGACGAATAGCTTCGACGGCTTGGCCGACGAGACCATTAACGAACGACCAGCTTTGGATGCCGGGGAAGAAGTCGACGTTGTTACAGTAGGCTGTGGTGCCAGCATAGCCCCAGAAACAGTGGGCAGCACCAGCTTGGTTGATGTCAATAATTTTGCCAGTACTCACTTGGTATATTTTTGGTTGGGCTGAGTTACTACCTTTACCAGCCCCAAAGAGCTCGTAGAAAATAATGTCACCGAGATAAGAGGCATGTGGCTCATTAAAATCGCCGTTGCCGGTAATAGCTGTTGGGTTGGAGAGCGACGTCGGCGAGGAGAACTCTGCCATCATCAGCGGGGAATTAGCAGCGAGAGGTGCGTAGACGACTCGCTTTCCGTCCAGCAGCGGTGCCAGTCCGCGGGCACCAGTTTGCAGTACGCCAGCCTTGCCACTCGCCACGTCGATCCACTCCACGTTGGCTTGTTTGGGCGAGCTCCAGGCGTTGGTATACACCGTTTTAGCGTCGGCGGAGAAAGTGGGGAAGACCTCGGAGCCATCATGACTTGTTAATTGCTTGATGGTGGAAACTGCGCCGTCGAGGGTTATGTTGGCTAGGAATATGTCGCAACCAGCGTTGCCGTGTGTGTCACACCCTTTGTTATTACTAAAATCTGCGCCGAAGACGATCTGGGCGGATTTTGGCTTAGTAGCCTCTGGGATTGGTGTTTTTGGCGGCGTGACAATCGATGTGGTCGGTGTGCCCTCAGCTACGGGTTCAGCTACGGGTTCGGTATCTGGTTGCGCCGTCGTCAGCACAATCAACCAAATAAAAGTGCAGATGACCGCGACAGTAATTAAGGCTCCTAAGGCAATTAAGGCACGGTGGTGAGATTTCATAGCCAGAACTTTTACTTGATCGAACTAATGTATTCCTTGTAAGCGCCGAGCTGCGTATCCCAGGCGAGCGTCCCAGCGTCGGTATATTTCTTAATCGCCGTCAACATCGTGCGGAGCTTAGTCTCGTTGCTCTTAACTAACAAATCCATGGGAATATGGAAGTTAATTTTTGTGAACCTACTCGTATCGCGATAAGCAAGAATGTCGTCAATACTCTCAACTACAACATTTATGTCGCTTTGATCAAAGGTACAGTTAGGTGAACAGTTACTACGTCCCTCAGCCAAGCTGGAAAGTTCGCCCAGATCGCCACTCATCATGGTTAGCGCTGCTCCAGCGTCAGGTACAAAATCCTGCGCATCTTTCAGTGGAATAGGGTAAATGCGATCTTCTAGTTTTGGCGGCACAGAATCATGGTAGCCGGTACTAATAATGTAGCTATTAGTCCAGTTGCTTGGGCGGGCGCTAGTCGGCATGGAGAGGTAGCCAAAACCAGTCACCGCGTCGATGTAATGGAAGCCGGCAGCGGTTGCCGCCAGTACCCAGTCAGTTGGACCAGTACCACCTGAGACACCCTGGTTATTGATTGCACCCACCAGCCCGTCGACTAATTTTTTATTGTTCACAAAATTTTGTGTCAGTTGCGCGAGACTTAAACCTGCCTTAGCACCAAAGTCAGCATGTGTACCAACGCCATGGCCGCGGTCAACAGCTTCTTTCAAGATATTCAACCCCCAGTTGGTATTGGCTTTAGCGAACGACTGCTCACTTTCAAAGGTCAACTTAGCACCATATTCGTCAAATAAATCCATGGCCCAGCGCATATCCGCGACATGTTTTTCGAATACTTTCTCGTTGACGTCGTCCGTGTAAACACCCTCCATATGGGTCATGGTGGTGATGATAAAAGGTTGCTTGGCAGTCGTGCCGGTTCCAGTGTTTGGGTTATTGCCGGAACTGGTGTCAGGCGGGTTGGTTGCACCAGGTGTGACTGTTGTACCAGGGGGCGGGGTATTGATCATGCTAATGATAAAAATGGCAATGGCTAGCGCGACTACCGTTAAACTACCAACCACCCAGGGCCAAACAATTCTTTCTGCCATATTGATTTATTTAAGAAGTACTTTGATTATAACATAAGGGCGCGTTGCCCTTGCCAAAAGTCGCATTTTGTGGTTTACTACAGCCCTTTTACCCCTAGCTCCCAATCATCATCTTATGGCCGAGAACGTCGTCGTCCGCTTTGAAAATGTGTCGTTTGGTTACGACAAAGATAATTTGCTTCTGGAAGAGGTCAATTTTGGCGTCCGTGAGAACAGCAAAATGACGGTGATGGGCCAAAACGGCGCCGGCAAGAGCACAATTTTTAAGTTATTAATGGGTACTCTAAAGCCTGATGAAGGTCAGATTCACTTTGCTAAAGGTGCCAAAATTGCCATTGCTACCCAGGTTGTACCCCGCGAATGGTTGAACGACACTGTGCAGGAATTCTTTGCCCATGCCTTTCCTGAGGTTCAATACAACCTCGATCAGCAGATCAAGGACGTGATGGACATTGTCGACATGAAGACGCCGCCCGACAAGCAAATTAAGGACTTCTCCGGTGGTCAGCAAGCCCGTCTTTTGCTCGCTTACGCCCTCATACAAGACCCTGACATTTTGCTCCTCGACGAGCCAACCAACAACTTGGACACCGCCGGCATTGAGCACCTCACCGGTTTCCTCATGATGTACATGAAGACGGTCTTGGTCATTTCTCACGACGCTGACTTCTTGAACGCTTTCACGGAAGGCGTGTTGCACTTGGACGTTTTTAGTCACAAGGTGGACCGTTACGAAGGCAACTATTTCGACGTGGTGGAGGAAATCACGGCTCGTGTTGAGCGCGACCGCATGAAGAATGCTCGTTTGCTAAAAGAGATCCAGGATCGCAAGGACAAAATCAACTTCTTCGCCCAGAAGGGTGGTAAAATGCGTAAACTAGCCAGCAAGTTGCGCGACCAGGTGGCCGACGCTGAGGACAACATGGTGGACGTCAAACGTGACGACCGGACTATCCGCGACTTCGTTATCCCAACTCAGGACTTCGGCGAACCAATGGTAGAGATTTCTAGTGTTAAAATTATTAAGAACCACGAGGCCGAACGCAAGGAAGTTAAGATCGCATTACGTCGTCGTCATCGCTTACTCATCTCCGGTCCGAACGGCATTGGCAAAAGCACCTTACTGCGTCTCTTGGCGGATAATACGGACGAAGGCGTTACTATCACCAAGGGCGTCAACGTCGGTTATTACCGTCAGGATTTCTCCGGGCTCGACTTCAACCAAACCGCTTACGCCTCGCTAGCTAGCATGATGGAAAACGAAGGCGACGTGCAGGACGTCCAAAATAATCCAGCTGCTAACGAAAAACTCCGCGCCGTTGCTTCGCAATTCTTGTTAACTGGAGATTTGTTGGCTAACAAGGTTGGTTCGCTCTCCGAAGGTCAAAAAGGCTTGCTCTGCTTTGCCCGTTTCGTCTTGCAGAAGCCCGGCCTCCTCATCCTCGACGAGCCAACTAACCACATTAACTTCCGTCATCTCCCGGTCATCGCGGCTGCTCTTCAAGAATTCGGCGGCGCTATGATCATGGTCAGCCACGTTCCAGACTTTGTTAGTAAGATCACCTTCAATCAATTCCTGGATCTCGGGACGTTAAAATAAAAGTTGGTAGATAGTAGTTGGTAGTCGGAAGAATAAAAAAATACTCCAGACACTTAATCGCATCCGGAGTATTTTTTTATTGGATATTGATCAGCTTGTACGTAACTCGTCCACTAGGCGTCTCGAACTCAATAGCCTCGCCAACGCTGTGCCCGATGAGTGCTTGGCCGAGCGGGGAGAGATGCGAGATGCGTCCTTTGCCCGGGCTGCTTTCCTGTGAGCCAAGAATTTCGAGTTCCAGTGTTTTACCGCTAGACTCGAGGATGACGGTCGAGCCAACGTGGACCTTCCCGTCGTCGGTGTCCTGGTCGATGGGAATGGCGAAGCGCAACTGCTCATCGAGAAAGGTAATACGACTATTCACGCGACGCAAAGCCGCCTTGGCTGCTTGGTAGCCGGCGTTCTCGGAGAAGTCGCCTTCTTCCGCTGTGCGTTGCATTTCTGCCGAGAGGGCTGGGCGTTCCTTAGTTAACCGCAAAATTTCCAAGCGCATGCGCTCCATGGTGCCGCGCGTGAGATGATGATCGGCCACCTTCTTGCTTTGGGCGAGAACTTCAGATTGGCGAACAGGGACGCGCATATGTCTACATTGTAGCATGCTTTCCCGCCAATTTGCCCGCCGCCCAGGAGGCTTGCAGGTTGAAGCCGCCAGTGAAGCCGTCGACGTCCAGAATTTCGCCAGCAAAGAATAGGCCAGGAGTAATGAGTGATTCCATCGTCACTGGGTTAACCTCATGCAGGTTGACGCCACCAGCTGTCACGAACTCGTCACCAGCTCCTCGACCAACAATCGTCAGCGGCACAGCCTTACACCAGTTAAGGAAGGCAACCATGTCCTTTTTGCCGACTTCGGCGCTAAAGCGTTTGCCTGGGAGCTGCAGTTCGTTGACCGCAATATCCGCTAGCGACTTTGGAATGATGCTGCTGATGACGTTGACGAACTCGCGGTTAGGACTGCCGACAATTTTTTTGTTGAGTAAGGCGCGGAGTTGTTCGTGTGATTGATCAGGGAAGAGGTCGATGGTGATATTTAGGGGGAGGTTATGGTCGTACTTCTCAAACGCCACCAGTGATGAGAGCGCGAAGACAGCCGGACCACTAACGCCTTTGTGGGTGAAGAGGAACGGACCGGTGAAGTTCGGCTTACCAGTGCGGTTCGCAGTGATCGTCGCTTTCTTAAACGACAAGCCAGAAATGTCCGCTGGCCATGTTTCCTTACTAAAGAAAGCGTTGAGGCTCGGTGCCAGGGGAGTAATGGAATGACCAAGGCCGACGGCAAAAGCATAGCCGTCACCAGTTGAGCCGGTTTGACGGTAAGCCTGGCCGCCAGTCGTCAAAATAACTTTGTCGACAATTAACGGTTCGGTTTGATCTCGAAGAATAATCGAAAACTGCTCGCCGAGTTTGGCAATGGCGGTGACGTGTGTCTTTAATAAAATATTAACAGCCGACGTCGCAAAAATTTTCTCGAAGGCGCCAACTACGTCATGGCCGTCGTTGCTAACCGGGAAGCAACGCAAATCTTCCTGTGTCTTGAGTGGCACACCATGGAACTCAAACCACTTATAAACGTCAGCTGGTGGGAAAGAGTGCATGGCCGTCGCCAAAAACTTGTGGCCACGTGGGTACTTGCTCAAGACGGTTTTAATGTCATGAATGCCAGTCGTCACGTTGCAGCGTCCACCACCTGAGATGATGACCTTCTTACCCAGGCCGTCGTTGCGCTCGATTAAAAACACCTCAGCGTCAGGATTTGTTTCTAGAGCGCTCGCTGTCGCCATCAGGCCAGCCGCACCACCACCAATAATTGCAATCTTCATAAGGGGAGAGTCTAACACACTTTATCTGTTTGGACAAACAAAAATCCCCCTAGGCTCTTACGAGCTTCGGGGGACTCTTGAGGGAAAAGCTTACGCGCGGGAAACGCCGACGGCCTTAGGACCCTTGTCTGACTGGGCAACTTCGAAAGTTACCTTGTCACCTTCACGGAGTTCATCGAAGGCAACGCCTACGAGCTCAGTTGAGTGAAAGAAAAGGTCTGCGCTACCATCTTCTGGGGCGATGAAGCCAAAACCGCGGTCAGTCAAACGCTTGATTGTTCCTTGCATAGTGTGTGGGTTAAATATTTCTGCAAATCTAGGCTCGCAGAATTTCTTCACGCGGGGTCTATTTTGCTTAGCGACACTATACCATATTTCCCAACCTTTGTCCAGTCCTAGGCCATATCTTGGTCATATTTAAGCCGAAAAAGAGGGTCAAACAGGTAAAAAGTAAAAACGAGCCAATAGGCTCGTTTTTGCTATTTTGCTAGCTTTTTAAGGCGAATTGCCTTGTTCTTGCGACGCTTAGTTTCGGCGACTTTACGATCTGCCTTCCAGATTGTGCGTTCAGCCTTGCGAGCGATTTTATGGCGTGTAGGCATAGGGTTGAAAGTTTGTGGCGTTATGATACTTTTAATTAGTAATAAAGTCAAACAAAATCTATGGATATCCACATTGTCGCAGGAAAGCTGGAAGAACAGGTCGACGATGTACTGGTACGATTCGGTGAAGGCAAGGCTTCGGAAGTTCTTATCGAGCCAGCGCCAGTTGGGAGCGAAGCACGATTTTTGTTGACTATCGGCCTGGGCGAAGAAGCTAAAGTCGACCTCGAAGTCATCCGCGAAGCTACCGGCGTTGCCCTCGCTTCAGCCCGTGGCCTCAAAATCTCCTCAATGAGCATGGCCTTACCGAGCCTCGACGAATTCCCAGTCGACGAACTTGCCCAAGCTGTCCACGAGGCACTGCTCCTCGCCACCTACTCATACAACGAGTTCAAGAAGATGAGCGAGGCTAAACTCAAGCTCTCCTCGATCAATCTTATCGTCGATCGTAAGCAGCTAGCCACCGCCACCAAAGGCTTCAATCGCGCTGGCGTACTCATCAGTGGCGTCAGTCTAGCTCGCGACCTCGTCAACCAACCGCCGAATAATTTGCATCCCGAAGCTCTAGTCGACGTCGCGCGTAAAATCGCTAAAAACTCGCACGACCAAATCTCGGTGAAGATTCTTGACGAAGCTGCCTGTGCCAAGCTCGGCATGGGTTCCTATCTCGCCGTTGGTGCTGGCTCTGAATTTCCGTCGAAGTTTATCCACCTGACGTATACGCCGAAGAATAAGTCGAAGCAATCTTTCGCCATTGTCGGCAAGGGCATCACCTTTGACTCCGGCGGTCTTTCGTTAAAACCAGCGGATGCCATGATGACCATGAAGTGCGACATGGGAGGTGCGGCCGCCGTGCTCGGCTTGTTCAGCGTCATGACTGATCTCGCACCAAAAGTCACCGTGCACGGTATTATCGCCGCTGCCGAGAATATGCCAAGCGGCAAGGCCATGCGCCCAGGTGACATCGTGACAGCCATGAATGGCAAGACGATCGAGATTCTCAACACGGACGCGGAAGGTCGCCTCACGTTGGCCGACGCTTTGTGCTACGCCGTTACCCTCGAGCCAACCGCCGTCGTCGACCTGGCCACGTTGACTGGAGCTTGTGTGGTCGCCCTCGGTGAAGAAATCGCCGGCCTCATGAGTACGGACGAAGACTTAGCCGTCGACCTCTTAGCTGCCGCCGATCGCGCTGGCGAAAAACTCTGGGAGATGCCACTACCACCACGCTATCGCTCACTCATCGAAAGCGACGTTGCCGACCTGCGCAACATCGCCACCTCACGCTACGGCGGGTCACTCACCGCTGGACTCTTTCTCCAGGAATTCGTCGGCACCACTCCTTGGGCCCACCTCGATATTGCCGGCCCCGCCTTCGCCGAACGCCCTATGTCCTCGTACTTAGGTAAAGGAGGTACTGGTTATGCAGTACGAACTTTGGCGGAGTGGTTGAGTCAGCTTCGTTAAAAAAAGAGGTGAATACGCTCAACGTATTCACGACTTATCCACAGTAAAAGAAAGACGCCCGGCCCGGAGAGAACTCCAAGGTCGGGCGTTTTGAGGATGATGCGTTCTAGCCGCGAGCTTCTTCGCTGATCTTCTCGAGGTCGCTGAACGACAGGGGCTCAATTGGGATTCCCTTGTTCACGAACCAGTCAACGAGTTCCCGGGGCCGTTCCTCGGGCCTCACGGCGAGTAGACTGCACAGCGCATCAATCATGTGGGGGAAGCGGTAGTTGAGCCTCTTCACCCATTTGACACTTTCGGCGTTGAGGTGAGCCACGCTGTCGACCTGCATGGTCAGGAAATAGACTTGCTCCTCGTTGAGCGGCACATGCGCCTTCGGGAACCGATCATGTCCGCGCGCCGTCTGCTCGAGCAAATCACTCACTTCGAAGCCACGAGCTCGTTCGGCCGCCAGCTGAGCTTCGATTGGCATCGGCGGGTGGCTCGAGCGGTGCACTGCCAGTGCGGACGCCTCTCCTGGTGCGAGGGCGAACGGCTGATGGTGGCTGAAGATCTCCTCGAACGTCATCTTGGGCCGCAACTCCCGCAGCGCCAGCAAGTCCTGGAACTCGTCCCAGAGCTCGCTGGTCATTATCTCGGACGGCAGGTCGGGCAGGAGTGCCAGCGCCAGGAACGACGGACGGCCGAGGTCGCGGATGTCACCAAAGTTTTTCGTCAGCTGGTGCAGGCGCAACTTGATGGCGTTGGCTAGTTGAGGTGAGATATCGTTGTAGAGGAGCCTTTTGATGAGGTGCTGGTGGGACGGCAGGTCGCCGAAGGCCCAGTTAAAGCCAAAGAGGTAGCCGTTCAGCTCGAGCTGGCAGCCCATCGGCAGGTACGTCGGGTCGAGCAGCATGTCGGCGACGAAGTAGAAGCCGCGGGAGTAGAGGCCTACTAAAGAGTCGTGGCGCAAAGCGATTTCGCTGATTGGCAAGGTGATGTAGCGGGGGATGGGCTTGTTGACGCGGAGGGGGAAGGGCGAGGAGATGGTGGGCATGATAGCTCCAGGGGTAAAAGGGCAAGTCGCAGATAATCCACGACGCCGCAACCGTACAGTTTTTGCTGGCATTAGTCAAAAAGTTAGAGTAAAGAAAAGCGCCCGGCCCGGAGAGTTACTCCAGGGTCGGGCGTTTTGAGTACTGGGATATACCCCAGGGGTATTCACTAAAATAGGTGGGGTCACTGTGCCCCGCTGTAAAAGAAAGACGCCCGGCCTGGAAGGACTCCAGGTCGGGCGTTTCGCGGACGGTCACGGCGTGTGCTGGAAGATCTGAGCGAGCAATACGGGTCGACGCAAGCCGACCTGGGCGAGCAGTCCGTTGACGAGTGCAGCTTGGTCGGCCATCAGACGCAAGTTGGGGTGAATCGCCACAGCGAGTACGCTTGGCGAGTGCAGGTTCGCTGGCCGGCCAGCATTGCAGGCTTTGGCAAACACCTCGCGGATGGTGGTCGGAATTTTGCCTGGCAATGGCCCGAGCTCAAAGAAGTTCTGATTCAATGCCTCGGTCACCGGCAGATCGCCGATTTCAATCTTCAGTTGCCGCATGGTGGCAACCAAGTCGCGGTACACATCGTTGCTGAATTTTCGATGGGCCGTGCGCTGGTCGAGCGCAGCTATGTCTGCCATGTAGAACAGGCCATCGCGGTTCAGCCGTTGGTGCGTGTTGGTCTCGAACAAGAAGGAACTGCAGAGCCGGCCGAGGTAGGGGTTGAGGGGCTGGCGGATCTGGATGGGGAGGGTGAGGCCGGACATGGTGGACTCCGTGCTTGGGTTTGTGGACGGCTCGAGCCTACTCTTTTGCCTGGTAGTAGTCAAAAATAGGTGAATACCCCTGGGATATACCCCAGGGGTATTCACCATAAAAGAAAGACGCCCGGCCTGGAAGGACTCCAGGACGCGGGCGTGGCCAGCTGAGCTGGTCGTGTTGACGATGACGACGGTTCATCCCTCAGTGTGTGCTGTCCTCATGGCGAGCAACAGGTCGTCGGCGGTCAGGCAGTTGGTCGGCAGTCCGCGATGGGTGAACCACTCGCGCAGTTGCTTCGGCGCGTCCGTCACCGCCAGTATGGCCACCAAGGCGTCGATGGCCTGCGGTACGGGCGGCGTTCGTTCGCATACCCACATGAGTGTCTCCTCGTCGAGTCCCATGCTGAAGACGCTCGTCGACAAGATCATCGCTTGGCCGCTGGTGAGCGCCGGCGGCGCCTGGTGCACGAACACCTTGTCGAGCGTCACCTGTCGGTGCAATCCGAATCGATTCAGTAGGTTATCGAGCTGATAGTGCATCGTAGGCTGCATGGACATGCGGGGCAACAACGCCAAGGCCAGCGGCGTCGGCAAGCCAATGACGGTCTTGCCGTAGACTCCAGCCAGCTCTCGCAATTTGCGTTCCAGTGGTCCGTGCAAACTATGTTGCTGAATGACCACCCAAGGCAGACCGTGGCCAAGCATCGCCTGGGCTTCCGGCAGATCGCCTTGGTCCAAGTGGAGCTTTGGTTGACCGAACTTCTCGAGCAGTTCGCGCACTGCCTTCTGGGCCTCGGTACTGAGACACCGGAGTGCGCCAGGCCAAGTCACGTCGACCAAATAGTAAAGGCCGAGTTGTCCCAACTCCTGAATGACTTGCGGCGCCAGGTTGTGGCTGAAGAACGTGGTACCGAGGACGGGGTTGATGGGCTGACTGACGTGGATGGGGAGGGTGAGGACGGACATGGTTGGTTCCGGGGTGGGGGTGAGACTCGTAAACGCCAATAGCGTACTCGCAGTAAAATAATTGGTAAAGAAAGACGCCCGGCCTGGAAGAACTCCAGGACGCGGGCGAGGTGACCAAAGGTCAAAGGCTGGGCGAGGCGATGATGGCTGGTCCGTTCTGGAAGATGTCAGCGAGCGCCATTTTGCGCTTCAGGTTGTAGGGGGCCAAGGCCGCGTCGACGGCCGCCTCTTCTTCTGGCGTGAAGCCGAAGTAGTGGTAGATGGCGAGCGACAGCAGGGTCAGCGAGCCAATCTGCGGTGGTGGCAAATTGCACTGCGACTCGAGGACGCTACGCATCTTGGTGTATGCACTATCCGGCAAGCCTGCCAACTGGTTGACACTCCTGGCCAACTCGCGGACGTAGGGCAGGCTACCAACGGTGAGACCATAGGCCCGTGCCTCGCGGTTGATGTCGATCACGGCGTCCGAGCTGAAAGTGTCGAACATCATGGTCGGTTCGAGTGTCATCAGGTCGGCCATCGTCAGATAACCCCGGCCAATGGCTTCGCGGATGGTTTCGGGGTGGAAGTCGAAGTTGCCGAGTACCCAGCTGAGAACGTACGAAGGCTCAAAGCTGATTGGGCGGGGCAGTTTGAGGGCAACGGGTTGACCCATGAGAACTCCGGGGAGGTGAGGGTGAAAACAAACAACCGCACGGGTAATCCGCGCGGCTGTAACTTACTCTTCTGTTTACGCTTTGCCTAGCGTGGCGACACCTGGTTCCCATTCCACTGGGCACAGGTCGCCAGATTGCAGGGCTTGGAGGACGCGCAAGGTCTCTTTAGTCGAGCGGCCAACAGAGCCAGCGGAGACGAGGGCATACATCACCACACCTTCTGGATTGATGATGAAGAGACCGCGCTGAGAGCTGCCGTCGAAGTCAAGAACATCATAGTCTCGACTTGTGCTGTGGCTGGTATCGGCGACAATCGGAAAGGTGACTTCGGGGAGGTCGCGCTCAAACCAGGCTTTGTGGCTCCATTCACTATCGGTACTGATGCCGACGATGGATGCATTAAGAGCCTCAAACTCACCAGTGTGTTTAGCAAAACTTTTTAATTCAGTAGGGCAAATGAAGGTGAAGTCGCGAGGATAAAATAGTAACACTAGCCATTTTCCTAGAAAATCAGTAAGGGAAAGTTGTTTAAATTCACCAGCTTGATAAGCGGTCTGTAAATAGAACTTAGGAGCTTCTTGGCCGACGTTGATCATATAAAGAGATTAGCGAGCTTTAATTATTCCGGGACTCTATGGTACCATAATCCCAGTTTGGCTAATTGACAATGGCCTATAAAGACTGTTTTATACTCGCATATGGAAATGCCTTCTCAAAAAACTAAACAAATCATCCTCGTCATCATCACTGCCGTTATTCTCATTGTCGCTTTCGCCGTTATCCGTGCCGAGCGCCTAAAGAACGCTTCTCCGGTAGAAGCAGCTATGACCGGTTCCTTGTTGACGACGGCTGAAAATTTTGGCGGTCAGCAATATCTCATTCCTCACACTCAGGTCATCGACTCCGGTCTCAAGGCGGCCGACGTCCCAGCTCTCACCAATCCCAAGTTCACCTCCGTCACCGCCATGGACAGCTTGCTCGCCGACAATCTCTTCGGCATCGACGTGGAAGTCGGTGGCCAGCATCGTTTTTATCCTTACCAAATTCTCAACTGGCACCGCGTCGTCAATGACACCTTCGGCGACAAGGAACTCATCATCACTTTTGATCCGCTAACTGGTGCGGCAATTGTGTACGTCAACCCAAGTGAAGGCGAGACGCTCTCCATGGCTTTCGCTGGCACGGTTTACAACAACGGCGAGTTGCTTCTAGATAATGCTGGCAGTCAGTGGTTGCAGATTAATGGCACACAAGTTATCCATAAAAACAGCATTTCCCGCTATGAGTTGGGTGCGAAATTGACGCAGTACCCAGCCCAAAGCATGAAGTGGACGGACTGGAAGAACATTTTCCCAGGTGGTGAAGTTCTCTCGAGCGAAACTGGTTACACCCGCGATTATACTCGTCATCCGTATGGCCAGTATGAGGCGTCGCTTAGCATTTACTTCCCAGTGAATAAGACTGATAGCCGAATTGGGAGCAGTAAGTGGTGGGTGGATGGCCTCTCGATCAACGGCGAGCACTTGGCGTTGGTCAAGACCATCATGCAGGGCCCCTACGTTTACAACACGGTTCTTGGTGGCGTGCCAATTAGCGCTTTCTACGATAGCGAGCTCGACATGACCCACGTTTTCAATCCCGTCGTCGGCGATAAAACTTTAACTTTCACCGCCCCGCGCGATCAAGCTCTAAAAAATCCACAAACCTTCATTGACGATCAAACCAAATCAATTTGGTCCGCGACTGGTGTCGCAACGGAGGGTGAGTTGAAGGGTACCGTACTTCAAATGATTAACGCCCCAGAATATTATTGGTTTGCTTGGGCTGCTACTTATCCAGATACTCGTGTAGCAGTTATCGATGAACAAAAGGCCAAGGACGACGCAGATAAAGCAGCCGCCGCAGTCGCCGCACCAGCTCCAGAAACTTCAACTACTCCAGATGCAACCGAATAATCGCGGACAATTATTCATCGTTGCTACGCCAATTGGTAACTTGGCGGATTTATCGATGAGAGCAATCGAAACTCTTAGAGCCTCGGACTTGATTTGCGCGGAAGATACTCGCGTGACTGGCGGCTTGCTGGCGAAGAACGAAATAAAAACCAAGATGCTCACCGTGCAGCAGCATAGCGACGAGTCAGTTTTAAACGAGGTTATCGACCAACTCAAAGAGGGCAAGAACGTCAGTGTAGTAACCGACGCAGGTACGCCAAACATTAGCGACCCTGGTGGTCAATTGGTAGCTCGGGCCGTGGCCGAGGGCCTCGACGTGGTACCAATCCCTGGGCCATCAGCTCTCATCGCGGCCTTGTCGATTTCTGGCTTTGCGGCTGACAACTTTACCTTCTTGGGCTTTCCACCACACAAAAAAGGTCGTGAGACATATTTCCGCGAACTCGCTCTCATCGAGCATACTATCGTGTTGTACGAGGCTACGCATCGCATTGAAAAAACGTTGGCACAGTTGCCGCAGGACAGATTGCTCGTGGTCTGTCGCGAACTGACGAAGCTGTATGAAACGACGTATCGTGGCACAGCTGTCGAGGTTCTAGCCGAACTCGCCAAGACCAGTAAGAAAGGCGAATTCGTCGTGGTCGTCGCGCCGAAGGGTTGGAAATAAGTTTTGCCAGTAAGAATCAAAAAAATATGGCTACGTATTCAATTACCACCACTTTACCTTACGTTAATGCCGATCCGCATATTGGTTTCGCTTTAGAAATTATTCAGGCCGACATGTTGGCCCGTTATCACGCCGCTCTCGGCGAGACAATTATTTTCAACACTGGTACCGACGAGCACGGTCAAAAGATTTTGCGTCAGGCCACAGAAGCTGGCGTCGACCCAAAAACTTATTGCGACGGTTACGCCGCCAAGTTCGACGGCCTTAAGGCGGCTTTGAATTTAACCTACAACCATTTCATCCGTACGACCGATGATCATCACGTTGCCGCTGCCCAAGAATTTTGGCGACGTTGTGACGCTGCTGGCGACATTTATAAAAAGTCCTACTCCGTTAAATACTGCGTTGGTTGCGAACTCGAAAAGACGGATTCTGAATTGGTCGAAGGCCGTTGTCCGTTGCACCCTAACCGCGACCTTGAACTAATTGAAGAAGAAAACTATTTCTTCAAGTGGTCAAAGTATCAACAGCCATTGCTCGACCTCTACAAAGAGCGACCAGATTTTGTTATGCCAGAATCGCGCTTGAACGAAATCCGTAGTTTCGTTGAAGCAGGACTACATGACTTCAGCATTTCTCGCTTAGCCTCCAAGATGCCGTGGGGAATCCCAGTGCCAGGCGACGACAGTCAGGTGATGTACGTTTGGTTTGACGCCCTCGTTAATTATATTTCGACTTTAGGCTGGCCGAACGAGGAAGGTGAATTCAAAGCCTGGCCTGGAGTCCAAGTTGCCGGTCGCGACAACTTGCGTCAGCAGTCCGCCATGTGGCAGGCCATGCTCATGTCCGCCAAGATTGCGCCAAGCAAGCAAATTTTCATTCACGGCTTCATTACAGCCGAAGGTCAGAAGATGAGCAAGTCGCTCGGCAACGTCATCAACCCCTACGATCTCGTCGCCGAATTCGGTACGGATGCTGTGCGCTTCTATCTCCTCGGTGGTCTTCCTGCCTGGCAGGACGGTGACTTTTCGCGTCATGAATTTGTGTCGACCTACAACGCTCGCTTAGCTAACGGACTCGGCAACTTGGTCAGTCGCGTGGCGGCCATGGCAGGGAAGAGCTTCCCAGATGGTCTCGACCGCGTAGTTTTCGATAGTGCCGCTGTTACCGCCGAACTCAAACTAACTATCGAGCAATACGACTTCAAGCGCTACATCGATACCGTCTTTACCGTCGTCGATCTAGCTAACTTGAAAATCGAAAACGAATCACCGTTCCGTTTAGTGAAGACGGACGTGGCTGGGGCCAAAAAATCGTTGTCAGAACTGGCTGGCATGATTCGTTTTGTGGCCGACGCTTTGCTGCCAGTTATCCCTGCTGCGGCCGAGGAAATCGCGCGCCGCTATAAAGATGATATAATCGTGGTCGCTGAGCCATTATTCATGCGCCGCGAAGCGTAAACAAAGTTCGCCCTCAAAAAAAATATGCAATTCAACCTCGTCGACGTCATCGCCCTCGCCATCCTCGCCCTCGGCGTTATTCGCGGTTGGCGGGCTGGTCTCATCGTCATGGCGGGGAACATCGCGAGCCTCGTCATCGGCCTCGTCATCTCGACTTACATCTTCTACTGGTTGAGCGCCACCTCACTCTTCGCTGGCGTTGCGACGAATCATCCGTACCTTTCGATCATCGGCTATCTCATCATCCTCGGAGTCGTCACTAAACTTCTTCGCCTGGTCGTCGCTCTCATCAACCAGGTTTGGAAAATCATTGCGCTCTTGCCGTTCTTGAGCTCGATCAACCGCTTGCTCGGCTCCGTCATTGGTCTCGCCGAATCCGCCGTCATCCTCGTCATTCTCACTTATCTTATCCAAAACTTCTTCATCAACATCTTCTCCTCGGCCATGATGGCCACCATCAGCGCCTCATATAGCTTCAGTTATTTATCGAGCTTGGTCTCGCACTTGCAGTTCCTGATTCCTTCAATTTCTTTGTAGGAGGTGAATACCCCTGGTTTATACCCCAGGGGTATTCACTAGTAACTTTAAATATATGACCTACCATTTCATCGACACCCACTGCCACGTCCACTTCCAGGCTTACAAGGAAGATATGGATGCTATCGTTGCCCGTAGTCTCGAGTCCGGTGTCGGTATGATCACGGTCGGCACGCAATCGAGTACCAGCAAGAACGGCCTCGCGCTCGCCGAGAAGTATGACGGCGTTTGGTGCACCATCGGCTTGCACCCAAACCATTTGCACGCTCAATCATTCGTTGATGAAGACGAAGCTCCGAACGTAAACCCTCCCCCAGCTATGGGGGAGTTGGAGGGGGCTTTAATCAAAACTCGCGCCGAACGCTTCGACCCCGACTACTACCGCGAACTAGCCAAGCATCCCAAAGTTGTTGCTATCGGCGAGTTCGGTCTCGACTATTATCGTTTGCCACCGAACGTCGACCTCGACCACATGAAGGCAGATCAAGCCGAGGCCGTGCGTGCCCAGCTCGCATTCGCTACCGAAGTCAACAAACCCGTCGTCATCCATTGCCGCGACGCCCACGCCGACCAAATCGTTTTACTAAATGAGGAGATCGCTAACGGGGGATTGGCTCGTCGTGGCGTTATTCATTGCTTCACCGGTACGGTTGAAGAAGCCGCCGCCTACAATGAAATCGGTTTCCTCGTCTCGATCACTGGCATTGTCACCTTCGCTAAAAACTTGCAGGAGGTCGTCCGCCAAATCCCACTCTCGCAAATGATGATCGAAACCGATTCGCCTTACCTGACCCCAGCCCCCAATCGCGGTAAACGCAACGAACCAGCCAACGTGGCCGACGTGGCCGCCAAAATCGCGGAACTGCATGGCATCACGGTCGACGAAGTGGCTAGGGTTACCACCGCAAATGCCGTAAAGCTGTTCGATCTTCGCTAACCACACCCAAAGCTTGACGCTAGTTACTCAAAAAGCTATACTTTTGTCGCCTTTTTATAACGTGTATGCCAAATGAAGGTCGAGGTGAAGGCCTAGGAAAATATTACGCGTTTGCTGCGAAGGTCATGGGGGACATTACCGTCACCATTGCCGCGCCCGCCGTTCTGGCGGCTATCCTCGGACGGTTCCTCGACACACGATTCCAAACTGGACGTCTGCTCTTCATCATCCTGCTCGTCCTCGCCTTTGTTCTCACTATAATGATCTTGCCCCGGAAGATTCGACAGTATGGCCAAGCTTATCAAAAACTTACCAACTAACCTGGCCCTTGTTCCTTTGGCTGCCGAACCAATTTTTCATATTGCTAAATTCCCCGTGACCAACGCCATGCTGAACGCTTGGCTGGCCACGATTTTTTTCGTCATCGTCGCCTACGTCGCCTCACGTCGCAAGACTTTGGTGCCAAAAGGTATCCACAATTTCTTTGAGGCTATCGTCGACGGCTTGCTCGACCAGGCGGAGAAGGTGACCGGTAGCAAGAGCAAGGCTAAAGCCTTTTTCCCATTGTGCGCCACTATCTTCCTCTTTGTCCTCGTGAGTAACTGGATGGGCCTTATTCCTGGCACTGGCACGCTCGGCATGTGGCAATTAGTGCATGGCGAGGCTGAGCTTGTGCCACTCTTCCGCCCAGCTACGAGCGACCTCAACCTCACCCTAGCTATCGCCGCCTTCGCCGTTATCATGACCCACGTTGCTGGCGTCAAAGCCCTGGGTGTCAGCGAATACTTCAGCAAGTTCTTTAACTTCCGTGGTATCTGGCGCGCCTTCCGCAAGGGCCCAATGGCCGTCGTTATTGCTTGTATCGAGTTCTTCGTTGGCCTGCTCGAAGTCATCAGCGAATTCGCTAAGACCTTGTCGCTCTCTCTACGTTTGTTCGGTAACGTCTTCGCTGGTGAAATTCTCATCGGCGTCATGATGAGCCTCATCTCCTTCGTCGTCCCAATTCCGTTCATCTTCCTGGAAATTCTCGTCGGTGTCATTCAAGCCACTGTCTTCTCCATGCTGGTGCTGGTTTACCTCACGGTCGCCACCTCCTCGCACGGTCATGATGACGACGCCGAACATCACGAAGAAGCCCCTCAGCACGCCTAAAGGTGGCGTACTCCGAAGTTGAAAACCAGTTTTCGCTTCAGAGTAACTCATCTTATTAGTCACTACATCATATGACACTCGAATTCGCCAAAGCCTTCGCCATCGCCATCGGTGGTATCAGCCCAGCTCTCGCCATCGGTTTGATCGGTTACGCCGCCATGACCAGCATTGGTCGCAACCCAGAAGCCGACAAGAAGATTTTCGTCCCAATGCTTTTGGGCATGGCTTTCGCTGAAGCGATCGCCATTTACGCCCTAATCATCGCCTTCACCCTCTAGTCCTTTCCCAGCTGGCCGATTTTGGGCTTGCGTCATCGAAAACTTTTTCGACTTAGCACTAACTAAGCCTCAAAAGATTTTCTCGTCGCGCACCCAAACTCGTCGCACCTGGAAAAGTCCTATTAGAACCTCTCTACTACTATATGGCTTCAAATTCCGAAACGACAACTGAGGTGCAAGAAGCTACCGGGCCGGCCGCCGTTTTGGGCGCGTTTGGCTTGCGTGGTGACTTGTTCGCCGCGCAGTTGGTCAACTTCTTGCTCGTCCTCTTGGTCTTGTGGCGCTTTGCTTACAAGCCGATTATGAAGATGCTGGAAGAACGCGAAGCTAAGATTAGTAAGAGTGTTGTCGACGCCGAAAAGATCGAGCACCGTGTTCGTGAATTCGAAGTCGAGCGTGATTCATTACTCCTCGCTGCCCGCAAGGAAGCGCAGGAAATTGTCATCACGGCTGTGAGTCAGAGTGAAGAGCGTAAAACTGAAATGCTCGACGCTGCCAAACGCGAAGTAGAACGCGTCATCAGCAAAGGCAAGCAACAGTTGGAGTTGGACAAAGAAGCTATTCTCAAGGAAGCACGAAAAGACATGGTGGACATCGCCATGAAGGCCGCCGCTCGTATTCTTCATACGGGCATTGACGAAGCGAAGTCGCAGTCGTTGGCGGAGGAGGTCGTGCGCAAGATGACATAATGAGATATGGCTAAATTAGACATGAACCTAATCGCCACGGAAGTCGTGAAGTTGGTAGCGGACAAGACCCCAGCTCAGATCAAAGCGATCATGAAGGAGGTCATCGAGCTACTTGCTGAGCGTAACTCTCTGGCCAGATGGCGCGAGCTCGAAGTGGCTTTGCACCAAGCCTGGAAGAGCGTCAACGGAGCGTCGAAAATAACCATCGTCTCTGCACATGAGCTGACCAAGGAAGTCAAGAAAGCCTTGGACGAACAAGCCCACGGTGCCGAGGTGATCGAAATCGTCGACAACAGACTCATTGGTGGGGCAGTTATCCGAATGGACAACTCACGACTTGATGGCTCAGTGACAGGATCTTTAATGCGCCTCAAAAACGCAATGTATACGGAAGTCTAAGGAATATTATGGCAAAAAAAGTAGATATCATTGCCGCCTTGCGTGAGCAGGTCGCAAATTTCAAAGCCGAAGCTAGCGTAGAAACCGTCGGTACGGTGCTCTCCGTTGGTGACGGTGTCGCCCGTGTTTCCGGGTTAACTAACGCCAAGGCCCAAGAAATGTTGGATTTCAACGGCGTTACCGGCATTGCCCTCAACCTTGAAGAAGAGGTTATCGGCGCCATTATCCTTGGTGAATCAACAAATATTAAAGAAGGCGACACCGTGCGTTCAACGGGTCGTATTTTGTCCGTTCCAGTCGGCGACGATATTGTCGGCCGTGTGGTGAACGCTCTTGGTCAACCAGTTGACGGCAAGGGCGCTATCACTGCTACTAAACAGATGCCAGTCGAGAAAGTCGCCCCAGGCGTTATGACTCGTCAGGGTGTTTCCGTGCCTCTCCAGACTGGTATCAAAGCTATCGACGCCTTGATTCCAATCGGTCGTGGTCAGCGCGAGCTTATCATTGGTGACCGTCAGACTGGTAAGACCGCCATCGCCATCGACACTATTTTGAACCAGAAGGGCTTGGGCGTGAAATGCGTCTACGTGGCTATTGGTCAGAAGGAAAGTAAGATTGCGCAGTTGCGCGCTCGTTTGGAAAAAGCTGGCGCCATGGAGTACACCACCATCGTTCTGGCTGGTGCTTCAGACCCAGCGTCCATGCTCTACGTCGCGCCATACGCTGGCTGTGCTATTGCTGAATACTTCATGGAGAAGGGCGAGGACGTCTTGATTGTCTACGATGATCTTTCTAAGCACGCTTGGGCTTATCGCGAAATTTCGTTGTTGCTCCGCCGCCCACCAGGTCGTGAAGCTTATCCAGGTGACGTCTTTTACTTGCACTCCCGCTTGCTCGAGCGTTCGGCTCGCGTCAACTCTGAGCACGGTGGTGGTTCTATCACCGCTTTGCCAATCATTGAAACTCAAGGTGGCGACGTGTCTGCTTACATTCCAACCAACGTGATTTCCATCACCGACGGTCAGATCTACTTGGAAAGCGACTTGTTCTACCGCGGTCAACGCCCAGCTTTGAACGTTGGTTTGTCTGTCTCTCGTGTCGGTTCGGCCGCGCAAACCAAGGCCATGAAGAACGTCGCTAAAACTCTCAAGGTCGACTTGGCGCAGTTCCGTGAATTGGAAGCCTTCTCGCAGTTCGCGACGGATCTCGACGAAGCTACTAAGAAGCAAATTGAACGTGGCCGCCGCGCCATGGAGCTCATGAAGCAAAAGCAGTACGCTCCGTTGCCATTCTTTGAGCAGGCCGTGGTCATCTTCGCCCTTAACAATGGTTACTTGGACGTCATTCCAGTTGTCGACATTCTCCGCTTTGAGGATGAGTTGCTCACTTACATGCGTGGTACGGGCTCCTCAACTTTGAAAGCTATTGAAACTTCTAAGGACGTTTCCGCCGAAGCTAAGGACGAACTCGTCAAGCACATCACTACCTTTATTAGTCTCTTCCAAAAGTCCTAATCAATTCTTGTGGCCGTCTCTCGCAAAATTATTCAACGCCGCATCAAGTCGGTTCGTAATACCCGTAAGATTACGAAAGCCATGGAACTCGTGGCCGCCGCCAAGATGCGTCGTGCTGCGACCGCCGTGGTGAAAACTCGGCCGTACGCCACGTTGTCCTGGGACACCATCCGCGCGATCGTTGCCGCGACTGGTGAAGCGGTCGAGCACGCTTTGCTTGCTCCGCAACCCACGGCGACGCGCACACTTCTGGTGCTCTTCGCTTCGGACCGTGGCTTGGCTGGTGGTTACAATGTCAACATTCTCAAGTTGGCCTTGCAGACCATTAAGAACTTGCCCGAGGGCAGTATTGACGCGATTACCATTGGTAAAAGGGCAGGGGACGCTATGGCCCGCACTGGTGTGCCAATGATTGCCTCCTTCACCGGCCTCGCCGAGCAGCCAAAGTTTGCCGACATTGTGCCGATTGGTCGCCTGATCATTGAGCAGTTCACCAAGGGTAATTACAAGAACGTCATTCTCGGGTCGACGGAATACGTTTCCGCCATCACCCAGAAAGCCAACGTCAAGACGCTCTTGCCAATTACGCTGGAAGAAGCTTCGGCCGAAGCTGTGAATGAGTCCATCACCTTCGAGCCTAACCCTTCCCGAGTTCTCGATCGTGTTCTCCCGGGACTGCTCGAGACCCTCATCTTCCAGTCCTTACTCGAAGCCGCGGCTAGTGAACATGCCTCACGTATGATGGCCATGCGCAACGCCACAGACAGTGCCACGGAAATGCTCGACGACCTGACTTTCACCTACAACCAAGTTAGACAAGGTGCCATCACCCAAGAGATTGCCGAAATCAGTGGCGGTAAAGCAGCCCTGGAGAAATAAAAGTCGGTAGTAAGTAGTTGGTAGTCTGTAGTCAGGCTCACTAACGAAGCAAACTACCAACTACAAACTACATACTACCAACTCTAAAATAGTTCTATGAAAGGTATCATTGCTCAAATCATTGGCCCAGTCGTCGACGTCCGTTTTGAAGACGGCATTCCGGCTATCACCTCGGCTTTAACTGTTAAGCGTAAGGGCCAGCCAACCTTGACTCTTGAAGTTGTGCAGCACCTGGGCGGCAACTTGGTCCGTACAATTTCCATGCAATCCACCGACGGCTTGGAGCGTAACCTGGAAGTTGTCGACAGCGGCGCCGCTATTAGCGTGCCAGTTGGCCCGGCCACTCTCGGCCGCATGTTCGACGTTGTCGGCGAAGTTATTGACGGTCTTGGTGAAGTGAAGTCGACCCAGCTCGACCCAATCCACCGCTTGGCCCCACCTTTCACCGAGCAGTCAACCGAGGTGCAGGTTTTCGAAACCGGTATCAAAGTTATCGACCTCATTTGTCCAATTCTCCGCGGTGGTAAAACCGGTTTGTTCGGTGGCGCTGGTGTGGGTAAAACCGTGTTGATTCAGGAGCTCATCCACAACATCGCTAAGGAGCACGGTGGTTATTCCGTTTTTGCTGGTGTTGGTGAGCGTACTCGTGAAGGTAACGATCTCTACCAAGAAATGAAAGACTCCGGCGTGCTCGACAAGACCGTGCTCGTCTTCGGTCAGATGAACGAACCACCAGGCGCTCGTGCTCGTGTCGCTTTGACCGGCTTGACGATGGCTGAATATTTCCGCGACCAGGAAGGCCGCGACGTGCTCATGTTCATCGACAACATCTTCCGCTTCACCCAAGCGGGCAGTGAAGTTTCTTCCTTGCTCGGTCGTATCCCATCCGCCGTGGGTTACCAGCCAAACTTGGCCACGGAAATGGGTGGCTTGCAGGAACGTATTACCTCCACAACTAAGGGTTCTATCACTTCCATTCAGGCCGTTTACGTGCCAGCTGACGACTTGACCGACCCAGCTCCAGCCACCACCTTCGGCCACTTGGACAGCACCGTCGTGTTGTCGCGTTCACTCGCTGAACTTGCTATTTACCCAGCTGTGGATCCACTCGACTCGTCCTCTAACATTCTTGATCCGAACATCGTCGGCCAAGAACATTATGACGTGGCTCGTGGCGTGCAGAAAGTCTTGCAGCGCTACAAGGACTTGCAGGACATTATCGCCATTCTCGGTATGGACGAGCTGTCAGAAGAAGACAAGCGCACCGTGGCTCGTGCCCGCAAAATCCAGAAGTTCCTATCCCAGCCCTTCAACGTCGCCGAACAATTCACCGGCGCACCTGGCAAGTACGTCACTCTCGCCGACACTGTGCGCGGCTTCAAAGAAATCCTCGACGGTAAGCACGACGCCATCCCAGAACAGTCTTTCTACATGAAGGGTAGCATTGATGAGGTGACGGCGTAACGAGTTACGCAGCCAGAGCCCTTTAAGAGTGAGCGACTGTCGTGTCTCGTGTGACGACGCGATGGCCGACCCGAGAAATGCTTGACTCGCTACATCCCTTTATTAGTCGAGTCATCCTTTAAGCATTTCTGGGCTGAGGCCTGAGATAGGAACAGGAGATACGGCGGTTGCGAGCGACGATCTTTGGCCGAATCAATATGAATATGTCCCAATTGAAACTAAAAATCGTCACTCCGGAACGCATCGTCTTCGAGGGCAACGTCGACTCCCTGACGGCCATGACCGAGAACGGCGAGATTACCGTGTTGCCCGAGCACATCCCGTTGGCTACCTTGCTCAAGGCTGGCGAAATGCGGGCCATGGTCGGTAGCGAAATGACGTTGCTCGCTGTCTCCACCGGCTTGCTCGAAGTTCGCGCTGGCAACGAGATTGTCATCTTGGCAGACACAGCCGAACGCTCAGAAGAACTTGAGCTAGCCTCGATCGAAGCCGCCAAGGCCGCCGCTGAGGCCAACCTCGCCGCCGCTAAGGACAAGGACGCTGTCAGTTTCGCCGACGCCGCTGCTCACCTGGAGCGCGAACTGGCTCGTTACCGCGTCGCCATCAAACACAAGCACCGCAGTCCAAAAAATTAGTAGATAAGAAAGGGGCCTAAAAGCCTCTTTTTTGTGAATACGCTCAACGTATTCACACTTATCCACAGGCAAGAGTTCTCTGGTTTACCTGTACAATACTCGGGTATGAGTACTCTCCTCGAAGGGTTAAATGACGAGCAGTTAAAGGCGGTCACCCATGGTATGGGGCCGCTGATGATTGTGGCTGGGGCAGGAACAGGGAAGACCACCGTCATCACCAAGCGCATCGCCTGGCTGATCGAGTCCGGCCTCGCTAAACAGGAGGAGATTCTCGCCCTTACCTTCACGGAAAAAGCCGCCACAGAGATGGAAGAGCGCGTAGATCAGCTCTTACCCATCGGCTATCTCGATCTCTGGATCGCCACCTTCCACGGCTTTTGCGAACGCGTTCTCCGCACTTACGGCATAGACATCGGCTTGGCTAACACCTTCAAGTTGCTGACCACGGTCGACACCTGGATGCTGGTCCGCAAGAACCTCGCTCTCTTCAACTTCGATTACTTTGCGCCGCAGGGTAACCCCACCAAATTCATCGAAACTATCTTGACGCACTTCTCGCGCGCCAAAGACGAAGGTGTCACGCCGGCTATGTACCAAGCTCGCGTGTCTCAGCTCGAACTCGACGCAGAGTTCCCAGACTTAGCTTCGCAACCCTCCCCCAGCTATGGGGAAGATGGAGGGGGCCCGCAAGAGTTACAACTCGAGCGACAGAAAATGCGTGAACTCGCCGACGGGTACGCCGTCTACCAACAACTCTTGGCCGACAACAGCGCCCTCGACTTCGGTGACCTCATCCTACAAACGCTGACCCTCTTCCGCACACGCCCTAACATTCTCAAGAAGTATCAAGAGCAATTCAAGTACGTGGTGGTCGACGAATTCCAGGACACCAACACCGCCCAGTACGAACTCGTCAAACTCCTCGCCGGCACTGCTCGCAACATTACGGTAGTGGGGGACGACGACCAAGCTATCTATCGGTTCCGTGGGGCGGCGTTGGCCAACATCCTTAACTTCCGCACGGACTTTCCAGACACCGCCCGCGTCGTCCTCACCCACAACTATCGCAGCGGAAAAATAATTCTCGATCACGCCTACAGTCTCATCCAAAACAACAATCCTCATCGCCTCGAAGCTAGCGAGTCACTCAACAAACAGCTCGTCGCCGCTAACGGTACCGAGGGCTTTGTGCAGCACCTCCACCTGCCAACTCTCGCGGACGAGATTGCCCAGACCGCAGAGATAATCCTCGCCCTCCACGGCGCTGGTTGCGCTTGGAATGACATCGCCATCCTTATTCGCGGCAACGACGCCGCAGATCCATTTATTCTCGAGTTCGAGCGCGCCGGCATTCCGTACCGCTTCATGGCCTTGTCTGGCCTCTACACAAAGCCGATAATTCTCGACGCTTTAGCTTACCTTCGCGCGGTTGATCAGCCTCACGATAGCCCCTCGCTTTATCGTATCCTCAGCCACCCTCGCCTCGGGTTACGCGAACAAGACATCGTCGAACTCACCATGCATGCTCGCAAAAGTGGCACCACACTCTGGCAGGTTCTCGCCAGTTGCGAACTCTTACCAAACGTCAGCGAGGACGGTAAAAAGCGCGCCGCCGAGATCCTTGCCATTTTGGACGACCTCCGTTCACGAGCCAAACGTCTACCCGTCACCGAACTCTACGTCGAGGTTCTCAAACGCACCGGACTCCTCGGCGATACCGCACGTTTGGGCGAACGCCAACAACGTGAGGAGTACCAGCTCATGCAATCATTCCTCGAACGTCTCCGTCGTTTCGCCGAGGGAAGTGCGGATAAGAGCGTCCACGCCTTTCTGGAAGAGTTTACGCACGAACGAGCTGCTGGCGAAAGTGGCGCCTTGCCGCACGATGTGGAAGAAGGGCCAGACGTGGTCAACATCATGACCGTGCACGGTGCCAAGGGCCTCGAGTTCCGTTTTGTCTTTGTAGTGAATCTCGTCGAGCAGCGTTTCCCGTCCCAAGCTCGCGGAGCATCATTGTCGTTCCCACCCGGCCTCGTTAACGAAGACTGGTCGAGCGAGGAGCATCACCGCGAAGAACGACGCCTCTTCTACGTCGCCATGACTCGGGCCAAAGAAGGCCTCTACTTACTCTCCGCCGACGATTACGGGGGAGTGCGTTACAAGAAGCCTTCACGTTATCTCATTGAACTCGGCTTCATTGATCCTGATACGATCAAGACGGGTAAGAAAGAGAGTGATGCGCTAGGAGGCTCTGGTAAGGTGACGGAGGCGGCGCCGTTCGTTTACAAAGTTCCCGAGAAGCTGAGCTTCACGCAGATTACGGCGTTTGCGAAGTGCCCATTACAGTATAAATTCGCCCACGTCTTGCACGTTCCAATCTTTGGTCGCCACCAAATGAGCTACGGCAAATCCATGCACAACACGCTCCAACACTTCATGGAGTCTGTAAGTTCTCCCCCAGCTATGGGGGAGCTAGAGGGGGCTGTAAGTGCCGTACCGCCCCTAGTCGACCTCCTCAAACTCTTTGACGAGCAGTGGATTGACGAGTGGTATGAGAGCGACGAACAGCGCGAAGAATATCGCACCGGCGGGCGCGCCTCGTTAGCAACTTTCCATAAACAAGTCCTCGAGCAACAACCCAAGCCAATTTACCTAGAAGCCGGCTTCACTCTCAAGGTTCTCGACGTTACCCTCAAAGGACGCATTGACCGAATTGATAAGATTGCGGACGGTTGGGAGATTGTGGACTATAAAACTGGCGGCGCTAAGACTATTAAAGATTTAGCCTGGGACGACAAACGCCAGTTGGTGCTGTACGCTATGGCCGTGGCGCAGTGTTTCCCCGACGCTCCAGCCAACATCAAACTCACCTACTATTACCTGGAAGATAACTCCACTGTCAGATTTGAGGCGACGGAGAAAGATAAAGCCAAGCTCATCGACGATATTACGGAATTCATGAGCGCAATTAAGGTGAGCGACTTTGCGCCGACGCCAGGGCATGATTGTAAGTTTTGCGACTTTAAGGATATCTGTGACTTCAACGCTTCGTAATTATGGCCATGCAAGATATCGGTAACCTCCTAGCCACGTCATTTTTGAAACGACACGGCATCGAACAATCCGTCACCGCCACCATGATTGTGCAGCGTGCCAATGCCATCCTAGCCGAGCTCATCGTGAACTCACCGCTCAAGAACGACGTTTACGTCATCTCCTACAAGAATGACGAGCTTGTGGTGGCTTGTCGTCACGCCGCCGCGAGCCACGCCGTGCAAGGATTATTGCCACAATTGCGCCAAGCTATTCAGCAGGACTTTCCCAATAAATCATTTCTCGCGCTGCGGACTCGCTTGAGCGGCCAAGAGTGGTATAATGATGCTAGTCTTGAACCTGGCAATTGAATAGCCTATGAACTTGCGTGATTATCTCCTCTCACTTCTAGCCGGTACGGTTGCTGCCCTCACCTCGGCGGTTATCGTCTTGCTCATGATCGACCCGGTCAGCGCTGGCCTCCTCGCCCTCGCTAGTCTCTACGTCACTCTTGGCGCTGCCGCCGTGGGCTTGTTCACCATCATCGGCACACTCGTCCGCGTCAAACGCCAAGCCGCTCAAGCCGACGTCGGCCAGGCCGTCGCCCGTTCCCTCCGTCAAGCTATCTTTTTTGCCGGCCTCCTCTTAATCTCGCTTTTCCTCTCCGCCCGCGATTTGCTCACGGTGTGGACAGTTTTGCTCCTCGTAATTTTGGTAACCTTAGTTGAGTTTTTCTTCCTAGCAGGGAAGCGTGAAGCGTAGTAAAGTGTGAGCTGATATGTTCAACCGCCTCTTTGGCCGCTTTTCGCGCGACATTGCTATTGACCTTGGCACCTCACATACTCGCCTTTTTATTAAGGAGAAGGGCATTGTCATGCACGAGCCGTCCATCGTGGCGGTCAACACGCGCACCAACCAAATTCTCGCCGTCGGTCATGCCGCTAAAGACATGGTGGGTAAAACGCCACCTCATATTGTCACCACCCGGCCGCTTAGCAAGGGCGTCATTTCTGACTTCGAAGTGACGGAAAAAATGCTTAAGTATTTCGTCGACACCATTCACCAAGAATCCTTCACCATCGTGCCGCGACCGCACATTGTGATGAGCGTGCCGCTCGAAATTACGGAGGTGGAACGTAAGGCCGTGGAAGACGCCGCCATTGGGGCCGGTGCGCGTGAAGTGTCGCTAGTCGAGTCGCCAATTTTGGCCGCGCTGGGAGCTGGGCTGCCAATTGAAGCGTCAATTGGTAACATGATTGTGGACATTGGCGGCGGCACCACCGAGATTGCTGTTATCTCACTGTGCGGCATCGTAACCTGGAAGTCGCTCACCATAGCGGGCGACGAAATGACTAAAAACATTATCACCTATGCCCGTGACGTATTTAATATTTTGACGGGCGACAAAGTAGCCGAGCAAGTCAAAATGCGCATTGGTAGCACCGTCGACACTGGAGATAGACTGGAAATTGAAATGCGTGGTCGCGACCTCGTCACTGGTTTACCTAAGCAGGTCATTATCAACGAAGGCCAGGTTCGTGAAGCTATCTACAAATCCGTCAAAGTAATCATCGAAAACATTAAGGCGACCATTGAAGTCACGCCGCCAGAACTGGTGGCCGACATTTACGAACGGGGCATTGTCCTGACGGGTGGCGGGGCACTCCTGCGTGGCATCGAACGGAGTATCAGCAAAGAGGTAGACATTCCCGTGCGCATTGCGGAAGACCCAATGACGGCTACGGTGCGGGGAGCTGGCCTCTTACTCGATCAGCCATTACTTCTCAAAGACATCGCCTTGCCAGCCACTGGTCACGACGCCGTGCGCTAATTAAGCGAGTATGCTCCGTCAATCAAGAATCACCAAGACGGGCTATGGTTTGCGCACTGCAGGCATTTTTGTTGCCATCGTTCTTAGCTATTTAGTACTCCGCGCCATTCCGCCCGTTGGTCGAGTCTTGGCTCGCGTCGAGCATGGCTTTGTTGTTATTGGCACCAGTGTTGGTGGCCTCATCTCCAGAATCACAAGTTCTGAGGTCTCGGCTAACTCCAAGCTCAACGTTTGCACCACGCAACTGGCCAGCACCACAAAACAGGTGGCGGATTTAAGTGATCAAGCCAAGAGCATCACTGAGCTGGAAGCCATGGTCGGTTACCTTAACGAGTCTCACGTCACGGGCGTGGCGGCACGCATTGTCACTCGCTCACTGCCAGAAACTTCGGAGTTGACTATCGACAAGGGGAGTAGCGACGGTGTGGTGAGTGGTAGCGCAGTCACGATTGCCGACGGTCATCTGCTCGGCGTAGTAACAGAAGTTGCTAGTGGTTCGGCTCAGGTTCGCCTCGTCCATAGCCAAGCCAGCAGTATTCCGGCCATGATTGTTAATAGCGACCGTACAATTGGTTTAGTGGAAGGCCAAGACGGCACAATCCTCCGCATGCAATATATTCCGCTTGACGCCAACGTGCATGAAGGCGATGTGGTGGTCACCTCAGGTTTGGCCGGCGGCTTACCTGCTAACATTGTTATTGGCTTAGTCACAAGTGTTATCAGCGAGGAGACGGCGCCATTTTTGCAAGCTCTAATTGAACCGCTCTACGATGATCGAATCTGGACCAATGTCTTAGTTTTAAGTCCCACATTTTAATATGCGCGAGGCAATTTATCTCGCTCTTGGTTTTGCCAGCACCATGTTCGTGGCCCTCGGCGTCATCCCATCTCTACCTTTTCCTCTAATGTACACGCCGCTTGTTTTAATTACTGGCTTGTTAGTCCTGCAGCGTGAGGGCGTCGGTCCAGGTATAGCTTGGCTATTGCTCGGCAGTCTTCTACTGTCTATCGATCACGTAGCACCACGCATGCTTATCCCGTCAATCATCGCCACTCTAGTTGCTGCCATTTTCGCCAATCGAGTTTTTGCCACACGTTCCGTTTACGCTCTCATGGGCCTAGGCCTAATCACTGGTTTAACTTTCAGCCTAGTAGTCCTACTCGGTGCGCTATTCTCCGTCATCTTTTTAGCGACCCCGCTGCCAACCACCCTGCTGCTCAGCCTCTTAGCTTTTTTCCTACTTCTGCAGCTTGGCCTCTATCTTGGCTTCCTCGCCGTGACCTCATTGCGCAGCTGGACGCTCCGCACATTCGTTGTTCGCTAGTATGCCAGCGCCTTCACCTTTTGGTACATTGCTAAACGACGACCTGGGCGCGCTGTCTGACAGTTCGTCGGATATTGTGATGACAGAGGTAGTGGGTCGTCGTGGTCGTGTCGACAGCGAACCTGTGCGGGCTTTTGTTGGCAATGTCATTCCGGCCAAGCGCTACAAGTTGGGGATTATTCTAACCCTTGGCCTGCTCAGTTTCTTTCTAGCTCGGGCTGGCTACTTCCAGATTATTCAAGGCTCGTCCTATCGAGCCATCGCCGAGGCTAACCGTGGCCGCACGCATATTTTGCCAGCCCAGCGTGGTTTGATTACAGATAGGAACGGCATCATCCTCGCTAAGAACATTCCGTCCTTCACACTTATCGGACGCTCAGCCGAATTACCCAAGAAGGAAGAAGCTCGCAATCAGCTCTTTGCGCAAATAGCACCCCAGGTTGGTGGCGACGCTTTAGCTTGGACAGCAGCTTATGAGACTGGTCACGCCGCCTCATCCTTCGAACTAATGGCCGACGTACCGTATGAACAGGCTTTAGCTTTTGCCGTGCATGATAGCGACGTGGTGGGAATTGACTTACTCCTCGACGCTGAGCGCTCTTACGTCACGAACGCCATTCCTTCGCTTTCGCACGTCATGGGCTACACCGGTGTCATGAACGCGGAAGACTATGCCACGGAGAAGAAGAACGGCTATCAGCCTTACGACAAAATAGGTAAACAAGGCGTGGAGTCGACGCATGAAGCGGAACTGCGCGGCACTAATGGTTATGAAACATTAGAGGTTAATGCTCAGGGTAAATACTTGCGCACAGTGGCTAAGCAGGACCCTGTTGACGGGGCGCGTTTAACTTTGTCCATCGACGCTAATTTGCAGCAGCACATCGAGCAGGTCCTGGCAGGTCGACTTAAAGGCACTGTGGCCTCGCGTGGCGCAGTCGTCGTCATGAATCCCAAGAACGGGGAGATCCTTGCTCTTGTTTCTTGGCCAGCTTATGACGCCAATCTTTTTACCGACGGCATCAGCCAAACCAATTACAGCGCCTTGCTTGACGACCCCAATCATCCACTATTCCCGCGAGCCACGGCGGGGGAGTATCCCTCGGGCAGTACCATTAAGCCGGAGTACGCCGCGGCAGCCTTGATGGAGGGCATCATCACGCCAAATACCACGGTCATGTCGACCGGTGGCTTGCAAACCGGTAACCGTTTCTTTCCTGACTGGCGGCCAGGTGGTCACGGGCTCACCAACGTCTATCACGCCATTGCGGACAGTGTGAATACTTTCTTCTACACTATCGGTGGTGGCTATGACACTTTTAAGGGTTTGGGTATCGACAGGCTCATGTCCTGGGCCGCCACCTTTGGCTTCGGTAGCAAGAGCGGGCTTGATGTGCCAGGGGAGGGCAATGGCTTTTTGCCAAGTCCTGCCACCAAGCTCGAGGCAACCGGCGAGCCGTGGTACATTGGCGACACTTACAACGTCTCAATCGGTCAGGGCGACTTCCTGGTGACGCCAGTCCAGATGGCTCGTGCTACTTCTGTATTTGCCAACGACGGCATTCTTGAAACGCCACACCTGGAACTCGGCGCCAGCACACCTGAGACTCGCGTGGTCACGAGTGAAGTCGCCCAAGTCATCAAAGACGCCATGCGTCAAACTATCACCAACGGTTCAGCTAGCTCCCTGCAAAGCGTCCCCGTCGCCGTCGCTGGTAAGACTGGTACTGCGCAGTGGTCGCACTCTTCGCCACCGCATTCCTGGTTCACCGGTTTCGCCCCTTACGATAATCCAGAGCTCACTATCACCACGGTCATCGAGGAAGGTGGCGACGCCGCGCTCGCCATTCCCATCAGCCGCGAAATCCTGGAATGGTACTTTGCGGGGAGGAAATAGTTATCCACGCCGTACGTTGACCAGCTAAAACCAGCATGATAATACTGTTAGCAAGTTAATCATTCGCGTATGCGCTTTTTGCCCTCCCGCCTTCTCTTCGGCTTGATTAGCGTGCTAGGCCTTGGCTTATTGGCTGTGCCTTTAACCACCCTGGCTACGGTTACAGATCAGGACAGCTCGCCCTTCGTGGTCAAAAATCAAGTGAAACTCGCACCAGACATGCGTACTGGTGCGTTTTCGTATTCGTTTCCTTTTACCTTGCCACCTGGCCGCAATGGTTTACAGCCCGGCCTCGGCTTATCCTACAACAGCAGCAATACAGATAACGCCAACCTGACAGGCTACGGCTGGTCACTTAACATTCCCACTATCGAGCGCGTGGCCAAATACGGCACCGACAGTCTTTACACTAACCACGAATTTACCTCTGCCTTATCCGGTGACCTCGAGGACATCACGCTCTCCGACGCCACGCATGGCACTTACGGCGCCAAGGTCGACGACGGCTCGTTCCTAGCTTACGTCTATAATTCCGACGAGTCGTGGACGGTCACGGACAAACGCGGCACCATTTACACTTTTGCCGCGGACACCTCAGCTCAGGTTGTCGACGGTAGTGACAGCACGCACGTCTTCCGTTGGTACTTAACCGAGCTGCGTGACACCAACGATAACTTCATCGCTTACACCTACACCAAAGACGCCGGCCAAGTTTATCCTGCCACTATCACCTACACCGGCCACGGCAGCACCGCCGGCATTTTTGCTGTTAACTTCACCCTCGCTAGTCGCGCTGACGCGGCCACTTCCTATGCCACTGGCTTCTCCGTCAAAACCTCGTACCGTATCAGCGCCATCAACGTCACTGAGAACAGTTTAACTATCCGCAATTACGCTCTCGCTTACACCACAGGCATTAACGGTGTCCGTTCACTTCTCTCAACTATCACAGAAACCGCCACGGACGAAGCCACCTCAACCACCATCACTAAACCCGCCACCAGCTTCGATTACTCCGCTAACACCGACTCCTGGACGGAAGACACTAGCTTTGGTGGCTTACCAATTACAATCGCCGGTTCCGGCAGTGGCAGTCTGGGCGTCTACTTCATGGATGTTAATGGTGATGCTTTGCCCGACATCGTCAAATCCCGTGATACCGATCGTGCCGTCTACCTCAATAACGGCGATAATACTTGGACGGTGGATACGAGTATTACTGTGCCGGTGTCTTTCTGTATGATTAACGGTAAAGATACGGGAGTTCGTGTTTTTGATGCGGATGGTGACGGGGAGCAGGACCTGGTCTATTCTCGTATCAATTCCATGAGCGTTTTGGAGACGCATGTTTATATCAATAATGGTGATGGTACGGGTTGGACAGAAGACACGAGCATTGTAGTACCAATATACTTTACCAGTGATGGTGGATTTGATTTTGGTGTACGAGTTATCGATGTAGATGGAGACGGGATGCAGGATATTGTTCAAAGTCGCGAAGGAATGACGGCCGTGGTCTACATCAATAATGGCGACGGTACCAGCTGGACACAGGACACGGCTTATACGGTTCCAGTTAATTTTGTTAATGCCTCACTCTATGATCAGGGAGTTCGTACCTTTGACGTCAATGCTGACGGTTTATTAGACCTCGTTTATTCGCGCTATACATCGACACTTAATGAAGCTGTTTATATTAACAACGGTAACGACACTGGTTGGACGGAAGATACCAATTACAGCGTCCCTGTCGCTTTCACCTTTTCCATCGGCTATGACATGGGAGTCAGGCCTATGGATATCAACGGTGACGGACTAACGGATCTAGTCCAGGACTTTTATAGCGGCTCTTCTGATGTTACTCACGTTTATATTAATGATGGAGACGGTACTGGCTGGACTGAAAATACGAGTTACACACCGCCAATTCATTTTACGAATGGTATTATGGATTTAGGTGTTCGGGCAGAGGATATTAATGGCGATGGTCGTGAGGACGTTGTCAGCTCGCGTGATTCCGGCGCTCTGGATGAGCATCTCTACCTTGCTAGTCCCACGTTCAGCGACAAACTAACCACCGTCACCACCTCAACGGGTGCTTCAACCACGGTTACCTACCAACCCTCAACCACCGTCGGCGGCAACCTGTCTTTCCCCTTATCGGTGGTAGCAACAGAAACCGTCGACGATGGCCTCGGGAACACTGCCACGACTAGCTACGACTTTGCCGACGGCGACTATTACTACGCCAGTGAGTACGACCGTAAGTTTGCTGGCTTCGGCATGGTGACGATCACGGACGCCCTCGGCAACGTTACTAAACGTTATTACCACCAAGGCAACGCTACCAACAGCACACTCGGTGAAAGTACGGACGACGTCAGTAAACTCTGGCAAATCTATAGGGAAGAAACTTACGATTCCGCCAGTCATCTATTCCAAACAGTTATTCATTCAATTACGAGCTCGGACCTCGGTTCTGGTCGGACGTTTGTTTATGAGAACCAAACTCTTGAATTACGCTACGATGCGGATAGCGATCACACTGATACCGCAACAACTTATACTTACGAAAGCTCTACCGGCAATTTCACGCAGAAGAAAGAGTGGGGGAGAGTCACGGGCGTTGATGCCGGTACATTTACAGACACTGGTAGCGACACACGAACTACGGATTACACCTATGCTAGTTTTTCCTCGGGCCTCTCGAGCCTCGTCGACGATGAGGTAGTCAAGAATAACGCTGGCAGCACTGTGCAGGAAACTAAATATTATTACGACAGCTCAAGCCTCGGCACCGCCACGCTTGGCAATTTGACCACAGAAGCGCATTGGACGACTGGTAGCAGCTTCGTTAATACCACTTACACTTACGATAGCTACGGCTTGCTTTCCACCAAAACCGACGCCTTGAGCAATACCACCACCTTTACACCAGATACCGCCGAACTCTACACCGACACTCAAACCAACGCTCTAAGCCAAGCCACAACTTACACCTACGATTATTCCTCAGGCCAAGTTCTAACTACGACTGATGCTAACGGGGGAGTCTTCACCACCACTTACGACGCCCTCGATCGTCCCCTAACAATCTCTCAACCGATTATCGGCGGCAGTGGTTCGGTTATCACAAAAACTTTTAGCTACGACGACTCGGCCCTACCAAGCGTAGTCCACGAGACCGCTGCTTATGATGGCTCGACCAACCGCGAGACCTACGTCTACTCGGACGGCTTGGGTCGTATCATTCAACAACGCGTCGAAGCTGAGGGGACGAGTACCTTCGACGTCACCGATACGCTTTATAACGAGCTCGGCCAGGTCGCAAGTACAACTTTGCCTTACGCCGCAACTGGCTCGTCTTACACTACGCCGACAACTGACACTACGCTTTATCAAACACTCACTTACGACGCTTTAGGCCGCGTCACCTCATCCACTGACGTCGAAGGAACATCAACCAAGAGCTATGAGGACTGGGTCGTCACGGAAACCGACGCCCTCAGCAAAACTAAAAATTATGCCTACGACGCTTACGGTAATTTAAGCGTGGTCGTCGAGCATAAGGGGAGCACAACTTACACCACAACTTATGTTTGGGACGCTCTCGGCCGCTTGTATAGTTTGACCGACGCGGATGGCGCTGTGCGTGGCTTCAGTTATGACGGCTTAGGTCGACGTCTAACAGCGCAAGATTTGCACGTCGCTACTGACACCACTTTTGGCGTGTGGACCTACACCTACGACGCTGTAGGCAACATAGCAACGTCCTACAGTCCAAGCGCCATCACCACCACTTACACTTACGACGCCTTGAACCGTGTCGCCACTGAAGACGCCTCGTCGGCCAGCGGCACAGAAATAACTTATACCTACGATAGTTGCACTCTGGGCGTTGGTCGACTTTGTCAGACTGTGGTCAGCGGGGGAGCGACGACCGCCTACACTTACGATGAACTCGGCCGCAGCGCGAGCGAGGCGAAAACTATTAGCAGCAACACCTACACCACCAGTTACACCTACGACCTACAAGGCAATCAAGCCACCATCGCTTACCCAGACGGCGCTGTGACCATCTTCACTCTCGGTTCCGCGGGCCGCGTGAGCCAAGTAGATTTTGTCGACATCGTCTCCTCCGGCAACGCCACCCCAGCCAGTAACGTGGTTTACGCACCAAATGGTAAAATCACCAGCTTCACCAATGGCAACGGCGTGACGACAGCTTTCACTTATGACGCCGCGGACTTATATCGACTATCCAACCTCACCAGTACGAGCGGTAGCAGCAACATCCAAAACTTCACCTACGCCTACGACGTGGCGGGCAATATTACCCAAATCGTTGACGCTTCCAGCCTTTACTCTGGCATGACCATCAGCTACAGCTATGACGACCTCTACCGTCTCACCTCCGCCGCCTCGTCGAGCACAGACTCAACGCTCGCTTACAGCAAAACCTGGAGCTACGGCGGCACTGGCAACATCCTAGTCGGTGAAGGCCCCTCCCGCACCTACGGCGGTACGGCCACTGGCAGCTACGCCAACCCACACGCCGTCACGGCTATGGGTACTCGCACCTTCACCTACGACAATAATGGCAACACCACGAACGAAGGCTTGTGGAGCAACACCTGGAACTGGCGGAATCAGATGACACAATCGTCTCGCACCGGCCCCACTGTCACCGTCACCTACGCCTACGACGCGGACGGCAACCGTGTTTCTCAAGTCAACGGCAGCCTCACCCTCATCTACCCAAACGAATACTACTCCTACACTGGCACCACTCACGACCGCCAAATCCCATTACCCGGCTACGGCATGGTCGCCACATCTAAGTACAAAATATCGACGGCCGCCTCTACCATCGCCTACCACCACCACGATCATCTCGGCGGGGAACACGTCGACACTGACTCAAGTGGAGCAACTCTCGAGTACACTATCTACTCACCTTACGGCGCCACCCTCAAAACCAGTGGCACTTCGGGCTATCTCAACGCCAACAAGTTCACCGGCAAACAGGTGGACAAGGACACTGGGTTCTACTACTACGGCGCGAGATATTACTCCGCGAATTACGGACGGTTCCTCAGCCAAGACAACGTATTCTTGGCGATTGGTGAGAATAACGGAGTGTTGAAGGATCCGCAGGCGTTGGACTCATACAGCTACGCTAGAAATAACCCACTAAGATTCGTAGATCCAGATGGAAACTCGTTTTGGGACTTTGTAAATAGAGCAGGCAATAGCTTCGGACGAATTGCAGATTCGATAATAAGAGCTAATAATCGAGTCATTGCTCCAGCTACAAACAGCGGTTATAACTTCATTACTCTCGGCGCTGGAGATGCAGCCTCACAAATGGGACGTAGTGGAGTGACTCTTGGTGGTTTAGTTCATGTGGGTTATGGAGTAGCTTTTGGAACAGTCGCTACTTCGCTCGCAGCTCTGGATCTAGGGGCTGCGGTTGGGGGAATCGCGGTGGATATAGGGTTAGCTAATAGGGGACAGACATCCGCATCTCAAACCGTAGCAAACAAAATTGCCAATGGTCACGCCTATGATAAACATGCTCAAACAGGCGAATTTGGTACGAATATGACCAGGGAAGAGTTTGCATCACATGTTAACGGTATAATTAAAAATCCATCAGAGACGAAGCAGTTAGAGAGAGGGCGTACTGGATATTGGGATAACTCAAGCAAGACTACCGTGGTGCACGATCCGCATTCCTCGGATGGAGGAACGGCTTTCGTGCCACGACAGGGTAAATCCTACTTTGATCATGATTTAAAATAATATGAAAATGCAAGCTATTAATAACGAGTTACAGATTACTCTTAGCAGAGACGAATTTTTGGTCATTCATCAATCGTTGAATGAAGTATGTAACGGCTTATATATTCAGGAATTTGATAAACGTATTGGAGAAATAGATGAGGCAAAAAAAGACCTAAATAGATTAGAATATATCTACAACGAACACGAAAAAAATGACAGCAATGATCCTATTATATTTACTATTATTAAAAAGGAAATCATTCGTTATCGCAATGCAGTTCGTGAAACTTGCGTTGAAATCGATGATTGGGAATTTCCAACTAGAGTCGTTGGTCTTCCTAAGAGTTTCGCTAATCAAATAGTCGAGGATCTTAACGGAATTATAGATAATTAATACATAAAATAAGGCGACAAAGACACCGGGTTCTACTATTACGGCGCGAGGTACTATTCTGCGAACTATGGAAGGTTTCTCAGTCAGGATAATGTCTTCCTCGCCATCGGTGAGAACAACGGAGTATTAAAGGACCCGCAGGCTTTAGACGCCTATGCCTACAGTCGAAATAATCCAATTAACTTGGTGGATAGAGACGGCAACTTCTTCAGTGGATTTGGAGACCTGGCTATCCTTGGCATCGACATAGGCTTCTTGATGAGCGATAATAAAGCAGGGGCAGGCATTGGCACCATGGCAGCCGACGTCGCCTTCCTAGCCGTTGACGCTATCAGTACGATGATTCCCGGTGTCCCAGCAGGAGCTGGTGTAGCGGCACACGGAATGTCTGTTACAGGCAAAGCAGCCGAGGCGGTTGTTAAAGCAGGAGAAGCAGCTAGGGTGACTAAGGCGACTTTAGCTAGCGAGAGGCGCTCAGCGGTTAAAAATGCTTGGAAGGCTGAGAGAACTTCCGTAAGCGAAACTGGCAAAGGTACGCGTGTGTGGACCGAATCTCAGAAAAATGAATTAATAGACAGAGGTAAGGTATCCGGATATCAGGGGCATCATATTAATAGTGTAAATGGTAGCCCTGGATTAGCTGGGCTTGCTAATAATATTAAATTTCTTACACGGAACGAACACTTAGCTGAGCATGGTGGTAGTTGGTTGAATAAAACTGTCGGTAAATTACTTAATCGTTAATGCCTAGTATGAATATTCAAGATACGATAATGCCAATTCTAAGAAAAGCTAATTCTCTAGGTGTAGAACTATTAGATGACGGAACACAATTAATCGGACACGTACCACATGTCGCCCCTCGTGCACGATTGCATGTCGTCCCACCTGGTTTGAAAGAATCTGAGGTTAACCAATTAGAGATAGAGGTAGGAAAGACGATCCCTGATGAGTATAAACAATTACTCATACAAACAAACGGTCTCAGTATTTATTCCGATTCTCTATCGTTTTATGGCCTACGAGCTGATTTTATTCGTAATGAACGTGCCCCGTGGTTGGCGTACAGTATGGTCGACCCTAATAATTATGAACGCCCTAGGGATGCGAAAGACTCATATGTCTTTATAGGAGGGTATAGTTATGATGGATCTTCGCTATTTATAGATTCTAATTCTGGCAAAGTTTTTCGTTGTGCTCAATTTAGAGCATCCGAAATCTACAATATCTGGCCAGATTTTTGGACGATGCTTACTTCTGAGGTTGAAAGACTGGACAGCTTATTCAATGCAGAAGGCAAAAAGAAAGATCCAAGTCGACCTACTACTCCAGAGCCAAACATAAAAGTATAGATTATTAGGTTCACAAGCTCTTTCACAACTTAATATGGTATTAAACTAATGAGTCTTCCCGCACGCCGTCACGGCCATGGGCACTCGCACCTTCACCTACGACAATAATGGCAACACCACGAACGAAGGCTTGTGGAGCAACACCTGGAACTGGCGGAATCAGATGACACAATCGTCTCGCACCGGCCCCACTGTCACCGTCACCTACGCCTACGACGCGGACGGCAACCGTGTTTCTCAAGTCAACGGCAGCCTCACCTTGATCTACCCCAATGAGTACTACTCCTACACCGGCACCACCCACGACCGTCAGATCCCACTCCCTGGCTACGGGATGGTGGCGACATCAAAGTACAAGATCTCAGCCTCTACCTCCGCCATCGCCTACCACCATCATGACCATCTCGGCGGGGAACATGTCGACACTGACTCGACCGGTGCGACTCTCGAGTACACGTTGTATTCACCGTACGGAGCCACCCTCAAAACTAGTGGGACAACAGGCTACACAAATGTGAATAAATTCACTGGCAAGCAGGTGGATAAGGACACGGGATTCTACTACTACGGGGTGAGATATTACAGTGCGAACTACGGAAGGTTCTTGAGTGAGGATCCGGTGTTTCTAGACATTGGCATAGAAAACAAGATACTAAACGATCCCCAGGCGCTCAACTCATATTCGTACGCTAGAAATAACCCAATTAAATACGTAGATGAGGACGGTAAGATGTTTGGGTCGTCTCTATTGCTACGATTAGCAATGCCAATCGCTGCGAAAATGAATGCATACTTTCATCCTGATCCAGTAGCAGCTAAACAGCAGTTTATTAACTCGTTACACTCCGGAGATTGGATGATAGGAACGATTGGTGTGGAAAAAACAGGCGTGAGTATTGGAAGGAGTATAATAACGGAAACAAGGATAGCTGCGGCTAAGGGATTAGAGAATATTACAAGTAAATTTAAACCAACTATTAGTCAACTACTTGATACAGGCGAAAAATTTTTAGGAAAAGGGTATAAAGAAATCGGTAAAAATGGTTCTGGTGTATTCAGGAGTTTAGACGAGTCAAAACAATTTCGTATTGATCAAAATTCTTTAAAGGGACTTCACACTCCTCTCTTGTCACACGGACACTTGGAAGTAATCGAAAAAGGAAAGTCAGTCACGAATAACCATGTAATCATTAAAGAATAAAATTATGCAAATACTGAGCAAGGGAAGAATAATCAATACGTCGAGTGAGGACAAGACATTCAATTATCATTCACCGAAGGATTTTGAAATTGAATTGTGTTCGGACGAAGATGGAAAGACTGGCGGTTACTACATTTTTTTCAGAAATGAAAATCTAAAAGAGTATTTCGATAATTGGTTTGAAAATAAAGCTATGGCTCTTGAATATATACAAAATAAAGAAGCTTTAGGATGGGTGATACAATGGGAATAGTAAGTATGAAAAACCAAGAGAATGAAAAATGGTCAGTCGCTGAAGGTGAATATGACGGAATGCCATTAGTTATTAGATTAAAGACGACACTTGATAAAGAAATCACTGAGGGAAAATATAATTATAGAGTAGGTATTGCTATCCCACTATTGCATCCAACAAAAAATGGCCTACCCACAAAAGAAGAAAATGATATTTTATTATTAATGGAAGATGATATAGAAGCACTACTACTTCAAAATAGAGGAGTATTATCATCGGTTGTCACGACTGGAAACATGAAGGAATTTATGATGTATGTAGAATCTGATAACATTGAAAATTTGATCGGTGCACTAAAAGAAAAAAATCCCGGTTATCAAATTCAGTATTATGTGAAAGAAGATGGCGAGTGGGATGGTTATAAACATTTACAAAGCAAATTTGGCATTTAGCTCAATGTAGACTATGAGCCAATTGAAAGAACGATTAAATGCAATAATCACGGACAAAGAGCATCGAACTAGCCTTATAACAAATTTTCAAAACGAGGTTTGGAGCGGGCAATACTTACCAAATGAAAATATTCAAACTATAGTCTCAGAGTTGGCGTATGATTTGGATTGTTATGAAGAGAATCTAGATAAAATGGCAGTAGATGAATATTATGGCGAGGAACGGCTTGTGAACGAGATATTATCAGCTATTCAAAAATTAGACACTACTATCTAACGGCAACCGTGTCAGTCAAGTCAACGGCAGCCTCACCCTCATCTACCCCAACGAGTACTACTCCTACACCGGCACCACGCACGACCGCCAAATCCCATTACCCGGCTACGGCATGGTGACGGGGGAGTTCGGCTTGACTCCACCACCTCATCTGCTATCATATCCTCATCAAACAAATCCGTTCCGCTTTTAGCGGAGCGGCTTTCGTTCTATCCCGTTAAACCACTAAAAGTGAGTATGTCCAACCCTAACGTTACCTACATTTCAGCTAGCGGCCTCGTCGACATGAAGGCTGAGTTGATTGACCGTATTAAAAATATCCGCCCGATTATTGCTGGCAAAATTGGTGATGCTAAAGAGTTGGGCGACATCTCAGAAAACTTTGAGTATCACGATGCTAAAGAGCAGCAAGCACAAAATGAAATGCGTATTGTCGACTTGACGCACATGATTTCTACAGCCGTCATTGTGGACAATAAAGTGGGCGGCATGGTGGGCCTCGGTTCTAAATTTACGGTTAAAGCTGGTGCTGTCGAGAAGACTTACCAGTTGGTCGGCGAAAATGAGGCTAACCCAATGGAGGCCAAGATCAGCAACGTTTCGCCACTTGGTGCTGCTTTTATGAACAAGTCACTCGGCGAAAAAGTAACCGTCACTACTCCAGGTGGCGAGGTCACCTACGAGATTATCGCTATTGCTTAGCCTTAAATCTTAGCTTTACAGAAGCACTTATTTCCCGTAAAATTGGGCGAGAAGTGCTTTTTGTATAGCTAGCGTTTTGCTTATGTCTGGAGATGAAAAGTTAATGCGTCGCACCCGTCTAGCCAGTCTCCGCGAGCAGGGGATTGAACCTTATCCAGCCGAGCTGGAGCGGACTCACACCATAGCCAAGGTCGTTGGTCAGTTTGCGGAACTCGAAACCGCTGGTGCCTCAGTCACCATTGTCGGCCGCGTCAAAGCTCTACGCCAAATGGGCGGCCTAACTTTCATCCGCTTAGTGGACGGCACGGGGGACATGCAAGTAGTCCTCAAGGAAGATCAAGTTGGCGCCGAGCAATATCAATTATTTATTAATCACGCCGACGTGGGTGATTTTTTCGGCTTCACAGGTGGCATGTACATCACCCAAAAAGGTGAACGTTCAGTTCTCGCTGGCACCTTCACCATTCTCGCCAAAGCACTCTCGCCATTGCCAGACAAATGGAGTGGCTTGCAAGACGTGGAGTTGCGTTATCGTCATCGCGAGCTGGATCTCATCAGTAACCCCGAAGTTCGTAAACGCTTTGAGGTACGTTCAAAAATAGTTTCCACCATGCGTCGTTTTCTCGATGAACGTGGCTTTATGGAAGTAGAAACACCAATTTTGCAACCAATCCCAGGTGGGGCCAGCGCTCGACCATTCGTTACTCACCACAATGCACTCGACGCCGAGCTGTATCTCCGTATCGCTCCAGAACTTTACCTGAAACGCCTCGTCGTTGGTGGCTTCGAAAAAATTTACGAAATTGGTCGCTGCTTCCGCAACGAAGGCATCGACTACGCTCACAACCCAGAATTCACCATGATGGAACTCTACTGGGCCTACGCCGACAAAAACTCTTTCGTGGCCATGCTGGAAGAACTCGTCGTCACTATCGTCGACGCTAGCTTTGGTGGCTTAGTCGTCCCATACGGCGAAGGTACTATCGACTTCACCGCCCCCTGGAAAAAGGTGACCTTCCGCCAAGCCATCATTGACGCTTGCGGCATTGACATTGACACCATTCATTCGTCAGCGGAACTCTTCGTTGCCATTAAGGCTGCCAAACTAAAAATCGACTTCAAGGGTTGCGTTGGCATGGGCGAGTTCTACGACCAGCTCTACAAAAAAACAGCTCGCGCGGTTATCACGCAGCCAACCTGGGTCTTCGATTATCCCATCGAGCTCAAACCATTAGCCAAAGCCAACCCAGCGGATCCGACTAAGAGTTCATCAGTTCAACTCGTCGTCCAGGGCGCCGAAATTATCAACGCTTATTACTACGAGCTGAATGATCCGCTGGATCAACGAGCACGCTTTGAGGAGCAGCAAGCACTCCGTGAGCAGGGTAGTGAGGAAGCCCAGTGGATGGATGAAGACTTCCTCTCAGCACTTGAACACGCCATGCCACCAACCTCAGGCGTCGGTATTGGCATTGATCGCTTGGTGGCCTTCTTAACCAATTCACCGAGCCTTAAGGAAGTCATTCTGTTCCCAACCTTAAAACCAGTAAAAGTAAGTCCTCCCCCAGATATGGGGGAGCTAGAGGGGGCTTTGTGAAAAAAGTAATGGTCTTCGGCTCCTTCGACGTTCTGCACGAAGGCCACCGCCACTTCTTGCAAGACGCTAAAGCATTGGGCGACTACCTCATAATCGCCTTAGCCTCAGACGCCAGTATCCGTTTCCTCAAGGGTCATGAGCCTAAACAAAGCTTTGACGAGCGAGCCGCCGCGCTGAGTCTCAATGAAAACGTGGACGAAGTAGTGGCGGGGGACGAGTTAGACGACGACGGCAACGACGCCTTGGGAACCTGGCAAGTCATCGAAAAATTACAACCAAACATTATCGCCTGCGGTTACGACCAGCAGGCTATAAACACTCTTCTCACCAAACGTTTTGCGACACTAGATTCCCCGCAAATTATCAGCCTAGCGCCGTTCGAGCCAACTATTTACAAATCCTCGCTGCTCAATTCCCTTATATGATTGACCTAAAAATTCTCCGCGAAACGCCCAATGTCATCAGAGAAGCCGCTAAAGCTAAGAATGTCGAAATTGACATTGACCGTATTCTCGACCTTGACCGCAAAGTTCGCGGGTTAAAGGGTGAGATGGAAAGTATCGCTGCCCAAAAGAACGACTCCGGCAAGCGCATCGCTAAAGCCACACCTGAGGAGCGTAAAGCCATGATTGAAGAAATGCGCCCACTTGATGCCAAAGCCGAAAATTTGCAAACCGAATTTGCGCCGCTTGAAGAAGAGTTAGAAGAGCTTTTGCATAAAATCCCTAATCCATCACTGCCAGACGTCCGCCTTGGCCACAGCGACACGGAGAACGTAGCCATCCGCTTGGTTGGTGAGCCACATAAGTTCGATTTTGCAGTCAAAGATCATTTAGAACTCGGCGAGTCACTCGGTATTATCGACACCGTTCGCGCTGCTAAAGTCAGTGGCGCCCGCTTCACCTACCTGGTGGGGGACGGTGCCTTGCTCGAAATGGCCCTCGTCGACTACGCCGTGCGCACCGCCATCAAACACGGCTTTACGCCAGTCACTGTGCCTCACCTCGTCAGCGCCAAGTCCATGCGTGCCATGGGTTACTTGGAGCACGGCGGCCACGACGAAATCTACTACCTCGCCAAGGATAATCTTTATCTCATCGGCACTTCCGAGCAGGCCATCGGCCCGATGCACACGGACGAAATTTTGGACATCGACGCCGCCCCCAAGCGTTACGTGGGTATTTCGCCTTGCTACCGCCGCGAGTCTGGCACCTATGGCAAAGACACCAAGGGCATTATCCGCTTGCACCAATTTACCAAAGTTGAAATGTTCAGCTTCTGCAAGCCGGAGAATTCGGCTATTGAACATGAAATGATGTTAGCGATTGAGGAAGAACTTATGCAGGGCCTTGGGCTGCCTTATCACGTTCTCGACATTGTGAGCGGCGACCTCGGGTTACCAGCCGCTAAAAAGTGGGACATTGAAGCTTGGTTCCCATCTCAAGAGCGTTACCGCGAAACTCACTCCACCAGCAATTGTACGGACTTCCAGGCCCGCCGCCTCAATACTCGCTACCGCACGGAGGAGGGGATGGCCTTCGTCCACACGGTCAATGGCACTGCTTTTTCTGGCAGGCCAATCGCCGCGATTCTCGAAAACTTCCAGGAGGCGGACGGCACGGTGCGTATCCCTGAAGTTTTGCAGGCCTACATGGGCAAGAGTGTAATCACCCCAAGAAAAAATTAGTTGTGAGCAGTAATGTCGCTAAAAACCCACGTACTTGGGTCGAGATTTCGCGTATCGCCATGGTCAGTAACGTTGCCGCCTTGCAGGCCCTGCTCGAGCCGACCGTGTCACTCTGCGCCTTCGTTAAGAGTTTCGCTTATGGTCATGACATTTCGCTCACCACCAAGCTCCTCGGCGAGTCAGGCGTGACGCATTTTGGCGTTGACAGCCTTGACGAAGCCTTGGCAGTACGGGCTGTAGCCCCAGACGCCGCCATCTTTATTATGGGTATGGTGCCAGCGGAGAGATTCGACGAAGTCGTCAAGCATGACTGTGTGCAGAACATTTATGACGAAGAGGGCTTGCTGGCAATTATTGCCGCCGCCGTCGCCAAGCAGAAAGTCGCTCTCATTAATATCGAAATTGAGACTGGTCTAAATCGCTTGGGTGTTATCGAGCGAGTTTTGGTCGACCTTTTACGAACCATCAAAAATAATCCTCGCAGCGTCAAACTCGTCGGTTTGTCGACGCATCTCTCCTCCGCGGAAGACGTGGCCGAGCAACATTATGTCTACGCCCAAGAAGACGGCTTACAGCGCGCCCTGGAGCTTTGTGCGAGTTACGAACTGAGCGTTCCGTTTGTGCATTGCGCCAACAGCGCTGCTACAATTTTTGCGCCACGAGTGCACGACACGATGGTCCGCGTTGGCATTGCTCTGTACGGTTTGTGGCCGAGTGCGGAGTTGAGGCTGGCCGTGCAACGTGGCCGGGCGTTCGAGCTACAACCAGTACTTAGTTGGAAGACCACCGTGGCGCAAATTAAGGATGTACCAGCCGGCGGTGCCATTGGCTATGATCGCACTTTTATTACTAATCGAGCTATCCGCGTGGCCGTTTTGCTGGTTGGCTATTGGGACGGTTATGATCGTGGCCTGTCCAATAAAGGTAAGGTACTAATTCACGGCCGGCCGTGCGCCGTGCTCGGTCGAATTTGCATGAATATGATGATGGTCGACGTGTCAGAAATTGCCCAGGTAAAAGCCGGTGACATCGTCACACTCCTCGGTCGCGAAGGTATTGGTATGGTGACCGCTGAGACAATAGCTCAGGAACTTGGTACAATTAACTACGAAGTCGTCACACGCATCAATCCGCTCATCCCACGTTTAGTCGTATGATGCAGCACCGCAACTTTACGCGCGTTGCCCATGCCAAGTCTTATGCTGGCGGTCGTTTGCGTAACCCATTTTTCAACCACGAACCGCGTCATATAAATCCCTGGTTGTTATTAATCGGAACAGGCGTGGTTGGTTTGTCGTTGCTGGCATGTTTTCTCTATTTACCGTTTCTGCAATACAACCAGGTAGAAGTAACTGGTTTGACCACCTTGGCAGCAGGTGACGTCGAATCTGCTGTGAACGAAGTTCTCAACCATCGTCGGTGGCTGATCGTGCCCGGTCGGCAGCTAATTTTCATGAATAGCACCAAGATTATTAAAGAACTCAATACTAGTTATAATTTTGCTAGTATCAGCCTACATCGCGCCGGTCGGCATTTAATAATTGAAGCTGTTGAGCGAATTACTCAGGTTACTTGGTTGAGCGGTGATAAAGCTTATCTGCTGGATCTTTCAGGTTTAGCTGTTGCCGAGGCTACACCAGAGATTGTGGCTAACGTAACAGCGCGTAAGAATGCTGCGGCAGATGTTCCAGTCGCTTCTGGAGTGCAGCCAACCATGCCAATTATTTCGAGTTCTAAGAACGAAATAGTCACGCTCGGCCAGAACATACTAGACGTTACGCGGTTAACAAACACTCTGCTCTTGGACACCTCATTGCGCGAGAGGGGACTTGTGCCTCGTGAGTATGTTTTTGACGATGCTACTCAGCCGTGGTTGACTGTTAATACGGACTCGGTTGCGTTATTAGTCGACGTCACCCAGAGTATTCCACTGGCTATGAATATGCTCGACGCCTATCGGGCGCAAGGGGACACTTCTTTTACGACACTAGAGTATATCGATCTTCGTTTCGGTAATCACCTTTATATAAAAACCAAATAATAGCCTATGACTACTCTCGACTTACTTAACAAAAAGGCTCCAGCATTTAAGTTAACGGATCAGGACGGCGAAATTCATAACTTAAAAGATTACGCTGGCAAACTCTTAGTCCTGTATTTTTATCCTAAAGATTTAACGCCGGGCTGCACCATTGAAGCTTGTAACTTCCGCGACAACTTGGCGCGAGTTAAAAGCGCTGGGGCAGCCGTGCTTGGCGTCTCCGCCGATTCTGTGCAGCGCCATGCTAAATTCGCGGCGGCTATGAGTCTAAACTTCCCAGTCCTGAGCGATGAGTCACACGAGATGCTGAATACTTACGGCGTGTGGCAGGAGAAAAGGATGATGGGGAAGAAGTACATGGGCATTGTCCGCACCACCCTAATTATCGACGAGCAGGGGACTATCCGTAAAATCTGGACGGACGTCAAAGTGAACGGCCATGTCGACGAAGTGATTGCGACACTTAAGGAAATTAAATAGAAAATCACTTATCAATTGCAAACGATTACTCCGTCTTTGCGAGAAGGTCCTACTGCAAAGCCCAGGGTTGAGTCTCTCAGATAGGGTAGGCAGGAATACTTCGTTTCTGCCTTTGTTACTGCAATATCAGGCGTCGCACAGTATATCTTCTACGACACAAAAGTTAGTGGAAACAAATTCATCTCTATACCCTTACTTACTTAACAGAGCCAGAGCCTTTTGTAGGAGGCGCGACAGTCGCGAGCGGCCCCGAACTCTGGCCAATAATTCCCTATTTACACCGACGCATTTAAATGTGCTGTGTTAAACTAGGGGTCCTACAGTACCTCTAAATACAATCCCCAAAAGCAGGCCTCAACCTAGCGTCTCCTAATTAGACAAATAGCTCATCGGGTTAACCGGAATACCATTCTTACGTACCTCAAAATGTAAATGCGGGCCAGTTGAAAGACCAGCTCCTTGCATGCCAGGCTTACCACCGGACAAGCCAATCTGCTCACCACGAGCTACGTACTGGTCCGGCTTAACATCCATGCGCATCATGTGGGCATAAAGCGTCGCCATGCCGTTGGTATGGATAATCATGACATAGTTACCATACTGACTTCCGGTCTTGGCCCAGGCTACATAACCAGGCGCGGCCGCTTTAACGGAAGAACCAACAGGTAAGGCTATATCTAAACCAGAGTGCTCAAACATCCTACGGAATGGATACGTAGGGTCGTGAAATAATGTAGTAATAATCCCCCGCAACGGCCAAGTCATTTCCGACGACCCTTCCCCCACCTGATCATTCTTCGCGAGCTTCTCTTCAATAGAATTCTGCAGGTTATTAATCTGTGCTGCCACACTTTGCTGCTCCTGACGCAACTCGCTCATTAGTGTGGTGTACCCCGCTTGGCTATCCTCTGTTTGCGCTTTAAGAACCTCTTTGGCCTGTTGTTGACCTTCCAGCTTGGCTACCTTGGCCGTCAATTCACTCGCTAGATTATTCAGCGAATCAAGCTTCAACTCATGATCTGCCTTGTCTGCCTCAAGCCCTGCTTGCGTGGCCTGGGTAGCATCCACCGTCTGTTTTAAGCCACGGTTAACGTCCTCCAATTGCGACACGCTATTGAAGGCTTCATGAAAATTTCCTGCGCCAAAGAAGGTGGCTACCAAGCCATGATCCTCGTGCTGATTGAGCGAAAAGAGGATATTAGAAAGCATTACCCGCTGACGCGCCAAGTCTGCCGTCTGGGCCGCAATCTCATTCTCTAGTACCTGCATTTCCAAATTCTGTTGCTCAATCTCAGTCTGCGTAGCGGAAATATCTAGCTCGGCCACAGCCGTTTGATTCTCAATCAAGGCAATATCATTTTCCAGAGAAGCGCTAATAGCCGCCGCTCCCTTGATCCTCTTTTGTAGCGTTGACAACTTATTATTCACTTCACTAATCGCTGCCTTCTTTTGCGCAATCTGATCCTGTAATTCTTGCGTCGTCGCGTCCTCGGCTGCAGCTCGATCAACGTGACCAGCAAATAAGACCATTGCAATTAATGGGATCAGAGCCAACAAAAGAAATGATTGGCGTCGAGTCATGGCCTCCAATTAACTGAGTGATTCAAAAGCTAGCTGCACGCGGCGCAATGATTCTTCTTGGCCCAGCGCCCATAATAATTCGTAAGGACTGGCGGATTTCTCGAGCCCAGACAAAGCGATACGCAGTGGCCAAAGCACATTGCCATTCTGCAACGCGTTGCTACTAATATACTCCTTTACGGCTGCTTCGAGAAGTGAGATATCAACAAATGTGTCAGCTGGTAGCTGGCTGATGACTGTGCTTATGTTCTGGAGCTGTTCGAGCGCGTCTTCTTTACTCGATTTTTTCCAGACTAAGATAGCTGGGTCGTAACCGCCGAGCTCGACATAGGCACCCAACTTATCAGCGAATTCAGTTAGTCTGCTGACACGTTCGCGTTCGATAATTAATGCCCTTTGCAGAACCGGTGACGCCAAATCTAGTGTCGTAAAAGGTTGAACGGCCAAAATTAAATCAGCAGCTGGTAGCTTCATCAAATACTGATGGTTCATCCAGTCCAATTTTTCAATATTCATGACCGCCCCTGCCCTACTGACCTTCGAGAGGTCAAACAGCTCGGTTAACTCAGCACGTTCGTAGATTTCCTGATCCGCCTTCGGGTTATAACCAAGCGTGCTAATAAAATTAATGAGTGCGGCTGGCAAGTAGCCCTTGGCCAAGTAGCTCTCCACAGACACATCCCCTTTACGTTTACTAAGCTTGGTTTTATCGGGGTTAAGAATGAGCGGAACATGAGCGTAAACTGGCATTGGCAAGCCCAACATGTCGTGCAAAATAATCTGCTTTGGGGTCGAGGAAATCCACTCCTCACCGCGCAATACGTGGCTTATTTTCATGAGGTAATCGTCAACGACGACGGCCAGATGATATGAAGCGAAACCGTCCGACTTAATAATAACCTGATCGTCCACGTCAGCGTTATTGAAGCTGATTTCGCCACGAATTGCATCGATGAATTTAGATTCGCCCTCTGGAATGCGCATGCGGATGACGAACTTTTCGCCAGCTGCTTGACGTTTTTTGACCTCATCGAGGCTCAAACCGGCGCAACGACGGTCGTATTTAGGGTTTTGTTTGGCAGCGACTTGGGCAGCACGCATCTCAACAAGTCTCTCGCTGGTACAGAAACAAACGTAGGCATTGCCGTCGGCCAGCAAACGGTCGGCGTACGGGCGATACAAATCGAGTCTCTTCGATTGCGTGTACGGGCCGACGTCGCCTTTTTCGCCCAGCGTGCCGTCCGCTAGCAAGACTGGACCTTCATCATAGTCGAGGTCGAGCTTTTTGAATGTATTAAGCAAGCTCTCAACCGCACCTTCAACCAAGCGAGCCTGGTCCGTATCCTCAATGCGCACGATGAATTGGCCACCTGTTTGACGGGCCAAATAGTAGTCGAACATGACGGTGCGGAGCGTGCCAATGTGCATGTAACCAGTTGGTGACGGAGCAATGCGAGTGCGAGTTATCATATTAGCGACCTATTAATTGAAGAAAAATTTCCGGGATAGTACGACGCACTGCCTGGCAGAAACGGTGTTCTCGTAGAGTAATAATGGTAACAGTTAGCGGAAAGATAACGACCGCTCGCCAGATTCGCGAAAAACGCTGGGGCTCAATGACTAGTCGCCACAGCCATTCCAGTCCGAGCCGCTGTAATATTTTCGGCGCGCGCGGCAAAGCTTTACCAATCATGGCACAGGCGCCACCCACACCGATCATGATTTTGACGATCGGCCACCTAGCACGATATTGCCAAATGCAAGCTTCCTGTTTGCCTTGCCCGAGGCCGACAGCGATAACGGCTGGTTCAACGCAGTCAATGGCATCGAGGGTGAATTGACTCAATTCCCCTGCCCTATTAATCAACCCTGGATCAATCACTACCACGTCGAGTCTCGGCCACTGCAAACGAAGTTCAGCCGCTCCTTGCTCACTAACCTTCTGTTCGCCAAGCAGCAACAAACGTCGACGAGACTCGGCGCAAAGCTCAGCCAGTAACAGCAAGGCTTGAACACCAGGCACTCGATTACGTAACAACTGATCCGTTAACGCAGCCGAGGCGAACCGCAAGCCAACGCCGTCTGGCAAATTGAGGTCGAAGTTGTTGAGCAATTCTTTAAACGACGAGTCTCTTCGCGCCGCTAGCAGAAACTCCGGATTCGGCGTGCAGACCAAATGCGCCGTCGAGACCCCAGCTTGGTTAAGCCGAGCAGCAAATAACCCTCGAGTTTGTGCGGCATCAACACTATCAATGCGCACGCCAAACAAATTTACCGAATTCATAATTTACGCCACAAAATCACACACATTGCACCCAGCAAATCAAAAAATAAATCAGCTAAAGTATCCGCGACGCTTGTCTGAGCTAATCCCCATTGTTGCCTGACGGTTGCCAACTGGTCCAATAAAAACTCGCCCCATTCCCAACCAATACCAACCAAAGCTACAAAACCAAGAACACACAGCGTATAAAAAACCAACTGCGGCCATTTCTTCTTACTCACCAAGTTAACGTTAATAACATTGTTATCCCACAACGCCAATGCCAGCACAGCCATCGCTACCCCACCACCAAAGTGCATAGGCACGTCATAGTACGGATACCAGGAATACAGGGCAATCATGCCGAGAATGTGAAAAAAGATAACCCAGGCGATAGCTGTAGCTGCTTGTTTATAAGTTGTCATATTGCCCAATTCTAGCAGCAAAAAAGCGAGCAAGCAAGGCTTGACGAGGCTTTGTTAGCACTCTATACTTAGGACTGCTAAGGGTGTTCTCGTTTATTTTAGCCATTTTCTATGATGCCTAACAACTTCACCAGTAAATCTAATCAGGCCATGCAGGCTGCTCAAATGATCGCAGCGGATAACGGTCAGCACGGCATCGAGCCAATTCACCTCCTGGCCGCCTTATTGGCCGACGACGACGGCATGGTCATGACTATCCTAGCCAAGCTCGACGCCCCAATCGCCGCTATTCAAAACGACGTCGTACGGATGCTGGAGACCATCCCCCGTCACGCCAGCGTGGAGCAACCAATTCCGGGGCAGATTTTTTTGACGCCGCCGTTGGCTCACGTCTTAGAAAGCGCCATCACTCTTGCCAAACAATTTGGCGATGAGTACATCTCCACGGAGCATCTCCTCTTGGCTTTGCTGACCGAAAAGATGACCGGTGGCTTGCTGCATAACCATAGCCTGAAGGCGGAGGACATTCTGCGCACACTCAAGGAAATTCGCGGCAACGACAAGGTGAATACCCCAGACCCAGAAAAGAAAACGCAGTCAATCGAGAAGTTCAGTATTAACATGACGGAACTGGCACGTCAGGGTAAATTGGACCCGGTCATTGGCCGCGATGAAGAAATTCGTCGCGTCATGCAGGTCCTGTCCCGCCGCACAAAAAATAATCCTGTACTCATTGGTGAAGCAGGTGTTGGTAAAACAGCGATTATTGAAGGCCTAGCCCAACGCGTGATTGCCGGCGACGTGCCAGAGTCGCTTAAAGAAAAAGAAATCGTCAGCCTCGACTTGGGTGCCATGGTTGCTGGTACCAAGTTCCGTGGCGAGTTCGAGGAACGCCTCAAATCTGTCGTCAACGAAATTAATGCCAGCAACGGTAAGATTATTTTGTTCATAGATGAGCTGCATATGTTGGTTGGCGCAGGTCATGGCGAGGACGCGCCGATGGACGCTAGCAACTTGCTCAAACCAGCCTTGGCTCGTGGCGAAATTCGCGTTGTCGGTGCCACTACCACTAAGGAATACCAAAAGCACATTGAGAAGGATCAAGCTCTAGAACGACGCTTTCAGCCGATCATGGTGAATGAACCAAGTGTGGACGACACCATTGCTATTCTCCGTGGCATCAAGGAACGCTACGAAATTCACCACGGTGTACGTATTTCGGACAACGCCATCGTGGCTGCTGCCGAGCTCTCCACTCGTTACATCACCGACCGTCAGTTGCCAGACAAAGCTGTCGACCTCATTGATGAAGCAGCCTCTGCCCTGCGCTTACAAATTGACTCCATGCCAGAGGAATTGGACCGCTTGAAGCGTGACGAAATGCGTTTACAAATTGAACGTCAAGCCCTCTTAAAGGAAGAGGACAAAGCCTCCAAAGCACGCTTAAAAGAAATTGAGCGTCAAATTGCGGACTTAAAGGAACAATCCGGCGCCCTGGAAATTGCCTGGAACTCGGAGAAGCAGTTGATTGAAGGTATTCGCGCCGCCAAAAACGACATGGACAAGCTCATCAATGAGGCAGAGTTTGAAGAACGTCGCGGCAATTTGCAGCGCGTGGCAGAAATTCGATACGGGCAAATTCCTAACAAACGCGAAGCTCTAAAAAAGACGGAAGCTGACTTAAAAGTCTTACAGCAGCAGCGTGGTTTGTTGAAAGAAGTTGTCGGCGAGGAAGACATCGCCGCCGTGGTTGGCCGCTGGACGCACATTCCGGTCTCAAAAATGTTGGAGGGTGAATTAACCAAGCTGGCTCGCATGGAAGACGCCCTCAAAAAGCGCGTTATCGGACAAGAAGAAGCTATTCACGCCGTCAGCAATGCGCTCCGTCGTTCTCGCGCTGGCATTAGCGAAGAAAATCGCCCGATTGGCAGCTTCATCTTCATGGGCCCAACCGGCGTCGGTAAAACTGAACTCGCCAAAGCACTCGCCGAGTTCATGTTCAACGACGAGAAAGCCCTCGTCCGCCTGGACATGAGCGAATACATGGAGCGTCACAGTATGAGTAAAATGGTTGGTTCTCCACCAGGTTATGTTGGCTACGACGAAGCTGGCCAGTTAACTGAGAAAATCCGCAAACACCCTTACTCCGTGGTGCTGTTCGACGAAATTGAAAAGGCCCACCCCGACGTTTTCAACCTCCTCTTGCAAATCCTAGACGATGGTCACATCACGGACGCCAAGGGTCGCAAAGTCAACTTCAAGAACACGGTGATCATCATGACGAGCAACATTGGTTCCGACGCTATTTTAAGCAATCAACAGCGCTCCAGCCTTGGCTTCCACGACGGCACCGTCACCGCGGATGACTCGACCAAAGGCAAAGTTCTCGAGTTATTGAAGGAACACTTCCGCCCAGAGTTTTTAAACCGTATTGACGAGACGATTGTCTTCCAGGCGCTGACACAGGAGCAAATTGCGGAGGTGGTCGAGCTGCAACTCGCCATCGTCGGCAAGCGCCTGATAACCGAGCGTGGTATTGGCCTCAAGGTGACGGAAAAGGCCAAAAAGCTTCTGGCCTTGCGCGGTTACGACCCGCAGTACGGCGCCCGTCCGTTAAAGCGTGTCATTCAGTCCATGATCCTCGATCCGCTAGCCATGAAAATCATCACTGGCGATATCCGTGACAGCGCCGCCCTCACCATCGACGCCAACAAGAAGGAAGAGATTGAGATTAGAAGCAAAGAATTAGTGGGTAGTAGAAAGTAGATTGTAGAAGGTAGATTAACAAAATTAATTCAAAAAAAATCTGGCTCGAGCCAGATTTTTTTTAGTTCGCGTTCTACTTTCTACAGTCTACAATCTACTTTCTTTTCTTTACTTCTTAAAATTCTCCATCGCTGCCACGATAATTGCTTTAGCGGCAGCGGCGTCTTGCCAGTCCTCGATCTTGGTCATCTTCTTCTCCAGAATTTTATAGCTCTCAAAGAAGAAAGAAATTTCGTCCTTCAAGTGCTGAGTCACGTCGGCCAAGTCGTTAATGTGCTTGAAGCGCACGTCGTCCTTAGCCACAGCCAAGATCTTCTCGTCCTGGCCCTTGTCGTCACTCATGACGAGGACGCCGATTGGGCGAACGTCAACAGCCACGCCTGGAAAAAGTGGATTGCTGACCATGACCAAAACGTCCAACGGATCGCCATCGCCACCCAAAGTTTCTGGAAAGAAACCGTAATCACAAGGGTAAAACATGGGTGAAAAAAGCACGCGGTCGAGCTTGATGATGCCTTGCTCGTGGTCAAATTCGTACTTGTTCTGACTGCCGCGTGGCACCTCAATCACGGCTTGGCAGACGTCTGGGGCTTTGCTTCCAATGCTCAAATTCATAGGTCGATTATTAAAGTCGATGTCCGCATGATAAGGCCGATTTTACCCTCTGTCAAAGGTTTTTGGGCCTGTGGTATAATAAAGCCCTATGAAACGACTTCTTACCACCCTCGCCCTTAGCACGCTGGTTCTAACACCACTCAGTTCGGTGCTAGCTTTTGACCCTAATTATATAATTTCCGACGACGAACTAACTAATCCCTTTGCCCTCGACCGTAACCAAATCCAGGCTTACCTAGACCGCGGCTACCTCGGAACCTATCGCACAGAAGATAATACCGGTGTCGTCCGTTATGCCGCCGACATTATTTTGCGCGCAGCCCAAAGTGCTGGCGTCAGCCCGAAGTTCTTACTTGTGCTCTTACAAAAAGAACAAAGTTTAGTGGAGGACGACGCTCCGACTGACAATCAGCTCGATTGGGCTACCGGCTACGCTGTGTGCGACGACTGCTCTAAAGACGATGGCACCATTCAACGTTGGCGCGGTTTCGGTAAGCAGGTCAATTCCGCAGCGCTCCAGTTCAGCGAGGGCTACCTGGCGGATATTGCCGCCAATGGCAGCACACAAGGAAAATACGGACCAGATATTAAGGTGAAAATAGACAGCACAACCGTCACGCCAGTCAACGCCGCCACCGCCGCGCTTTATGCTTACACCCCGCACATTCACGGCAACGAAAATTTCGCCAGCATTTGGGACCGTTGGTTCGGTGCCAACTACCCTTCCGGTTCACTCTTGCAAGCAGCTGGCGAGGCTAACGTCTATTTGATTCAGAACGGTTACAAGCGGCTAATCACGAGCTATAGCGCACTTACTTCACGTTTTAATGCGAACCTAATTGTGCAGGTTAGCAAGACCATTCTCAACAATCACCCTGATGGTTCCCCGATCAGCTTCCCTAACTATTCACTGTTAGAGGACGAGGAGAGTAACGTCTACCTACTGGTGGACGACAGTCTCCGTAAAATTGATAGTAATGAAACTTTTAAATCGATCGGCTTTTCAAGCGACGAAATTGTGGGTATCACCAACGCTGAACGTGACGCCTACACCATGGGTAACAATATTACTAACGCCACGGTCGACCCAACCGGCAAGCTCTACCAATTAAAGTCGAACAAGGCTGTGTACTATGTTCGCGATGGTATCCGCCAGGTGATTGTGGACCCAGCTATTCTCACCGCCCGCTTCCCCAACGAGCAACCAACGCCAGTTGACTCAGTAGTTATCGAGCAATACAAAGAAGGCAAAGCGCTACTCTTGCCCGACGGTAACCTAGTCAAAGGCGTGCTCGATCCCACAGTCTATGTCATCACTGACGGTATGCGTCGCGCTATTGATTCCGAGGCCACCTTCCACAGCTTTGGTTGGTCTTTCAGTCATGTATTGACCATTAACGACGAAGCCCTCGCCCTGCACCCCCTCGGCGCAGATCTAACTTCGGAATAATATGATTGTTTTCGCAGCGCATGTTCCTAATTCTCCACTACTATTACCGTCTATCAGCGGTGACCGGATTGGAGCAGTCAAAAAAACCTGCGCTGCCATGGACCAGTTGGCCGATGAGTTGTACGCCACCAAGCCAGATACCATCGTGCTAATTAGCGATCAACCCACGCGTTACAGCGAGGCCTTCTCCATTTCCGTCAGTGATCCTTATGCTGCAGACCTAGCGAACGTGGGCGACTTGAGCTACAAACAAACTTATCATCCTGATTTCGGTTTAATCGACGCCTTGCAGCGCGCCTTACGCAAGTTCGACGAAGCCGTAACCCTAACAACTGACCCACATCTCAACTTCGCCGCCGCTATCCCGCTTGACTTACTCACCGAACACTTACCAAACATCCGCGTCGTACCAATCAGCCCGTGCGACCTGGACCCCAAGGCTCACTTTACCTTTGGCCAATCCCTCAAACACACGCTCGTTGAGAGCAAAAAACGCATCGCCGTTATTTCCGCGGGTGACCTGGCTCATACTTTAACAGACTTTGCTCCAGGCGGCCTTCACACAAGCGGCGCCGAATACGACGACGCCTTATTGACGCTACTCGAACAGCACAACGTGGTCGGCCTCTTGCAAATTGAGGAAAAGCTTCGTCACGAGGCTCAAGAGTCAGCCTATTTCAAACTACTCATTCTACTTGGCGTTCTCGACGGCATGCCTGTATTAACCAATTTGTTAAGTTACGAGTACCCTTTCGGGGTTGGCCTGGCTGTGGTAAATTTCATTTTAGAGTAGGTAGTTGGTAGTTATGTTCCTCCGAGTTTACCCCATTTTACGATTGCCGCGGCGATTCGGCGTCTTTGATTATGAGTTACCGGAGGGACTGAGCGTCTCGCCCGGTGACTTGGTGCACGTGCCATTTCATAATCGGGTTATCCTGGCGGTAGCGGTGGCTTTGACCGAGGTGACAGAGGTGCGGAGCAAACTAGCCCAAGCAATAGACGTCGCCTTCCCGCGGGCCTTAGCCAAGGCCGACATTGACCGCTTAGTGAATCTGGCCCAAACAATTGCGCAGTCACCTTCCACTATTTTTTTATCTTCATTCGGGGTACTGAAAAATGAGCAATCCGCGCCACGTCTAGTGTCGCAAAATAACATGCAACTTTCACTACCAAGAGACCTGGTGGAGCAGTTACAGCAAATCGTTAAATTAATAAAGCCAAGTGCGGCAGGACCCGACGAACTATGGTCCCCAAGCCTTGGCGATGTACCTCAGACTGATATTGTCTGCCAATTGGGCACCGAAGCCTCGTTCGCCCTAGCCAAACTTCTTCGTCAAAGAACAAAAGGACAGATGCTCATCATCATGCCCCGCGAACGGGATGTCGAGCTGCTTGGTCGGCTGATCGATCTTGGGAAGAGCACAGCCACACTCCACGGCCACACCAAACCGTACGAGCGTGAAAAGATTATTCATGCCTGGCGGACTGGCCGGCTGCAAACTTTAATTGGAACGTTGCAGGCCACACTTATTCCAGCGCATAAAATCGACACTGTTCTCCTCATGAGCACTGGCACGGATGACCATTTCTCCGACCGTCGTAACCCCAGGCTCGATAACAGACTGTGCGCCGAGGCTCAGGCCCGGCAGCACGGTGCATTGTTTGTGACCACGGATTATCTGCCGCGTCCTGAGGAGATTGCTTTAACCACTACCCCGCTACCCTGCTACGCCCCTACCCCGCTTGATCTCAGCGTCGTCGATTTACGTAAACCAGACGAGCAAACGGCCACGCAATTACTGAGCGAAACGCTGCTAGCTGAGGTAAATAATGCTTTACAAAGCCAAAAAAAGGTGCTACTTTTCTATAACCGCAAAGGCGTTGCCAAGCGAGTTGTTTGCTCTAGCTGCAGCGCCATGGTGGTTTGCCCAACTTGCGGCAACGTTCCGTCCATTCGGCCGCCAATGGCCAACTGCTTACGCTGCGGCCACATCTGGCCCATTCCTGAAAAGTGTGGGGCCTGCCAAGTAGGCCACCTTAGCCTCAAAGGCATTGGCAACGCTCACTTGGAAAAGGCCCTGGTCGCCCTGTTCCCCACTTACACCGTGGGCCGCGTGGAGAAGAACCACACGGAAGGACGGCAGGCGCAAATTCAGTTGGTGACCGAGTATTTCTTTTCCAGCTTGGTCGAGCCGTTCGCGCGTAAAGAATATGGGCTGGTGGCCGACCTGGCTGCGGATCTTTCGCTCAACCCCGAGAATTTTCGGGCGGAAGAGGAGACAGCGCGCAAACTGCATCGACTAGCAAGTTTCGGCAAACAGCAAAACGCCACAGTCGTCGTCCAAACCTGGCTACCGGATCTCATCGACGCGATGAAGAACGCCGCAGTCTGGCTAGAGAACGAAACGGCCACCCGGCAAAATTACGGCTTACCACCGTTCGCTGCCCAGGTGACGGTTCGCCACATTGATTCTGCTGCCTTAATTGCCGTGACTAACCAGACCTTCGTCGACGTACCTGAAAAGCTTGAAGCGATCGGGCGAATTCCGTACAATAAGCTGGACGAAATTATTGCCACTTTAGCCACCCTGCCCGATACCGCTGTAATTTCTATTGATCGCACCTATGTCAGCCCTAACAGTCCTCTGCAATCCTAATCCTGAACTCCGTGTACTCTCCGAAGCTTTAAGCGACGAGGATATTTTGCTGCCGCATACCCAAAAATTGATTGACGACATGATTGTCACCATGCAGGTAGAAGACGGCGTTGGTTTGGCGGCTCCACAAGTTGGCGCTCACCTGCGTATTATTATTGCTGAGACGCCCCACGGCAACGAGGCTTTTATTAACCCAGTCATCACCTCGCGCTCAGTGCGCCTGGTGCCAAGCACCGAAGGCTGCCTCTCTGTGCCCGGTATGTCAGGCACCGTTAAGCGTAATTCCAGCGTAAAGGTGACGGCCAAGAACAGACTAGGCGAAACGGTCGACATTAAAGCTAACGGCTTGCTGGCGATTATCTTCCAGCACGAGATTGACCACTTGGACGGTATTCTGTTCATTGATCGCGCGGACAAGGTTTATACCGATGCTAAGTCGCGCTTATAATGTGAAAATAATTTTCTTCGGTACGCCGCAATTCTCTGCAGACTTTTTGCAAGGACTCATGAATGAGTCGGAGTTTGAGGTGGTTGGCGTGGTTTGTCAGCCGGACGAACCACTCGGCCGTAAAAAGATTTTGACCGCACCACCCACTAAACAGCTAGCTCTGTCTCACAATATCCCAGTCTTCCAACCAACCAAGCTCAAGGACGAAGCCTTTATTGAATCTCTGCGCCAACTTAACGCCGACGCTTTTGTAGTCGTTTCCTACGGTCGCATTATCCCGCAAATCGTGCTCGACTTGCCCAAGCTCGGCGTAATCAACGTCCACCCGTCACTATTGCCAAAATATCGCGGCCCATCCCCCATGCAATCCGCAATCGCAGCTGGTGAGACGGAAACTGGTATTTCGATAATGAAACTCGACGCTCTCATGGACCACGGGCCAATCTTGGCGCAAACGAAGTTATCAATTACTCCACAGACCACCAGCGAATCGCTGATGGCCGAAGTAGTCGCTACTGGCGTGCCTCTATTAATTGAAACTCTCAAAAAGTTTACTCTCGGCGAAATTACCCCAACCGAACAAGATCACGCTAGCGCCACTATCTGTTCCCTGCTTTCTCGCGCCGACGGTATCATCGACTGGTCGCAACCAGCCGAAGTTATCTACGCTCATGTTCGCGGCTTGAATCCCTGGCCTGGGACGTCGACTCATGATTTAAAAATTTTCTCGGTCAAAATTACAGCACAAGAATTGCCACCGGGCCAGGTCTTGATTCAGGGCAACCGGCTGTTTATCGGCACCGGTTCCTCCGCTTTGGAAATTATCGAAATCCAGCCCACCGCTGGTAAACGCATGCCTACCGCCGCTTTCATTGCTGGGCACCGTGAGTTGAGTGGTACGAGTCTCCTGTAAACTTTTTAGTGAGCCTGTCAGGTGCGAGCGATGAGCCTTGGCAGGTGAACGAGTCAATCTAAGGCAAAAATCCGCCAGCCTGGATACTCCACAATTTTTTATACGTCCCTTCGTGTTTAATTAATTCAGCGTGCGTGCCGGCGTCGATCACGTCGCCTTTTTCGATGACCACAATGCGGTCCATCTGCATAATCGTCGATAATCTGTGCGCGATAACGATGACAGTTTTACTCTTCATGAGCTCACTCAGGGCGTCTTGAATAAGAGCCTCGCTTTCGGAGTCCAAACTGCTTGTGGCCTCGTCGAGCACGAGAATGGGCGAGTTTTTAAGAATAGCCCTGGCGATAGCCACACGTTGACGTTCACCGCCGGAAAGCTTCACCCCCCGTTCACCGACTTTGGTGCTGTAGCCCAGTGGTAACTCCGCAATGAACTCGTGACAGTGCGCCTTCTTGCTGGCAGCAATCACCTCCTTATCGCTAGCCTCACGCCGGCCGTAACGGATGTTCTCCATGATGGTGCGGTGGAAGAGCAATGAGTCCTGCGGCACGAGCGAAACGAGCGAGCGCAAACTGTCCTGCGTCACTTTGCTGATATCCTGCCCGTCGATGGTAATACTACCCTTAGTGACATCAAAGAAGCGCATGAGTAGTTTGATAACAGTACTCTTTCCTGCTCCGCTCGGTCCAACAAAAGCAATTTTCTCACGAGCTTTTATATCAAGGTTCATATCCTCCATGATTGGACGATCGAGATTGTATCCGAAGGAGACGTTTTTAAAACTGATTTCACCTTTTTTGACTAAGAGTTTTTTAGCTCCACGCTTATCCGTAATCTCAAAAGGCAATTCGAGGACGTCCACCATTTCCTTGGCGTCGGCAAAACCGTCGTAGAGATCACGAATGACCCGTCCGAAGTCGTACAGCCGCATGAACAAGGCCACAAGTGCCGTCTGAATGAGGGCAAAGTCGCCTAGCGTCATCTTTCCTTGCACATACAGGTTAATAGCCACATACATGGCCACGCCTTGTAACGCGAACATGAAGCCAGCTTGCACGCCGTCATTCACGCTACCCAAATTCCAGGTGAAGCTCACCATTTTACGCCAACGTGAATTTACTTCCCAGAACCTGGCGGCTTCGAACTTTTTTCCGACGAACTGCTGAATAGTTGTCGCATTACTCACGGCGTCGGCCAGCTTACCGCCTGATTCCGTGTCGAGCTCAGCGCGCACCAAGTCGTATTTAAGCTTCCAGCGAGCCACGATAATGTTGACGACCACGAACAAAACTGCCCAGCCGCTCAGAATTGCGGCAAACAATGGGCTACGTAAATAGAAGATGACGATAGTACCAATAATGCTAATAAAAATCTGGACCAGCTTCCAGATGATTTGGTCCATGATGCGCTCGAAGGCGCGGCCGAAACGATGGATTTTTTTGACCAGTGAACCGGCAAAGTTGTCGGTGAAAAAACGGTAGGAGTGATCGAGGAGGTGCTCGAAGGCCGTTTGCTCGAGGTCAATGATGACGCGCGGCTGAATAAAGTTGTTAGTGACGTCGGCACAACGCTGCAAAAGCCACAGGCCAAAGTTAACGCCAACTATCCAAACCAGCACGCTAATCAAGGTCGACGCCAGGTCGGCACCAGTCTGACCTGTGGTGAACGCGTCAAAAAATTGCTTGTTGAGCAAGGCTGGCACCAAGTTAAGCAAGTTGAGGGCCACCAAAACAATAAGTAGAAACGCGAGCGCAACCGGATAACGCCTCACGTGTCGCCAGTAAACTTTTATTGTTGGGCCAATGGATAACGACATGGCCAGATTATACCACAGGTGAATACCCCTGGTTTATACCCCAGGTGTATTCACCAATCCCTTCTACAATCCCTTCAACACCCGATAAATCTCCACCATCGCCCAAGTGTCGAGCGCGCAGTAGTCGAGCAAATCGCGTTTAATCTTCTCCTTATCACTGGCCGACGTCGACGCTAAGATGAGCTTCTCCCAACGCTCACTCGCCTGGTCGCCCTTGCTGATGTTCATCACACTGTAATTGAGCTCGGGAACGAGTACTGGCAAAACTTTTTTAATACTTGCACTCCCCTTAAAAGCCGGGTCGACGTAATAGCCATCAGAAAAAATCGTCATCAAGTCGAACATCTTGTCATTAATTTCTTTCAAGAACGAGGCGTGCTCAGGATGCAGTTCAGCTAGCTTATCGTTACGCTGCTTCTCATAACTACTATACCAACTGATTACCGTCCCGTTAGGATCGAGGTCGAGCTTCATCCTTTCAATAAGTGGCAAGGTCAAATCACCCTCGGGCTCGGTGATGAGAAACTCACGATGCTCAATCTCCCCATCTGCTCCCATGATGTGGAGCGAGTATTGGAAAGGAATTTGCTCATACGCTCCAAAGCCGTCGAACATGGGAATGGCACTCGAGTAGCCCTCGTAATCAAAGAACTGCAAAGGGAACACCAAGCCGCCGAGCGCCTCTTTAATGGCCCCATAGTCGATGATGGCCTTCCCGAGCACATAAGACTCATACTGCAACTTTTGCGCCGCATTCAAGTCTTCTGGATTGTGAATGTCCGTCAACGCCAACTCCCCCCGGTCCACCCAATCAATCAACTTCTTCTTGCTCATGCCAATCCGGTTGAAATTGTGCACTGAATACTCGGGCACTTCAGGATTGGAATACGCAAAAGTGGAGCAGTGATTACTCCTCCCCTCGTACACGCAAGCGCAACCCTTTTCCTCCGGCAACGTCAAACACTCCTTCATCTGCATCATCTCCCCCTTTACCTGCTCTTCCGCCGCCGTCACTTCACCCGTCAAATCAGATTCGATGAATAACTCACAATTCACCACCTTGCCATTTTTACGATATTCACGATTCAAATGAATGACGCCGGTCTTAACTACTTTCACCCCACACGCCTCAATGACAATTTTCTGAAAAGCCAAGTCGTTGACGTGGTGATGCGGCACTTTACGCTTCACCTCATTCGTCGCTTTCACCTCCCATAACTCCCAACCGCCGAGCTCTACATTAAAACACAAAATATCCGCCCGTAAGTAAAATACGTCCTCCTGGAACGTCGCCTGAAAAATAGTCTTCTTCTCCTCCATGACCTTCTTAGTATCAATCACCGCTTGGCCATGATGTGATTCGACGAGCACGCCTTCTGGATAAAGGAGTCTACAAGCCGCCTCTGCCAAGTTACCATCCTCGATAATCTTCTTCTCAAAGTCGCTAAACTCCACATCTACAAATAACTCGGGCTTATGCTTACGCAGCCACAGGTTCTTGCGACAAAATGTATATTCCAGGTAATCGGTTTTGGTGATGAGCATAGCTATAGAGTTTTAAGGTATTCAACAATTCTTGCGCGATCCTCATTAGCTTTATCTCCCTTAAAGTATATTTCTATATATAAAAAGGTTAGAGAAGTTTCGTGATAGGCGTAAATAACTCGTATCGCATGATTTCGCAGGCTTCGACATGATAATCGTGATTTAATAATTGTGACTTCATTCGCCTTCTGTAGTATCGAGAAATTATTGCCAGTTCCTAATGGATACTGCTCCAACAAGATTTGGAGTCTGCCTAGATCTTCAACCAAGCTTGGGTATTTCTTATTTAGTCTTTTAAACTCTCGAGAAAACTCTGGCAGTTCTCTAAAGTTGGTCATATTCCCCAACCGAAGTTTCCACCGGTCGATAAAAGACGAACTCATAATCTAACACCTGCCTATCCTTAGCAATAAACCACGGCGTATCCTTATGCGATAAAGCCGAAATCTGCGCTGCTGTCATGTCTGACAATCTATTGAGCTCCCAATCAATATGAGCTATCTCCATGCCAGATAATTCCGTCAAGCTAATAGCTTCATTCGGGTTAACTAAATACTTAGTTTGGTCGTATTTATAAAACTTACTCTTAATAGTTTCGAGCTTACCCGATTCCTCCAACTCCTGAATTATCTTAGCAAAGATAACTGGCGTCGGCCCATGCGTATTTTTAATATAACGAGCACCAATCAGCTGCTCGTCATACTTTTCGTAATAATCGAAGTCAATAAAATACAAAATTTTGTAAAGAGTAGTTTGGCCGACATTCGGTTTACCCCCAATTTTCAACAAAATATACAACAAAACTTGTTTGAACTTCTCGACTCTCTCCTGCGGCACCGAAATTCTATCCTCAGCAACAACTACAGGCTTAGTTTCATTCTTATTCGACTTGGTTTGCATTACCTCATGGCAGACAACCTTACCAGCTCTAATATCCTCAAACGAAATATCAAAAATCTGACTCAATACTTCCGCCTCCCCGAAAGTGAGCTCTCTTTTTCCCTGTTCAAAGGCAATATAACTCGAGCGCGAAATCTCGAGTCTCTCCGCCACCTCCAATTGTGACCAGCCTCGCTCTAACCGCAGCTTTTTGATAAGTGGACAATATAGTTTAGACATAACTAAAGTGTAGCTTTTTAATGTCGTAATGTCAAACAGTTCAATGTGTGGATAATTGACACTATCATCAAATCTCACTCCTTTAAGCAATCCTACAACTCCACATATTCCTCTGTACTTGTGTCCTCCTGATTATACGCCAAGTCGTCACTATCAGCGTCGACGTTGGGCGAGGCGGCCTGGTTCACCTGGCCAGTGCTGACTGCCGTCTGTAACGCCTTTGTAGCCCACAGCCGAAAATGCGTAGCCACAGCCGGCTTGGTGCGATAGCCCACGGAGATAATCGCATCAAGATTGTAGAACTGCGTATTGTACTTTTTCCCATCCTTTGCAGTTATCCGGTATTTCCGGATAACTGTATTCTGGCTAAGCTCAGCAGTTTTGAATATATTCTGCAAATGCTCATTCACCGTCCGCACATCCACCCCGAACAAACCCGCCATCATCTTCTGACTCAACCACACACTCCCCAGCTCCACGCGTACCTGAATGCGGCCTGCGCCATGAGGAGAGGTGTAGAGGATCTTTGGTGTTGTTGATAACTTTGACAAAAAGCAAAATTTCTGGAATAATTTAGTTGGAAGTGCCTCATATCCGAACTGTAGCGTTTATCGCTGCGTTCCCGAAAGGGATAGGATATGAGGCTTTTGTTTTATAACGAAGGCCAGGTTTGTACAAAAATTTCTCTGTGAGCTATTAGCCGACGGAACTCGTCTGATCTCGACTGCCCGCTCTGAACAGAACGACAAGTAATACTGGCCGTATAATCTGCTAATTGCAATAAGTTATTACTTTGCGACCTTTGCATCTTAACTTTTCTAATAACTGATTCTCCAGTATTTCCTTTAACTTTTTGTCGCAGATAACGAGCTAACTGTTGCTGAAAATCATCTCCACTACTTTCATCGATCACCACAATAGCCTCAGAAATTCTTCCCTTGGCATTTTCAAATACTAAACCACAGACGTACTTATAGAATGAGCTCTTGTTCTTGAATCCTTCTCCGTATAATTTGTCCTTATTGATAACAATTCCGTAATAGAAGAATCCATAAGGCCCTACCGCCTCTAAAAATGCCTTGCGTACCCTCGCTGAATTACGCTTAAAGTGAAATTCCTGACCAGCTCTCCACCCGAGTTCACGTTTCAATAACTCTATCCTCTGATCACAAGCTGTAGCCTCGTCGCTATCCCAAAATGCCACCAAAGAAATACCAAAATATTTGCTCGACCCAGCGGCCAGCTTCAGACCAGTATCTCCAGATTCATCAATAAAAACCAACATGAGAGCTTATCAATAACTTTTCTATTATATCAAGACAGGGTGACGTTCGACTATAATTCCAAACAACTCCTCCCATCTGCCTTTGACTCAACCACGAAACTTAACAGTTATCTCAACTCAACCGGTGCCAAACCATTCAAAGCCTTATGAGGGAAATAGTTCCAAGCATTCGTTACTAGCTCTATAGCGTCACCCAAGTCAATCTTCCGACCACCATCATCAAATATAGCTAGAATATCAGTCATGTCGTCTGTCTCTTCCTCATTATAAATCATGTCTTTAATCTCCTGTAGTGTATGGCCACCTTCAACCAATTCAAGCATATCAAGTAGGTCATGCTCAATCAAAACACGCTGCTTAATAATTTGCTTTTGTGATAATTTACGACTTGAACTCTTTACCTGCAACGGCGACTTAACTACCGGTGGTATATCAAGTTTCGCCATGACAAATTCATGCAATCCAATCAACATATCTTCACACTCCTTGGCTCGCTTAGCAGCTCTAGCTAGCACAACCTCACCGGTATATTCTTCAAGAAAAGCACAAGTCACAAAACCTTCCTTTTCTCCGCAATCCTCTGCTTGATCTAGTAATTGCTGCACCTCTTCGTCATCCTTGAATAATACTCGATGCTTCTTAATTAGATTAAATGTTAAAGGATTGAGGTCAATTTCCACAGTTATAAAAACTCTGCTAACAGCGTCTCCCCATATTCGTGTTTCGGTAATCAACCTTACCTGAGAATATGGCTTATCGCCCCACATTTCATCTTTTTGCTGTTGTGTTAGTGTCATATTTAACTTAAATAAATTCTTAATCTATTCCTCAGATAAAGCATCAAATCTCTTCAACTCCTCGTTAAATGCCGCCCTCATCTCCTTAATTAATAGTCATCGGTGCGTCTTGATCAACCTTAACATGCCCATTTTCTAAACACCAACTATAACACTGCAAAATCGCTCTAGCTAATCGTCGAATTCTATCATTACCACACAGCATCTTACGTGGTAAAAAATAACTAATAAAATCAGCAAAAAATACTCCATCCAAAAACTCAGCACTAAAATACTCTGTGAATCTCTCCCCTTTAAACTCACTCCTTTCAAATGTCTCCAACTCTTCATCTTCCAAGAAATCGGTGCAGTAACCGTCACAATAATCCTCAAACAATCCCACGGCATCTTGATGACAAGCTAAAACCGCCAGACTTGAAACTTTAGCCCGTGCTTCTAGATATTCCAGCAAAACATCATGAATTGTTTTATCCATAAATTAGTTAATTAACTTCTTTAGTTTCTCGATTCCATTGCTCAATATCAATTTTCCCAGTGTGCCGCTTCTCCTCCCCCTGTATAATATAGTTAATTATTTGAGGTATCTCTCCATTTATTGTTAAATGCAAAACCAAACCTATTCCTCCCGGCAGTAATGGATTAGCATGTTTATAGATTAAACGACCGGAATGCCCAACTATAAAATCGCCAGATATAAGACTAACTGAACCTAAGTCTAAATTCAATAGAGGGGTGTGAAGAGCAGTTCTTCCTTCGTTAACTAGAAAAAAAGTTAGAGTAACTTGATTTATTGTCCTGGTATCGGTTGCTTTTAATTTAAGTGATGGTTTAGGTAATTGATAATATGAGAATGCCAGCTGACCGATAAAAACCGCTACGCCGACCAACAGTGGAGCCAATAAAAATTCTGCAATCCACTCCATAGCACCAAACATAAAATCTTAAACCAACCCCATCATCTCCCCAAACGCCTGGGACAGCTTCCACTTCTTCGTGGTATCGACAGCGCGGTGTAAGCCAATAAAACGGGTATCCTTGAATTTAGTTAGCTCCTCTACCGTATCCTCATGCAAATCAGCATCCAAGCAGACAATTGCCGTCCTATCGCCATCAGTCACCCTCCACACCACGTTACGAGTGAACTCCGGCAACTGCTCCTTCTGCATGGTCAGCATAAAGCCCTGCTTCACCAAAGTCTCATACAACAAATCCGTCTCTTTACCCTCCGGTGTAAACATCAACTGCTGCTTAGCTCGCGCCAAATGTTCTTCAAACGCCTGTACGTTCTCTTCGTCCGTCTTCTCAGGATCCGACTCAAAATTATTCTCTGGGAAGACGCTAGTCGTCAACTTGAATACCTTAAACCCAATATCAACCTCTGGCTTCTCAGCCTTAATCCTCTCCCCGGCCCTTTTAGCCCGTTCAATCGTAATACTGGAAATCTTTTTATACCCCGCTTTATACGCCTCACTATCCTCAGCGATCGCCTCAGGGATCTGCACCAAAATAAACTGCCTATTCCCACCATCTTCTTTATTCAATTCCATCACCGCCTGTGCTGTCGTACCCGAACCTCCGAAGAAATCTACAACAAGATCTGATACATCAACGTTAGCGAGAGTTAATAATCTTGTAATTAACCTTACTGGTTTCGGGCCATCAAAATTAACGCTATCATTAAATAGTTGCTTCACCTCTTTCGCTCCCTCCTGGCTATGGCCGACATCTTTATAAAATAATATTGAGGTTGGCGTCATTCCTTCTCTAACCTCCGACAAAAATCTTTTTATGGAAGGTACACTATTTCCGTCCTTGCCGAACCAAATTCGATTGTCTTCGAGTCTCTCAAAAAATGCATTTTTTGAGAGACTCCAGCAGCGCGCTGCTGGAGGCTCTACAACTCTTCCCGAGGGAGTAGTTATAGGATAGTCATTGTTAGCGCTATAAGTTTTTACCGACATGTCACTAGCCTTCCATGCGCCACGAGGATCATTATCTAGATTCTGATAACGATCATTGGCTTCTTGAGAACGCTCTAATTTTCCTACCGTAAAGTCGGGAATACTTTTTGCGTACATCAATACATAATCGTGGCTGTTAGAAATGTACTTGGCATCATTTTTCGGAGCATAAGCCCTCTCCCAAATCAATTGACTAACAAAATTTTCCATTCCAAACACCTCATCCATCAACTTCCTCAAATTATGCACTTCATTATCATCAATGCTGACAAAAATCACCCCGTCGTTTTTGAGTATCATCTGCGCCAAGAGTAAACGTGGCATCATCATGTTGAGCCAGTTGGTGTGATAGCGTCCGGCGCTTTCCGAGTTAGTGTCCACCTTTACGCCATCGCGGAACACGCCATTCTTCTCCCAATAAGCCTGCTTGCCTTCGGAGTAGTCGTCGGAGTAAACAAAATCATGGCCAGTGTTATAAGGAGGATCGATATAAATACACTTCACCTTATTGTAATAGGCTTTGGATAGCAATTTAAGCACTTCCAAGTTCTCCCCCTCGATGATAACGTTCTTGGTCTCGTCGAAGTTCACACTACGCTCAAAGTCTGGCGCTAGACGGGCCTTACTACTCGTAAAGGCGTTCTTCTTAGCCTGCATCTTCCCTGGCCATTTGAACTCAAACTTTTCGCCTAACGACAAATCGTAGTTATGCGCCAAGGCATGGATCTCATCAATGCTGATTAGTCCCTCATCCGTAAACAAATCTGGATACAGCTTTTTAATTACTGCCAATCTTTCTTCACGCCAATCAGGTGAGGTAATATTTTTAGTGATTTCGTTATTCATATAGGCCTATTAATCCGCCAAAATATTACTAGCTTTCATTTCTTCGACTCTCGAGACATCAACCAACGGCGGGAAAGTTTCAGTCACGTAGTAATCTTCTAAACCTATCGCCTTAAAGTGAGCAATCGCACAAGCAATCTTTGCTCGCTCATCTTCGTCAAGACGAGGCTGACCCGCGTCAAAGCCCTTAGTCTCAACCACAAAGCTGTATTTAGTCGAAACTTCGTCATCTAGCGTTTTCTTCTCAATTACCAATGCCCAGTCTGGATTATAGTCACCTGCTGGCGTTTTAATTTTATACCACTCTGGCAATTTGATAAAACACCGCACTCTATTCTCATTATCTATCTCCTGACCAAACCTCTCTTCAATTCTGCTATCAAACACCACATGATCATAAACTCCGTGCTGGACCGGCAGAACGTCTTGTCTCGTCTCAAACATTTCTTTGAATTCGGACTTATCCCAAGACTCATTCAGCGCCTCATAACTCACACAACGCACCATAGTTTGCTTAACAATCTTCTTAGCCGCAAGAGTCGCTTTCGCCAAAAAAGCTACTGGATTCTTGGCCACTTTCTTCTTATCTTTCATGCCGGCCAAAATCTGCTGCACTGCACTTTCAGACAAGGTCGACTCATCAGCAAGTTCTGAGACTAGATTAATCTTGCTAGCTGACATCCCACCAACTTCTATTGCGCTCTCACCAATATATTCACTGGCAATCGAAGTTTCTCCAGCTTTACCTACAGTAAAATTAATTCTACCTAACTTAGTCTGTAACATTGGCTTAGGTACAGACATCTTATCCAGTTCACGGATACACTCGCTAATCAAAAGATTTTCATCAAAATGAACAGTAAACTTAGTCTTACGCGAAATCACCTCCCATAAACGATCAAAATCACTGCTCTCAAAAACCGCTTCATTACGCTTAACCGTGGTCGCTACCTTGCGAGCGTCCACAATTTTCAAGTCTTTAGCCACATCTCCATATTCAACTGCCAATTCGGCTTGATATTGTGCCACAAAGCCCTCATAACTTTGATTAGGAATAACCGTCAACACGTTGACCGGCAAACCTTCTTCTAGTTTTTCCGGGTCCCTTACTCGATTACCAGTCTGGTCGACACAAATACGCAAACCACGTCCAATCTCTTGGCGTTTCTGAATGGCACTTTGCGTCTCATTCAAAGTACAAATGTTAAAAATATTTGGGTTGTCCCAACCTACACCCAATGCCGAGTGCGAAAAAATAAACTCTAAAGGCTCAGCAAAACTAAGCAATCGCTCCTTATCACGCATGATCAAATCGAACACTTCGGCATTCTTACTCATAGCTGACTCACTATCCGTCCACTCACCCTTACCAGTCTTGGCGAAATAACCATTGTGAACTGTAGTTGTATTCATTGGGTACACTCCGTATTTCTTTTTATACTCATCACTATAAGCCTCAACAAATAAACGCCTAATCAAACCATTCTCATCCTGGTAATTAGCGACCCGATCAATAAAGAACAATGATAGAACTTTGATTCCTTGCTCTTGCAATTTTTCCTTCTTTTTAAAGTGCTGAACTACCGTCAAGCGAATCTGTTCTCTAAACACTGCCTCTTTATCCTCCCCGCGGCTGGCGCCCATCTTGAGTTCTTCACCATTGGTAAAACGAACTCGAGCTATTTCGTCATTCATGTCTTTCCAAATTCTCTCCACTACCCAACCATCATAAACCAAATTATTGGTCTTTACCGCCAAATCCGTATCCTTACCTACTTTAATATTTTTCAACTTAAACTCTCCTCCCGCTAATCTCACCATTACCTCGAGCGTAGCAGCTGGTTGCTTGCCAGCTACAAAATCAACACTCTTGATCGCAATATTCGCCGAGCTCTCCGTATTCTGCTCATGTACGGATAATACCTCAACCTGCTTAACCAATTTCTTACTATACGCATCAAACGGCGTCAGTTGATAAATCAAATTCTTAAGCACTTTATGCGTTGCCGAATAGCGTAACTTCAATATCGGCTTCAAGCCGTTCGCAATCTGCTCAGTCGCCTTGTCAGTGTCCATGCCCTTCTGGGGTTCATCGAGAATAATCACAGGCTGCACCTGTCCGATCAAATCGATTAGCCGTTCACCACCGTTGCTGTCTCGCAACTGATTGATAATCTTGTTCTCTCCCACAAAAGCCTGGGTATTCATGACCATGATCTGCAAATCACCCGACTGGGCATAACCGCGAACCATCGCCGGCTTCTTACTGTCATAAGCGAAAGCCCGGTAATTTACCCCATACAACGCTTTAAAATGCTCGCTAGCGCTCCGTAAGGTGGATAACACACCTTCCTTAATAGCAATAGACGGCACGAGGATAATAAACTTGGACAAACCGTAAACTTTGTTCAGCTCAAAAATGGTTCGCAAATAAACATAAGTCTTACCAGTACCAGTCTCCATCTCGATTGAAAAATCCATGTCAGTCATGGCCTTAACCTCAATAATCCCGTTATTCTCAGCAATCCTATCCCTATTAGCCCAAATCTCCTCATCACTAAGCCCAACCTTGTTGGCACAAACGCCTTCGAACAATCTCTCCTCAGGCCTAATATACGGCGCACCAGCAAATAGCCCCGTCACCGCCGCAATGGCATCGAGTTGGTACTGGAGGTTGGGTTCAAAGTGGAGTTTCAGCATAGGTAGGAGGTTACTGCGAGGTATTCTAGCACATATTCAAGCAACTAGGCTGTGTAAGATTAATTAGATGAATATTTTTTTATTAAACAAATGATTCAGTATTTTTACCCCCTGGTCATATGGAATATGCGGGATCATTATTCTCCCCTCCTTAGTTATAACAGTCTCACCAAATACTTCATCTGTGTTTTTGTTAGTAATATTATATATAAATACCCACCCACCAATCACTAATACATAGCCAATATTTTGATACTTCACCCCCGCTGACGGGACTCTGATTTCTCTCGGCTCACCAACAATCTCGCTCGGTAGATTTTGGTTATGGTAGCGGGAGAGCATGCATGGAAAGCTACCCAATTCACCGGCATTACCAGAATTGAGCATCTCTCTAATCGCCTCTTCATATTTGCCAAGCTTCACTTTAGCGAAAAAAGGTAAATTTGAAATACTTGCTCTCCATAATAATGAGAGACAAAAGAGCTTAAATTTTGTATAATCTAACCCGTTGATCACCGTATATTCTAACCCATCCTCCTTCCGAAAATAATTAACTTGAACCGGAGGAATTACTTCGTCGCAAAAGACAGTTTTCGCATAAGTTTCATATTGGTTAATGACTTCATTATCGCATTTTGCACAAAGTATATCGGCCTCATGTAAACCACTTTGAACGAATTTTGACCTATAGTTCTGTAATGATAAATTAACAAGTCGATGCTTGTCATCGTACATTTGTGTATATAAAAAATCTGACCAAATGTGAGACTTTTTTAAGAGCACGGTCTCTTTTAAACATAATCGACATTGCATAATGCGACGCCTTATTTAAAGACTTTGCTCGACCTCTTTAACATGCCTGGCAAAAACTCGTTTAAACGATGAAATATTCTTCAATAACCAATTGAAATAATCGATACGTCTATCCAAATCCTCCATAGAAAACTCATGGGAGATGATAACCCTGGCAGCCTTAGCATGCTCGAGTCTTTGCCAATCTAGCTCCATGCCGATTTCCTTTTCTATCGCTGTTTTACGCTCTAACAAACCATCAAATAGTGGCTTATTATTAGAAATAAAAAGCTCGCAACTCATGATCTTTTTCTGCGAGCGAATAACCATCGTCACATGGGCCTTACTACTACCAATAGATACGTCCATATACGCCTGCGCGCGAGGTGACTGGAAGCGTATATCCTTATAATGCTCAACACCATACTCATGCAAAGCCGTCCAAAACTCAAGTTGACGAAGATTACCTTCGCTTGGTTCACCTCTCCCAGAAGCATTCTTAATTGTCTTTGCCCATTCATTTGGACGACAAATAACATCAAATTTTGGTGCTGGCTTAGAGTCACCAATTTGCCAAAGCTCGAGCTTTACAGCAAAAAAGTTCACTTCATCAGTAGTATGTTCATTAAGCCAGTCAATTGCTTGACGATGTTCCTCTCTAACCTCCTTAAAGATCCAAATTATATATCCTGCCCCATGTCCTGAGGCATACGTAATAAGCTTGCCAAGATGATCGTGGTCGGTGGTTTCAAGTTGATTTTCAATAATAGCCTTGATGCCTGTTCCCTCTTCTTCTACAAGAATATCAACGTTAAAGTCACCTACGTTAGCCTCTGTTTGAATCAATAAAAGATCTAGTCCTAGCTCTTCTCCTAAAGCAGCTAGGTTGTCGGTCTCGGCTAGCCATCTTGTGAACTCTGGTTCAAATGGCCATACCCTCCGTAAATCAGTTTTAATAATATTTCCAAGATCAATTGTCATATATAGAAATTTATAATTCAGTATATTTAACCGCACTCCCCTTACTCTTCTCCACCGGATACTTCTCCCCATTCTTCACCAGCTTACGCTCAAACGCCTGGCCGATGTCGATGCCGAGGTCGTGGGACATTAAGAGGACCCAGTACAGAACGTCGGCGAGTTCGTCGGCTACGTCTGACTGGTGGGTAATGAGATACTCGGTTAGAGCCTCGCCATTACGCCATTGGAAGTGTTCCAGTACCTCTGTCGCCTCCAGCTGGAGCGAGATGGCGCAATCCTTGGGATTATGGAACTGCGCCCAGTTGCGAGCGTCACGGAACTTCACTACTTGGTCAGTCAGGTTGGCGATGGAGTCGGACATATTATAGTTTACTAACTTTTTAGTACTTTAGCCCACCTTATGCTCAACTATTCTCTGAACCTCCTTAATACTCTCTAAATACGCCTCCTCTACGGGCGAAAGTGTCTTAGCTTGATACTTACGGTATTCACTCGTCGCTTTGTCTACAGCTCGTTCGTGACTAATGGAGCCAGCGTCTTTCAGTGCACCTTTACCAAAATTCTCAGCAAATTTGTCTAGCTCGGCAATCCAGTCTACCATCCGCATTTTTTCATGTTCCTGTGCCTTAATTTCTGCTAAATCAAAGAAGGCGGAGACTAAACGGTTTAAACGAAAAAGTTCATCTTTAGTTAAATAATTTTTCGCAATTCTCACCTCCGCCAGCACCGGCATGGCCCCAGCAAAAGTCGTTAGGCCCATAAAATCCTTGGCAGCATCTGCACGTTCGTGAATAGTTTCGGCAGCCGTGTGTTGATTAGTTGCGTAGTGCAATTTATTTTGTACAACTTTAAAAAACGCTACCGACTCAGAACTCTGCGGGTTATAATCTATGCTCGTAGCGTATAAATCGAGCACCTGACGGTAGAGGGCCTTCTCGCTCGAACGAATATCCCGAATACGCTCAAGCAGCTCTTTCCAATATTGTCCGCCACCATTGCCCTTGAGCCGTTCGTCGTCCATGGTGAAGCCCTTCACAATATACTCTCGCAAACGTGCCGTGGCCCACATGCGGAATTGTGTGCCTTGAACAGATTTTACGCGGTAGCCAACGGAGATAATAACGTCCAGGTTGTAAAGTTTGACCTCTGATGTCTGGGTTTTCCCCTCAATTGCACCGTGTTTAGTGGTTCGTCGGGAATTCCGACATACCACTTTTTCATCTAGTTCTTCTTCTTTAAAGATGTTTAAGATATGTTCGGCGACCGTGGATCGTCCTTTGTCAAAAAGTTCAGCCATCTGGTCTTGAGTAAGCCACACCGTCTCATTTTCAAGTCGTACCTCAAGCCTTGGGGCGCCGTTACCCCCTTCGTAGATAATTATTTCGTTGTTAGGTTTATTGACCATATCATTATTTTACGAGCTTCTTACCGGTAGACTTCACCTGTCGCTCCACCTTTTTCAAGTCTTCCTCTGCTGGTAAATTCTCCGGCTGAATGCCACTTTTCAGCAGTACCTCGCGGACGTTCTGATTATTCTTGATATGCTCCTCGGCTATTGGTTGCTCACCATATAACGCTCGTTCTTTCTTCACATTAAAACTAGTAATCTCGTTCGCCAAATCTTTCGCCTTAATCGTTACCGCTGGCAAAAAGTCGGCCAATGGACGTTTAGCGGGAATACCGAGCTTAGCCTTCATCTCTTGAGTACTATGACCACCAAATAATACATTATCGCCTTTGCTCTTAATTCGCGCTAAGCCAATATTATCAACCCCACGCTCAAACAAAACGCCGGACAACTCTCTATCAGATTCGGTGAGCTTGTTACGAGCCTGTAATCGCTCCAAATCCGCCAAACGCTTGACGATGAGCTCCTGATTCCTCGTTTGTACCGCAAAGTAAGTCTGAGCAAAAGCAATCTCGTCTTTGCGAGGATCGCCATTCTGAGCAATGAGATAGCAAGCGTAACGGGTAAGCATAATATCTGCTACTTCCCGAGTTCCGCCATTCGGCATTGGGGATGATTTCGTGACGTCACGAAAATGATCATTCATTGGCTGTTTTGCCGTCTCACAAGCAATCCTCGCCTTTTTCAAGGCATTTTCGAAGTTCTCCCAACGTCCATAACCAAGCAAAGTCTGTAACTCACGCGCATACCAAAACTCAACCCCGTTCTCTTCGTGCACACAATCCTCAAAATTCTTATGTAATGCAGTGATAACTTGGGGCTCCATATTTGGTATAGTTAGATGAACCTCAATCTTACCACGTCTATCTCTGTCTACTTGTTACAGCTGTGACTAACTTCGGCAACCTCACCATCTCCTTCTCCCCATCTTGCGCCAACTTCGCATGAAGTCCCTCCCAGTCAAAAAACGGTAAAACGAAAATCATATACCCCAAGCCAATCGGGTGATTCAGGTACGGCGAGAAGACGTGGGTGATGAAGAGCGCGACCACGCCAGCGTAGAGGCCAATAGTCAGCCAGCGGTGGCCGTGGTTGTGGTAGGTGAAGTAGAAGGCGCGGCTGACGACCACGAGGTACCAGACGAAGGCGATGAGGCCGAGCAAGCCCATCTTGAGCCAAATGTCCTGATAGCCCCATTCAAAGCGATAGGTGGTGTACTCGCCAGTTGGGTTAGTGGCGCGGATGCGAGGGTCGTCCGTAATGAAGGTGACGTTGTGACCAAAGCCGCGGCCGAGCATCGGACTCGCCACAATCTCCTGGTACATCGGGTAAAGCAAGTTCCAGCGGCTACTGACGGCTAACTCGCGGTCGTCGGTCTTGGTAGTCTTATAGAAAGCTGCCTCCTTAAAGTTGGGATGCGGAGGAATTGGGCTGACAATTACGGCCCAGAACAAGACAGCTCCCAAGGTCATAACTAGGCCGACCCGACCGGCGTTCAAAATATGCTTGCCGATGGTTTTCGGCGCATCAAGTAGCACAAACAAGGCCACAATGCCAGCTCCAGCTAAGGCACCTAGGACAAAGCTGCGGGACAAGCTGACGACGAAAGCGGCGGTACAGAGAATTAGGGTCACCTTGGCGGCCAGCGGCATGCGTTCGCTCTTCCACACCGTAAACTTAGCGGCGACCAGGGCGAAGATCATGACCATCGGGAAGAAATGCGCTGGTTGGAACACGCGGAAGTACCACGGGCTAGTATTCGACAAGAAGTTACCCACAAACCAGCTTGGTCCAGTTAGCAAGGTAACTTCAGCAATGCGGGCGTCACGCACAAATTCGTAGACACTAGTAAGTACGCCCCCTGGAAGATGAGTAAAGAGAAACAAGATGAAGAGGGTGTTAACGCAAATAAAGATAGTGCTGGCAAAGAAAACCTGGAGCAGTTCTCGTTTTTTATTGCTGTCCCAAACAATCGACAACATTGGCAAGAGATAAGCGATGGTGACGTAGCTGTTAGCGTCGTCGAAAACCTGAGCCACATTATTCTGCAGGAAGCCGATGGCGGTACCAAGAACAACGGCCACGAGGAGCAGCAACCACGGCGTATCGCGGAGTACCATGAACTTCGGCCACGTCTTCGTCTTAAGCGAAGTCACAAGCCAAGCCAACATGACAGCAGCGAAGATGACCATTCTGATGGACAAGCTGAAACCGCCGACACTGGCGTCGATGAGGTGACCGTGTCCTCCCACCATAATCTCCGCAAAAGCAATCAACAGCCCATTTATCGGATTCTTGTACGCCATGACGGCCGTCACCACAAAGATGAGGCCGAGGACGATCAGCGATGGGATTTGCTGATGTTGGACGGGAATGGCGACGAGGGTCGTCAAGGTCAACGCTGCTAAGGCTATCCAGGAAGTCTTACCTACAAATTGCTTGCTAAACATAATATTAGGCTAACCTCGTTTAATTACTGCGGCACCGTACGCTAGAACGATGAACACCGGGGCGAGAATCCATAACACCAGCGCCGCGCCAACACCGTGATGCTTGGCAAAATACTTGCGCATACTCTCCCGCACCCACTTCTGCTTTCTGATAGTCGCTAATTGGTCGAACGTATGCCCCTTGTGGTGGACGATTTCTACATCGGCGTAATGGCGAGTGATAAAGCCGGCATCATGAGCCATCTTGCAATAGTCCACCTCCTCGAACCAAATGAAGTAACGCTCGTCAAACAGGCCAATGGCGTCGATAACACTCCGACGTATCATCATGAACGCGCCCATGATCGAGTCCACATCTTGCGTCTGCAAAGGGTCGACGTCCCGCATCATGTAGTCATCAATACTCCGTACCCGACGCACAAAATGCGGCACCTTGAGCATGATAAGCAGCTGGTCGATTAGCTTAGGGAAACGACGAATGCTGTCCTGCAGTTCACCATTCGGATAACGGATGATGCAACTGCCAATCCCCACCTCAGTATCCCTGTCCATATGCGCAACCATCTTAGCGATGGCGTCAGGCGGCACGACAGTATCGGGATTCAAGAGGAGGACGTAGCGCCCGGTGGCCAACTTCATTCCTTGATTCACCGCCGCCGCGAACCCTCGGTTCATTTCGTTCGACCTATAGGTTGCATCGGTCAAATATTCTTTAACGAGTTTTTCTGTAGCTGCATTCCCCGCGTTATCAACCACGATGATCTCGTCCCGGACGAGGCTTGTCCCGGACGAGGCTTGTCCGGGACGTGTCAATGATTTCAAACACGCCGTCAAAACCGCCGGAGCTTCTTTATAAGTCAGAATTACTATCGAGACGTCGGTCATACAAGATGATGTTTTTTAACAATTATCTGTCGTGCCGCTTCATACTTACTGACACGGGCCGGCTTCCACGGCAACCAACGCCATGGTAGTTGGTACACGAACGATGGCAGCCAACTCGAGCCGATGCGTGATGGCCCGTCGATGGTGACGTCGAACCACACGCCGGGTACTAATATGCCCTCAAAGCCACGTTCTAGCATGGTGAGCCACACGTCCCAGTCCTGAAAGCGTTTAATAGTCTCGTCAAAGCCCGGAAATATACTGTGTTTTACCAAACAAGTAGTATGCACAAAGTTGACCCGCTTTAAACGACTAGCGCTAAACGGCAGGCCACGGAAGACCTTCCAACCAAAACGGAAACCGGTGTAAGCGTAACCAACATTTTTTGGCGCTGACTCGAGCGCGGCAAAACATTTGGTGAGCATGCCTTTTTTAAGGACGACGTCCGCGTCCGCAAACATGAGGTACTTACCGGTCGCCGCATAGAGTCCTCGATTTCTGGCCGGATTAGAGCCTTTGTTCTCCTGGTGGATGACCGTCACTCTATCCTCATATTTTTTGAGCACCTCAGCCGTGTTATCCGTACTCCCATCGTCGACCACAATCACCTCAATGCCGACTCCCGCTTGCGCCAAAATAGAATCCAAGCAAGCTGGCAAAGTTGCCGCATGCTGGTAGGTTGGCACAATGACGGAAATGAGTGGCTTCATACTAGCTCAGTAATTCATCTAACTTCGACATCTGCGCCAACCTCGTGAACTCAGCGAGCACTCGTTCCCTTCCCTTCTTTCCTTGCTGCGCGCCGAGTTCTCGATCGTTTACGTAGCCTTCGATGACTTTCGTTAACATCTCCACCGAGCCATCAATCAGCGTCCCCGTCCCTTCATCGATAACCGCCTCATCAACTCCCGGTGTGTTATTAGCAATCACGGGCAGTCCAAACAACCCAGCCTCCAAATACACAATCCCAAACCCTTCTCTGTCCGTCACTGTCTTCTTAGCTGGCATGACAAACACATCAGCGTCATTATAAAATCGTACGAGGTCAGCGTTCTCAATGATACTGTGCACAGTTACACGGTTACGCAGCTCGAGCTCGTCTATCTTCTCTTCGATGACACTTTTAAATGGTCCGTCACCTACAATATCATACCTAACCGCAGGCAAGTTCTTGATCGCTTCCAACACCAACAAATGACCCTTTCGTTCCACCAATCTAGCCACCGTCAACAGCCGCAGCCCAGTTCTAGCCTCACCTACCGCCGAGTCCGAGCCTCGATTATCATTCCCCTCATCGATTACCTCTGCACTCTTCACCATCTCATCGGCAATACATGGATAAACAACTAGCGGCTCAACCCCTGGCACAAACTCCGTCACCTCGCTGGCCAAGGCTTGTGAGTTCGTCACCACCTTCTTGGCGAGTCGCAATATTCTCTTCGTTAACTCCCTCCGCACTATTCCCTGCCGAGCCAGGTCGAAATCGAGTCCGTGCAGAAAGATGACGTACGGCTTACCGCCAAGTAACTTTGCCGCCAACGCTGCGGTACCAAACGGCAACACATGATGGATCCACAACTGATCGTAATCTGCACGACCTTGCCAGTACAGAGAAAAGAGTTCGTTATAACTTGGCATGACGTCAAACGCCGTGACTTCGACGTTGCCCGGGAAAGTCTGCTTGATAGCCTCAATATAGCGCGCGACTCCGCCCTTGAATCCTGGAGCCTCAATTGTCGGCAAGAGAATACGGGCCATATTAGCGTCGACGAAGAATCTGGCGGAAGGAATGGAGGTGCTCCACGGTGAAAGCTCGGCTAGCAAAGATACAAATAACGTAGACGAGGCCACCAATTATCATCGACGCTACAAAAGGAACGTGGGATTTGATGACGAAAACGACGAGTGCCATGAACAGACCAGATAAATAAAAGCCCCCGACACTCTTAATCAGCTCGATAAACTTGAGTGAGGCAATGGGGGCGGCAAAATACCAGCCAACGGAAAACATGACGACAAAGGAGATTATGGCGGCTACACAGGCGCCAGCAATGCCGAGGATTGGAATAAGGATGAGATTGGCCACTACGTTGATGACCATGACGCTGCCCATGATGGCAGTTTTGATATGTTGGCGACGAGTGGCGTTGAGCAGCGACCCGATCGGGAAGTCGAGGAAAATTGGTAAGAGCACGAAGATGAGAATCGACAAGGGAATGGCGGCACTCGCGTAGTCATGGTTAAAATAACTAATAATTTCTGGAGCTAACGACCAAATACCAAAAACGATCGGGGCCGCCAAAAGCGAGACATACCACTCAGCGTCAAGAAAAATCTTTTTTAGTTGAGCGGGATTATCCGCGGCTGCACTCATGGTTGGATACAGAGCACCAATAAAGGCCAGCGGCAAAAACTGAAAAGCGTAAGTCAACTTATAAGCCACACCGTAAACCCCCACCGCTGCTTGACCGAGAATAGCGTTCAAGACGAAGCTATCAAAATAGGAGTAGATTTTGACGAAAACGGCGGCCAGAAAGAACGGAAAAGCCATGCGGAGGAGGACCGTGTCGAAAGAAACTTTGGGAAGAAGCGACCTGCAGCCGAGGCGGCGAGCCACCTGGTAGGCGGAAAAGAAGAGGTTGAAGGTGCTGCCGAGGGTGAGGGCCAGAACTAGTGTCGGCAAGGTGGCGGTGTGGGTGATGATGAGAACAAGGCCGAGGACCGTGGACAATAACTGACCAGAGAAAATACCGAGTGACTCGTAGGCCAGATTTTGCAGGCCGCGCAAGACGCTGTAGAAAGTCAGCGACAAGGTGTCCGCAATCATAATGCCGAGCGCTAAAAGCACAAGCATCTGCACCTGCTCAGTGTAGCCGACAACAGCCGGAAGAATGAAAGCGATAGTAATGGAGCACGGAATAGTGAAGAGCTTGAAACCCAGAATGCTGCGCAGCCACCTGGTTGCCTCACTTGGTGTGCGGGCTACTTCACGCGTCAACACGGAGGTGAGGCCGATATCGTCCAGCACGCCAATAGTCGTCACCATGCCGAGAGCCAAGAAGTACGCGCCATTGCCGCTACTCCCCAGATAATTCGCTAAAATAGCAAAATAGGCAAAAGCTATGCACTTCTGCCCAATACTCGCCGCTGTCAAAAACAGGGTATTTTTAGCTAGTTTACTGGTGGTCATGTGGCTTAATAGTACCCCGAATTAGCGATGTTTACAAACAAAAATCCCCCACTTGCGTGAGAGATCCTTGCTGGATAAGCGAATTAACGCTTGCGCCACTGTGGTGAACGGCGAGCACCATGCTTACCGAACTTCTTGCGCTCCTTCTTGCGAGGGTCGCGGGTCAAGAGGCTCTGAGCCTTCAAGGTTGCCTTGAGGGCTTCGTCCATCATGACGAGGGCGCGAGCAATACCGAGCTTTACGGCGTCGGACTGACCGGTTGGACCACCACCGACGGTCTTGACGGTGACGTCCATGCTGGTCAAGTTACCCGTTTCCTTGAGTGGGCGCTCAACAGAGGCCTGCAAAGTTGGGGTGGTGAAGAACTCCTGATATGGTTTACCGTTGACGGTGATCTTACCGCTACCAGCTGGGTACAAGCGCACCTGAGCTACTGCAGTCTTACGACGACCGACGGATTGGAAATACTTTTCAGCCATATTAGGAAATTGACAACCGCTTCATGCGGTTCGTGCGGTGCTTGTTCTTTGGCAACATACGGGACACGGCAGCGCGGAGGACGGATGCTGGATCCTTTTCCCACATCACACGCATCGTGGTCTCGTGAATACCGCCTGGGTGACCACTGTGATGGAAGTACTTCTTATCTTCGTACTTTTTGCCCGTCACCTTGATTCCGGCGCAGTTGGTCACGACGACCAGGTTGCCAGCGTCCACGTTTGGCTGGTAAACAGCACTGGTCTTACCCATGAGGTTCATGGCAATTTGTGTTGCCAAGCGACCGAGGATTTTGCCAGTAGCGTCGAAGGCCACCGTCTTACGGACTGGATTGATTATTGTGTTTGCCATATTTAGACGAATTCGATGAGCGCCAAGTCAGCTGCATCACCCTTACGAGCACCGAGTTTGGTGATTCGTGTATAACCGCCGGTGCGAGTTAGGAAACGAGGACCAAGAACTTCGAGCAACTTCTTCACTGGCTGTTCAGTCGTGAAGTAGCCGAGCAAGGCGCGGCGAGTAGCTAGGTCGTTCTTGCGGGCCATGGTGACCAACTTCTCCACCGCTGGACGAGCATACTTAGCACGAGCGATGGTCGTTTCAATCTTTTCATAAGTGATAAGACTGGTGACCAAGTCGCGTAACATTGCTTTGCGGCCAGAGGTATGGCGACTAAATGTTTTCTTATTTTTACGATGTCGCATACGTGTTAGCCTTCGGCCGAAGCATCAGATGCTTTCGCGATCTGCTCGGTGAGTGAGGCGTGGCTAAGCTGGCTTTGAATCCAGGTGAAGTGATTGAGAAGAATTTTGGTGGCGTGTTCCACGGCTTCTTGGGCCGTCACTGTACCATCAGTAATGATGTTCATGATGACCTTGTCGTAGTTGGTGATTTCACCAACTCGGGTGTTTTCAATGCGGATACCACACTGACGAACTGGGCTGAACATGGCGTCAACGCCGATCATACCAATTTCCGTGTTAGGTACTTCGCGCTCTTCGGTTGGCATGTAACCGCGGCCCCGGGAGACCACAATGTCCATTTCGAAATTAATACTGTCAGTCAAGGTACAAAGGACCAAATCCGGATTCATGATTTCCACGTCAGCGTTGGCTGAAATGTCAGCCGCTGTGATGACGCCAGGCTTGTTAGCTGTTACTTTCAAGGTTACCGGCTCTTCCGAGTGGACCTTCAAGCGCAACTGCTTCAAGTTCAACATGATTTCCAAACCGTCTTCTTTGACACCAGTGATGGCGGCAAACTCATGCTGCACACCCTTGATCTTCATGGCCGTAACTGCGGCACCAGGCAAAGACGAGAGCAATACGCGGCGGAGTGCATTACCAACTGTCGTACCGTAACCGTGATGGAGAGGCTCGATAGTGAGAATAGCTTCGTGCTCGTGTTCCCCTGCAGTGAAGTACATCTTTGACGGTAGAAGAATGTTCTCCATAGGATAATGGGATTAGCGCATCGAGTAAAACTCGACGATTAGCTTAGGATCAAACACTTCCTTAAGGTCCTCGCCTGCCGGAATGCTGACCACTTTGCCCACATTGTTTTCCATATGGAGCCAACCAGGAACGGTGGTGGTCTTCAAACGATCACTCAAGTCGCTGAATACTTTCTTTTCCTTCTTGTTCTCGCGGAGGCCGACGACGTCACCGACACGGACCTGATATGAAGGAATGTTGACCTTGATACCGTTGACCGTGAACATGCCGTGGCTAACCATCTGACGAGCCTGTGGACGAGTCTTGGCAAAGCCGAGACGGAAGGCTGTGTTGTCCAAGCGGAGCTCGAGCAAACGGCACAACTGTTCACCGGTGTTACCTTCCATCTTCTCCGCTTTAGCGAAGTAGTTACGGAACTGACGCTCCATCATGCCGTACAAACGCTTGGCCTTTTGCTTCTCACGCAACTGCTGGCCGTAGACCGACAAGCGTGATGGGCGACCCATGTTCTTCTTGCCGTGCACACCAGGTGGGTATGGACGCTTCTGCATGAGTTTTAAGATGCTGGAACTCGTGGAAAGTGGGACGCCTTCACGACGACTCATTTTGCCGAGCTTATTTAATGTTTTTCCCATAGATTACATGCGACGTGCTCGACGTGGACGGCAGCCGTTGTGGGCTACTGGCGTCAAGTCGTTGATCGAGAGAACGTTGAAACCGTTGCCGTTCAAAGCGCGCAAGGCTCCGTCACGGCCGTTGCCGATACCGCTGACGAAAACGTGAATGTCTTTGAGTCCGTACACTGCGCTAGCCTCGGCAATCTTTTTGACGATGACACTGGCGGCGTATGGGGTGGCCTTCTTCGGACCTTTGAAACCACAGTTACCGGCGCTTGACCAGGTGACAGTGTTACCGTTTGGATCCGTCAAAGTTACGATAGTGTTGTTAAAGCTGGCTTGGATGTAAGCGCGGCCCTGGGGAATGGTGCGCATCACGCGCTTCTTACCCTTAGCTGTGCGGAGCGTCTTGTCGGCCTTTCCTTTGGCTACTGGAGCCTCTTTGATAATTTCTTCAGTCATAGCAGGGCTTAGGTCTTGGTTAACATGCGGCGACCACTTCCGGCCGTCTTACGAACGTTGCCACGTACTGTACGTGAGTTCGACTTGGTACGTTGACCACGAACCGGCAAACCCTTGGTGTGACGGGAACCGCGGTAAGAACCAATGTCCTTCAGGCGCTTGATGTGGCCCATGACTTCGCGACGCAATTCACCTTCAACGCGGAATTCCTTTTCCACAATCGTGCGGATGGCGTTTTCCTCATCTGGGGTCAAATCCTTAACGCGAGTTTCTGGACTTACCTTCGAGCGGGTAAGAATGTCAGCTGCACGGGTCTCACCTACTCCAAAAATGTATTGGAGGGCAATGACGATGCGCTTGTTGTTTGGGAGTGTTACTCCAGCAATACGTGCCATAGACTAACCTTGACGTTGTTTATGCTTCGGACTCTTGGGACAAATGACGTGAACTCGACCTTGGCGGCGAACCACCTGGCAGTCGCGACACATCGGCTTCACTGATGCACGAACTTTCATACGCAAATTAATTGACGAACTAGTTCTTAACTGTGTCTTACGACAAAATCATCCGGCAAACGGGGGATGATTTTGACGAAGGATGTCATGCCTTTACCGCCTAGAAACGGAAAGTGATGCGTCCTTTTGTGAGATCATACGGACTGATCTCAACTTTGACATCGTCACCTGGCAGGATACGAATGCGATTTTGGCGCATCTTACCCGACAAGTGAGCGAGAATCTCTTGGTCGTTCTCGAGGGTTACTCGGAACGAGCCTGCAGGTAGGGCCTCCATGACCTCTCCCCGCATCTCAATAAACTGCTTTTCTACCATAGTGTAGCGGGACTATAGCAAATCTTCGCTATCTTTGCAAGAAAAGCTTGGTTTCTTGAGTTGGCGCAATGGTACTTCATGTAATGTTTAGTGTCAATTATTTAGCCTTTTTAGACTTGAAGATGTTTCTTAGATCTTTTATATTGTCCCATACGGACTTTACTGGGCGTAGTTCGTTGGCTGGCTCCGCAGTTTTTGCAGCTCTAAGCTCTAATGGTAAAGCTGGTGGTCGAGCCCCTTCTTTATTCACAACCAAACGCTTGAAATCTGCAAAAGTATTAATTTTGATTATATTTGGAAAGCCCTCCATACCTGCTCTACCCTGCATTTTAGTGTTCAGAGCCCAGTAATCCTTAAAAGCCTGGTAACGATCTTCTGGCGTCATTTGCTCATTTTCAACCTCCGCCATCAACCGACGTTTTTCCAAATTCTGTGCGTCCCTCTCTCGCCTATCAGGACTAAGACTTGGTCTTGACATAGCCCTCAACTCATCCTCCTCAACTAATTCAGATTCTGGCACTGGCTCAGGCTCACCTCGCAATTGACGCAATTTCTGGCTTGCCCTCGCTCTATCTCTTGTCACTAGAGCCTTATCTGCCCTCGAAGTTTTCCTCAGGCTCTCATTGTGAAGTTTGTCAGCGTCTGCCCACAAGTTGAATTCCATTAAACTCAATTCCTTATCAACAGATGGCAAATGAGGCGATACTTCCAAGCCACCACCTCCAGCTAAAGCCGCCTGTCTGTATACGACGTAGGCATCGTAGCGCTCCTCCAGTGGCGATGCCTCATTCAAAATCTTATTTGCTGCCTCCATCTTCACTGCCTTCCACTTTTGCTCATTTTCTCGCCGACTTGCCCTCGCCTCTTTCTCCGCTGGTGACAATTCATGATACGTTCCTGGAAGCTCACCTCGCTGAGTCTTGCTCATTACATCATTAGCCATATTCGATAATTAATATCTTATTCTCCCCCACCAAACATCTTCGCCCACCAACCCCTAATACCCTTACTTACTCTCTTTTCTTCAACAGCTGGCGAGAACGTCGGCAAATCTCCGGTGTCAAATGTATCCTCAGCCCTGTGCGCCTCACCTGGTGGAGCCTGATCGATACCCTGCCGGATAACTCTCGCCTTAGCTGCTTCTAATCTCGCCATAGCTATCTCTGCGTATGGTTGTTTGGTGGGCTTTTTATCGGGAATCACCTCAAACTCTCCTCTATAGCCAGGCAGATCTGCCCTACCCTTATTCACCCGTTCAGTAGACACTCTCTCTCGCTGCGACAAAATATCATCTTCCATAAGTCTTATTATTTACTCTCTCCCCTGCCAAACATCTTCCTAAACCAACCCTTAATCCCTTCAATTAATCCTTTACCCGGCTTACGTTCACCATTACCACTATAACTTTTCTCACTGCTATAGCTTTCTGACGAAATGCTAGATGATCTCTTAGCTGCATTAGCTAACTTGCCGATTTCTTTCTTCTTAACGACTATTTTCTCTGCCTTGTTCTGCACCAGAGGTCTTTCAGTTTCATCATCTTCAAATGACTCAATCTCTCCACCTATATTCTCGTCATCTACAGCTTCCAATTCAGCATAGGCCTCCATTACTCCTTGACCGACAAAATCACGATCTTGATCAATTGCGTCAGCTATTCTTTCTTGTTCATAAGCTGCTTGATCCTGCTTTATCTGTTCGATAGTCTTTTGCAACTGCTCGGATTCCTGCCAAGCTTCTACACCCTCCTCGTCATACGCTTGGAACCTTTCTCTAGTAACCCAATCCTTTTTCTTCTTACCGCGTAATTTATCTAATTTTAAAGCAGCCTCAAAACGCTGCTCAAACGTCGAAGTCGCATAATCATGTGCTTGGTCCTCAGCATCATCGAGGTTATCCTGTAATTCTTGAGCTCTTTGTTCTCTTTCGGATCGAACTCTTTTTAAAGAATCAATCGGATGCAACATCGAATTAAGCATATCCCCCATTATATCACACCCTACGCTCCCAACACCGCTTTAATTCTTCTCACACCCGCTGACACCGCTTCCTCCTTAACAATCTTAAAACCGCCGAGTTCACCAGTGTGCTCAACGTGCGGGCCGCCGCAAATTTCTTTGCTGTAATCACCTACAAAGTAAACCTTAATCTTACCGCCGACGCTGGCGTACTTATCTTCAAACAAGCCGATGGCACCGCGAGCCTTGGCTTCTTCCACGCTCAACAACTCAAACTTTACTGGCATATCCTTCTTAATCTGTTCGTTGACGATAGCCTCAACCTGGGCGATTTGTTCAGGCGTCATCTTCTCACCATGGCTAAAATCGAACCTCATGCGTTCGGCCGTAATATTGCTCCCCTTCTGGCCGACGTGGTCACCTAGGACGTCGCGTAACGCTTGCTGCAACAAATGGGTCGCTGTATGCAACCGCGTAGTTTCCACCGAATGGTCGGCCAACCCACCAGCAAACTTCTGTTCAGCACCACTACGAGATAAATCTTGATGTTTCTTAAACTCACCTGCAAAAACTTCACGGTCCACCTGTTGACCTTGCTCGGCCGCCAACTCCTGCGTCACCTCCAGTGGGAAACCAAATGACTGGTATAAGTTGAAGGCATCTTCACCTGAGATACTCTTTGTCTTATCCCAAACTTTTTGAAACTCACGAAGTCCTTGCGCCAGCGTCTTTTCGAATTTCTTCGCCTCGTCGTCGATAGCCGTGGCAATCGCGGCTTTCTTTTCGACGAGCATTGGATATGATTCGCCAAGTGAGCTGACTACTTCATCGATAACCGCAGCAATCATTTTGCTGCTTTCAATATTGAGCTTACGACCATGCCTAATTGCCCGACGAACCAAACGGCGCAAAATGTAACCCTGATCTTTATTAGCTGGCAGTACACCGTCCATCACCATGATCGACGCAGCTCGAATATGGTCCGCAATAATGCGCATCGACTTCATGGTCTCAGCGTCCGCGGCATATGCCTTACTAGACAGTTCTTCCAACTTCTTTAGAATATCAACGAACAATTCGGTTTGATAAACATTTGACCTGTGTTGCAAGGCCACAATCGTCCGCTCCAGGCCCATGCCAGTGTCCACGCTGCCTTTGGCGAAAGGTAAGAGTGTGCCGTCCTCCTGCTTATTGAACTGCATGAAAACGTTGTTCCAAATTTCCATCCAGCGTTTATCCGTTGGGTCGTAGACGGCAGGTGGCTCTTCCGCACTCGTCCAATAGAAGATTTCTGTGTCAGGGCCGCACGGTCCGGTTTTTCCGGCTGGTCCCCACCAGTTGTCCTCTTTGCCGAGTTTAGCGATGCGTTCTGGGGCGATGCCGAGACCTAGCCACTTGTCGTAAGCCTCTTGGTCAAACGGGGCGTTGGCGTCGCCTTCAAAAACGGTGAACGATAGATGCGAGAGTGGAATGTTCAACCACTCCGCCGAGGTTAGAAACTCATAACTCCAACTGATGGATTCTTGCTTGAAATAATCGGCTAGCGACCAGTTGCCGAGCATGGTGAAAAAGGTGAGGTGCGTGTTATCGCCCACGTCGTCAATATCACCAGTGCGAATACAGCGCTGAAAGTCCACCAGGCGTTTGCCAGCTGGATGCGGTTCACCAAGTAAATACGGCACCAAGGGATGCATACCAGCAGTAGTAAACAAAACTGTTGGGTCATTCACCGGGACCACGGAGGCTGATTGAATTTCGGCGTGCCCCTTACTCTTAAAGAAATCTAGGTATTTTTGACGCAATTGATTGGCGGTAATCATAGTGCACCGATTGTAGCTGAGCCAGGAAAAAAAGTCGACGCCCCCAGCTACGGGAGCGTCTCACGGGTCTAGCGGCTTGACGGGCAAATGCAGTTCAGGAATCGGCTCTGGGTGCGGGGCTGGCTGGCCAGTTGCCAAACGTTCCAGATACTCTTTTTCCTCCAAAATCCACGGAGGATGATCGCCTGGCAGCAGAACCTGAGCGGGCGGTCCCAAATAGCCCAACTCTTTTCCATCGTCGAGCTGATGAACAGGCGAGTTATCGTCGTTGTGCTCAACAAAGACTCGTGATGGCGGCGCACCATTTGAAAAAGTTTCTGCTGTCATGCGAGGCAATGCACGACGCTCGACTGGCAGACGAGAAATAATTTCAATTGGCGGCCGAGGCTCCACGTAGTTATCCGTGAGTTCCTCAAGCTCGTCTTGCTGCCTTACCGGTGTGGGCAACCTAGAAATTCGCGGTACGGCACGGTTGAGACGCCACAAGCGATAACCCTCTGCTCCCAGCGCCAACCACATCATGATGGCCGGCCCGAGGCAGCAGCAATCAACGTAATAGTGGGACATAGCCCCTCCAGGAGTGGCTACAAACTAGCAGATTATAGGAGCCTTTACAATCCTTGGTCCCAAGTGACCTGGCCGTCGCCGGTAATATCGACCGTGGCACCTTCATACTCTGGCAAGGCTCCGAGCAACACGTCAACATACGCTTTAACCACAGCAAACCGCTCACGCAGCGCAAACTGCTCGTCTTTACCATAAGGCTGACGTTCCGCCGCCACGCCATAAGCATCTAGGCCGAGAGCCTGGCCAATATAGAGCGCTCGTGGCAGATGGAACGTTTGGCTAGAAACTATAGCCGACGTCACACCAAAAATATTACGCGCCCGGTACATCGTGTCGTAAGTATCAAAACCAGCATGGTCCAAAAATATATCTTGCGGAGCCACACCAAGCGTCAACAAATAGCGGCGCATCGCATTCACTTCATCATAGTCTGGGCTACCGTGATCGCCAGAAACAATAATCTTCGGCGCCTTTCCCGCCGCATACAACTCGTCAGCCATAAGCAAACGATCTTTCAAAACATCGGAAGGTTGACCGCTTGGCAAAACGCTGGCGCCGGGTACGATGATGACTTGTGCGACTGGCACAGTGTCGACGGTCAAAATTCGACTAGCCAATGAACCAATAGCTGCCTGTGCACTAAAAAACAAGGCGATAGCTAAACCAACCACTATCACCACGCCACCCCAAATTAATCTAGCTAATCTCATAAGCCGGTGCTCATCTCAGTTGGCCGAGCCGACTTCAGAAGCTTACGCTTAAGTCCATAAATAACCGCGAGCATTTCAGGACTCCCGACGGCAAAAGCTACCAGGCAGTAAACCAGCAAACCAGCGCCACCTGCAATCGCCGTCTGCAAAGCCACGTTTCCTAAAGTATCAAGCTCCCAAACTGCCGAAAAAGCATACTTGACCAACTGCATCGCCGCAGCCGCTGTCCCACCTGCCAATAATAACAAGGCTGCCGACCAAGCAATTTTGCGTTCGTCGAGGTTCCCGAGGCGACGATGCAGCAACACCCACAGCACGGTGGCTTGAAAAATTGCCGTCAAAGTAAAACTCAAACCCAGTCCGGTCACGCCCATGCTAGAAGTAAAGAACCAAGCTCCAACTCCATTCAACAAAGCCGAACCGAGGCCGACAACAAATGGCGTAACGGTGTCCTCATGAGCAAAATAAGCACGAACAAGAACGTAAACAAGTGACTGAGCCAAAAAGCTGATAGCAAAAAACCCGAGGATGTTAGCCGTCGTGATGGTCGCCGCCCAATCGAAGCTGGCCGAGCCGTAGAGAATACGGACAATTTGGGCGCGCAATAATAATGTAACCGCCGTAATCGGAATAATAAAAAACATTACCTGACGCACCGTATCCGAAAATGAGCGGCGGAAAGATTCCTTATCATTCTTATTAGCAAAGTCACAGAAAGTTGGGTAGGCAGCAATGGCATAGGACACCGCGAAGACACCAATCGGAAAATAGTTTAGAGCATAAGAAATGTTAAGTAGCGTCGCCGAACCAGCCACCAAGGACGACGCCAGAATATCCATCACCAAGAAGTTAACTTGGTTAATGGCCAAACCCATTACGCGCGGCCCCATCTGTTTGAGCGAATGCCAAACGTCCGACTCCTTCCAGAATTTAACAAAAGCAAACCTATAGCCCAAGCCAAAGACGCCGACCAACTGAATGGCCGCGTGCAACAAAGCCCCAAAAACAGTGCCGTATGCCAGGCCAAGCGGACCAAAAATTGGCACAAAGAAAATAGCGCCAAATATGATACCCAAGTTGTTGACGATCGGCGCCAATGAATAAAGGAAGAAGCGTTTGGCTCCCTGCAAGACGGATCCAAAGACCATGGAAATACTGAAGAAAGCCTGACCAATAAACATGATCCGCATCATCTTCACCATCAGCGCCCGCGTTTCCGGTGGAAAGTTAATGCCAAGCGGGATAGCTAAAAGCGGCGCAAATATTTCCCCAAGAATAGCTAAGCCAAGAAAACCAATCACTAACGTCACCAACATGGCATTAGTGTACTTCCACGCTTTCTCCTCGTTATGTGCAAAGTAGTAACGTGAGAAAATTGTGATGAAGCTAGCGGACAAGGCACCAATGACGAACAGTTGCAGGATTATATCGGGAATACGCAACGCCTGGTAGTAAGCGTCGGTAATCTGATCGTGGCCATAAAAAAGGTGCAGCAGAATACGATCACGCACAAAACCAGCCACGCGCGAAGCAATCGAGAAAACACCGACAATTATGGCTGCACTAGCAATCGTCGGCGAGGCACTGTTAAAGAGTTTTTTAATCATAGTTCGCTCTCAACTGAAGCACGGCTGGCTTTACGACGAACCACAATAACGCTCAACAAGATGCCAATGGCCAGCAAACCGAGCACAATTAGCAAAACTTGCACGGCGGGATTGGTCAGTTGCCAGAATGATTCAGTCGAATCATCGGCGGTTGGCTCTGCAGCTATAACGTTGTCAAAAATGCCATATGCTTTATCGGGCCACACCGTGCCGTCTGGAGCGTTCGACGAAATTGTGTTCACAGCCGTAGTCGTCGCATTAGCAACAGGCGAGTTCGTGGTTGAGCTAGCCAATGGAATAGAGCTGGGGCTAGCAGCATCGGGAGCAGTCACCGTGGCCACCGAAGTCTTAGCCGGGGCAACTGCCACCGTCTTAGCAGGAATAGTTGGAGCTGGTGTTGGGGCTGGGGGTGGCGTCACTATAGCTGGCTTCGGGGTATTGTCGACGCTATCGCAAACATCACCAATACCGTCGTAATCAAGGTCCGCTTGGTCGGCGTTAGCATTATCACGACAGTTGTCCGAAGCGTCGAGAATACCGTCTTTGTCCGCATCGAGAATCGCCGTATACAGCACCGTCATGGCTGAATCATTGTTCGAGTTTTGATCGGCTGGATTAGAGCCAGCTAGCACGGCGTAAATATTGAACGAGCTATCAGGTACTAAAAAGTCAACAAAAACTTCCTCTGGCGCACCATCAGCTCGCAATGACACAGGTTGTGTCGCACCAATAATTTTCGAACCATTATAAAAAACTACGCTAGCCTGCACGTCCACATCCCCAATATTGCGTACTCGAGCATAAATGCGAACTGTATCGCCACTATAAAATTTGGCGGTGGAAAAAGTAATTGAACCGTTGTCGATCGCAAGGTCGGCCGTAGCTGCCTGCGCCAAACATGGCAGCCATAAACTCACCCCAACAATTACTCCTAATAGCCAATTATTTTTCATATAACTCTCATTCTAACCCGCCCTCGTATCTCGTAACTTCCCATGCACCACTCCGCTAATCCAATACTCGCGAGCAATGTCTGGGTGAATATGCAAGCGCAAACGGTAGCTTGGATGCACGCGGACGGTGACGTTGGTGAGTAACGCTGGTTGCTCACCAATAATTTCTATTTCCACAATCTTACCGTTCTGGAGACGCAGACTGACGGCTTCCGTTTCCGAACAGTGTAAGTGCGCTTGTGGAATAATCACACTCGCCTCCGCCTCAACCTCCCCAGCCGGACCAACCAGACGACAAGTAGCGGCCTGACTGACCTCGCCGGAGCGGGCGATTGGCGCGTTGAGACCAAGCAAGGCAGCCTCAGTCGGCGTCAACTCAACCTGTGTAAACTTACGGTGTGGGCCAAGAACACGGAGCGTAACTGAGCGTTTGAGCTTGCCGAATACTTGGAGCGACTCAGCATAAGCAAACTGCCCACTCTGCGCCAAAGCGTGAGTAATAGTGGCGGCCTGGCCAACGCCAAACAACTTAGCCTGATGCTCCTCAGACAAATGAATGTGGGAGGGAATGATTTCGATCGGGATAGGACGAGACATGAGAGTATTGTATCACAATCATCTAACACGTTTCACCTTGTCGTAAGCTTGGCCATATGACGGCCGCTTAATCGAGCCAAAAAGCATAATATAAGGCTCCGCCAAACCATTCACCAGCAAAAAACGCAAGCGCCCAATCTTCTCTTGCCGACGCATGGTAATGCCGACTTTCACACTATTCAGCACACCAAACTTGTAACCAGCATCCCGTACACGCAAGCCGTAGTCATGGTCTTCCGCAAACGTCACCGCCGGATCAAAACCCCCAATCTCATTATGCACCTTCCGCCACACCATCATCATCGTGCCGATCGGGTGTGGATGACGCGCGCCCCACAGCCGCACGTAGCTATTATAAAATTTAAACGACGCCTGGTCGAGCATAGTGCCACCTTTAACGGCCACATCACAAGTCACCAAATCGAGCTTGCTAACGATGAACTCGTCCACCGCCTTCGCCAACCAGTCACGCCCCTCAATAAGCGCATCCGCATCCAGAAACAAAATAATTTCCGCCGTCGACGCTTTAACGCCAGCATTACGGCCAACCGCGGCAATACCGCCGTGCACCACCTTCACACCCTCAAACCCCAAGGCTATCTCCCGCGTGCCGTCCGTACTCCCAGCGTCAGCCACCACAATCTCGTCCGGTATTCTCGTTTGCCCCAAAAGAGCCACCAACAACGCCGGCAAATACTTCACTTCATTTTTAGTAGGAATGACGACGGCGACGTGTAGCATAGTTGGGAGTATTATAGCAAACTTATAACTCTTTGACACATTCGGCCTCACATGCGAACATTCCGCCACCCAGGAGCCTCACATGACCGTTTTCCTTCTTCCCTTCCTCGCTCTCTTCACCACCAGTGCCGCAGCTGGCACTTCCGCCCAGATCAACGTCAAGGCCGCCGGCAGCGCCAAGCTCGTCGACAAGATTGACCTCGGCGTGTTCGCCAACGCCATGCTCTTGCCCGGCACCACGGCCTACTACTGCGCCTACGCTGGCCCAGGCTTTCAACTCACCCCTTGGTGGTGGACCAGCCCCCGTGGTGGCGTCATCCTCAACTGGCCGAGCACCGGCCAGGCCTCGCCCATCGCGTCACTCTGGAACTACGTCACATTCTACGGCGGCGACCTCTCGCTCTTCCTCGAGACGGAAGTGTACGCCCGGCCCGGCGGTGGCGTCGACTACTTCGGCTTCTATCAGCTGGACTACCACTTCAAGGCCCTGAGCCTCGGCTTGCTCGGCGAGCAACTCAACACCGGCGTCACCGCTGGCCCAGTGGTCACCTACGCCTTCAACGAGCATCTCTCCTCCGGCGTCGAGTACCACTTCAACCCCGTGGACCTCGCCAACCAGACCATCCGCTTCAACCTCTCACTCAAGTTCAACTGACACCTCATCACCTCGTACTCTCCCCTCGCCGCCCTGAAGCCCTCGTGCTTCACGGGCGGCTTCTTCATTTCACTACCAAACATATGCTTCGCACTGACAGTGCCTAACAACGCCAACAAAAATTAAATATTAATGATGTTTCAACTGTTTTCTGCGGATAATTATAAAAAGACTAAACATTGAGTTCGCTAAGACCCAAGTAACTGGGTATAAAAGTGTGAGAATATTAAATTGCTGTAAGGCGGCAATGCTCAAACCATGACGAATAGCGGTCAATTCCCAAGTAAATAAACCTTCCTCATAAGGCTTATTCCATGATTTACGAATAGTAGGAGCAAAGCCCATTAAGTCAGTTGTCACCAACAGGATGATCGACCAGACCGGCTGTTTTACTACCAACCATAAGAATAATGCTACGAAACCAACGAGCAAGAATATTATATCAAGAAGTGTGATATGTTTTTCTCCATATTTTATCGATAAGAAAAAAATGAAGGCACAAATAGCACTCACTACAAAAGTGATCCAAGCACCCACGCCAGCCCCTCCATAAACTTGCAAACCCCAAGTAATAAAGCTCGCCACCGTCCAAATTAAGAAGGTGAAAGCATGAGGTTTAATTTTATGAGATAATATTCCCTTAACATAAATACCATAGCCCCCAAAAGTGAGAGCTACAGCTACAATGCTGACAATAATCTTATAGGTTGGAATCATAATTCTTTAGTAGTATACACAATCTAACAAAAAAGGCTCGGTCAAGCCGAGTCTCTCTTGGTGTATCTGAGCGGATTCGAACCGCTGACCTTCTCCTTCGGAGGGAGACACTCTATCCAGCTGAGCTACAGATACCTACTTTTTTGTTAACACATACATCGCAATCCCCGATGCCACTGAAACATTCAGCGACTGCTTCTTACCCATCGGAATAACCACCAAGCCATCGAGTAATTGCCGAGTCTCAGCGTCGATTCCCGCCACTTCATTGCCAAGAACGAGAGCAATGCGAGCCTCGTCGATGAGGGCAATGTCCACGGCCTCCTCCCCCGTCTCCAAACCGAGCACAGTGTAACCCGCTTGTCGGCACTCGTCGATGGCGGCGGTGACGTCGGTCTTAGCCCAGTCAACCAAAAGCTCAGCGCCCAGGGCCACTTTAGCAATTTCCTTGCGGGGTGGCGTCTCCGTAAAGCCCGTTAAATATAGCTTTTCCACGTTAAAAGCGGCCGCATTGCGAAAGATACTGCCAACGTTGTGGAGACTGCGAATGTCGTGAGCAATGATAATCATAGCCCGAGGAGCATACTAGGATTAGCCAAAAACGACAATTCGTGTAATACTCGCGCCAAATTAACCGGTAATCTCAATTCAATATGAGTCAGTTCCCAACCTTGCGCACCAACCTCTGCCCAAGTCCTGATTTGTGCGGCAGCTGCGGCTGGTCCCACATCCCTTACGAAAAGCAACTCCAACAGAAACTTTCCGACATCAACGGCAGCTTTGCTATTAAAAAGTTGCGCTACACGGTGGAAGAAATTATCGCCGCGGGCAAGACCGAGCACTACCGTAACCGCATGGATTTCGTCATCGACTTCCAAGGCAAGATGGGTCTCCGCGAAAAAGGTAAATGGTGGAGCGTCATTGATGACCACACTTGTTTCTTGGGCGACGTGAAGATTGAAGAGCTTTTCAAAATCACCCGCGACTGGACCAAGACTGCTGGTCTCACCTTCTTTGACCGCAAAGCTCATACCGGTTTGCTCCGTTACGCCGTCATCCGTGCCACAAGTATTGGCGAGAGCATGATCACCGTGGTGACGAGCGCGCCAAAAGATGAAATTGAAAGATCTAGTGTCGTAAAAGCACTGCAAGATTTAGCCGAAGTCTCGAAAGCTACCACCGTTGTCTGGTCCATCAACCATACTATTACGGACGTCAGCTTCGGTGACGAACTCATTACTATCACTGGTGACGGCGTCATCAACGAGAACATTGGCGGCGTAAAGTACCGTATCTCCCCGAACGCTTTCTTCCAAACCAACTCCCACATGGCCGCCGTCCTCTTGGACACCGTCCGCGAGTTTGCTGGCGACTTAACTGGCAAGACCTTAATGGACCTTTACTGCGGCACTGGTTTCTTCGCGGTTGCCATGGCCGGTCATGCTAAAAAGACCATCGGCGTCGAGCTCAACCCCGACGCTATTCGTGATGCCAAAGTCAACGCGGAAATCAACAAGGTGGACGTCACCTTCCACGACGTCGCCACCGAAAAGTTCGACTGGATGTCCCTCGGCGCCGACGTGGTCATTCTCGACCCACCACGCAGCGGTATGCACGACAAAGCCCTCGCTGACGTCATTGCCGCCAAGCCAGAACGCATAGTCTATGTGTCCTGCAACTACAAGAACTTCGCCCGCGAATTACAGCAATTGCAGCTCCACTATTCCATCGAATCCATGCGCGCCGTGGACATGTTCCCCCACACACCCCATGTTGAGCTCATCACTTCCCTCCTCCGCCGTCCACCCGCAGTCCAAGCCTAACATTGCCAAAGCGGCCTGTTTCTGCTAGTATCATCTCTTATTTAATCGGCACTGAGTTATCTCGGTGACTACCTCAACTCTATGAAAAAGTCCGGATTCGTCAGTATTATCGGAAGGAGCAACGTCGGCAAGTCAACCTTACTTAACAGCTTGGTCGGCAGCAAAATCTCCATCACCACCCCAAAACCACAAACCACCCGTCGCCCAATTCAAGGCGTCATTACCACCAACCAGGGCCAGGCCGTCATTGTCGACACCCCAGGCTTCATGCAAAAAGCTCGTGACCCACTTACCCAAAAGTTAACCGGTTGGATTAAAGACGCCCTGCGCGACGTCGAACTAGTCATTTACGTGGTCGACCCAACTCGTCAAATTGGTGACGAAGAAAAGGCGGCTCAGCGTATGATTGAGCACGTCACTGTGCCTAAACTCTTGGTCATCAACAAGATGGACGACCCAACCTACCGTTACAACGTCGACTTCTACCGCGACTTAGCTAAAAAGTTTGATGCCTACGTGGAAGTTTCGGCTTTAACCGGCAAGGACGTCAACCTCATTAAGCGCTGGATCTTCGACAATCTTCCTGAAGGCGAGGCTCACTACCCAGACTTCCAGCTCACCAACCAGAGCAACAAAGAATGGTTGAGTGAACTGATCCGCGAAAAACTCTTCCTCCGTTTGCGCGAAGAACTTCCATATTCAACGCACGTCGAGGTTGAGGATATCAATGAACGCCAGAACGGCATCGTCTACGTCAAAGCCACCGTCTTTACCTCCGCTGCTCGTTACAAGCCGATGATCATCGGCGTTGGCGCTCGTGGCATTAAAGAAATCGGCCAATCCACTCGCCGCGAACTCGAAGCGATTACGGACAAGAAGTATTATTTGGACCTGAACGTGGAGGTCGACGCCAGTTGGTTGAACCGCTTGGAGATCTAAAATCACATCACCGAACAAAAACATCTCCTGGAGGCGCGCCAGCCCTCCGGGAGTTGTTTTTTATTTCTTCGATAGTCTTACGCACCTTACGAGCAACGGTAAAATGTGTTGTACTCGCCGCTTTCTCACCTTTAGTGTTATCGAGCTTAAGCTTGGCGTCAGCTTGCGTGATACGGAACAGATTAGCAGCTAATTCCGTCGACCCAGCTCGGTCTAAAATATCATCACGTCCCAAGCCCTTCTTGGTTTTTATCTCATCGGCGGTGAGCCCGTACAAGCCGAGGTAGCCAGCGTTATTAAATTTACCGAAGTCTTCTACCCCAGCTTTCCTGGCCGTATCGAACAACTGTTTATTATAATTTGTCACTTGCTGCCGAGTGTAAAGCCGCTTCGTATCATCGTCCATGTTCTCAAACAATTCCTGTTTGCGAGTTTGGACGGCGAAGTAAGTTTGAGCGAAGGCGATAGCTGGTTTACGTGAATCACAGTTTTGTGCGATCAAGTAACAAGCAAAGCGGGAAAGATGATAATCCCTCAACGTTCTCTTCGTTTTAGAGCCAATGTCGACCATTTTGTCGGCGCCGACAAAATGGTCATTTACTGCCTGATTTGTTGAAACACAAGTAATCCTAGCTCGATCTATTGCTAGATTGAATTTACGCCATTCAATATAATCAAACAAAGGCATTAACTCTCTCGCCTCCCAATACTCATAACCAAACTCGTCGACCTTTTTGATTGACTCAAAATCCTTATGTAACGATACGGGAACGAGACCTGAATCCATAAGCTAAATAATGATTTGAGTTAGAAGTTTATTATAGCAAAAAGAGTCCGCCCGAGCGAACTCTTTCCATAGCTCCTTGAAAATTAATCCTTTCTAACGATGCCGACTACAGCGCCAAAAACAGCTCCGAGAATAGTACCAATTGACATCGCACCAACAGAAACGTAGCTAACAAGTTGGTCGCCGTAACCAGATACGCCGAACTTAGCAATGAGGGCCATGATGGCGCCGAGCACGATGCCGCCGACCAAACCACACAAAGCGCCCAAGAAAGCGTGAATGACCATGCGGTAGAATGGATCACTGAATGTACACAACTTCATATCACACATCTTCATAGGAAAACTTTAATAAGTTATAGAGGTTATTGTATACCCTGCCAAGGATTTTACCAGACTTAACGTAGAAAGCATAGTAAAACCAAGAGACAGTGGCTTGATTGAGACTTTAAGAATCAAGGGATTCTCAGGATTGGCTAAGATTACATAATTTGCTAAATCACTATTTGCCGTCACAGCGCGCACCACGGTCGAAGTGCCGTTAATATTCAACGTGTAATTACTCCAGTTCTCGTCGGCGGATAATTTAGTAATGTCGCTGTTCGTGGCCGCGGCATTGCTAGCCACCTTGCCCTCGAGCTTAGCTAAAGCAGCGGTGACGTTACTGCTGAAGTTTTGCAGTTTTTCGAGCGTGCTGTCAAAAAGGCCGAGAGCAATGTGTGAGGTGCGTGTGGTCGTTAGTTCGTCGTACTGGGCCCGCGACAACCAGAGAACGCTGTTCTGATCGCCCGTCACGTCGTAATCCTGCGCCGGCCAATAAGCTGGTAGCAGAATACGCTCGGCGTTTCCAAGGCCATCTGTTTTGACCGATCCGGTGGTGTCGACATCGATGTAGACTGGGTCTGGAATTTTAGCAATCTGACCAACTGGAACGTTGGCCGCTGCCGCCCGAGCTGCGACAGATTCCGCCGTTTCTTCGCGCGACTTAAGCGTCCACGACAGCTTCGCCGACTCCCCCGCTGTCCACTTATCGATAGTCACATTCCTCTGGCCATAGACTGGGTCTTGCGGCGTACTCACCCCAAACCAGTTTTGGGCAATGGTCAGGGTAGATCCAGCATGGAGTTTGGCTACGACGGCCGTGGTATCGTCAACTGGTTCTTGCTGCCAGGGCAAGCAGCCACTACCCATCGTAATAATCGATAATCCGAGGAGGACAGCGTAACTAGCGCGGCGAATAATCTGCATATTATTTACTCAAAGCCCAAGCTTTGAGCGTGTCATAGTCAGCACTGCCGCAGATGTTCTTCTTGCTTTCTGTATTGTAGAAAAAAGGCACGCCACCGCATTCGCCAGTATCACACTTCTCAAGCAGCGCCGCGTTAGTCTCATTATTCCACACCTCGTACTTCTCTACTGTCACACCAAGCTCCGCCTCCAACTGCGCCACTAATGGCTTCATAGTAATACAATGTGGGCAACTATCACCGTAAAATTCTTGCAAGGCCATACGCTAGCTTATTTTTGGATTATTCGTCATACTTGTACCAATCTATGAACAATCGTACCACAATTGGCTTAGCAGTAATAATCGTCGTTCTCGCAGTCGTCATTCTGGCTGGTCACCGCTTGGGCTATTTTTGGGCCGGTGGCGACGGAGTGATCACGCCCGAGACCACCGAACTAATCGACGTCTTTGCAGCCACCACAGATAGCCACCAAGCCGACACCCCACTTCTCACCTGGTTGCCCGGTGAAATTATCACCACGCCGGCTGATCAATTTTTTGCACTCCGCACTAACGGGCCAACCAATGCGCCAGTTTTTAATCTGGACGTCAACTCACAATTAAAAATTGTAAAAACTGATGGCGACAATATTACGGTTAATCTGATTACTGGTAGACTAGTTATTGACGGTAGAGTAACGGTCGCCGTACGCGATACTTCGATTGCAGTCGACGGGATTACGACGATCGTCAATTACAGCTGGCTCGATACGATGGACGTGAGCGTGTTGGCAGGTTCAGCTAATATTCACCAGGGGCAATACTCGACCGTGGTCAAAGAGAATCACGCCGTGAGCCTGGATACTCTAGCACCGTTTGAGGAGATTAAGCCGACAATTTTTAGTATTGATGCTGATACGGTAAAAACTTTTTACGATTGGGCGTTGGGGAGATAAAGTGGGCCAGAGCCTTGTAGAAGCGAGCGACTGTCGCATCTCGTGTGACGACGCGATGGCCGACCCGAGAAATGCTTGACTTGCGCTATTGGTTCCGTCAAGCAAGTCATCCTTTAAGCATTTCTGGGCTGAGGCCTTGAGCTAGGAACAGGAGATGCGGCGGTTGCGAGCGACGAGCCTTGGCCTGTACGAGTGAAGCTAGCGATTTATAACTCGAACGTCTGCGTAATGCGCGGGATGGTGACGTCGGTAATACCCTGGGTTTTGAGGTAGTCGGCAAAGCGGGTTTTGATGTCGTGCTCACCGTGTGTCAAGAACAGTTTGGGGATAGCGCCGTGCAGTGGGTGGATAAATTTAGTTAGCTTGGTGCGGTCGCCGTGGGCTGAGAAGGCTTCGATGTTATGGATCGAGGCTTTGACGGTAATTTTTTTGTGGTAGATGTCGACCTCTTTGGCGCCGTCCTGAATTTGCCGGCCGAGGGTGAAGGCGGCTTGATAGCCAACAATCAGCACAGCAGCTTTTTCGTCGCCCAAATAGCGCAGTAGGTGATGCAGAATACGGCCGCCCGACATCATGCCATTGCCTGCGATGATAATTTTTGGCCGGTGATCCACGTTGATAGCCTGCGATTCCTGTTGCGTCAACGTTTCATGCAAATTGGGGAAAGCAAAAAAGTCACCGTCATTGCTAGCTGGATGATCAAACACAAGATAAGATTTGCAGTCGCGATAAATTTCCGTCGCCCGAATAGCGAGCGGACTGTCGAGATAAATTGGGACAGCGGGAATTTTCTGTTCACCCAGGAGAATGTCGAGTTCGTACAATAATTCCTGAGTACGCTCGATGGAAAAGGCTGGGATTAAGAGCGTGCCGCCGCGACCAATAACAGTGTTGACGACCTCGGCCAACTTGTCACTGCGCGTGCCCATATCGTCGTGAACTTTGTCGCCGTAGGTGGCCTCACAAATTAAGATATCAGCATGATCAAGCGGTTCTGTATCGGGCAGAATTGGCGTGTCGTCGTTGCCCAAGTCACCGCTAAACACGAGGCGTTCGGGTTTACCAGAAGCTGTTTCGTGGCCATCAATATCGAGCGAAATGTAAGAAGACCCAAGAATGTGGCCAGCGTCATGGAACATGGCGACGACGCCCGGCAAAACCTCCACCTGCTCGCCGTAGCTGACGCCTTTCATGTGGGCCAAGCAAGCCACCACGTCCGCCTCCTCGTACGGCAAACCGTGGCCACATTTGGCGGCTTGGTCACGCATGACGCTTAAGGAATCCTCGAGGACTATGTGGGTGAGACTCTTGGTGGGCGTGGTGGCGTAGATGATACCGTCAAAACCATCGCGGACCAGCTTAGGCAAACGTCCAGTGTGGTCAAAATGAGCGTGCGTGACCAAAGCGACGGTGATAGCCGACGCGTCAAAGGGAAAGTCATCAAGGTTGGTGGTCGCGCAGGCTGACTCACCCTGCACTGCGCCACAGTCAATGAGTATTCTGCCCTTGCTTGTTTGCAGCAAAAAACAAGAACCAGTCACTTGTTCAGTGGCGCCGTAAAAGGTGAGTTGCATACAATTCGATTATTCTTGGGGCACACGAGCCACGTATTCATCAAACCGACTCTTCAAGTGCGTCTCCTGACCTTCTGTATTCTGATCAAGGTCGAGGCCGCCAATGTCGATATTATCGTTAATAACGCTCTCAACTAGCGAATCATAACCTTCTTTATCTAAAACCATATCCAACTCGCCACGCTCCACAATTTGCTCAAACAATTCATCTTCGGTCATACGAGTGAAATCAATTATCGTGGCTACAGTGTACCACCTTGCCATAAGTAAGAAAATCCGCTATCATTTCGCCCTTATGGCAGCTCTAAATTGGTCAGAACTTCCCCGCCCGATTATCGCCCTCTCACCGATGGCGGATATGACCGACTCGGCTTTTTGTCGTGTGGTTCAGGAAGTGACTGACGCCGGGCAACCAACGCCATCACCTCTAGTAATGTTTAGAGAAATGGTCTCTGCCGAAGCAGTCGTCCGCGGTAACGATAAGACGCTCGGCATGACCGCCATTCATGAGGCAGAGCGCCCACTCGTCCAACAAATCTTTGGTAGCGATCCAGTAACAATGGCCAAGGCCGCCAGCATGATTGAAGCTGAGCACCACCCTGAAGGTTTTGACATCAACATGGGCTGCCCGGTTTATAAAATCGTGCACAACTTTAACGGCGCTGCGCTCATGCAGAATGCAGAACTCGCCGGCAATATCGTTCGTGCCATGAAGGCCGCCATTACCGTGCCACTATCGGTCAAAATCCGCCTGGGCTGGAGCGAGCCGACTGAGTGCGTCGCTTTTGCCCAAGCCCTCGAAGCCGCCGGTGCTAACCTCATTACCGTTCATGGCCGCACCAAACTCCAGGGCTACAGTGGCGTAGCTGATTGGCGCCAGGTCGGTGAAGTAAAAAAAGCTGTTAGCATTCCCGTCCTCGTCAACGGCGACGTTCACACGGCGGAGAAAGTCGTCGAGGCTCTCAAACAAAGTAATGCCGACGGTGTGCTGATTGCCCGTGGGGCGCTCGGCAACCCCTGGATTTTTGCCCAGATTAATGAGGTGCTGGCCGGTTTGCCCGTCACGCCGATCACGATTGGCGAGCGTCTGCGCGTTGTCCGTCGCCATCTAAATCTTCACCTGGAGCAATACGGCGAAGCGTCCGTCCCCACCTTCCGCAAGCATTTGTCCTGGTATTTCAAAGGCTTACCTCATATGAAGGATTATAAGGAGGGTATGATGAAGGCCTCGACCAGAGTTGAACTCGAGACTATACTTGACTCATTCCTGGCGGCGCATAACACTACCGACACTACCAGCTACCGACCAGACGTCATTACCAAGAAATAACCAGTTATGAAGCTCGGCATTCTGACATTTAGTAAGACCAAAAAGGCCCTAGCGGTCGGCACCCTTAGTATTGCCCGCGAAGCTAAAAAGCGTGGCCATGAGGTGACTTTCCTCTATAGCAACAACGTCGGCCTCGTTTTTGGCAACGGTAAGCGCATTACCTACGAAGGCCAAAGCATCACGCGGGCTGACTTCGACGTTATCCTAGTCCGCCCTGGCTTCACCGGCGACCCGAGTATCAACGCCAGTATAATTAAACAATTTCAGCTAGCTGGTTTTTACGTCATCAATAACTACTTAGCTGTTTTCCGCGCCAAGAACAAAATCCGCACCATGCAAATGCTCGATCACTTTGGCGTGCCAGTGCCAAAAACTCTCGTCGTTGCTAACCCAGCGCAAATTGCCGTGGCTGCCACAGAGTTTACCTTCCCTGTCATTATTAAAACTATTTTTGGCACACACGGCACTGGCGTTTTCATTGCTGAGAGCATGCGTTCCCTCTCCCCTATCGTCGACTATTTAACCAAAAAAGAACGTGGCCCCATTAAGTTGCAGGAATATATTGCGGAGGCTAAAGGTAAGGACATTCGCGCGTTTGTCTGCGGCAAACGAATTGTCGCGGCCATGGAACGTGTGGCCAAAGAAGGAGAGTTCCGGGCTAACTTTCACAAGGGCGGCAGCGTTGGCAGTGTGGAATTAACCAAGCTCGAGCAACAACTCGCCATCAAAGCCTCACAAATCCTCGGTCTCGATATCTCTGGCGTCGACATTCTCCGCACCAACACCGGACCCAAAATCATCGAAGTCAACAGCAACCCCGGCCTCGAAGGCATCAGCAAAGCCACCAACATCCCGGTTGCCGAAAAAGTCGTAGACTTCATTGAGCACCGCCTGGCGTCCGTGGGCCTGAAGCAGGCTAAGCCGTTACCGAAGCGGAGGATGATGGAGTAATTAACGATTAATTTAATTTTCAAACCAGGGCACCCTACTAGTGCCCTTTTTTGTTGTATATAAATAGACTGTCGCTAGCGACGGGAAGAGTGACTGCTGCTGAGGATCAGCAAAAGCAATATAGATTGAGTCTGCAAATGTGTTTTCAAGATACGGCTTCTCTAACATTCGCATGACATAATATTGTTGAGCGCCTCGCACAACATCTTCGTTGACGCATCGTTTAGCTGCTTGTGCCTCCAGTTGTTTGGCGATGTCGACTTCACCCCACCAGTCACTTGGTTTTTCATCTAATACTCGCTGCACTAATTCATGATTCATGCCCCATGTTTTCCAGAGTTCACTCAAGCGGATTGTTGCAAAACCATGTGTCGCTAATAGTTCTGTAATTTCCTTGATATAGAAATCATAGTCTTGAGAGGCATAACCATTACTCTTAGCATGTTCGTCTGAGAGGACAAAAGTCATTTCAATTCCAGGTGCGTAAACGCGGCGAATACCTGCAATATAACTCAAGAGATTATTTAACATCTCATGATCTGCCGCATCAACGTGCCTTTTTGAGGAAGCACCCCAAAAACTAAAGCAGCTTATTGGTTTGCTAAGTTTTTGTGTCTTTTCGATATTATCGCGTAATAAGTCTTCAAGAAACGGCAAATCTCTTCGGTATTTATTTAACGTCATTGCCGCTATTATCAGATCAACTTCAATTAAGATTATTTTTTTCGGCTGAGTAAGCTCATCTATATTATCTTTAACGATAAGACGATCTGTGGCATTAGCTAGTTTGTTATAACCATATTCAATAAATTTCTCTAGACAGTATTCTCCCTCACGAGTTTTTATTTGATACTGTCGAAGCAATGATTTATCAAGCTGGCCAGTCGCACGAGCAGCAGCCACTTCCGCAACATCCCCTTCCTCCACTCTAAAATCAGTACCGACATTCATGCCAGCCCCGTTAGCGAAGGGTGCTTTATCACGCCAGGCAATATAGTCTGGTAGAAAATTATCCGCTACTTTCCGCAATATATATTTAGTGATTAAATGAGAGTTGTCGTATTTAATTTTCAATCCACCATCAATCTGCAGAGCCAAGTCGACAACCTCACGATCAAAAAATGGACTGCGAACTTCTACCGTGTGTTTCATGCTCATTCTGTCTAATCGTTGCAAGTGACCAGCATGAAGTGATTTTAACAGCATTAGGCAGCCTTCGTTAACTAAATACTGTGGCAGTTTGGCAAATTCATTATAGCCAGCGAACAGCTCGTCTGATCCATCACCTACCAAAACAACTTTTAACCCAAGTTGATGCGCAGCCTGGGCACATAGGTCCAAGGCAAAAGACTGCCTAATAATTTGCGGTTCGTAAGTTTCTAGATGATAAATTACGCTATCCAGTTCAGCGGCGTAGTCGACGTCAGGATTAACGAGGTGATATTTATAACCACGTTCTTGGCAGAGACGTAACGCGAATTGGTAATCCAGTGAGTCGGGGTAACCTAAAATTATCGCCGTAATATTAGAATGATACTTCGTAGCAATAGCCATCACTAAACTGCTATCAACTCCGCCTGATAATAAGACGCCAAGTGGCAGGTCTGTCTGTACACGTTTCTTCACTGCCTGGACTAGTGAATCTTCTAGTCGTCTAATTACAACCTGCTCGTCGCTCAAGGTATTACTAAATTTTAAAACGAAGTACTCGGTAAGTTTTCCGTTGAGGTAATAATGACCTGGTGGAAATTCGTGAATAGTCTCAATGTCTTCGAAGGAGGCTAGCTGTTTCATTTCTGAAGCAAAATAAAGCTGTCCCGTCGAATCGGTCGCGTAGTATAGTGGTTTGACGCCTAACGGATCGCGAGCAGCAAAAGTATCTCCCGTTTTTGCATTATAAATAACAAAAGCAAACATTTCAGAATCTAGATGTTTGACTATCTCGACTCCATATTCCTCATAAAGGTGGGCTAGTACTTCAGTATCTGAGCTCGTGCGGAAAATATGCCCTTTGAGCTGCAGCTCGTCTTGAAGTTTTTGATAATTAAAAATTTCTCCATTTTGAACGGCGAAAATAGTATTATCCTCGTTTGCTTGTGGTTGTTTACCTAGTGCTCGGGCGACAATTGGCAAGCGGTTAGCACCTATCACCGCAGAAGGTAGGTATTTTAACTCATACGTACTACTTCCGCGATGAGTAATTTTTTCGAGAGCCTGGTGGGCTCGTTCTTTTGGATTGTTGGTACCGAAGATACCGATAATTCCACACATATATACCATTAATTATAACAGATAATGCAATTTACATGTATAGCGCCTCCGTCGGCCTCAAACAGGCCAAGCCGCTGCCGAAGCGGAGGATGATGGAGTACTCACAATACATAAAAATCAGCCAGGAGGTTGATTCTTTGATAGTATTTGACAGAAATACTTTACTACAGTACAGTACTTGTTGTATGATGACTTTAATAGCTACACAACGCGAACAAGAGCTCTGGAATGCAATTTTGAGTTTGCAGACCCCGTTGGAGTGCCAAAAATTTTTTGGTGATTTGCTGACAGCAGATGAGGTTGCTGATTTTGCGAAGCGTTGGCAAGTGGCACGTATGCTTTATGCTGGTACCTCGTATGTTGTTATTCAAAAAGAAACCGCGCTGTCGAGCAGAACCATTGCGCGTATTTCAAATTGGCTCAAAGAAGGAACCGGCGGCTATCGTTTGCTCTTAAAGCGCACCGATAATGTTAATTACCATCATACCGTTCTTGCGTCTCCTCGACGTCGAACGGCTCATTGAAGTTGCAAGATCTGCTCAATGATTCGCTCCGCATCGATGAGATGCTAGAGCGATTTTTTAATTTAAATATCATCGCCGGCTTCATTTGTGCTTGATGAAGTATCGAGCTCAAGCAGGAACCGGAGAGATCATTCTCTGATTCTATTCACCTCAGGAGGTTCTCGTGGAAAAGATCATGCCCTACCGTTCGCTTGTTCATGTACTTATTCTCGAGTGCGGAGAGCCTCTCGTCGTTTGCAATGAGGCGCGCGAGATTCTCTGGCAGTACGAGAAGGATGACATGAAGCCGTATCTTGGAGATCTAATGCTACTTCGTAAAGGAGCCCTGCAACGTCTTCGCAAGGCAGCTCGTCTCCTTAAAAAACTGCATCCAGAAGCACGACTCTCCGTCGCCTACGCATACCGCCTTCGCCTCATTCAGGAACGATACTTCTGGAATCAGTTCAAGAAGTTTCGTGAGCAGTATTTGAATGAGTCCGAACTCGAGATTCGTGAACGTGCGCATATGTTCTGTGCGTCACCTGACGTCGCGGGACATCCGACGGGTGGTGCAGTTGACGTCACCATCTCCGGATTCGACATGGGATCCGCCATTGCAGATTTCAACAGCCCTTTGATTCGAACGTTCCATCCGGATTTGACGGCTGAACAGCGCGCGAATCGAGAACTGCTTCGTTGGATCATGATGAAGGTTGGATTTGCTCCGTTCGATGGCGAATGGTGGCACTTCTCGTTCGGTGACCGTGAATGGGCTGCATACTATGGGAAACCGTGCGCGATCTACAGTCAGATCGACTATCACTAAACACGTACGTCCTCACTCTGCCGCATCTCTTCCCTCTTTGGGAATTGAGATGCGGCGCCCCTTATTCATGCTTCAAACTTTATGAACTTCTCCATCCCAAAATATCTCGCATTAGACATTGATAACACGCTTATTTTTGGCGCTGAGGCCGATGTATTTTACGGACGATACAAACGTGCATTAGAGACAGCATTTGCTCAAGAAATGAAGATTTCCATTGAACAAGCGCAAACGTGTCTCAACGCTTATCGAACAGCGTATGACGGACAAGGCGAGTTGGCGTTCGAAACATTTGGTATCTCTCAAACATGTGTTTACGATGCCTTTTGTACAGTGAATCCTGCTGGTACTTTGCCCATGATGAAGACGACGATTGCAACAATAACTCGTCTCCTAAAATACACAAAACTCATAGCGATCACAGATGGACCCGTAGAACAGATTGATCGTATATTTACTGCGACAGGAATTCGACGAGAATGGTTTACAGAAATTATTGGCTGGGAGCGTGGAAAGGGGAAACCAAAGAACGGGTCATCGCGTATTTATGCAGACGTCATTGCGCGATACGGCATAGCACCAGAAGAATTCATGATGGTTGGCGATGTTTATTCCATTGACGTTGAACCAGCGAGACAGATTGGAGCGAGGTCTGTGCATATTGGAAATTCGCCTGAATCAATTGCAGACATTTCACTTCTTTCATTCACTTAAAACTTATTTATGATCAACAAACCAACATCAGTGTGGATTGATACAGATCCGGGAAATGACGACATGATGGCAATTCTGCTTCTTGCGCAAAATTCTTTAGTGAATATCCTTGGAGTATCGACAGTATTTGGCAATACGTCACTTCCAAAAGTAACAAGAAATGCTAAGTTTATTTTGGATTTGGCAAAACGAAATGACATTCCTCTTTTTGCAGGAGCAGAACAGCCATTGATTCGCGATCAGATTTGTGCGGACATTCATGGCGAAAGTGGGCTTGATGGCGTGACGCTAGTTGAAGAAGACTTAATGGTCGCTGATAAAGCGCAAGAGGCAATCATAAAAGCTCTTGAAGACGCGGAAGAACCCATCACCATTCTGGCGCTTGGTCCGCTGACGAATATCGCGAAACTCTTTACTACTCGTCCTGATCTCATCAGCCGTGTTCAACGACTCGTCATAATGGGTGGAGCAATTACAGTTCCTGGAAACAAGAATCGTGTTGCGGAGTTTAATGTATTTTGTGATCCGGAAGCCGCGGAGAGCGTTTTTAATACTATCATTCCGAAGACGCTCATTCCGCTCGACCCCTGTACTAGCGTCGTCCTCACCGACCGAGACATTGCGTCACTTCCTAACAGAACTGTCGGCACGACGCTCAAACGTATACTCAAGCCCTACATTGAAAACATTTGCATCTTTGAAGGCGTTCAGGGCGCCTTAATGTACGACCCCATCGCCGCTTATTACCTTCTCAATCCCGCCGCCTTCACTACAGTTCCCATGGACGTTCGCGTTGAAACCTCATCCAAAGGACTCACTTACGGTATGACCGTCGCCGAACGCCGTATCATTGCAGAACGTGTTTTCAATATGGATGTCGTCACAGAAGTGGATGCGAAACAGTTTATTTCAGCATTTCTTGCAGCTATAAAAGAAATGGATAAATGTGACGAGTAAGCTTTTACGAATGATGCGACGTGTATAGCGCCTCGTTCTCGCGAGTGAACTCGCTCCACTTCGACGCGATCCAAACTCTGCTAGATAATTCTTGAATAGTGTATGGCGGCACGCGTGTGGCGAGCGAGCTCGCCGCGCGAGGCCGCGATCCACGCCCGCAACGTGCTCCGCACGTTGGTCGACTTTGCCGACGAACCAACAAAAAACCAGCCAGAGGCTGATTTTTTGTTGGTTCCGGGACGTGGATTCGAACCACGGTACCCTCCTCCAGAGGGAGGTGTCCTGCCGCTAGACGATCCCGGAAGAATCATTAATAACGCTAGGAAGATACCATTTCAGCAGACTTGCGTCAATTTCCAGCACACATCCCCCCACCTGCCATCTTCTCGCGAAAAACCGACCATGCGTTAAAACAATTATTTCTACAAAACAAATCAAACCAGTAGCTATTATGAACCATATACTATATCAGCGCCTGTCCTTAGCTCTAATTCGACCTCAACTCCATGGGCTTTTTTATTGCTAAAGTTAGCTCTATTTTCTACTTATCAACTTGACAAAAGGCCATTTTTTTGCTATTGTTAACAGCGAGTCGCTGCCTTTCGCAGCCAAGTCGATACACCACCCACCCTCCGGAGACGCCCCATGTTGCAACAGTTCCTCACCGACAATCTCCACCTCGCCGGCTTTGGCGAGTGCCTCCTCGAGCTCGCCCTTGGCGTGCCCCTCGTCTACCTCGTCCTGGCCAAGCCCGTGGCGTTTTTCTCCCCCAGGGAGAAAGACTACACCAACCTCGAGTGACCCCCCTTCCCGCCAGGCTAGCCTGGCCCCTCATCTCGTGCACCCGCACAGTAGCCCACGCGATGCCCCTCTGGCGTCGACAGAAGCTACTCGTGTCGGGTGCTTCTGTTTTTACGGGATTACCGGTGAGGGTCGGCCCAAAACTTGCCTTTTTAATTAGTTCGGGTATTGTAAACAAATATGGACCATAATACTTTTGCAGTTCAAGACGGCAGCACGGCCAAGATCGCCATCGTCAAAGCCCGCTTTAACCAGGAAATTACCCAAGGATTATTACGTGGAGCCTTGGAAGTTTTAGAAGCCTCCGGGGTGCGTGAGGACCGAATTAAAACCGTGGAAGTACCCGGCTCATTCGAAATCATTCACGCCGCCAACATGCTGGCCAAAGAGAATGAATACGACGCCATTATTTGCCTGGGCTGCATTGTCCGCGGCTCCACCAAGCATGACGAGTACTTAGCCCAGGCCGTTTACGGTGCCATGAAGGACATCATGTTAAAACACAGTCTGCCCGTCATTACCGCCGTCCTGACCGTGAACGATCAACAGCAAGCCATTGACCGCTCAGGTGTCGGCCCGATGAACCGCGGTGCCGAGGCTGCCCACGTCGCTTTAGAAATGATTAACCTACCACTATGATAGTCCGCGGAACCGTCGTCTCTGGCCTAGGTATTGCTGGCGCGCTCTTTGGCGTCCCAACGGCTAATCTAAAACTCGAGGAACCCATGGACTTGCCACCCGGCGTTTACTTAGGACGTACCAGCTTTGGTGGCACAGCTTACCCTAGCGTAATCTGTTACGGTGCTGACGGCGGCGACAAGTTCGAGGTCCATTTATTAAATGCCAAGCTAGATCTTTTGCACGAGACTTTAAGCGTGGAAGTGGGCGACAAGGTAAACGACTTGGTGAATGAGCCCAACCAGCGATTGTTATACGCTAAAGTTTTAGCCGACGTGGAGAAGGCTAAGACGATGCTCGGGATTCGCTAGTTATTCAACAACATTTCCACCAAAAGCGTCCGTGAACATCGCCACCGTTTCCTCTTCCTTATCTGGCACCGGTACGACTTCCGTTACAATCATCGGGCGTTGCATCATTACGCTAGCAATCGCGTCCTCGAGCAAACGTAAGTTCTTGCCATCTTTCAAGGCGTCGGCGTGAAAAGCGTAGGGGAAGGTGATTGTCAGCTTGGCGCCGTTGATGGCACTTGGTTTGCCGGTGCGGAGGCCCATTGGTAGCGCAATGTTACGATCTGCCACATAGTCGCAGCAACGCTCCCATTTGTCCTGAATCTCGGCGAGGGTAAAAGTTATTAGTGCGGCGCCGTCGATATTATCGGCGGCGTTTGAAGTTGGTGGTGGGACGTCGGCGATGACGATCTTGGCCACGGCTGCTGGGCGAGGAGTGACGAGGCTGGCGACGTTGCCAGTGGCGGCTCTTGGCATGATCGGTGGAGCGACTGGCGCCGGCGATGGCGCGGGTGGAACATTCGAGGTGCTAGCAAGGCCGGAACCGAGCACGAACTCGACAATCGCCAATTCAAGCGGCAACTGTGGTAAAGTCGATAATGAGTGACGACCACGAGCGGTGAGCAGTAAGTCGAGCAAACACCGAGCTCCAGCCGCTTCGAACACTGCCTTACTACCAGCCATCGAGCTCAGCAGATCCTCGCGGATAGCTTCTATTAGCTCATCGGTTAAGTGTTTGACCGAGCCGCCGTCGGTGACAAATGAGCTGATTTTGGTGAGCGCCGCCTGCACGTCCTGTTTGGCGATGAAATCGATGAGTTCACTTACGAGAGCGATCGTCGTAACTGGTAAAATCATGGAGGCAAGAGCGACTGTGATGTGCTTATCGTTGAGGGACAACACCTGCCCGAGCAAACTCTCCGCGTCGCGCAAACAACCTTCCGAAATTTTCGCAATCACGCGCAACACTTCTTCGTCCACCTCAATGCCCTCTTTTTTAGTTATCGCTAACAAACGGACAATCATCTCCGGCGCCGCGATTTTATGAAAGTCAAAGTGCTGACAACGGCTAATAATCGTGGCAGGAATTTTGTGCAGTTCCGTGGTGGCGAGAATGAAAATGACGTGAGCTGGCGGCTCTTCAAGCGTCTTCAACAGAGCGTTAAAGGCGGACGTGGAAAGCATGTGAACTTCGTCGATAATAAAAACCTTATACTTTCCTTGTTGCGGCACAAAGCGCACGTTCTCAATGACGTTCTCGCGGACGTTGTCCACGCCGGTGTTGCTGGCCGCGTCGATCTCCACCGTGTCGAGAAAGCGCCCTTCAGCAAAAGCCAAACAGTGGTCGCAAGTACCGCAGGGTTCGCTCTCCCCTGCTTGACGTTTTAAGCAGTTAACAGCCTTGGCCAGCAAGCGGGCGATGGTGGTTTTACCAATGCCACGCGGACCAGAAAACAAGTAGGCGTGAGCCAACGTGCCACTGGCTATTTGGTTTTGGATAGTCTTAACAACGTGTTCCTGCTCAGCAACGTCAGCAAACTTGGCCGGACGATATTTGCGGTAAAGTGTCTCGCTCATAGACCCCTATCCTACTGCAAAAGGGGGCTACAGGCCAGTGGGTGGAATGGGGACAACTGGCTGCACCTGTTTTGGCACGCCGACGCCGGAACGGAGGGCAATTTCGCGTTCAACAATCTTCTTATCACGGCCGTACAGTAAGCGAGAAATTTCGCGCAAGGCTTGGCCGACTTTTGGCTTACCCTCTTGCTTGTTGTCGACGCGGAGAGTGAACGGCTTGCCTTGGGCGTTGTCGATGATGATTTTACAGTTCCAGGTTAAGGCCTCGTTGTTCATCAGATCATAAGCGGAAAACGTTGGCTCGAACACTTTCTCGAGCACCTCAGTATCATCAGGGCCGACGCGTGACACAAACATGCTGCCGACGTTACCGAGCACCGCGTCCCTAATTTCGCTCTTGCCGTCCTTCACCAATTGACCCATGTACTGGTGCGCCATGACCAGGTTGAGGCGATACTTACGCGCTTCAGACAAAATAGTAGCAATACTCGGCGTGACGAAGTTTTGGAATTCGTCGACGTAGAGATAGAAATCCTTACGCTTGCTCTCCTCCATGTCGGCGCGAGCGAAGGCGGCCATTTGCAACTTGGCGACGATGATAAGACCGAGCAATGAGGCGTTGACTTCGCCCGTCTTACCCTTACTCAGGTTGACGAGAAGAATCTTCCCCTCGTCCATAATTTCACGGAAGTTAAAAGCGGATTTGCTTTGGCCGATAATATTACGCATCATCTCGTTCTCCACAAAGCGGCCGACCTTGCTGACCAAGTAGCCCATGGTTTCACTCTTGTGGTAGTCGCTGGTCTTGGCCTGTTCGTCTTCCCAGAAGCTACGCACAACAGGGTCCTTAACGCGGGCAATCCATTCCTTCTGGAAGGCGTCGTCCGCAATCATGCGCGGGATTTCGGCAATGGTACCAGGGTGGGTTGGGTCCGCCATCAAGGTGAGCATGAAGTTACGCATGCTATGCTCGAACATCGGGCCGATCATTTCTGGTGGGAAAAGCATGTAGAAAATGCTAATCATTTCCTGTACCGCAAAGTCGCGCATGTCTTCGCTTGGCGCTTCCAGCATGTTTAAGCCCATCGGACGTTCCGTATCACTTGGGTTGAAGTAGATGACGTCGTCGTAACGTTCTTTCGGAATAAGCTCCATGATTCCATCCGCCAAGTCACCGTGTGGGTCGATAACTCCGACGCCCTTACCAGCGATGATGTCTTGAATGACCAGGTTTTTGATGAATTCAGATTTACCAGAACCAGTCTTACCAATAATATACATGTGACGGCGACGGTCTCCGTCTTTAATAAAGACCGGCTTAGTGGCCCCACGGTAAGTGTTTGTGCCCAAACGCAAACCTTCACTCGGCGTATTAGTTGGGGCTGGGGCAACACGCGCCATCATCCATAAAATGTTTGGTGTATCCGTACTCGGCAACGGCAAATGCCACAAAGAAGCCATCTCCTCCGTGTTAAGGACGATACTCTGATGTTCCGCAAAAGTGCGGTAAATAAAATGCTCAACTAAACGACGTTTGCGAAGTGGCAATACCTTCTGCAACGAATTGCCGTACTCGTAGATATTGTACTGACCAAAGGCTTGCATGGCATTATTCAAGTTCGCCAACGCCACCTCTGCAGACTTAGCTGAAGAGATAATGCGAATGTTGACGTCCATGCCGGCCTTGGTGATTTTATTACCAATGCCCTCAATCATCTTAGTTTCCGTCTGCGACAATTTGCGCTCGTAATGCGTTCTTCTCTCTTTCTCCATTTCCTCCTTGTTGGCCATCCAGCTACCGACGGATTTACCCTTGATGGCCTCTTCGAGCGTCAAGCCATTATGCATGTTTTTTACAATCCGGGAACCGAGTTCGCGCCACCTGTGGTGAACTGGACGGATAATATATTGTACCGCGAGGCCGTCGCCGTCTTCCACTTTGGAGAGCGCGTTAGTGATCGAGTTGAGCGGGTCTGAATCAATTTCTTTGTAAGTTTTAAGCGGAAAAACGCCCTGTCGCTTCAGCTCCAAATACCCACCGAGGACGACACCGGTGGTGGCAAAAATGTTATAATCCTCAACCTCTTTCAGGCTGGCGTCGCTATACTGAGCGTGCAATTGTTGCTGCACAAACTCGAGCATGTTGCGCGGCACGTTGAGGTAGAAACTAACAAGCTTTTGGTGAGCCACGATTTCCAAAGCAATGGAATCTGGTCGGCCAGCCAGCCAAGCATGAATACCAAAACCGTGGTGTGGCTTGAGTCCGCCAATAGCCGCAAAGAAAGTTTCCGCAATAGCAATGGATTCCTTAATGACCTGAGCCGTCTCATTACCTTTGGCTTCCTCCTGGTTGCGATAGCGTGGAATGGTGACGAGTAAGGTGACGTTAGCGTGTTCCCCACCGCGCTGACGAAATTTGCGATGCATCTTGAAGCGGAGCAAGAAAACGCCACCAATGAAAGCGCCGACCGCCACCACGACGATGATCAAGCGAGGCCACAGCGACAAGCTGCTACTCGTGGCATACGGCGTAGTAGCTATATCACCGGCAATGAGAAAGAAGGCTGGAAGCACATTAAATAGCGTTCATGCCGTGGTGAGATTTGCTCTCCCCAAAAGCGATAATAAGATCTGTCTTAATCTTGGCCTCTTGTTCGAGGAAGAAACGATTGATGCCGGGAATGGAATGCAGCCATTCTTTAATGAGTTTCAGAATTGTATGAACTTTGAGCTTGCCCCTGGCGATCATGTTACGGATTTTCTGGGCCACTTCTTCCCCCTTAGCCCGAAAAGCGGGCTTCTTCTCTGGTGCTAAATCTTTGTAGATATCGGCAATACCTTTGGACAAAATATCTTCCACGCCCTTGAGAAGATCATCTTGCGCTGGCGCAACTGGTGGCGCAGCAACAACCTGTGGAATAGGCTGAGTGCTTGGCGCCCGTTCTTCCGCCGGCGCTTCCTCAGTCTGCATCTGCTCACCACTTTCTTGGCCGAGTTCTTCCCCAAGTTCTACCGACGGTGTCTCTTGAACCTCAACATTACCCGGAACTTCCGGGTTTAACAGGTTGACGCCTAACTTTTCCGTTACTTCGTCGCTCATGGCAACATTATACCACAATAAAAAAATCCCCGTCCTGGACGCGAGCAAGCCGTCCGGGACAGGGATTTTTGTTATCTCCGTTCTCGCAAGTGTTGACCCGTAGCTTTATCCTCAACCGCATAACCTAAGCCGAAGAGTTCATCGCGTAACAAATCCGAACGCTCCCAATCCTTAGCAATTCTCGCCACCTCGCGTTCATCGAGCAACTTCTGTGCCGCCTCAGTTACTCGCACTGGTCGGGCCACCACATCTTCCAAAGCTAAGCCGAGCACCTCGTCCATCTTGAGCACCGTCGCCGCTTTCACATCCGAGCCAACCGCATTGTCATTCACAAAATTCCAGAGCACTGCCAAGGCTGCCGGCGTATCAAGGTCATTATTCACGGCCAACATGAACTTGCCCATGGTCACCTCGTCGGCATTGCTCGGCTTCTGCCAGTCGCGGGCTAGGTCGATGAGATTATTGAGGGCGTTCTGCGCCGCCTTAGCCCCTTCCCAGGTGAAATTGATCTGCGTGCGGTAATGCGCGCCGAGTACAAAATAGCGGAAGGCTAGCGGCGAGATGCTCTTTAAATCCAAGTCGTCCAAAGAATAAACGTTACCCAGCGACTTACTCATCTTGCCGCCGTCAATCAGCATGAACTCATTGTGCAGCCAATAATTGGCCTCCAGCACGCCACGCGCTGCCAAGGTCTGGGCAATTTCGTTTTCGTGATGAACCGCAATGTGGTCGACGCCACCCGTGTGCAAATCAAACGGCACACCCAAATACTTTTCACTCATGGCCGAGCATTCCAAATGCCAACCCGGAAAACCCTTGCCCCACGGTGATTCCCACTCCATATGACGCTGCTCCCCCGCTGGCGAGAATTTCCACAAGGCAAAGTCGCTCGGACTTCGTTTCTCCGCATTGACGACGACGCGAGCACCTTCCTCCTTATCCTCATTTTTTTGACGTGACAACTGGCCGTACTCTGGCAATTTTGCGGTATCAAAATAGATGCCGTCACCTATGGCGTAAATGAAACCCTTAGCTTCCATGGCTTCAATAAGGGCCAGCTGCTCAGCAATATGGTCTGTCGCCTTAGGCATAACGTGCGGCGCTTCAATATTAACGCGCTTAATGTCCTCAACGAACAGCTTAGTAAATTCAACCGCCACGTCCCAAGCGGTCTTACTCACCTTATCCGCCGCCATTTGGAGTTTATCCACACCCTCGTCGCCGTCGCCCACCAGGTGGCCGACGTCAGTGATGTTCATGACTTCGGTAACAGTATAATCGTTAGCCTGCAAAACCCGCCGCAAAGTGTCAGAGAAAATCCACGAACGCAAATTGCCCACATGAGCACGGCCGTAAACTGTCGGGCCACACACGTACAAGCCAGCTTTACCAGCCACCAACGGTATAAATTCATCCGCACTGCGTGTCAGCGTATTGTGGAGAAAAAGAGGCATGGTCATAATATATTTTACTACTGGCTATCGTAAATGTTCTTGAGCGAGCGACTGCCGACGTCTCCTGTGACGACGCCAGCCTCGGCCCTGTGCCGGCCCCCGAGTCAGACGAGGTGAGCCAGCCGGTACGGTTGACGAGGCGCAGCTAGGAATAGGAGATGTGCGGCAGTTGCGAGCATCGTCGCTCACGACTCGGGCATACGCTATAACGGTCTTCGTCGGGTCCTGCCGCTGCGGACCCCGCTGGGTGCTCGCAAGCTGCGCGCCCAAGCAGGGACCCCCCTTCGCGTCACCCGACTAGAGGAACTTTGTTTGCAGCCCTCGTCGCTCACTCCTACAAGGCTCTGGCTCGTGCAGACACTCTAAACAATATTCACTAGCCGCGCAACAAGGCCATGGTGACGAGCGGTGCGAGGATTAAAATTGAGCGAATGATAGGGTCCATAAAGACCCGGGCGAAGTTTGGCGAGAGGTCGCCAGTCACCGCTAATGGCAGCATCGTTACCAGAATAACGACCACGACAATGACCTGTAACAACGAGTAAACAGCAATGCGCCAACCGTGCGGATTATAAACGTCATCAAAAAAAGTACTGCGGGCGAGGACGAATGTGGTGAGGGCTGTCATGACGGCGAGCAGGCCGAGCGATAACCAGAGGCTCGGGATCGGCACCAACGTCTGCAACATCTTAAGTACCGGCGCCAACATAATAACCGCTCCGGCCAAGTACAAAGCCACTAGCAGCATGATGATGCGGTACTTGCCGATGGTGTAGTTGTAGAGCAGGGTCAAACCGAGGAGAATGACCACCACGCCGACATCCACCGGTACGCCAGCGACTAATGTATGCAATACCTCCATAGTGAGGACAGTATAACATACTTAGGGTTGGTAGATTGTAGAAAGTAGTTGATAGTTTATTTCTCGCTGAGCGCTAACTCTTCCAATAACTTGCGCTGCTCCTTATCGAGCTTCTTCGGCGTCACAACTTGAATAGTAACAATCTCGTCACCTCTGCCGCGACCGTGTGGCACACCCTTGCCCCGCAAACGCAACTCCTCGCCCGACTGCGTACCGGCCGGAATCTTCATGCTGACTTTGCCGTCCACGGTGTCGACTTCGACTTCGCAACCAAGCGCCGCCTGGGTGAAGCCGACAAGTCTCGTCACATAAATATTCTCACCTTCACGCACAAACCGAGCATCTGACTGCACATGAACCTGTAAATACAAATCTCCTGGTTCACCAGCGGCACCGAGCACCTCGCCTTGTCCCCGTACTCTAATTTGCATGCCATTGTCGACGCCAGCTGGGATCTCGACACGTACCGATTTCTTGCCGTGCTGCACGCCTTTGCCACTACAAGCCGTACACGCCTTCTCTGGCACTTCGCCGCGCCCATGACATGCAGAACAAGCATTACGCGTCTGAATGGTGCCAAAAACCGTGCGCTGCTGACCAATGACGTGGCCCTGACCGTTACAAGTGCTGCACTTCTTTAAGCTCGTACCAGGCTCCGCACCCACGCCGCCGCAGCGTTCGCAGTTAAAGGATTTATTGAGAGTGATTTCTTTTTCGACACCAAAAATAGCTTCCTTGAAAGTCAGCGTCACCTGCACGGCCAAATCTTGACCCTTCTGGCGTCCGCCACCTCCCCCACCACCAAACATATCGCCAAACATACTGCCCAAGTCGCCAAACATGCTCGGGTCGAAACCCTGGAAGCCGGCCCCGCCACCCGCGAACGGATTACCGCCGCCGCTACCATCAAACGCAGCGCTGCCGAACTGGTCATACTGCTTTCTCTTATCAGCATCACCTAGCGCCTGGTACGCCTCGTTGATCTCCTTAAACTTCTCTTCCTTTCCTCCCTTATCCGGATGATGTTGATGCGCCAACTTTCTGAAGGCACTCTTAATCTCGTCAGCACTCGCCGACTTACTAACTCCCAATGTTGCGTAGTAATCTTTGGCCATAAGTACGAGTTTGTAGTTGGTAGTTAGTAGTTGGTAGTGGCTCGGTGAGATTTGTATATTAACCAGAGAGCACGGAGGCCCATGATAGCGAAGGCGTAAATAGCACAGTTAATAAAATAACCGATTATGCCTAGTAATACCATTACATCTATCCCATATTTAGGCGCAAAGAAGTTTGCTAACGCTGGAATCACTTCAATTCCTATAAATAGCAACGGTGCATATAACACAACTAGAACTGGTGGCATTAAATCTCCATTATAATCAGTAACCAAGTAGAACAACACAAACGATATCTGCACCATGAAGACTGCAAAATATATTAGCGCAAATTTCTTCCAAAATGGCTTGATCACAATTTCGTTTTTACTTCTTTAATGGGCCAGAAGTCTTGTAGCGTGGGCAGTCAACGAAGACGAGGGAGGTCCTCTGACGACGCGATGGCCGACCCGAGA
>DOZH01000006.1 GCA_003518105.1 Candidatus Uhrbacteria bacterium
GTCGGCAGTCGCTCGCTCCTACAAGGCTCTGGCTCACTAATGAATCAAGCTACCAACTACCGACTACTATCTACCAACTGCATATTTTATGGCAATCATGATCGTGGGGCTCGGTAATCCAGGAGAACAGTACAAAAAGACCCGCCACAATGCGGGTTTTTTGGCGCTTGATAAGTTAGCAGAAGAATGGGGCGGCAGCTTCCGCGTCAATAACTCGGCGAAGGCTGAGGTAGCTGAGGTGATAGTTGGCGAGATGAAGATAGTTCTCGTGAAGCCACAAACTTTCATGAATAATTCTGGCGTCGCGGTGGCGTCGCTCATGCACCGCTACAAGATTACGATTGAACGGGTATGGGTGGTTTATGACGACGCTGCGATTGCCAATGATCAGGTGCGAGTACGACGTGGTGGCAGTGCTGGTGGTCATAACGGACTCAAGTCGATTATTGCGCATAATGGAGATCCGTTTGCTCGTTTCCGCATAGGACTCGGCAACCCACCAGAACGCGTACCATTGGAGGAGTTTGTGTTGCAGAATTTTGCGGCGACTGAACTGCCACTGCTTGAGAATAAACTAGATGTCGTGATTGAACTTATTAATGAAGCGCGAGTGACGGGAGTCCAAGAAAAAACTGTAACTATCGCCACATGATTTCCCCCTACCGACTAGCCTTGACCTATTTTAATGACTTAGCGATTGGCCCGGTGCGCCACGCTAGCCTGCTTGAAGTTTTAGGTAGTGACGAAAATATTTGGCGAGCCAGCGCAGACGAATTACAAAGTGGCGGACTGACACGAGACATGGCTATAAAGTTTATTGAGTGGAGGGCTACGCAAGACCCGCAGGCTTTGCTCGACGATACGCTCAAGCGTGGAATTAGTTTGGTGACGCTCGACGATCCGGAATACCCGCAACTGCTCCGCGCCATTCACGACGCACCGTACGTGCTGTACTACCGCGGTACGTTGCCGCCGGCGGATGCATTGTTGGTGGGCGTAGTGGGGTCGCGTCGAGCAACTGATTATGGTTTGCGAGTAGCAGCCGATTTGTCAGAGAAACTGGCGCGTCATCATTTAGTAATTGTGAGTGGCTTGGCCTGGGGAATCGATGAGGCGGCGCATAAAGCAACGGTGAAGGCGAATGGTAAGACAATTGCCGTACTGGGCTGCGGACTCGATGCTAATGATTCTTATCGGAAAATACAATTAGCCGAGGAGATAGTAAGCAAGGGTGGCGCAATAATTAGCGAGTATCCACCAGAGATGCCTTCGTATACTCATCATTTCCCGATCCGTAACCGCATAATTTCTGGCATGAGCAAGGGAACACTCGTAGTTGAAGCGGCGGAAAAGTCCGGCTCGTTAATAACAGCCCGAGCAGCTTTAATGGAAAATCGTGAGGTATTCGCTGTACCTGGCTCGATTCACTCCCCTACTTCTGTCGGTACTAATCGTTTGTGTCGCGATGGTGCCCACGTAGTAACTTCCGCGGAAGACATTCTTAATGTGCTCGGTGTAACGCCAAGGGAAACTGCCAACGAAGCTCGGGCCACCATGATTCCACCAGCCACCCCAGAAGCTAGAGCAATTCTTGAGTTACTAAACCATGAACCAAAACATATTGATGATCTTGCTATAGCAGTCGCACTGCCAAGTCATACCGTCGGCGGAACATTGACTATTATGGAGATTGAAGGCTACGCTCGACACGTTGGTGGTGGAAACTACACCAGATAAGCCTTTCGTGAGTTGTGGCTAACGCTTCGCTTCACCGAAGTCGTCAACCGCGCCAGCTGGCTCACCTCGTCTGACTCGGGAGCTGGCACAGGGCCGACTTCGTCTCAGCTCATCGTCAGTCACAACTCACTTTTGAGTCAGATGATACTGATAGCAATGAGACGAACGAATGCCGGCCCTGCGGAATCCCTCCGAGTCAGACGAGGTATGGTCGGGGATTCTGCGGTTGACGGCATGAGTGAGGCGAAGTGCTATCAGTATCATCTGAATCTGTGAATATGAAAAATTACAAAGAAGCGGTGCAGCGGCTCATTTCGCTAAGCAACCTGGAGACGTCGTGGCGCGGGAGCCAAGAGAGTTTACAGGCTTCGTTGAACAGAACGAGACAATTATTAGCCAAGCTCGAACACCCCGAGCGTGAGTTGAAGTTTATTCATGTCACGGGGACAAGTGGCAAAGGAAGTGTCACCAATCTCATTCATGAGATGCTGTTGGCTGATGGTCGAGCCGTGGCTAGCTACACGTCGCCGCATACGACGACGCTACTTGAGAGATTTAGGGTGAGCGAGAAACTCATTGAACCGAAGTTGTTAGTACAGGCGATCGAGTTAACGATTGCGGGTTATGAGGCGCACCTTGTAGAAGGCAAACAGGCGTTGAGTTATTTTGAATTAGCTACCGTGGTCGCGTTGGTGGCCTTCGTGCTTGCCAAGGTTGAATGGTGCGTGCTGGAAGTTGGTTTGGGTGGACGCTGGGACTCTACGAATGTGATTCCTAAGAAAGAGGTGGCGGTGATTACCAACGTCGACCTGGATCATACGGATATTTTAGGGAATAGTGTGGAAGAGATTGCGCAGGAGAAAGTAGGAATTATTACTGGGCGCTGCGCCGTGATTTCTGGCGTCGTGCAACCAAATTTAAGGGAATTGATAAGTGACGTGGCGAGTGACAAGAAAGCGAGTGTGCTGTTTGTTGAGGCACCTAACGATGATCACAGATTACATAATGCGTTGCTGGCGACAGCGGCGGCCCAGGCGGTTGGCGTGAAAATCGAGGTTATAGAGAAGGCGCTAGCGAAGAGCAAGGGACTCCCCTGCCGCTTTGAGGTGATGAGCCAGAAGCCGCTTGTGATTGTCGACGGGGCGCATAATGAGGCCAAGATGAAAGGGACGGTGCAGCTCCTGAAATCGATGAAACGCGGAAGAGTACATGTCATCTTTGGCTGCAAACATAGTAAGGATGCGGGGGCGATGCTCAAGCTATTAGCGCCACTGGCCAACGTCGTCCACACCACGCGCTACCAGCATGGCTATGGCGCACCAGAAAATCCGGCCATGCTGGCTAAGCTGATTACTAAGAATAAGCGAGGTAAGACGTGGCTCTTTGCTGACGAGGCGCTGCAGTTTGTGCTAGGCGAAATGAAGCCAGAAGATACGCTCTTAATAACTGGGTCGTTGTATTTGGCTGGAGAATTAAGGACGCACTGGGTGAGCGAAGAATCGATTGTTAAGAAGCAGTCGAGTCAGGTTAAATAATACACATTCCAGTCAACGCGAGACTCGGGCATAAAGGCCACGACTCGGGTGACTCTTTCTTTACTCGGTCGGGCATTTTAACGATCCTCGACCCTTATTCCTGAAGTGGAGTCTCCGGCCTGTAAAATGCAGTTCCTCCCTCGACAGAAAGAGTCGCCACTCGTCGTGGCCTAGGCTCGTCCAGTTTGACATAACGCTCTCTCAAGGCTATCGTTCGCCTCAACTATGTCTAAACTTGTCATCGTCGAGTCCCCTACTAAAGCCAAAACAATTACCAAATTTTTAGGGAAAGAATACACAATTCTTTCTTCTTTTGGTCATATTCGCGACCTCCCAAAGAAGTCCACAGCGGTGGATGTGGAGCATGGTTTTACGCCAACCTATGAGGTGCCACCAGACAAAAAGGCTAAGGTGACGGCGCTCAAACAAGCGGCCAAAGGCGTGGATGAAGTGTACCTGGCAACCGACGAAGACCGTGAAGGAGAAGCCATTGCCTGGCACATTGCTGAGGTGCTTAAGCTTAACGTCGCCACAGCCAAGCGCATTACTTTCCACGAAATTACTAAGGCCGCGATTGTGAATGCGGTTGAGCACCCACGGACCATAGACATGAACATGGTCAACGCTCAGCAGACTCGTCGAATCTTGGACCGCTTGGTTGGTTACGAACTGTCGCCCTTGTTGTGGAAGAAGGTGCAACGCGGACTTTCGGCTGGACGTGTGCAGAGTGTGGCTGTGCGTTTGGTAGTGGAACGCGAATTGGAGCGCAACGCTTTTAAGAGCGACGAGTACTGGACGATTGAAGCGACGTTTGAGAAAGGTGGAGCCGTGCTTGAAGCTAAGTTGAACAGCATCGACGGCAAGAAACTGGAGAAGCTCGACATCAAAAATGAGGCGGATGCTCAAAAAATCGTCGACAACGTGACAGGTGTTAGCTTTGTGGTAGATAAGATTGAGTTGAAAGATGCCTCACGCAAACCACCAATTCCTCTCACAACGTCGAGCTTACAGCAGGACGCTTATAACCGCTTAGGCATGAGTGCTAAGCAGACCATGACCTTGGCGCAGAAGTTGTACGAAACCGGTAAGATTACTTACATGCGTACTGACTCACAGAATTTGGCGGAACAGTTTACGGGTGCTACGCAGGAATATCTCAAGTCGACTTTTGGTGCCGAGTTTGCGACTGGTGCGGTGAAGTACGCCACCAAAAGTAAAGGCGCGCAGGAAGCGCACGAAGCTATTCGTCCGACTGATGTGACAGCGTCACCAGAAAGTCTGCAAGCGAGTCTCGAAAGCGGTGAATGGAAACTGTACGATTTGATTTGGCGGCGCACGGTAGCCAGCCAGATGCCGAGCGCTAAGATTCGTCGCACCGCCGTGGATCTGTTGGGTAACAAGCATATTTTCCGCGTGAACGGTAGTACAGTGGTGTTCCCAGGCTTCATGAAAGTGTGGCAAGCAAGCGAGGACAAGCTTTTGCCGACCATGGCGCAAGGTGACGTGATTGGTGAGGCTAAGGAGATTAAGCCAGAGCAACACTTCACGGAACCAGCCGCGCGTTATAGCGACGCGACGTTGATTAAGGCACTGGAAGAATACGGCATTGGCCGCCCTTCTACTTATGCGCCGACGTTGACGACGATTATTGATCGCGGCTACGTGTTGCGTGACGATAACAAAAAACTTTTCCCGAGCGACATTGCGATCATCGTGACGGATTTGCTCAAGACGCATTTCCCGAATATTGTCGGCTATGATTTTACGGCGGACATGGAAGGCAAGTTGGACGAAGTAGCCGAGGGCAAACAGGACTGGCAGAAAATTTTGGGTGAATTTTACGGCCCTTTCCACGCCCAGATTGTGGAGAAGACAGGCGACCTGACGAGAGCTGACGTCATGAAGGAGCGCAGCTTGGGCGTCGACCCGAAGGACGGCCTCGAAATTATTGTGCGTACGGGTCGCTTTGGACCGTATGTCCAGCGCGGGATTGTCAGCGATGAGAATCCAAAACCACCTCGTGCTTCGCTGACCAAAGACCAGTTGATGGATACCATTACGCTCGACCAAGCCTTGAAGTTATTGCTTCTCCCCCGCTTGGTTGGTAAGCACACTAACGGCGAGGATATTATTGCTAACCTCGGTCGCTTTGGCCCGTATTTAAAGTGTGGTGCCGTGAACATCACTTTGCCGCCGGAAGATCACCCAGCCGAGGTGACGTTAGAACGGGCGATTCAGATTTGTACGGAAGGCGTCGCTAAGAAAGCAGCAGCCATGAAGCCGTTGGCGGAGCTTGGCACTGACCCGACCAGTAAAGGTGAGATTGTAATTCGCAGTGGACGGTTCGGCGATTATATTACAGACGGTAAGACTAATGTGACGGTACCCAAGAAAATGACTTGGCAGGACGTCACTTCTGAAATGGCGATTGAGATGCTCACGAAGAAGCGGGCGTCGCCCAAGAAGGCTTGGGGGAAGAGAAAGAAGAAGGGTGAGGATAGTGAGGAATAATTAGGGCTAATACCAGACGTAAAATTGCGTCTGGTATTGTCTTGCCACAAAATGGTTTTGGGCCTATTCTGAGTAGAGTATATGCAAATGCCTTCGTTTGACGATTTAAAGGTGGTGCTGGATGCGAGATATAGCGAGTTTGATTTTATTTTGCTACAGACAGCGTACGAATATGCCAAGCTGGCGCACGAGGGCCAGACGAGGAGTACTGGCGAACCGTATTTCAATCACGTGTTTCAGACTGGCGTAAAGCTAGCTAAGTTGCGTTTGCCGAGCGAGGTTATTGCGGCTGGTTTGTTGCATGATGTGCCGGAAGATACGGAGAGGACGCTTGAAGATGTAGAACGCGAATTTGGGGCAGACATTGCCGGCATGGTGGCCTCCTGCACCAAGCTTGGTAAAGTGAAGTACCGTGGCGAGGAGCGCTACATTGAAAACTTGCGCAAGATGTTCGTGGCGATGGCAGAAGATGTGCGCGTGATTTTCATTAAGTTTGCGGACCGCATGCACAACATGGAGACGCTCTACGCCCGGCCGGAGCATAAGCGTTTGCGCATTGCTAAAGAAGTGATGGAGATTTACGCGCCGATTGCTAACCGTTTGGGCATGGCGGAATATCGCGGTCAATTTGAAGACCATGCTTTTAAGTACTTGTTCCCTCGTGACTATACCTGGACGCAGCATTTACTAGAGGAACGGGTACGTAAGTTTGGGCCAGCCATGAACCGGGCTATTCCAACAGTGGAAGCAGCTCTGCGTGAACATAACGTCAACTATGTCGACATCCACGGCCGCATGAAGCACTGCTATAGTTTGCATAAGAAGCTCAAGAAGTACGGCAACGACATCGACAAAGTTTACGATATTGTGGCCCTGCGGATAATTGTGCCCACGGTGGCTGACTGCTATGCCGCGCTCGGCATTCTACATAGCCTGTACACGCCGTTGCCTGGCCGTATCAAAGATTATATCGCACAGCCCAAACCAAACGGTTATAGCTCACTCCACACCACCGTGTTCGACGACCAAGGCGCGATTGTTGAGTTCCAGATTAGAACACAACAGATGCATGAGGAGGATGAATACGGTATTGCGGCGCACTGGCGTTACAAGGAAGGGGCAGCTAAGAGCAAGCACGTGACCTGGATGGAAGAGTTCGCTAAAATCCAAAAAGAAATTAGCGGCGATACCTTCATGGACCATTTAGACAACATGAAGCTCGACATGTTCCGCGACCGTATTTTCGTATTTACGCCACGGGGCGACGTCATCGACCTGCCAGAGGAATCGACGCCGGTTGATTTTGCTTACGCTGTACACACAGACATTGGCAACAAGGCGACGATGGCGCAGGTGAACCGCGAAGTAGCGCCGCTTGATACCACACTCAAAAGTGGTGACGTGGTGGAAATCGTCACGGACAAGAACCGCAAGTTGCCGAATGAGGATTGGCTACGGTTTGTGAAGACGCACCAGGCGAGGGAGAAAATAAAAGACGCGCTGCGAGCGACAAAGCGGTCTTTCATCTCCAAAATGCTCGGCCGAACTTAGGTTAGGTGCTCGATGAGGGCTTTTAAGTCGTCCTTGGAGTAGAAATGAATGACTACTTGGCCGCTGGCTTGCGTGGTCATTTTGATTTCTACTTTGGTGCCGATTTTCTCGCGGAGCTCACGCTCGATGGCTTCCAAGTTCGGGTCGCGGAAAAGGTGGGGCTGACGGACGTGGGCACGGACGGTGCGTTCCGCTTCACGGATGCTGACGCCGCCTTTGAGCATACGCTCAAAGAGGTCGCGCTGACGAGCCACGTTGCCTTCCTGCAAGAGCGTGCGACCGGCGGACTTGCTGATCTTGCCGTCTTTGATAGCGTCGAGAATATCATTTGGGAGGTCGAGCAAGCGGAGGGCGTTCGTGATAAACGGGCGACTCTTGCCGACGCGCTGGGCCATGTCGTCCTGACTCAAACCGAAGTCCTCCATGAGGGCTTTGTAGGCCAAGGCTTCCTCGACTGGATTGAGGTCTGAACGCTGGACGTTCTCGATGATGGCGAGCTCGAGCTTTTCACGGTCTGTGGCTTCGCGGACGACGACCGGAACTTTCTCTAGGCCGGCCATGGTACTGGCACGGAGACGGCGCTCACCGGCTATGAGTTCATACTGACCGTTGCCCTTGTCGGTGACAGTAAGAGGCTGTAATACGCCGTGCTCTTTGATGCTGTCGGCCAAGTCACTCAGCTCTTCCGGCGCGAATTCGCGGCGCGGCTGACGAGGATTGGGAACGATTTGTGAAGGAGAAATGTGAATGAGGCGAAGGCCCTCGTCGACCACACTTTCCAAGATGTTAGGTTGTTCGATGGCTGGAGCTGGCGACTCGGTGGCAGCAGGTGAAGACTGAGTTGGAGCGTGAGCTGGGGTCATTTGGGGAATTAACGAGCCGAGTCCCCTGCCGAGTCCTCCGAATTGTTTGGCCATATTTCTACTTTATTGTTGAACAGGAACTGCAACGTCCTCACGGGTGACGAACTCTCGAGCCAAGCGTTCGTAAGCCTTGGCAGCTTTGCTTTCGGGGTCGTAGTGCAGAATGGATTTGCCGAAGCTCGGGGCTTCCGCCAAGCGAATACTGCGGGGAATGACGGAACGGAAGATTTTACCTGGGAAGTGTTTGTAGAGTTCCTGCAGGACTTGGTTACTGAGATTGGTGCGGGTGTCGAACATGGTAATGACCGCGCCCATGACCTCCAGTTCTGGCTTGAGGTTGGTGCGGATGAGGTTGACGGTGTGCATGAGCTGGCCGATGCCTTCGAGCGCATAGTACTCGGCTTGGACAGGAATGAGGACGCTGTCGCTGGCCACCAAGCCGTTGATGGTGAGGAGACCGAGGGATGGTGGGTTGTCGATGATAATGTAGTCGTAGTCGTTCCGGACTTCCAACAAGGCTTTGGCAAGTTTGTGTTCGCGGTTGAATTCGTTGACCAATTCCACGGAACTACCGGCCAGGTTGGCACTGCCGGGCAAGATGGAGAGGCCGTCGTGGGCGGTGGCGATAATGACGTCTTTAGCTTTTTGGGAACCAGAGATAACTTCGTAGGTACCCATGAGGTCGCTGACGTCGTGACCGAAGCCACTCGTCGCGTTGCCCTGGGGGTCAAGATCCACTAACAAAACACGTTTGCCGAAACTGGCAAGATAAGCAGATAAATTGATAGATGTGGTGGTTTTGCCCACCCCACCCTTTTGATTGACGACGGAGACGATATAGGCCATAAGGATAGGAGGAGTATAGCACGGTAGTTGGTGGTGGCTCAAACTTCATCGTGACCAAAAATAGATGCTGTATGGTTAGGTAAATTATTGACAAAAGTGGATATTTATTGTAGCTTTTTTTGCGGAGGTTCGAATGACCGACGAAGAACATCGTGAAATCGTAAAGTGTGCCGCAACCGCTGCATTCCATATCGCCAGAGGAGACATCGCCCTGAAGTTGGTGGCTCCCCTGCTCGGAAGGACGGTGGAGACAAACGAAGATCCTGGAATGGTGGGTCACCGAGTAGCCCACCGAGTACTGTGTCGAGGTGTATCTCGAGAGTTCGTAAACCAATACCTGGCGATTGCCCTGGCAGGTACGTGTGCACAACGCATGGGTGCCAGCCAAGAGTTCGTCGGCCGATTCCTGACGTTGCTTGACGAACTGCGTCCCGAACACACTAGTCTGGCTGAAAAGCTCAAGCAGATGCTCGGTGAGATCGAGACTTCCCCCGCTACGTAGAACTCGACCCTGTGCTACGCGACAAATCCCCCTGGGGACGCCGTCGTTCTCAGTGCGGGGTTTGTTGTTTTTAGGTATTAAGACAAAATGAACTTCCGTAAATCGCTCTCAATTAATACTCGTTGCCTGTCGCTGCGACCGATAAGAGCTTGCGTCGGACGGACGCTTTGACCACCACCAGTTTTGTCTTCTATGGAAAATCCTATATACTCAACCTTTTTCTTTAAGCGAAAACGGATCCAATCAATCATCGGTACTAAATCAGTGTCTGAACTAACCAGGATAGCTAAATCGAACTTATCATCGACGGCACCAGCCATAATATCTGTAGCGATTTTTACATCAATGCCCTTTTCACGAAAGGTGTGAATGACTATCTCATGAATCCCTTGTCGCTTAATGTGTTGATAATTTTCTATGCGAGCGTCAATCTTAACTTTTTCTGTTCTTTCTCGTAGTTTACTGGTTTTGATCTGCCACAACGTCTTTTTTAAAGTATTAAATAGCTTAGTCTGTAATGACATAAGATATTTACTGCGAAGGTCACCCTCCTTCTCACGAACAGTGCCAACATAATAGCGTTTGCCATTTTCAGAAATGGTTCGCTCATCGGCTAGAAAGTTAGCAAAAGCGTCAAAATCAAAATTGTTCTCTGTGATGCCTAAGGGCTTTAAGGCGAGGAAATGGAAGTTGCCGCCGTCAATATAAATTTGAACTCTCATGGACCATTTTTACTAAGTGAATTTACCATAAAAAGAAAAGTCCTGCACACTCCCCCGAAGGGCAGGCACAGGTGACTTTCTTATATAATAAACTGATAAATGGAGCCGTGTCAAGCGGCTAGTCCTGAGTTCAAACTTGGCTGGTGTTAGGTTTGGACTGGTTGATGAGGTTGACTTTTTGAGGTTTTACGGCTAGTATGGCGGGTCGCTGGCAACCGCCGCGATGCAACCACAGGAGTCTACATGTCTGATTTGAAGACGCCGAAGCAATACCTCGAAGAACTGATCGCTGCCATCGCCGAGTGGCAGCACAGATCCATGACGGAAGCGAAGTTCGCCAGCCAGAACAATCTGCGACAACAGTTTGTCTTCGCCCTCAGGGACGGCGAGTGTCAAGTTGCTAGGTGTGACGGCGAGAAAGTGTTCGCCAAGCAAGACAGACGCTACCAGAAGATCGACTATCTGTGTCGGCGGCACGGCATTCTCGGCTTCTTGCAGGCCGCCGAAGACCAACAGCGAGCCGATCCACGCAACGCGCCGGAACCGGTGAAGGTCAACCGTGTATACCTGCATAGTGCGATGAAACAGTTCCAGCAAGCTCTCGAGCTCAGTGGCGCGGCCAAAGATCCGCAAGTCGAGGATCTACACAACCAACTCATGATGCGCCTGCTCGCGCTCTAGTGAAAATCGGAACTCACCGCCACCTACTCGGCCCCGTGCTGAGCGACAAACTCCCCTGGGGACGCTGTCGTTCTCAGTGCGGGGTTTGTTGTTTTAATTGGTGCAATATTGGGAATCGACCGCGCATCAACGGCGACTTGGCCCTGATGGACGAAACTCGCTTTCGATTTCACGCCGCTTCCCTTCTGCTATTTCAGCCCTGAGCTCCTTGAGTTTCTCGTCCCATATTTCGCGTCCATACTCATAAATACCAGACTCGCCGAGTGCGTTTCCGTATTCTTCCCCTGTAATACCGATATCACTATATAAATTCGTCCCGCCTGACTTAAACTCTTGCGCTACTCGGGCATTAATCCAGCCTTCTTTATCCTGCGCCAGCGGTTCCGCAAGCGCGGATTGCAAAACATACTCTTTTTGCTCATCAAGAGCATCGCTGTGTAAGGTTTCTAGCGCGCTATCCATTCTGCCGATTGCAATTTCTATTTTGGACATCTCATCATCAGCAAAGGTGAAATATGCTGACATGAGATACGAAAAATCGCGTTCTTCAGCGTATGTATCGAAAGCTGCTTTATTATTCTCTTGCGTATATTCCGGTCCACGAACAAAGGCCCGAACTTTTCCGTCATGTGCACCAAATGGGTGTGCACCTTCATGCATTATTACTTCCATTGGCCAGCCTCCGTCTGCGCGGATGGCAATATAAGATGGTTGAAAAATTGCTGGATGATAGATTCCTCCGAGTTTCGACCCATCGGTTCCCGCGAATTTCCAGCCATCATCAGGATCAAGCGCAAAAATGTTTCCTTCACTCTTTTTTTGTAAGACTAAATCAAAGGTTGCTTGTACATCGGCGACAAAATGATCTGCTCCTTTCTTGTTTCCGCCAAAGGCAAATTTTTCGTCTGCTGATTTTCCAAGACTCTCTACAAAAGGAAGGGATGCTTCAATCTGGCTCAAACGATCATCGAACACAATTTCTTCTGCTTCTGTTAGGTCGCGAATTGGGATGCCCTGGCAGGCGGCGGAACAAAGAGCCATACCTACCGCTAATGCTTGATGGGAATGTGTAGTCATAATACACACCAGTGTAGCAGACCTCGGGTGGCATTAGTAGGGATTTGTAACTACACTAAAAAAACAGCCCGGAGGCTGTTCTTTTGGTAGCTGGGGCGGGAATCGAACCCGCGACCTAAGGCTTATGAGTCCTTCGCTCTAACCGACTGAGCTACCCAGCTATGCTATGACTTCCTGAATTGGCCTATTTTGGGCTTGTTGCTACGCCGACTTTTTAACTCACGGCTCTAGTGAGTCTCAAAAGCTCGGCTTGCTCCGCACCCAAACTAGTCTCAATTCAGAAAGTCCTAGCTGATAATCGTTAACGATTGCGGCGGTACTATAGCAAGAGCTAGGCTTTTTGACAAGGCTAGGGGTTGCCTAAATCGCCCCAGTTTGTTACTATTTTCCCGCGTTGAACTATCCGGCCGCGGTGGCGGAATGGTATACGCGACGGACTCAAAATCCGTTTCCCGTAAGGGATTGAGGGTTCGAGTCCCTCCCGCGGCACCAATAATCTCTAGCTCAGCTAGGGATTTTTGTTTGACCAATTTCTCTAAATACGCTATTATCCCGCTGCAGGGTAGAGCAGCCCGGCAGCTCGTCGGGCTCATAACCCGAAGGTCGTCGGTTCAAATCCGACCCCTGCAACCAAAAGTCCCCCGCCTAGGCGGAGGATTTTTGTTTATGCTATAATTTAAGCAAATGGTTGCGGTCCTCCTCGAAAGAGGTAAAAACGGTAATATGGTAAAAAAGATTAGAAATACAAAGAGTGATGCTTTGATAAGAACAATTGAGAGAGATTTAGGTTATCGACCTCGCTACAAGAATGACGCCGATTTGCATGCCAGTCTTATAAAAAGTGGCTTGCCGTCGCTATCAAAACTACTGAAAATGATCAGGTTGGAAGCTTAGACTCATGGGAATACTTGATTTTGTTACTGATGATAAGCTCCGTAAAACTCTAGAAATTTCTCTGGAGTATATTTTTAGACTACATAATCGATCAGTCGACGAGACAGAGAGTAGCTTTTATAAAGAGGAAACTTGTCGAGTGATCATTCTATACGTAATTTCTTTCATCGAAGCTATTCTGCTTTTCATTTATCGGACTAGAGGCGATAAAATGGAGAGATTTGAATACAAGTATATTCAGCACTTACCTAGCGAATACAAACATAAAGGAAGAATTAATCACCCAGTAGTGATTGCTGTACAGGAAAAAATTGAGAGAAAAGATTACGAGATTGGTCTCAATGATCTGGTAAAATTCTTTGAAAACAAAAAGCTTTTACTCAGCGAAACGGCCACGAATATACTGTCATTGAACGATGTGAGAAATACTTTTCATTTTAGTAAGGCGCGCAATCAGGTTTGTGATATTGAGCGAGTGGAAGAAGCCTTGTCGTTGCTGGTTTATATTATTGATAAGGCACCACGAGCTCTGCGAAAAAATTAGAACCAGGCGTTGGCGCCGGCTGTGATGAGGGTGACTAAACCGCCAGCCACGAGAGTGCCGAGGCCGATGGCGACGAAGGTTGTGCGGAACGGGATTTTGAGGGCGACAGCGACGAGGGCGGAAGACCAGAGGCCGGCAAGCGGCAGAGGAATGCTGGCAAGGAGGAAGAGAGCGATGGCACCGTAGCGTTCGTACTGTTTTTTAAGTTTGTGTTCACCGTGGACGAGGAGGCGGTCGATGGGGGCAACAAGCTTGGGGAGGTGCTTGGCACAAAAGTCGCGCAACGCCTTGAGACCGAAGAAGATGGGAAAGAATGGGATCATGGTACCGAGCACGGCCAAGCCGTAAGCGTCCATCGGGCTAATGTTCCAGGAATGGATGGCGAGCGGAATAGTTAAGCGGAGCTCAGTCAGCGGGAGGCCGGAGAGCAACATGGTGGCTAGCCAATGTGGCCAAGAGTCAAAGAAGTTGATGATGAGGTCGACCATATTTATTAATAGATTTGAACAAACATTACAACGAACGACCTGACCCCGTTATTTATCCCCAGTTACCAACTAAAAGTTTTGAAGGCCCAGGCGGCGAGGCCTTTGGCGTCCTTGAAACGGGCGGATTTGGACTCGGCGCCAAGGACGACGACGCGCAAGGCATGACCATCGTGCTTGATGAGCGTGGCAAAGCAGTAGCCAGCTTCGGGAATGAAGCCAGTCTTCCCTGCTACCACTTGATAATCTCCGGTATTGAGGTAACTCGTCAAGAGCTCGTCCGTAGCGTCGATGTCGACCGAGTAACCGCTGGCCTGTGTGACCGAAACCTGACTCTTGGGCATGATTTGTGCCATGATGGTGTTAGCGGCGGCGGCTGATAAGATTTTAGTGAGGTCGCGGGCAGTGGAGACGTTACCCGCATCCACGCCGCTAACGTCGACGTAGTGAGTGGAGGTCATGCCGAGTTCTGCGGCTTTTTTGTTCATGGCGGTTAAGAAATCTTCGGGCGATAAGTTTGAGAAACGCGAGAGAGCTTTAGTGGCTGTATTATCGGAGCCAACGAGGCTCGCTTTTAAGACGTCGCGCATGGTGACGGCGTCGTCAAAACGGAGGTAGACGCGTCCCCCGCCAACGTAATCGTCGCCGATAATGCGCACGCTTTGATTGAGATTGGGGTTGGAGTCTAGGAAGACGAGGACGGTCATGAGCTTGGTAATACTGCCGATAGCACGAACGTCGTCGGGCTGCTCGGAGTAAAGAATGGCACCGCTCGCGTCGTCGACCACGATGGCGCTGGCGGCGGAGGTGACAATACCGTAAGAATCGAGATCTATTTTAGTAGGTGGGGTGATGCGGTCCGCGGCGACAGGCAAAGTAGCGAACCAGGAGGTGGCGAAATTTATGGGCGCTGGACCAGTAGAATCTGTGGCCTGCCAAGCTAAAACTGACCCGTCAACGGGAAAGAGTTGTACGAGGCTCGAGGCTAGTAGAAGTTGAGCGATGATGTTGGGGATCATATGTAGAGTTTACGAGTTGGTAGTTAGTAGTTTGTAGTTGGTAGCTTCCGTAATCAGTGAGCCAACTACCGACTACCTACTACAAACTACCAACTGCTAAGCTACTGAGCAACGCATCAATTTTAGCGTTGACGTGGAGGGTGGCGTAGTCGGGTAGTTCCGATACTTCGTGGACGCCGAAGAAGCGGAGGGCGTCGGTCGAGAGACGATAGGTGGGTTGCATTTTGACGACGTCGTCGCGTTCGTCGACCAGGCCACGGAGCTGCAGGTTGCGCAGGATGAGGGAGCAGTTAACGCCGCGAATGGCTTCGATTTCTGGTTTGGTGAGGGGGCCACGGTAAGCGACGATGGTGAGGGTTTCGAGGGAGGGGCGGGTCAGTTCCGTGTCGAGCTCGACGTTCGTAGCTTTGGCGACGAGATCCGCGTGCTCAGGATTTGTAACTAGCTGCACGAGGTCGTCGCTGATGAGGAGATGAATGCCTGAGGTCGATGAGTTGCGAGACCCAGCTAGAGACTCGACGGCAATGCGAACTTCGGCCTCAGTGACGCCGATAAGTTTGGCAAGCTGCTTAAGCGCCAGTGGCTTCGTCAGCACGAAGAGCAAGCTTTCGATTTGGCCGATGAGAATTTCTTGATCCATATTAGTCAATGCGGTGAATCATGATGTCGCCCCAAGTGTTCTGTTGCGATGCGCGGATGATGTTGCGACGTAGAAGCTCGAGAAGAGCAAGGAAGCTCATGACGACGTCGATCTTCTTTTGCGCGCCGGCCGTGACAGTCGAGAAGCTCATGCTAGCGTTTAAGGCGATGGCCTCGCGCATTTCTTCGATACGTTCTTCTACGGATTTGACACGTTCGAGCGAGACAGCGGTTAAGGCGAAGAAGGGTTCCAGGCGTTTTTGCACGTCGCGATAGGCTTGGGCCAATTCGCTAGCCGTCGGTGGCCTCCCGCCGAAATTAAAGCCCCCTCTAGCTCCCCCATAGCTGGGGGAGGATTTAACGTACGGTCGCGGGAACAGGAGGTGGGCACCGTAACGTTCCTCGAGTCGCTCAGCGGCGTCCACGAATTCGCGGTAAATGCGGAGTTGCTCGGCTAAGACGTCGGAGGCGATGTCCTCGTCGACGAGGCGCAGGAATGGGAGTAGTTCGCGGCTCTTGAGATAGATGAGGCGGGAGGCGACCAGCAGGAAGTCTGCCAGGCCGTCGGCAGGAACGTGAGTTTCCTGTAAGTACAGCAAAAAATCGTCAGCAACTTTGGCTAACGAAATTTTGGCGATCTCTAAGTCTTTCTTCTCGATAAGTTCGAGGAGGAGTTCTAGAGGACCGGCGAATTCTTCGTTTTTGACAGCGAAATCCATGACGGCAGTATAGCATCTGTGGATAAAGGTGAATACGTTGAGCGTCTTCACCTACGGTCTCAGTCTCTGTACATCTCGAGGAAAAATCGTGGCTTCTTTGACGTTCGCGAGGCCCAGGATGTTTTGGGTGAGGCGCTGGAGACCAATAGCAAAACCGCCTTCGGGTGGGATGCCGTACTTGTGCATGGTCAAATAGTCCTCAAAGTCGGCTGGGTTCAAGCCCTTCTCCACAATGCGGGCGAGCTGCTCGTCGTAGCGGTTAATGCGCATGCCGCCGGAAGTGATTTCACTCCCCCAACCGATGACGTCGAAAGTGAGGGTGTTGTTCGGGTCGGCCGGATCCACCTTGGCGTAGAACGGGCGCTTGCCTGGCGTCCAGTCGGTGACGAAGACAAAGCCGCAGTTGTGGTGCTTGGGTGCCCATTCTTTAGAGAGCCAACGCTCGGCGGCTGGTGAGAGATCTGGCTCCCCTGTTTCGTCGACTCCCCCTTCGTCGCGGTAGGCAGCGAGGGCGTCGGCTAGCTTGATGCGGGGGAAACGCTCGCCAAGTGGCGGGAGAACGGTTTCGAGGAGCTTGAGCTCGACGGCGCAATCACTCTGCACAGTAGCGACCATCTGGCGAATGGCAGCTTCTTCGATGTCCATCAACTCCTCGATGTTGTCGATAAAGCCAGCTTCAAACTCGAGCTGATTGAACTCGGTTAAGTGACGTGAGGTGGCGAACTTTTCGGCTCTAAACGAATAACTGAGACCGTAAACGCCTTCGTAGACGCCCATGGTGATTTGCTTGTAGAGCTGGGCCGACTGGGTGAGTGTGGCTTCACGGCCGTAATAGTCGACCTTAAAGAACTCGGCGCCGCCTTCGCTAGCCGCACCAGCCAGCACAGGGAAGAAAATTTCCGTGTAGCCTTGTGCTTCCATGAAAGCGCGATAACCGTGGACCAAAGCGGCCTGCACGCGGAAGATGGCGCGCTGCTTGGGGTGGCGGAGGGTGACCACGCGGTTGTCGAGTAAGGTATCTAGATTGACATCGAGCACTGGCTTGCCGATTTCTACTGGCACAACGTCGACGACAGGTGAGAGGACTTCGAGAGTCTCGACTTGCATTTCGACCTCCTTAACCAATGGGTCTTTGGACTTCTTTTCCACGATGAGGCCAGTGACGGCTACAACAGTCTCAACCTGTAAACCGTGGAGTTGCGTGAGCTGTTCGGCGTTAAGCACGGTTTGCGCGAGGCCAGAGCGATCGCGGATGATGGCAAAACCGAACTTGCTCATATCGCGGAGAGTGTTGAGCCAGCCTTTGATGGTGACGACTTCACCGAGTTTTGAGGGGAGGTCTTTGACGAGAGTTCTGGACATATATTAGAAGTTAGTAGTTTGTAGTCGGTAGTTGGTAGTGGCGCCGTGAATAATATTTATGGTGTGGAGCGATTTAACATGCGGGGGAAGGCGATGGTTTCGCGGATGTGATGGTTGCCGGTGATCCAGCGGACGGTGCGTTCGAGGCCAATGCCGAAACCGCTGTGGGTGACGGCGCCGTACTTGCGAGTGTTCAAGTACCATTCATATTCAGCCAGTGGGTAGCCACGGTCGACGATCTCTTTCTTGAGGGCGTCGTAGCTTTCTTCACGCTGGCTGCCGCCGATGATTTCGCGGCCCTCTTCTGGAGCGATGAGGTCCGCATTGCGAGCTCGCAACACGCCAGCTTCGTCGACGTAACGCTTCATGTAAAAAGCTTTAACGGCGGCTGGATAATCCTCGATGAAAATTGGCAAGCCGTATTTGTTGCCCAAGTAGATTTCCTCTTCCGTGCCCATGTCGTCGAGTGGATCTACGTCGGCAATACCGTCCGCGATGAGAATAGCCTTGGCTTCGGCGTGTTTGAGGTGGACGAATGGTTCGTCGACCAAGCGTTGCAAGAGCGTAGTGTCACGTTCCAGGAGTTTGAGTTCTGTTTGACAGTGCTCGAGCACGTCTTTGACGATGCGCTTAACCATGCGTTCTTGAATGGCCATGTTGTCGACTTGGTCGTGGAAGGCCATTTCTGCGTCCATCATCCAGAGCTCGCTCAAGTGGTGGCGAGTCTTGCTCTTTTCCGCCCGGAAGACAGGGCCGAAGTCGTAAACTTTGCCAAAGCTCATAATGCCCGCCTCGCTGTAAAGCTGACCAGACTGTGAGAGATACATGGGGTTGCCGTAGTAGTCCACGGTGAAGAGCTGGGTGGTGTCCTCGCAGCTGGTTGGCTGCAAGATTGGGGTGTCAAAGCGGACAAAGCCGGCTTCGTGAAAGAACTGCTCGATGGAGAAGAAGACGCGGTCGCGAATGCGGAGAGTCGCCCACGGTGTGGCGCTGCGGAGGTAGAGGTCGCGGTTATCAAAGAGGAAGTCCGGGCCGTGTTCTTTGTTGGCGATTGGATAATCCTCTGGCGCTAAGGCGATGACGGCAAAAGCGGTTCCTTGAATTTCGAAGCCGCTGGGCGCGCGAGGCTCGGCTTTGACGAGACCGGTGACGGTGACGGATGACTCGAGGGTGAGCGATTTGAGACCCTCCCATTGTTCGGCTGGCAAATCCCCTGCTGAGTAGACCACCTGCACGCGGCCGCTACCGTCGCGGAATTGTAAGAAGAAGATTTTGCCGCTGCTGCGGAAATTGTAGGCCCAGCCGTTGAGCGTAATGGTTTGGCCGACGAGGGAGGAGAGTTGAGAGATTTGGGGGGTCATAAATAATATTGACTTTTTAAGGTTTTATTGTTATGATGATCACATCACGAGGAAAAGAGTTCCTGAAGGGTTTCGTCCCGCTAGGAGCTCTTTTCATTTGTATGGTCATTTGTATGGTCATTTTTAGCGATTTTACTCTTAAGATCGTTCATAAAGTGAAAGATGTTGTTTTCTGGTGGACAAAGTGTTTTCAAGAGAACGGAATGCTTTTGACGATTAGGAATGAGAACTTTTTCAAGCTTATTCTGTCCCATGAGGTACTCGACAAGGCACCTGAAATCGCCGTCCCCCGTCACTATAACTGCTTTCTCATAATTCGAAAGTTCGATCATACTGTGCAGAACCAGCTCGGCATCGACGTTTCCTTTTATCGTTCCATCCTTTAATATCAGTGTCGGTTTAAAAATGCAGATAAATCCTGCTCGTTGTAAGAAATGATAAAGCTGTTCATTACCTGTTTTATAGCCAATGAAAATAAAGGCCTGTGTCACTGAATATTTATCCTGGAGATATCGACGGAATTTTCGCATGTCCAAAATCCAGCCTTGGCTCTTGACCCCAAGATGCACATTTTGTGCATCGATAAATGCAAAGTTGTTCGGTTTTGGAGTCATATTTGTATTATTCCAACTGTCCGATTATTTCGGACAGTTCATTTCAACTGGTGACAAATTGTCACCAGTTGGTCACAGAACGTGACCAACTGAAAATAAAAATTCACCCGTACAGAACAACCATCGATGATGATTATCTTGTAAGGGCGAATCTTAGATAAGATCGCGGTGCCACCTCACTTTAGGCTTTTCAGCAGTTGTGCGCGCTGGTCGTTAAGCAGCGAGAGGTGTGTCAGGCCTGGTTAGACTATAGCTGAAGAGGAGGACGCTGACAAGCGGTCGCGCTAAAACACAAAATCCCCAAAATGGGGATATGTGCCACAGTGAAGAGACTAGCGGGACCGCCATCGGATTCAGGCGATTGAAGTCGTTGCTCAGCCAGTTGAGGTTGACGTAGACCCGACCCTCGTGGCGGTAGACGTACCGGACCACGCGGTTGCCATCCGAGTTGCGAATCTGCGCACTACACCATCCAGGACACCGCCCCTCGAATAGCTCTCAGCTGCTCTTGAGGTTGAATATTATGTGCGATCTCGGAGCCCGGCACAGTGTGAGCAGTTCGCAAACCGCTCGGCAAGGGCTCACTAATCGACCAGTGTAGTGCACCGAGTAATCTTCATGTTAGAGATGGCCCAAGAGACGCTGTCGTCAACCGTAATCAACGCCATTCTGCCCAAGTGCGCGCACCGAGTCAGGTAGGGGGAAGCCGTAACCGCCCCCGTATTCACCCGACCTACCATCATGTTACCACAAAAAACGAAATGAGGATCCCGACACAGCTTGCGCAATGTGGGATCCTCAACGGAACGGGTTGGCTCGGGCCTGCCAGCAGGGCCTAAGGGCTAAGGGTCTGAGAGCTAAGAGTCTCAGGCTCAGAGCAAAGGCTCTAAGGGCTTACTCGCGGGACCGCCATCGGATACAGGCGATAGAAGTCGTCGCTCAGCCAGTAGAGGTTGACGTAGACCCGACCCCCGTGGCGGTAGACGCACCGGACCACGCGGTCGCCACCCGAGCGGCGAAAGACCGAGCCGCAGATGACGTACTTGCCCTCCCAGCTGTCCTGGAAGAGGGTCGGATCCGCCTCGATGCGATCGATGACGTGACTCGACAGGATGACCGCGTGCTCGAGGAGCATGGCCTCGCCGCCGACCACACCCTTATCAATCTGTGTGGGGCAGAGCTGAACGTCGATCTTGGTGAGGTCGACTAGACCACGGAACAGGTTCTCGGGCTGCTCGGCCTCGTCGTAGGTGCAGCCAGCCGGGATGTTGGGCCTGCCCGAGCAGTCCACCAACACGGGGTTGACCCTGCCGATGAGGTAGCGGCTGAGCGCGGGCTGCTGGGCGATGGCCGCCAGATTCTCCGAGGTGCCGCCTTCGGCTGCAAAGGAAGCGAGGAAGACGTCGACATCAGCGGGGTTGAAGTTGGTCATGATGAACTCCGGGGGTAGTGAGTGGGGTGGATGAAAAGAAGTTGACGAAAAGTAGTATAGCAAAAAAATGGCCTTTTGTCAAGCCATGGTGGCGATTATTTGGCTAAAATTGGCTTAATTTATGGAGTTGTGGTGAGGGGTAAAATGCCGGTCCAGAAAGGTTGCGTCGGGTGGCCGGGGACGTGGTAAAGGACGGTGTCGTGGACGCAGGAGGCCAGAGAGGCGACGTCGGCGCCTTTGAGGGGATAGCGGAAAAGGCCATCGTAAGAGCTGTCGCGAGCCAGGCGAAGGAGTTGAACCACCTCTTGGCGCAAGGGAGTGGCCAAGAACCACTCGCCAGGGTTTTTGGCGATGCAGGAGGAGCAGACCAGTCCCCCACGGCCGCCATGCCAACGGAAAGATAAGGGCACGATCTCCCCTTCACAACCAACGCAATGGTCCAGGGCAACGTTGTAGCCAAGTTGGCGCATTAAACGGAGAAGAAAGCCGCTCAGCAAAAAAGTGCTGCGGGTGGGGTGCAGAGATTCTTGAGAATTGAGAAAGTGGAGCCAGGTGGTCAGCTCGCCGTAGAGCACGGCGTCCTCCTGTTCTTCGTGCATGATTTTATCGAGGAGGCCGAGCGAGGTGAGGACGAGCAGACGGTGGTCGATGTTGTCCGCCAGGCGTTTGAAAGCGTGCTTACGCTCGACGCCGATGACGGTGACGGAGTGTGCGCCGCGGATTATTTCGAGCTCGAGGATGGCGCAAGGTTCCAGGTGCGGGGCGAGTTTAGCGAGGGGCTTAGCGCCACCACGACCGAAGAACTCGAGCTTGCCGTGGCCGGGCGTCAAGGCGGAATAACGCCTGTCAGCTTCGCGCCAGGGTGAGACCGAAAGGATGATAGCTTCAGTCTTAATGCTCGCCCACATACGTCAACAATAACAAACTAAGCGAGGCGGCGAAGATCGTCTAGGTGGGCTTGAAGAACTAATTGTGCGGCGATGGCGTCTTCCTGGGCTTTGACGCCGAATTCCTGCTGCATACGCCGAGCTTCCGAAGAGGAGAATTTTTCGTCGGCCTGGATGATGGGCAGCTTGGTGGCGGCGGTGAGAGCCTCGATGAACTTCAAAGTAAGATCGACCTGAGTTGAGGAATGTTCAGGATTGCTTTGATATGGCACGCCGACCACGAGAGCGTCGAGGCCTTCGGCTTTAACGAGTTTGAGAATGTACGGAATTGACTCGATGCCACCTGGGATGACTTCTAAGGGGAACGCTAAGCCAGAGCTATCGTCGCCAATAGCTAAGCCGATTTTTTTGAGGCCGAAGTCGATGCCGAGGAAGCGCATACAGAAATAAAGTTGGTAGTTTGTAGTAGGTAGTTGGTAGTTGGGAAGTAAAATTTGAGTAATTACGGACTTACGGCTACATCAGACTGGAAGTCGACGCGGAGGACGGTGCCGTCCACGCTGACTGGGAGGTCGTCGGTGACATTGAAGAGTTGGTCGCCGTTGTCGACGTGAAGCAAGGCGATGTAGCTCTTGGTTGGGTCAAGCGGAGTATTGAGTCTGACGCCGGTGCCGTCGTGGAGGCCGGGGTCGAGATAACCTGAGGTGGCGATAATTGGACCAGGGGCGCTACCGATAGCATCGTGGATGGTGATGAAGCCGCCTTTACCTAGATTAACGGTGAAGAGTTGCATGTTGGCCCAACTGGCGCCGGGGGTGATGGCGAGGGTGGAACCTGGAACGTCAACGGGAACGTAGCCCAGGCCGACGGGGGCGGTGGGAGCAGCAAAGAAGAGGGCGCCGAGGCCAGCGATGACTACGAGGATAACGGCGAGGACGACGAGGTCGGCTTTTTTGAAGATCATATTTTGGTTAATTGATTGTCCATGAGGGAGGTGTCGGCCGCGTCGATGCTCTCGTAGTCGACGAAAAAGTCCAGGCTGCCGACGCGCACTTCGTAGCCGCCGTCGTAGTGGTTGGGGGTGATGTAGACGGCCTCTGTCGTATTTTGGCTGCTAACTTTAGCGATGTGTTGGCGGATGAAGGCTTCGTCGGTAGGTTGATGGCGCATACGAGGGTAGTTTAGCTTACTTAGCCGCGAATGCCAATGTAGTTGCCGCTTTCGTAGCGACGGACGGAGCCGTAAAAGGCGGCGATGCTGAGGAGGAGCCAGAGGGCGGCGATGAGCCAGACGAGGCCGAGGGTGAGGAGGCTGTGGCCCATAACGGCTTCCACGGGGAGGCCGCCGACAGTGAGAGATGGAATGAGGACGATGAAAATGAAACGGGCAACTTTAGGAAAGAGGGCCGAGGGATACATGGTGGGGTTCATGAAGACCTTGAAAGCAGCCATGATGGTATGGTTGGAGTCGGGAAGATAAAAAGCGGCGGTACTACAAACTACGCTGACACTCAAAAAAAGAATCATGGTGGCCGGCAACATGGCAGCAAACCAGACTAGCGATAAGGCCGAGCCAGTCATGACGGCGTAGGCGATAATGAGAATTACGCCAAGCACAGCGTCGCCCAAACCAGCGAGGTCAAAACGACTGGCAACGGTGCGAATATAGAGATTACGGGGTGATAAGAGAAAACCGTCAAATGTTCCCTGTTCAACATAGCGTGGCATCCACAGGCTACCGCCAGCAAAACCAAAGGCGAAACCGTAACACATGAGGTTCATGCCGAGCAGCGCGAAAATTTGCGCACTACCCCAGCCGTTAACATTGCCCATGACCTGAAAGAATAAAATCCAGAGGGCTAGAAAGGCACAGTCGTTAATCATCATGCCGACGATTTGCAGGACGAAAGCCGTACGGAACTCCATGGCTGCCCGAAAGTTGGTCAGCCAGACAATACGGGCGACGTTCAACTCGGCGATTACGCCTGACACGAAAGATCGTTTAATTATTTTACGTTTAACCGCCATAAATTGATAAAATCTTTTTCGCTCGACGCCAACTGAAAATTGCTAACGAGAGGATGATGACGCACCAGAGTAACTGCGAGAGAAGCAAGGTAGGAAATTGCGCGGCGAAGTCGCTAGTAAAAGCGCGGGCAAAAGAGATCATAGCACCCATCGGCAGCCAAGTCGCCAAAAGTTTCAACCAGTCTGGGAAGAAAATGACGGGCACGATTGAGCCGCCAAGAATCATGACGCTTTTGTCAAAAATCCACATGACTGGTTCGGGGTCGTCCAACCAGAATGAGGTGATACCGATGAGAGCGAAGGAGAACATCGACAGGAGAAAACCGAAGAAACCGAGGCTTAGGAATTCGACCAACCAGATGAACGAAAAGTCCACTGGTGGTGCGCCAGCCATGACGAAGAGGACGATGAAGGCGATTGTTAGCGTGGAGATACAAACCCAGGTTTGACGACCCAGACGCTTGCAAACCGTGAGGACAATGTAGTCGACTGGCTTGTTTAGAATGCCCTCGACACTGCCATTTTTGACGTCGAAAGCAATGTCGCGATAGACGTTACGAACGCCAGTTGACCAGTAGACTGTATACATGCCAATCGACCAGAGGGCCATGGATAAAGTAACGCCCTGAACCGATGGACGAGCAGCAAAGGCAAAATGATAGACCGAAAATAAGGCTACGAGAGTGACCAGGACAGCGCAGGAGTTGGAGAAAATCGTCGCATAATTACTAGAACTGTCGCGGGCAGAAATGCGAGCGGCGACCCAGTATTTGCGCAACCTGGAGAAATTAGGGAGACTACTTTTTAGCCCCATAAATATCTTGAATGATTTCTTCGAGCGAGGGCTCCACGGCGACCATTTTGACCGGGCGATGAGCGAAGTAATCCTTTTTGAGGGCGTCTGTGCTTTCGTCCACCACAATGCGGCCGTGGTTGACGACCATGGTGCGTGTGCAGAGGGCTTCGATGTCGCCGACGTCGTGACTGGTGAGGAAAAGCGTGACGCCTTCTTCGCGGTTAATGCGACCCAAGACTTCGCGGAGGGATTTTTTGGCGACGATATCGAGGCCGATGGTGGGTTCGTCGAGGAAGATAATCTCCGGCTTGTGAATGAGGGCGACGGCGATTTCTGCCCGCATGCGTTGGCCGAGGGAGAGTTTACGGACGGGCCGGTCCACAAATTCGGCGAGATCGAAGAGGCCAATGAGTTCTTTTTGGCGTCGACGGACGGTGGCAGGCGAGAGTTCGTAAATGGCGCCGAAGAGCTCGAAGCTGTCGCGGACGGGAAGATTCGGCACGAGCTGTGAGCGTTGGCCGAAGAGCGTGCCGATGCGGAAGGCTAGCTCGCGGCGGTTTTTGTAGGGATGCAGGCCAGCCACGGTCATGTCGCCAGAAGTGGGATAGAGAATGCCGGTGAGCATTTTAATGGTCGTCGACTTCCCCGCGCCGTTGGGGCCAATAAAAGCCACGGCCTGACCCTCGGGCACCGTAAAGCTGATGTCGTCCACGGCGGTGACAATCTCCTTTTCGGGCTTAAAGAAGTTGCGGAGTCTCCCCTGCTCGGGCTGGCGGACGGCGAGACTGAAGCTTTTGACGAGGTGGCTGACGGTGATGGCGGGCATATTGGCTCTATTGTAGCACGAACGTCTTGCGCTTCGCTAAAGCCCCCTCTAGCTCCCTCATAGCTGGGAGAGGACTTACGAACTACGCCGAACTTAAAGGCTAATTTTAGCCAAATTTGCAGTTATTAACATTGACAAAGTGGCGTTTTTATGGTATATTTCGCGGTCATGAGCAACCGCTCCTCTGACGAAAAATCCACCTGAATTGGCCCGAAATGGGCTTTGGAGTTAAGAATGAACATCTTCAGGAATATGGTCACGATGGCCCTCGTCGGCTTTCTTGTACCCGAGAGCGAGGTCGATCCTCAGCCGGACGAGAATGACCCCGAGCCGGATGACGACCGCTACGGGTCGGTTCCGGACATCGACAGATGCGACCAGATGCCGATCTTCAACTTCTACACTGCCTATTTCCCGATGTCGTCCTTCGACTTCGGTTACGGCCGTGAGGAATCGCGCGACTACTTGACCTGGGCTGCAAGCTGCATCCCTCGCCCCCGGTGAGCCGCCCCCGCTCACCACCTCCGGCAGTACACCTCGTGTGCTGCCGGACCCTTCATTGCTTGCGAGGTAACTCGTGGGCAGCGAAGGGTGCAATTCTGCCCCGAAGTTTCTAGAGTCAACGTCAACCACTCCCAACAAGAGGCCATCATGATCCCCTTCTCCCTCCTCACCATCCTCGCCTGTTCCGGCCGTAGCCCGGTGCATAACCTCAACCGGAGCGACGTCTTGCATATCGCCGACGACGCGCACGGTCAGTACATCTGGACGGTGGCGAGCTTGACCGGCCACCCCATCGAGGCTGACAAGAGCCTGGAGATCGGCCTGGTTGGTCTGGGTACTGGCTACATGGTGCGCGGCGACAGGGTCGTGAATGGCGAGCACACGAGCAATCTCCCTGTCGTGGCCAGCTACCTGAACGCTGACTTCGAGCCGCAGAACTACTACAACCTGCAAGGCTGGAGCAAATGCATCAACGCGAACAAGCCGCTGACCGGCGACTGCCTGGCCGAAGCCAACCAGTTTGTCGAGCTGGCCTTCGTCTCTTTCGGAGCGCGTCGCAGCAACGTCGACGCTGACAAGTAGCCTGCCCCGCCTCCCCTCGGCTGGCACTCCCCTCACGGGTTTGAGTGCCGGCCACGCCACGTCGTCGAGAGATGACGTGGGCCCTTCATTCGGCATGAGATTGGCTCGTGCGTAGTGAAGGGCGGAGTCATTCGCTCGATAATCAACCTACTGAAACGAGGTCAAACATGAAAGGATTGCGCAACCCCAAAGTCATCCGCTTCTCCGGCTCGATCGCCGATGGCAGTGACTTCGAGAAGACAAGTGACTACATCTGTCGTCGCAAGGACGGCAACAGGCCACTCGCCGTCATTGGCAACTTGCTCAGCGACCGACTAGCCAAGCCGCCAGTGCTCGACATCCCAGTCGAGGCGGTGCTGGTAGAAGTGGGCGGCGACACCAGCCTGTGGGGCATGACCGAGCTCCACTCCTTCCACCAGTCACTCGGACTGCGCAACGCCACGGCAAGTGAGATGATCGACCTATTGCCAATCATCGACCGAGCTTTCGGCACAGATGACGAGGTCGAGATCATGGCTCTGACGTCGCGCTGGCACAACTTGACCGCCGCGCCAGGCGGTATGAGCGGTGGCATGGTACCGTGGACGCCGATCGTCTGGCTGAAACAGGTCGTGGTCACCTTTGGCCAGTGGCACGGCGCCCTCAACGGCTGGCGTCATCCGCGCTTCGCTCTGGCCTTGCCGACCAGCACGCCTCAACCAGGCTGCATCATAGCCGAACACCGCAACCACATGTCGTTGTTCAACTACTGCTAGGTTGATGACTCTTCTGTCCACGTCCCCCCGGCTAGCACTCCCCTCGTGGATCAAGTGTCAGGCCCTTCATTGCTTGCGAGTTAGCTCGTTGGCAGCGAAGGGCAGATCCTCTGCTCTACTTTCCCGCTAGTCAACATCAAACAACTAAATGAACAGGAGTCCACATGAACGACACGCGTCGAGAGATTGTCCACGTATCTTTCCTCAAGGAGTGGCTGGAGATTGCGCGCAAGATGCTCGGTCAGCCGATTGAGGTGCAAAAAGGCCTGGTGGCTAGGGCCCTCCGTCGCAACGACCACGCCGAGCGCCCGAGTGCGATCATCCGCGAATTGACCGAGCAGCTCAAACACCACCACCTGATGGCTGAGCATCTCGGCAGCAGCGCCAAGGAGTTCGACAAGATCGCGCGTCAGGCTGACGTGGAGTACTTGCGGGCGGAGCTGGCGAAGGCCTACGAGTACGACGCCGAGGAACACGGTAGCAGCTGGCTGGCTGTAGTGCGCGGCCTGATGCAGCAGCTCGAGATCCGACCCGAGGAGATCGGGACGACCAGGGACAAGCTGGACGCCGACGTGGCATCCGCACGGCTGACGCGTGACCGATACCTGCTCAAGCAGGCCCGGCAGATGCCCGACCCACGGACCTACGTGCGCCAGATCATCAGCCGGCCGGAGGCGCTTGGCTCCAGCGCCAAGGAGTTCGCACAGCTGAGCGAGATGACCAACGCCTGCTGGCACCTGAAGATGTTCCGCATTGCCCTGGGCCGCGGTCGCGAGATCGACGCCAAGAGCCACGCGCGGGTGCTGTTCGTTATCCTGATCGAGCATGACGTCGACCCCGAGCGCATCGGTACGACCTACGAGGAGTTCGAGAAGTACGTCTAGATTGGCCGGTAACTCCCCTCACTGGTTTGAGTGCTGGCCACGCCACGTCGTTTAGCAATGACGTGGGCCCTTCCGCCTTGAGAAGACCTGAGAGTCTTGTCAGCGCAGAAGGGTTTTTGTTTTCTGAAAGTTCTATTTATTTTGCGTAGTGTGCTACGATAGGCGTAATAATTTTGATTTATGTCGCTGATCCGTAAAGTACAATCGATAATCGAAAAACCAACCGCTGTTGGCTCGGCTGTGGAGTGCGCTTGTTGCGGACGAAAGAGTCGGCGGTTCTTGCCGGCGGGAGTTGAGAATAAGCGACCGTTTGCCAGGTGTGCGTGGTGCAGTAGTTTGGAGAGACACAGACTAGTGGCGTTGATGCTCAAGAAGAATCCCTTACTGGCGAACTCGAGGATACTCGTGATTGCGCCGGAGATTCCCCTGCTCCGGATATTTAAGGATGTGACTGGTGGCAAGGTGACGACGGCGGATTTGTTTATGGCTGGCGTCGACGTGCAAGCCGACATTTGTGCGTTGCCGTTTGCGGATGGTGAGTTCGACGTAGTGGTTGCCAATCATGTGCTCGAGCATATTCCCGACGATAGACTCGCGATGAAGGAACTGCGACGCGTGACGAAGGCTGGTGGACGGGCGATATTGCAAACGCCGCTGTGCTGGGAGAATGAGGTGACGGATGAAGACGCGCAGGCCAACGAGGCGGAACGGGTGCGACGTTTTGGCCAGGCGGATCACGTGCGGTTGTATGGACGAGATTTTGTGACGAGGTTGCAAGCGGCTGGTTGGATTGTGACGGCGAAGGAGGTGAGTGCAATGTTTACCGCGGAGGAGATGGCGAGATATGGGCTGGAGAGTGATGAGGTGTGGTGCGAGATTAGCTAAAAATAATCTGTCCACAACTGGACAAAAGTGCTGTTTTGTGATATTGTGTATAGTTACATAGAAGCAATAAAATTCTCATGCCTTGTCCACTAGGGGTGGACGCCAACGGCAGTGAACACAGTAAACAGTTATCGCTGGCCAAGTCTGTTACGGACTTGGACAATGGCGGGCCAAGCTCGTCGTAGTCCGGATTCTCAAAGTGAGATGAAGTAGGAAGCGAAAGTAATCGCGCGAGCGGTGAATAACTAACCCTTAGTGTGTAAGCCTGCGTAAAAGAACAAGCTGAACCCTGTGCCAACAGGGTATGAGGAAAAATTTCCTAAGTAGTGGCAACGACGCCTTTGTTTGCGAGAACTGCAAACTGGCTGTTACGCCGCTAACCAATGGGAGCTACCGCAATCATTGTCCACGCTGCTTGTACTGCAAACATGTCGACGTGGTACCAGGCGATCGCTTGGCTACTTGCCAGGGGTTGATGGAGCCGGTAGGTGTAGAGTATTCGCCCAAAAAGGGTTGGGTTATTCTCCACCGTTGCACCACCTGTAACGAACTACGGCGCAATAAAGCAGCGTTGAATGATGCTGAGGCGGATGATTACGAATTGATCATCGCGCTTGCTAGCTCACCATAAAGAAAACCACCCGTAGTTGGGTGGTTTTCTTGTTAGGCTTTGTTGTGATTGAAAAATGCATCGAAGAATGTTCTATCGTCGCTGGGTACAGGACCAAACATATTATCCTTATCGGCTTCGTGAAATAATAAGAAAATATAAGTTAGCAAATTTATAAGAGGAATGAAGAAAAAAAATGTATAAAACCAGTTCCAGGATATACCAATATCTTGAAAACGCCTGGCCTGCAATGATAGAAAGTGTATCGCTGAAATTAATAAAATTACTAATGCTGGTATTTTGAGAAAAATGAAGGAAGATATTAATAATAAATACGCTATAAAGCCGATGAATAAAATAAATAAAATACTGAAAAAATATTCAACTCTATTTAATCGACCTTTAAAAATTCTGCAAAGATAATTGTTTACCTTTAAATATATACCTAATAATGACATAAAAATGTTTTGATGTACTTAAATCCTCACTTTTGGCTGCGGGGTCAGAATTTCTAAGCCGGAGTCGGTGATAGCCACGGTGACTTCGAAGTGAGCGGCGTCGGAGCCGTCCAGGGTTTTTATGGTCCAGCCGTCGTCCGCGGTGGTGACGTCGGAGTCGCCGGTGGTGAGCATTGGTTCGATGGCGAGCACCATGCCGGGAACGATTTTGACGGTGGGAAAGGCTTTGCCGGCGCGGTAGTTAGGAATGTGGGGTGGCTCGTGGACTTTGTGGCCCACGCCGTGGCCGACGAGAGCGGTGACGATGCCGTACTGGCCGTCCACTGCGTCTTCGATAGCGTCGCCGATATCTGAGATGTTGCCGCCGAGTTTGATGGCGTCGAGACCGGCGTACATGGAGTCGCGGGTGAGGCGCAGGAGGGCGAGACGTTCTTGACTGATGTTGCCGACGGGAACGGTGACAGCCATGTCCGTGGCGAGATTTTCAAGCCAGAGGCCAATGTCCAAGCCGACGATGTCGCCTTCTTTGAGGACCAAGTTGCGGTTGCCGAGGCCGTGGACAATTTCGTCGTTGACGGAGATGCAGACGGTTGACGGGAACGGAATGGAGCCGCCAGCTTTGTAGCCGCGGAACGAGGGCTTACCGCCGCCTTTTTCGATGACTTCAGTCGCGATAGCATCGAGCGACCGAATAGTAACGCCCGGTTTGACGGCGTCGACCGCAGCTTGGAGAGCTTGCGAAAGTAGCAGTCCCCCGCGGCGCAAGGAGTCAATTTCGGTAGAGGTTTTGGTTAGAGACATATTTTTTATAGCTCGCTTCGTTGACAAATTAGCGAAAACCAGACGATCGACGACCTGACCCCAGTCTAAAATATTTTGGTGATATCAGCGGAAACTTCTTCTACGGTACGAGTACCGTCGATGGTGTGAACGAGACCACGGGCGGCGAAGTGAGCAATGACGGGCTTAGTGTCCTGTTCGTAGATGTCGAGGCGGCGGGCCATGGCCTCTGGAGAGTCGTCGTTGCGAACTTCAACGCCGGCACGGGCGTGCATACGGGCGATGGAGACTTCGCGAGGAACTTCGATGACAATGACTTCAGTTGGGGCATCGAAAGTTAAATAAACTTTGTACTGCTCCTCGTTGCGAGGATAGCCGTCAAGAATGTAGCCGTTCACCATGTCGTCCTTGGCTAAGCGGCGCTTGAGCACGGTGGCAGCAACTTCGTCGGACACGAGGTGGCCAGCGGCTTGAATGGCGTGAATGGATTCGCCGAATTCCCCACCCTCCGCTGCGGCGTCACGCAACAAGGCACCCATGGAAAGTTCCGGGATGCCGAGTTTTGCGGATAAGATTTTAGCTTGAGTACCTTTGCCGCAACCCTGAGGGCCTAAAATTAAGATCTTGTGCATAATTTAAGCGGCCAACTCTTTTTGTTGCTCGTCGTAGAGGGCCTCAATTTTAGCAATAACACGATTAGCCGCACCACCTGAAAGCAAGTTACGGCTGAGGTCATCCATGGCTTCCTCGAAGTAGCTAATGTCCACTTTGCCACCAGAACGCCTATCCTTCAAGACGATATCTAAGGCGAATTCGGCTAGACCGCGTTCGCGGGATGAGCCAAAGCTGGAACTACGGACAATAGAAGCAAGATCTCTTTCTGTTATCTTGACGTACTTAGCCATAGAGCGAGGTTTAAGAACTAAACATCGTAGCTGCGCATGGTGAGCTGGGACTCCATCTGTTTGATGATGTCGATAACGACCGATACTACGATGATAACACTACTACCGCCAATCACGAAGTTAGCGTTATTTGTGATGCCTTGGACGAGAATTGGGAGAACGGCGATAACACCCAAGAAAGTGGCGCCAGTTAGGAGCAAACGGTTGGAAACCCACTCGAAGTACTTAGCAGTTGGCGCACCTGGGCGAATACCTGGGACGAAACCACCTTGCTTTTGGAGGTTCTCGGCAATGTCGGTTGGCTTGAAGACGATTGAGGCGTAGAAGTAGGTGAAAGCCACGACCAAAACGAAGTAGAAGATGCCGTAGAAGGTTTGGTTGGCGAAGAGCTGGATGATGAAGGTAGCAGCGTCGCGGATAACTTGCGTTCTAGCGTCGACGAAGAACTGGGCGATAAGTGGTGGCAAGACGACAATGGACAGCGAAAAAATGATAGGGATCATGCCGACCATGTTGACGCGGAGTGGTAAGTGAGACTGGACCTTGGTCGAGCCGATACGAGCACCACGAGCGTATTGTACTGGGACGTTGCGCTGGCCTTCAGTGATAACGATGACGCCGATCAAGGTGATCACGGCCAAGGCTAGGAAAACGAGCACGTTCATGAGCTGGCTCGAGTTGTAGGTAGCGACGGATTGACCAATGAATGATGGGAGGCCAGCGATGATACCGGCGAAAATCATGAGGGACACACCGTTACCGATTTTGCGTTCGCTGATAAGTTCACCTAACCACATGAGGAAGATGGTACCAGCAACCATGGAGACCAAGGCGACGACCCATTCGAAACCAGTCAACTGAATGTTGACGCCGAAGGAAGTGCCTTGTTGACTAATGAGTTTAAGCAAGGCGAAACCCTGTAAGAGGGCCAACGGCACCGTGGCGACACGCGTCCAACGGTTGAGCTTTTGGCGACCTTGCTCTTCCTTTTGCATTTCTTCCATGCTCGGGAAAATCATACCGAGAAGCTGGAAGACGATGCTCGAGGTAATGTAAGGCGAGACACCCAGAGCGACAATGGAGAAGCTCATGAGTGTACCACCTGAAAAAACGTTCAACAGGCCCAAGAACTGGTTCCCGCTCAACAAGGCACTGAGGCCGTCTGTGTTGATACCAGGAACCGGAATATGAGCGGCAATACGGAACAAAGTCACCGCGAACAGCACGAAGAGCACACTCTGACGAATCTCTTTAGTTCGCCAGATACGGAGCAATGTTTCCATATAGAAAGAAATGTTATTCAACCTTACCGCCAGCAGCCACAATTTTGGCTACAGCCGACTCTGACACCAAACAACCCTTAACGACGACAGCGACAGCAATGTCACCTTGGCCCAAAACTTTGACTGGAACCTTGGTGGTAGTGATGAGGCTCTTGTTGAGGAGAGTCTTTGGGGTGACCATCTCGCCCGCAATATACATGCGGCCAATGTCGGCCAAGTTAACCACGACTGCCTTTGGAGCGAAGGAACGGAAACCGCGCAACTTTGGCGTTGACAAGATAAGCTTGCGCATACCGAGACGCTTCAAGTTACCGACACCGGAACGGGAGGTCTGACCCTTTTGACCGCGACCTGCAGTGGTACCCTTACGACCGAGACCGCGACCATTGCGCTGGACAGTCTTACGAGCACCGAAAGCGGCCTGGATTGTGTTTAGAGAAATGGCCATATCCGTTATTTAGTCTCGGTGGTTACTGCTTCCACTACCTTAGGTGCCTTGGCGACGAATGGACGAAGAGCCTTCAGCGCAGCCATGACAGCTTTAGCGTTGTTAATTTTGTTGTTGGAACCCATGACCTTGGAGACAGCGTTAGGGACGCCAGCAAGTTCCAAGATAACACGGATTGGACCACCACACTTAAGACCGGTACCTTGAGGAGCTGGCATCAGGAGGACGCGAGCGGCCGCAAACTTACGATCGACAATGTGAGGGATGGTTTCGTTGTGGAGTGGGATGGTGACCATGTCTTTCTTAGCCTTACGGAAGGCCTTCTCGACTGACATAGCGACGTCAGCGCCCTTAGCAACGCCCATACCAACGCGACCACGACGGTCACCGATAATGAGACAGGCTCGAAAACGCATGCGCTTACCACCCTTGGTAACACGGGTCACGCGGGCAAGCTCCAAAATCTTTTGCTCGAACTCGCGTGGTTCACGCTCTGGACGGCCACCGCCGGAACGACGATCACCACCTGCACCTGGACCACGTCCGCTACCGCCTTGGCCTCCTGGACCACGGCTACCACCTTGTCCAGCGGCACCACCTGGAGCGCGTCCCCCACCGGTGCGAGTTGCACGTTGTGGACCACGGCCAGCTGGGGCTGGAACTGCTGCTGATTTGATTGCTTCAGTCATAATTTAGAATTCGAGGCCAGCGGCACGAGCGGCAACGGCCACTGCTTCCACACGACCATGGTAAAGGTATGGTCCGCGATCGAAGACGACCTTGGTGACACCAGCGGCCTTGGCCTTGGTAGCAACTTCGGTACCGACGATAGCAGCGGACTCAAGTGGCTTCTTGTCGCCCTTGTTCTTCAAGTCTGAAGCGGCGGCTAGCGTCTTGCCAGTTTCGTCGTTAATGACCTGGGCGTACATGTGGGCGCCAGAACGGAAGACGGTCAAGCGTGGGCGTTCAGCGGACCCGCTAATCTTAGCACGAGTGCGGATGGCACGGCGCTTAGCAGCTGCTCGCTTTTTGAGAATTGGTTTTAACATAGAGGCGGATTATTCCGAGGTCTTAGACGCCTTACCAGCCTTACGACGGATAATTTCGTCAGTGTAACGGAAGCCCTTACCCTTGTATGGTTCTGGCTTCTTCAAGGAACGGATTTCAGCCGCACATTGACCCAAGACTGCGCAGTTGGCAGAGGTGAGAGTCAAAATGTTCTGCTCAATCTTACCCGCAACTTCAGCTGGCAAGGTGTAGCGAACTTCGTGGGAGAAGCCGAGCGCCATGACGAGCACCTGACCCTGCAAGTTCATTTTGAAACCGACACCGTTCAGCTCAAGAGCTTTCTTGAAGCCGGTAGTGACGCCTTCGACCATCTGCGCCAAAAGTGCACGCATGGTGCCCCACATAGCGCGGTCTTCGCGTTCGCCGTCCAAGACGGTGACGTCGAGATAGTCACGACCTTCGTCGTCCTTTTGCTGCGTTACCGCAGCGTGAGGATGGAGGCTGAGGGTGAGCTCGCCCTTCGGGCCCTTAACCGTAACAGTGGTGACGTCCATAGTTTGCACCATGGTAGCAGTCACACCTGCTGGGAGGAACACCGGTTTTTTTCCAATGCGCGACATATTAGTAGATTTCGCAAATCAACTCACCGCCCAAATGACGCTTGCGCGCTTCGGCTCCGGTCATAAGACCGTTTGGTGTGGAGACAATGGAGAAGCCCATGCCTGAACGAACGCGGTGCAAATCCGTTGACTTCACGTAAACACGCTGACCAGGCTTGCTGATACGGGTGATAGCGCTAATCATTGGGGAGTTGCCTTCGTCGTACTTCAAGGTAAGACTCATCATTGGTTTATTACCGTCTTCAAACGCTTCTACATTCGACACATAACCTTGGCCCTGAATAATCTTCGCAATGGCGAATTTCATAATAGAGCGAGGCATGGCCACAACCTTCGCGCGGCTCATGCCGGCGTTACGGATGCGGGTAAGCATGTCAGATACTGGATCGGTCATCATATTACCAGCTAGCTTTACGAATGCCTGGAATTTCGCCAACGTTGGCTAATTCACGGAAGCAGATACGGCACAAGCCGAAGTCACGGAGGAAGAAACGGTTACGGCCACAGCGCCAGCATCGGTTGACCTTACGGGTCATGAATTTTGGCGTCTTTTTGGATTTCGCAATTTGGTTTTCTGTTGCCATATTACTTTTTTTCGGTCGGGGCGAACGGGAACCCGAGACCCTTGAAGAGTGCCAACCCTTCGGCATGATTCTTGGCGGTGGTGGTGATCGTCACCTGCAAACCATGCAACGACTCGACTTCGTCAGGACGAACTTCAGGGAACGGTGTGTGTTCTGTGAAACCGTAGTTGAAGTTACCCTGCTTGTCGACTGAAGACTCTGGGATGCCACGGAAGTCGCGGATACGAGCAAAGACGACGTGCGCTAGCTTGTCCAGGAAGTGCCACATGTGCGGACCACGGATAGTAACCATGGAACCGACCACCTGACCTTCGCGGAGCTTGAAACCGGCGACTGACTTACGAGCCTTGGTCATAACTGGCTGTTGACCAGTGATGCGCTTCAAGGTGTCAGCGACGATGTCGGCGAACTTGGAGTCCTTACCCTTGCCGAGGCCAGCGTTCAAAGTCACTTTGACGATGTGCGGTGTCTCGTGGATGTTGGTGCGGCCGAACTGTTCGCGCAAGCTGGCGGACAGGGCGCTAAATTTTTCTTTAAGCATTTGCATATTAGCCGAGTTCTTCAGTGCCCTTCTTGGAGTGGAGCACGCGAATCTTGCGACCTTCCTTGACGACGTAGCCGACGCGTCCTGGACCATTCTTGCCGACCATCTGAACGTTTGAAGCGTTCATAGGTGCCGAGAAAGTGAGACGTTGACCGGCTTGCGTGCCGCGTGGTTTTAAGTGCTTAACACGTTGGTTAAGACCTTCAACGACGACTTGGTTCTTGTCAGGAAAGACCTGGACAATCTTGCCTTCCTTGCCCTTGTCCTTGCCAACCATGACACGGACGTTATCCCCAGTTTTAATTTTCATAATATGGGAATTAGAGCACCTCTGGCGCTAAGGAAATAATCTTGTTGAAACCGAGGGCGCGCAACTCGCGAGCGACTGGGCCAAAGATACGAGTACCTTTTGGCTCTTTGCTTTCGCGGTTAATGATCACCGCTGCGTTTTCGTCGAACATGATGTAGGAACCGTCCTTACGACGCACTTCCTTGCGGGTGCGGACAATGACCGCATGAACCACATCACTCTTTTTTACTGCCATGTGCGGCGAAGCCACTTTGACTGCGCACGTCACAACGTCGCCCAAACGGGCATAACGCTTTTTGTAGCCACCAAGGACGCGGATAACCTGGAGTCTTTTGGCTCCGGAGTTATCGGCGACGTGGATCATGGATCGATGTTGCAACATATACTTGAGGGCTAGTTAGTTGCCGCGACCACGCGGAAACGTTTCTTAGCCGAAAGTGGACGGGTTTCTTCGATGGTCACCCTGTCACCAACCTTGACCTCAGGATTCTCATTGTGAGCGAGGTAAGTTTTGCTGACAGTGTAACGCTTCTGATACTTGCTGTTGAGCACTGTGCGGTCGATTTTGACCGTCACAGTCTTTTGCATCTTGGTGGCCACGACGACGCCCGTTAAGCGACGACGACCGGTTGCTGGAATAATTTTGTCAGTCGTCATACTAAACTTTTAATGGGGCTTTAATCGTGTTAAGAGCCGTCATGAGATGAGCGATGCTCTTCTTAGCGAGGGTGATTTCACGAACATTTTTAAGCTGTCCGATGGAATGCTTGAATACGAGCTCGTGCAAGAGTCCGCGAGTTTCCGCGAGGAGGCCTTGCAATTCTGCTGCGTCTTTGCCTTTATAATCGAGGTATGCCATACATTACATTCGGGTAACAACTTTGGTCTGAACTGGAAGTTTGTGCATGGCCAAGCGGAAAGCTTCTTTAGCTGTGGCTTCGTCGACACCGTCCATTTCGAACATGACTGTACCAGCACGAACTGGGGTCATGTAATAATCGACGGCACCTTTTCCTTTACCCATAGGAGTTTCCGAACCGTGGTTCGTAACTGGATGGTCGGGGAAAATGCGGATCCAGATTTTGCCACCGCGCTTGACGGCACGCGTCATAGCGCGACGAGCAGCTTCGATCTGACGAGCTGTGACCCAACCTTCGGTGATGGCCTTAAGACCAAAGAAACCAAAGGCGACACTGACTTTTTGCGTAGCCAAGCGATCACCCTGCGTGTGACGCTTCTGCCACTTGCGATATTTCATCTTTTTAGGAAGCAACATACAAATGGGTTAAGCGCGACGCGCTGCTGGACGACCACCCTTAGAAGGTGCGCGGCCTTGATTTGGACTTGGGTTTGGAACACGAGGAGCAACGGCTTCGTTCTTTACTACACCGTCGAATACTTCACCGCGGTAGATCCAGACCTTGATACCAATCACACCCTGAAGTGTGGTGGCACGAATACGAGCAAACTCGATGTCGGCGCGCAAGTTGTGGAGTGGAATAGAACCTTGAGAAAGAGTTTCGACACGGGCGATTTCAGCACCGTTCAAGCGGCCAGAGAGAGTCAACTTAACTCCCTTTGCACCGGCTTTCATGACGCGTTCAATGGCCATCTTCATGGAGCGACGGAAAGCCATGCGGCTCTCGAGTTCGCGAGCGATTTGCTCACCAACGACGACACCAGAGAGAGCGGGACGAGCGATCTCGTGAACATTCAAGTTCATAGTGACGCGACGGCCGCGGTAGAACTCGCCCATGAGCTTCTTCTTAAGCTCTTCGATACCAGCGCCGGCGCGTCCGATGACGAAACCAGGCTTGGCGGCGTAGATGTTGACGGTGACGTTCTTGGGCGTACGGTCGATTTCGATATGGTCGACACCGGCGTCGCGCAAGTTCTTGCGGAGATAGTCACGAATGCGGACGTCTTCCGAAAGAGAGGTCACGAACTGCTTGCCCTTGGCAAACCATTTGGATTCCCAGCCGTAGATTGTCCAGAGACGAAAGGCTCGTGGATGTACTTTATTTCCCATAGGTTAGGCTTTAGGCGCAACCACGATGGTGATATGCGACATACGATGACGAATTGGAGTGGCACGACCGTGGGCTTTTGGCGTGAAGCGGAAGAAGGAAGGACCTTCGTCAACCCAAGCCTTGGTGACCACGAGACTGGCTGGATCAAGTTTCAAGTTCTCCGTAGCGTTGGCCACGGCAGAGTTGAGAACCTTGAGGATTGGGAGAGATGATTGCTTTTTGGAGAATGTTAACTGCGCGCGGGCTGCAGCCACGTTAAGACCGCGAACGAGTGCCACAAGCAACCGCGTTTTTCGCGGGGCCATGCGGACAAATCGTGCTTTTGCAAAGGCTTCCATAAGACGGTATTAACGGGTGAGCTTTTTGGCGGCAGGAGCAGGTGCTCCCTTCGCGGCTGGAGCGGCAGCAGCGGCTGCGGCCTTACCAGCGTGACGAACGAACTTACGAGTTGGTGAAAATTCACCAAGCTTGTGTCCAACCATGTTCTCGACGACACGGACAGGAATGAAATCCTTACCGTTATGGACGGCGATGGTGAATCCAACCATTTCTGGTGTGATTGAACAAGCGCGGGCCCAGGTTTTGATAATGGTCTTATCGCCTTGGCGGAGCTTACCAACTTTGATGGCGAGCTTAGCGTCGACGTAAGGACCTTTTTTGATGCTACGAGACATAGATTAAACGCCACTCTTCTTAGCGCCACGGCGGCGGACAATGAACTTGTCAGTGCTGGTGCGACGACGTGACTTAACACCGTGCGCTGGCTTACCCTGTGGGGTCTTAGCGTGCTTGAGACCAATGGAGTTACGAGCCTCACCACCACCGTGTGGGTGATCGACTGGGTTCATAGCCTTACCACGAACGGTTGGGCGAATAGAACGGTGACGGGTGCGGCCGGCTTTACCCCAACGGACTAAGCGCCAGTCTGGGTTGCTGACCGTACCAATGCTGGCCATACAGGTCCTTGGGACCATGCGCATTTCGCCACTTGGCAATTTGAGCGTGGCCATTTCACCTTCGATGGCGAGGAGCATGGCACTAGTGCCGGCACCACGAACCATCTGGGAGCCACGACCTGGCTGCAATTCAACGTTGTAAATGGTCATACCAACTGGAATCTTCTCCAGTGGGAAACGGTTACCAACGCTTGGTTCACCCTTCTCTTTCGAGCTGACGAAGACGGCACCAACGGTGACACCTTCTGGGGCTAGGACGTAACGCTTTTCACCGTCCTTGTAGGCGACGAGAGCGATACGAGCACCGCGGTTTGGATCGTATTCGATGGTCTGAACAGTGCAAGGGATGTCGTACTTCTCTTGCTTCCAGTCGATGGTACGGATGTGACGCTTAGCACCACCACCACGATGACGAACGCTGATCTGACCACTGCTACCACGACCGGCATTCTCTTTCTTCGAGACGAGCAACTTCTTGTATGGCTCGTTGGTGGTCAAGTCTTTGAACGATTGAACGCTCGAGACGCGACGACCAGCTGAGGTTGGTTTATAAATCTTGATTGCCATACAAGGGGGTTAGACCGTTTCGAAGATGTCGAGGTGACTGCCCAATGGCAAGGTCACGAGCGCCTTCTTCAGGTTATTGGTGCGACCATTGAAACGACCGAAGCGACGAGCGGTGCCACGGATGTTCATGATATTCACCTTAACTGGGGTGACGTTGTACAACTCACGAATAGCCTGCTTGACCGTGATGCGGTTGGCGTCGACGGCGACGTAGAAGGCGTAAACGTTCTTAGCGGCCAACATCGCTGACTTCTCGCTAGCAACTGGGCCGACGATGGTGCGAGCAGTGAGAACCGAGAGCGAACGAGCGGCGCGAGTGGTTTTGACAGGAGCAGTAGCTTCCACGACCTTAGCAGCTTTGACCGACTTTTTGATTGGCTTAGCAGCGGCGTCTGGAGCGTTGTCCTTTTTGGCTGTTTTCTTAAAAATTGGCATATTACGAGGCAAAGGTTTCCGTCATCGCGGCCAAACCGGCAGCTGACACGATCAGGAAACGATACTTGACGATGTCGCGGACGTTGAGACTACCAGCGCGGATGATTTCCGTTCCTTCGATATTCTTAGCGGCGCGGGCCATCATTTCTTCACCCGGGGCCAACACGAGCAAGGCGGACTGCTTGGCACCTGGCAAGGCCTGGCGCATAGCGGCGACCAACTTGGTCTTGGCGGCTGGCAAGGTGAAATCCTTGACGGCGATCAGGGCACTGTCTTGAACCTTGTCGGTTAGGACCATGCAGAGAGCCAAACGCTTAGTGCTCTTGTTAACTTTGAGGGTGTAGACGCGATCCTTGATTGGACCGAAGGTGACACCACCACCCGACCAGATTGGTGAACGGGAGGAACCGTGACGAGCACGACCGGTGCCCTTCTGACGCCATGGCTTCTTACCACCACCGCGGACTTCACTGCGGTCTTTGGTGTGGGCGAGGACCTGACGGCTGTTAGCATCTTGAGCGACAATCACGGAGTGAATGACGCTCTTTTTTGGTTTGACGGCAAAGAGTGCGTCGGACAGGGTAAGCTGACCGGCTGACGAGCCATCGAGATTATAGAGGTTTACTTCTGCCATACATTTCCTTCAGTGGCGAATATCGTGATAGCACTGTTACGTGCTCCAGGAATGGCACCTTTGATAGCGATAATGTTCTTTTCCACGTCGATCGACACAACTTCGAGGTTCTTGACCGTGACCCGATTGCCACCCATGCGGCCGGCCATGCGCATTCCTTTGAACACGCGCTGGATGCCACCGGCTCCAATGGAACCGGACTTACGCAATTGGTCTTTGTGACCGTGCGTAGAAGGGTGACCGCGGAAGCCGTGACGTTTGACCACACCCTGGAAACCACGACCCTTGGCCGTACCCACGATGTTGACCATGTCGCCCAGGGCGAACACGTTAGCGTCTAGCTTAGCTCCACGTTCGACCGTTTCGCCCTCAGCGAGAGGAAACTCTTGAGTTTCACGGAAGTTGCCAAGATCTCCGAACTGTCCTTGTTGTGCCTTGTTGAGGAGGTGACGAGTGCCGAACCCGAGGACCATCGTAGTTTTGCCGTTAGGCGAAACGCGTGTGGCGACCACGGTGCAAGGACCAGCCTCTACCAAGGTGACTGGGATAACGTTGCCGTTGTCCGCAAACACCTGTGACATGGCGATTTTTTTACCGAGAAGTACCTTCATAAAGTGAGTCAACCGTTGGAGCACTTAAGGTTGGGGGGCCTGATAACGAAAAAGCGTGAAGTTGCATTAAAATGCAGCTTCCGCCTTCAGCAGTTACCCTTCCTAAAATTGCTGTCGGTCTTTGATTAATCTGAGTTGTAAAACTTCTAGAACACTCTCGCGAAGCTGCGGTAAGGTTTTCTCACGGTGAGATCTTTCTTTCCGGTTCACTATTGAGTGGGATGTCCGAGCCTCCGTGCTGTGCTCGCCCTAAATATTCAGGAGTCGAGGACATGACGGAGGCTCGGACGGGTAAAATTACATTTTGATTTCGATGTCGACGCCGGCTGGCAAGTTGAGTGACATGAGGGCGTCGATGGTGCGCTCTGTTGGACCGACAATGTCGATGATGCGCTTGTGGATACGCATTTCGTACTGGTCGCGGGAAGTCTTGTCGATGAAGGTTGAACGGTTCACCGTGTAGCGACGTCGTTCCGTAGGCAATGGCACTGGACCAATGACCGTAGCACCAGAACGGATGGCCGTTTTGATGATGGTGTCCGTGGCGGTGTCGATGATCTTGTGATCATAGGCCTTGATACGGATACGAATGCGCTGTTTAGGAGCTTCCGCTTCAGTAGTTGTCTTTTTGGTGTCAGTCATAAGAGCAAAGAAAGAACAAGGTAACTAATTACTCAATGATTTTGACAACCACACCAGCGCCGACGGTACGGCCACCTTCGCGGATAGCGAAGCGCATCTTGTCTTCCAAGGCGACTGGGTTGATGAGGGTAACGGTACAGTTGACGGTGTCACCTGGCATAACCATTTCGGTGCCTTCTGGAAGGGTGATTTCACCAGTTACGTCCGTAGTACGGATGTAGAACTGTGGCTTGTAGCCCTTGAAGAATGGCTTGTGACGACCACCTTCTTCCTTGGTCAAAGCGATGATTTCAGCTTCGAACTTGGTGTGTGGCTTGACCGAACCTGGTTTGGCCAAAACCTGACCGCGCTGTACGTCTTCCTTCTTAATACCACGGATCAAGATACCAGCGTTGTCGCCAGCCATACCGGAATCCAAAGACTTGTTAAACATTTCGATACCAGTAACGGTGGTCTTGGCGGTGTCGACGATACCGACGATTTCTACTTCTTCACCAACCTTGATCTGACCGCGCTCGATACGACCGGTAACGACGGTACCACGACCTTCAATGGAGAAGACGTCTTCGATAGGCATCAAGAAAGTCTTGTCGAGGTCGCGGACTGGTTCTGGGACGTAGGCGTCCAAAGCGTCCAAAAGGTCGCGGATTGGCTTGCTGGCAACTTCGTCAGCTGGAGCGGCCAAGGCCTTGGAGGAAGAACCGCGGATCACAGGAACGGTGTCGCCTGGGAAATCGTACTTCTTCAAAAGGTCGCGAACTTCCTGTTCGACGAGGTCGATAAGTTCTGGGTCGTCAACCATGTCAACCTTGTTCAAGTAGACAACGATAGTTGGCACACCAACCTGCTTGGCCAAAAGAATGTGCTCGCGGGTCTGTGGCATTGGACCGTCAGCAGCAGAAACTACGAGAATAGCGGCGTCCATCTGGGCAGCACCAGTGATCATGTTCTTCACATAGTCAGCGTGGCCTGGACAGTCGACGTGAGCGTAGTGACGCTTGGCAGTCTCGTATTCACAGTGGGCGGTAGAAATAGTGATACCGCGGGCCTTGGATTCAGGTGATTTGTCCAAACCGTCCATGCCCTTTGTAGAGGCAGAGTTACCCATAGCTGCGGCTACCGCCAAAATAGCTGCCGTAGTGGTGGTCTTTCCGTGGTCGACGTGACCAATGGTACCAACGTTAACGTGCGGTTTTGCTCGGGAGAACTGTTCGGCCATAGAAAGGTGGGCGGTCAGGAGACCTTAAATGTGAGGGATTAAAGGATTTCTTGTAAAGTACGTGGCAGGAGTATAGCAAAAGCTTACATTTTATGCAAGGGCTTTGCTGTGTTCAGGCTGACCTCTAAAGTGGTTCGAGGTAGAACTGCTCTTCCCCGCCGTTATTTTTGGCTTGAGCAAGCGGTTGACGGGGCGGTTCTGGGGGTCGAGTTGGAGGTGACAATGGCGTATTGACGACTGACCGAGGTTCAGCTCGTGGCTCAGCCTGCGGAACGGGACGAGGCTCGGGGCGCGGCTCGGGTTCGTAGCGAGGACTGGGGCTAGGCTCGATGATTTCGAGGACTGGTGCAGCTGGCTGGGCTAGAAAGATTGGGTCGATCTCGATTTCCCCGATTTCCTCTTCCCCTTCCGCCTGGAACTCGACCTCGACCTCCGGTTCAGCCTCCACCTCGGCTGAGCGACCATGCGGATGGCTATGACCGGCGTGGTCATGTTCGGCCTCGAGCTCAGCCATCTCCCCTTCATCCGGGCCCAAAAAGCCGTTGACCAAGGCCTCGTACTGCTCAAACGGGAGAATGACTAGTGGTTCCCCACCGGTTTGATCGGTCACGATCAGTCTATCCCCCGTCCGCCTAGCAAACCGCAAGAGTTTCTGGAATTGGTCATTGGCCATATGAGGCCATCTTAGTACGATGGGCCGGAATGTCAAAACCGAGGCACGAGGCCCCGGCTTCTTCTACTGACTATGCCTCGTAATCAGATAATTTTTCTCCACTTTTTTCTTCGACTGTCTGCAAGGCACTAGCTGCGGCTGCTCTCCGCTTCTGAGTTAATGAACGCTCGTCAAGACCATTAGCCACAAGCAATTCTTGTATCTTACGTTTCACAGAATCACTGTCAAGTCCCTGTTGAACAAGTGCGTCTAGTGTTAAATCGTGAGCTTCACTCTTTAGGGCATAGGCCCGATTGGCGAGACCTTGGAGTTGAGCTGCTTCTTTAAGAAGTGCGATCATTCTTGGGTCTTGATTTACGAGATCATTCACCTTGTTCTCAAAGTCGCGAGCTTGCCTTAACTCTAATGTATCCTCAGCTCTACTATCTGTAAGATGATAGGCGCTATCGCCATAAAATTGCTCTACCGCTTGAAAGGCAGGATGTGAAGTGTTGCCCTCTAGTTGCTGTGGGGTGCTGAACCTTTCGCCGGTACGTTTACTTGCGAGAAGGGCATCGACAAACCGGGTGACTATTTGGTCAGCAACCGCTGTTGTTACTTCTGTCGGGACCTCCCATGTTTGCCTAAAAACAGCGCTCTTGTCATTATCACCATACCGCCAATCATGAATAGTCTCTTCAAGAGCAGCACGACGTTCCCCTTCTTTGATTTTTGCAAGGTAAAGCGGATGCTGCTCGATACCTTCAGCTAAAGCTAACAGGTCAGCTGGCTGCCAGTTCTCATAAGCATTTTTTTCTCCCTCCGATATTCCCTTAGCCGATACTCCCTTTTCTGCTATTTCTCTAAGTTTCTTAATTTTCTCGCCGAAGCCCCCAGTATTCCAAACTGCGATACCAGGTGTTACGTGCGGTGCTTTATTAAGCTCGGCGAGTAATTCAGCAGCTTTCATCTGAAAATCAGCCGGGCGACCTTCGCTATCTGGTAAAATTGCTAATACTTCGTTGGGGATTGCGTTGTCTGGATAATGATATTTATGATTATCGACTAAATCAGGATCACGGTTTGGTATGCCTTCTCTCTTACCTTCACTTTTCTTCATACAACAACTAAAGATTAAACTTGTTAACATTTTCTCATGTACACCCCCCCAATACAAGGTTCCCTGGGGATAAACGAAAGTGGCAGCAGTGAATTAAACTAAAGTTTAGGGGCTATTCTAATACCCTCCGCAATCTGAAGGATGTGAGCTTTGGGGACGAGATAAGTGGGATAAGTAAGGCCGTCGACGAGGGTGACTTTTTGCTTGGCGAGGTGTTCCGTTTCGGCGTCGACCAAAAATTTAAGGCCGAAGAGACTGATTTTTACTTTAACTTGGACGTTATGTGACCAGGAGCCGATGAACTCCCAATCGTGAATGGCCTGACGTTGAGCGTTGGTGAGAAGCCAGAGGGTACCAGTGACGCGACTGGAGGGTTCTTTGACGATGCCATAGGAGACAAAGCTGTCGCCCCACGCCCGACGCAGCAGACGCTGAACTTTTTTGGGGATGTCGTTTAGTTGCTGGACACATAAATGCCAGCCATCGAGAGAAGCTGGTAAGTGTAAGGCGGAACGGCCAGTGATTGCCTTAATGACTGTTGCGTCGCGATTAGCACCAAAGCCGAAGTAGAGTTTCATAGGCCTGTATTGTCCCCTGTCGCAAAAAGTAACGCAACAAGTTGTGGGGATAAACGAGGAACCGTGCTAGACTGATATTAGAAGTAATTTATAGCCCTATGGATAAGCAAAATAATTGGGCAGTAGCAGGCGGAATGGTGGTAATCGTAGGGGTGATTATCGCGATCGTGCTAATGACAAGAACGTCGTTAGAGCCAGATGGCAAAGGTGACTACCCAACAAACGTGGTTGATGAGACTACAACTGGCGGTGCTGTGAAAGAGGATCAACAGCCTGAGGTTACAGGAACGGTCTACGAAAATGCGAAGTTGAGTATTACTGTGCCAGTAGGTTGGACGGCCAGCGAAGTAATAACCAACGTCGACAGCAAATCAGATGGCGCGACCACAAAATTAAATCCGTCCGCGGTGAATATCACTAATGGCAAGTGGATTCTCTACATCAACGTCGACGCTAGCCAAGCCAGTGGTGTGGAAGGCGGACGGTTTGCGGAGATTGCTATGGGTGCGCCGAGCGTTGATGCGGTGGTGACTGTGCAACCGAATGAATGTGGCCAGACGACCAGGACGCCGGCCTTTGATAACTACACCCGTGTTGACTATACGATTAACTATAGCTTAGCCAACGACGTTTGTAAGGCGCCGACTAATAGAACGACTGTTTGGTTCTTCTCGTATTTGACGAGTCCGGGCAATGGCTACTTTAATGATTACGTGCCAGGTCAGAATCCTGGCTTGGTCGTGACGATGGCGTATAACGACACGGTCGTGAATGACTTCCCTGTTGCTGAATCAGATGAACTGACCGTAGCGCTTAAGGAAATGACGGATATTGCGAGTACGTTGAAGGTGAAGAATCGCTAGATGACAAATTAAATTCACGTCCCGGACGAGCCTCGTCCGGGACGTGAATTGTTTTAGTGAGCGATGGCAGCGAGAGCCCTGGCTTGCTGGGCTGGCGTGCGGTGTTCCGCAGTGAAGGTTTCGGATACGAGGAGATCTGCAGCGTCGTCGTGTTGTTTGCTGGCGAGGTGGATGGCGTCAAGGATAGCGTCGAGCTCGGCGAGCTGGGACGCGATGGCATATTGCTTGACGTTGTGAATTTCTTGCGACATGTCATGAAGTGATGAACTATCAAGGTGGCGGCCGTCGGCGAAAGCGGTGAAGACTGGTTGCAGGCGTTGTAGTTTGGCGATGTGTGACTTGTCGATATACTGCGCGATGATAGCTGGGATGATACTGTCAGCGATATGGCTGGCGTGTTTGGCGATGGCGACTAGGCGTTCGTGACGAGCAGGGTCGGGTTGTTCGGGCTGTGCGCATGAATGCATCATATGGATAGATTCTACCATATATTAAGCTGCTTTATTATTAGCAACTTTATCGTGCTTTGTTTGAGCCAGGGCGCTGATCTGCTGACGTAAGGTTTTGTGGCGGGCGGCGAAAGTCTCTGAGTCGAGCAGAGCTGAGGCGTCGTCATATTGCTTAGCAGCAAACCCTAGAACTTCGGTGACGTGTGGGAGGTCGGCTGCAGATATCTGACCGTCGACCAGTCGTTTGGCAATTAGTTCCGCTTTGGCGAGTGAGGCCTGTTGCATTTTATTACCCTGTTCGGTGAGTGCCGCGCGCGTGCCTTGGTGTGAAGTACTGGCAAACGAAGTTTTGGCACCATATTCATGCACACCAGTCCATCCTTCGCTATGCAGCCAAGGCAGTAAGTCAGTGTCGTCTTGAAAACCAAGTTGCTTGATCTCGTGAAAACTAAATATGCCTCGACCTAAGACTTTAGCCGTTTGCGGGAAAGCACTTTTAATAGCTGACATGGCTGTAAGTAATGATTGTCCGGTATCAGTTAGGTCATCCACGACTAAAACTTTTTCTCGATCAAAAATATCATGCCCTAAACGTTGGTTAAGTATCTCAAGCGACTCAGTTTGTTCACTGATAGTCGCCTGCCATTCGCTTGGCAAATCGTCAACATCGAGTAAACCAGCGCCCTCGGCAGCCGTTTTTACTTTAGTTTCCAGCTGACGAAGTTTAGCTGGTTCGCGGTTCATCATGACGCTAGTCGAAGGGACAGCAAAACCCCCTCGTGCACTACTCTGTTCGTCTGCCCCACGCCCGATATTCAGATAACGAATTATTGGTAGTGGTTGATTGGGTACCTGCCGTTGCCACAAATCACGAAAGAGCCAGGACAATGGTCGTGCGCTTTTATCCAGGAAGATAATTACTCCAATATTTTGGTCGACAACCTGATTAATGAGTTGTTCTACCCGCCCACGAACCAATTCCTGAGCTTCTGGCGACCAGTCTAGCTCCTGAACTTCAACTTTATTTTTAGCTATTTCTGGCGAATGCGGAGGTTGAGGAGCGCGTTCATTCATATGATAGAATTTTAACACTTTATCAAAAATCCGTCCCGAATAAATCGGAACGGATTTTTTTGAGCATTATCGACTAGCGAGCCGAGCGCTTTTTGATGATTTCTTCCGCGATGTTGCGTGGGACTTCCTGGTACTCGTGGAATTCCATGGAGTAGCTAGCGCGACCCTGGGTCATGCTACGGAGGGAAGTTGAGTAGCCGAACATTTCAGCGAGAGGCACGAGAGCTTTAACGAACTTGATGTTGCCGCGGTCGCCCATCTCCTGGATTTGACCACGCTTGGCGTTCAAGTCGCCGACGACGGTACCCATGAAGTCTTCCGGGGTGACAGCTTCGACCTTCATGATAGGCTCGAGAATGACTGGCTTAGCTTTGCGGACAGCGTCCTGGAAAGCCATAGAACCAGCGATTTTAAAAGCTGATTCGTTACTGTCGACGTCGTGGTAGGAACCGTCAAAGACAGTGGCCTTGATGTTGATGAGCTGGTAACCAGCCAAGACACCGCGGTCCATAGCTTCCTTAGCACCCTTACCGATTGGCGCGATGTACTCCTTTGGCACCGAACCACCCTTGGTTTCGTCCGCAAAGACGAAGTTCTCGCCTTCTGGGTCCACAAATGGTTCAACACGGAGACAGGCGTGACCGTACTGACCGCGACCACCGGACTGTTTGACGTACTTACCTTCACCTTCGGCGCTGTCGCGAATGGTTTCGCGGTAGCTGACCTGGGGGTTACCAACGTTGACTTCTACGCCGTATTCACGCTTCATGCGGTCCACCATGATTTCCAAGTGGAGCTCACCCATACCAGCAATGATGGTCTGGTTGGTGTCTGTGTCCGTGTGGACGTGGAAGGTTGGATCTTCTTCAGAAAGCTTGCTGAGCGCCATGCCCATCTTTTCCTGGTCGCCCTTGGTCTTTGGTTCCAAGGCCTGGGAAATAACTGGCTTGGCGAAGTTGATGCTTTCCAGAACTACTGGGTGATCTGGGTCACAGAGAGTGTGGCCGGTGGCGGTGGCGCGCAAGCCGACGGCAGCGGCGATTTCACCAGCAAAGACTTCCTCTACGTCCTCGCGGCTGTTGGCGTGCAAACGGACAATGCGGGAAACGCGTTCCTTTTCACCGTTGGCGGTGTTGAGAACGTAGCTACCAGCCTTGACGGAACCAGAGTAAACGCGGAAGAAACAGAGCTTGCCGACGAATGGATCTGCCGCAATTTTGAAAGCGAGAGCGGCGAAAGGAGCGTCGTCCTTAGGCAAACATGGGATTTTGACGTCAGTGTCATCTGGATCGAAACCGGTGATTGGTGGAACATCAAGTGGGGATGGGAGGTAGTCGACAACAGCGTCGAGCATTTGCTGTACGCCCTTGTTCTTGAGGGATGAGCCACAGAGAACTGGGAAGATTTTGAGAGCGACGACGCCCTTACGCAAAGCTGGTTTAAGTTCGGCGACTGGAATATCTTCACCACCCAAGTAACGTTCCATCAAGTTCTCGTCGTTCTCGACGATGGCTTCCACGAGCTTAGCACGGAATTCAACAGCCTTAGCGGTGTACTCTTCAGGGATTTCGATTTCGTCTACCACCTTGCCCATGTCGTCGCGGTACATGTAGGCCTTGCGGGTCAAGAGATCGATGATACCCAAGAAGTCGCTTTCCACGCCGATTGGCAACTGGATTGGGTGAGCGTTCAAGGTCAAGCGCTTGTGAATGGAGTCCAAGTCCTTGTAGAAATCAGCACCGGTGCGGTCGAGTTTGTTGATGTAGCAAATGCGAGGCACGCCGTACTTGTCGGCCTGGTGCCAGACAGTTTCCGACTGTGGCTCAACGCCAGCAACTCCGTCAAAAACGGTGACACCGCCGTCCAACACACGGAGAGAACGTTCAACTTCTACGGTGAAGTCAACGTGGCCTGGGGTGTCGATGATGTTGATGCGGTGACCCTTCCAAAAACAGGTGGTGGCAGCGGCGGTGATAGTAATACCGCGCTCTTGCTCCTGTTCCATCCAGTCCATGGTAGCCTCACCTTCGTGCACTTCACCAATCTTGTGCTTCTTGCCGGTGTAGTACAAAACGCGTTCGGTGGTGGTGGTCTTACCAGCGTCGATGTGAGCGATGATACCAATATTTCTGACATGGTCTAGAGGGTAATCACGATTCATATGAATTTAAAGAGAAATGAGGGAGAGAAAAGCTCTGTAAAACGAGAACGGAGAAAGCCCATCCGAGCTTTCTCCATTCGTCTTCCTAGATCTAGCGGGCCAAGTGAGCGAAGGCTCGGTTCGCTTCAGCCATACGTTGTACGTCGTTGCGCTTGCGGACTGCTTCACCTTCACCCTTAGCAGCAGCCATGATTTCTTCAGCGAGCTTTTCAGCCATACCGCGACCCTTCTTGCTGCGAGCAGCGAGGAGAACCCAGCGGAAGGCCAAAGCGTTGCGACGTTCGCCACGAACTGGCATAGGTACCTGGTAGTTCGCACCACCAACGCGCTTGCTCTTCACCTCAACGCTTGGGGTGACGTTCTTCAAGGCGTTGTCGAAGACTTCCATCGCGTCGGCCTTAGTTTCCGCAGCGATGATGTCAAAACAATCGTAGACAATGCGTTCTGCGGTGGTCTTCTTGCCGTCCTTCATGACGTAGTTGACCAACTTGGTAACGACGATGCTGTTGAACTTGTGATCTGGGATGATGATTCGTTTTGGTGCTTGCTTACCTCGCATATCAGTGTGGCTCACGATCTTCCCGGCGATGCGGTACTCGTAAGTATAAATTTATTTTAGAGTTGGAGCTTACTTCTTCTTTGCTTTTGGACGCTTGGCACCGTACATGGAACGGCTGCGGTTGCGACCTTCGACACCAGTGGCGTCGTAGCGACCACGAACGATGTGGTAACGGACACCTGGCAAATCTTTGACGCGACCACCACGGATCATGACGATTGAGTGCTCCTGCAAGTTGTGGCCTTCACCTGGGATGTAGGCGGTAACTTCAGTGCCGTTGCTCAAACGTACGCGGGCGATTTTACGCAAAGCGGAGTTTGGTTTCTTTGGCGTCATGGTGGTCACTTTGACGCACACACCACGCTTAAATGGGGCGCCCTTGGCCAAAACCGTACGGCTACGGTGCAATGAGTCGAGGGTGTACTGCAGGGCGGGTGACTTCGACTTTACTTTCGAGGTCTGTCGGCCCTTGCGGATAAGTTGATTGATGGTTGGCATAAGTGGCGAAAGCCTATCATAAGGAGGAAAAGTGGTCAACCGAGCGCCAGGCTGAAAAGCGACGACCACCCCCGAATGACTGGGAGTGGTCGAGAGGTCAGTCGCCGTAGGGGCTGGGCGGAGGGTGGATGCTGTAGCTGGTCGAGCCGGAACGAGACCGGCAGAGTTCGTCATAACCACGCCGTAGACTCACAAGCTCGGCGGTGAGGCGCTCGATGCTGGTGTTGGCCTCGGCCAGCTGTCTGTGGAGCTCGGCGTTCTCGGCTCCCAGATTGGCGATGCGTTCGGCGTCTGTCTGAGGGGGTGAGGTGGTCTTGGACATTGAGCCTCCTTGAAGGCGTTTGCCGACGACGGTCGGATCAAAGTGAGGTGAAATTAGCTTAAAAATGCGTCGATGTCAACGCCAGCGTCTTTAATCAACTGTGACAATAACCCGACCCTGATTTCCTTGTGGAGTGGGATGGTGAGCTTTTTGTGGGCAGGATTGGGGTGGACGAGTCTGACGTGGCTTCCCCGCTGACGAACGAGCCTGTACCCCAGTCGCTTAAAACGACGGACTACTTCACGACCGGAAAAACCGGCTAAAATGGTCATACTCGAACGGTGTGGAGGCTGACGTTTGGTACCCATTGACGACGAGCTTTTGGAGCGTCGGCCACGCAGAGCTCGATAGCCTCCTGAATGTTGGCCAGAGCCTGGTCGATGGTCTTACCCTGACTGTAGCAACCCTCAAAGGCCGGGCATGAAACCCAATAGCCACCAGCGGCTTCTTCCTGGACGATTACTGGATAGTCGGCTAATTGATGACGCACCAGTGGCGTTTTTTGCAAAGCCTTCATATATCTAAACTATAGCTTATCCGGTGGCTGTTTTCAACTGACTGTATATTTAATTATATGAAGCTAGTCTCAATTTAGCGCGGAAGTAAATAGAATGCTGCCTCGTCCTTTATTTTAACTGAGGCGACAAGATGAGCGAAAACTGCATCATTATTGGAAGTGGGTTCTCCGTGTAGTGCTGTTCCGGTCTGTTTGTCGACACGGATGCTGGTGACTGGCGTGTTACTAGTGAAAAATACTTCAGTTGAGGCTACGCCAAACAATGAGTAGATTGTTCTGTCAGCCAACTTCTCGATTTGAACTGCTTTGGCTGGCTGAGCGTCGTCCCAAGCAGCATACATGCCCGAACCGTCTTTGAATTGATTAAAAGAAACGAGGTAACTATTCCCATTATATTCAAACTTCCACATATCATCGAGGCCGTTCACGCCGTCGTGTAAGGTGGCGGTGGCAGGAACGTCGAAAGAGATACCAGTTGCCGAATCGCTGTAAGTCACGTAGGCGGGGCTTGATGCTGGTGGCTGTAGGTTAGTCGGCAAACAGCCAGCGCCAGTTAGCGCTAAGCTTAAGACGGCGACAAAAAATAGATTACGGGTTCGCATACAATAGATAAGTTATTACTGCTGACATCTTTAGTCTGACTTGATGATAAGGTCAACTAAAACAACTGCACCAGCTGGGCCTCGCAGGAAGTGCCAATAAGGTTATTACAGAGGTTAAAGGCCGCGGAGGCGATAAAACCAAAAGGATTGAAGGTGGTCAAAAGCGAGAGGATGACGAGAACAAAGAGCAAACGTGGGCCAAATTCGGTGAAGAAGGCAGCGGCGCGATTGAGGCGGAAGTGGGAAAAAAAGGCTTCCAGGAGGCGGCTGCCGTCGAGGGGTGGGACCGGTATGAGGTTAAAAAGGGCGAGGGCGAGGTTGGTAAAGATGAGGAGGATGAGAAAGGCGGCCAGGAGGCTGGTGCCACTAACAAGCCCGGTCGTGATGAAAGCGCGCCAAGCTAGGCCAGATAATATAGTTAAGACTAGATTGCTAGCCGGGCCGGCGAGGGCGATGAGGACGGAGTCGCGAACGGGGTGTTTTAAGGCGTAAGGGCTGAACGGAACGGGTTTAGCCCAACCAAAGCCGAGGATGAGCAGCATGGCAAAGCCCCAGGGGTCGAGGTGTTTGAGTGGGTTTAGTGAGAGTCGGCCAGCTTCTTCCGCGGTGTTGTCGCCAAGTGACTTCCCCGCCAGAGCATGGCAGAACTCGTGAAAGGTTAAGGAGATGATGATAGCGAGGAGCCAGACTAGAGCGACAGCTGGAGCTGTTTGGAAGAGAGTAAACAACATAATTACTAGTTAACGAGATTAACCGAAGCTAGCCGCTCATGGAGACGTCGGCGCCAATGCTGACCAACTTACCAAAGAGATCTTCGTAGCCGCGTTCGAGGTTCTCGAAGCCAGTGAGGGTGGAGGTGCCTTCAGCGACGAGGGCGGCGATAACGCAGGCCAAACCAGCCCGGATGTCGAGTAATTCGATGGTGGCAGCATGCAAGGGCGTTGGACCCTTGATGATGGCGGAGTGCTTATGATTGTGGTCTTTGAAGCGGCAGTCGACTTCACCTAAGCATTTGTCGAACAGAGTGATGTCGGCGCCCATCTCCTTAAGGGTTTCGGTGTAGCCAAAACGTTCTTCGTAAACGGTTTCGTGGATAACAGAAGTGCCGTCAGCTTGCGTCATGGCGACGAGGAATGGCTGCTGCCAGTCGGTCATGAAGCCGGGATGGGTATCAGTTTCAATTTGAATGCCCTGATACTTTGGGGCGCCGCGGAAAAGAATTCCGTCTTCTTTTACTTCGTAGTCACCACCAATTAGACGGACGGCGTTCAAGAAGGTCACCATGTCACGATGTACGGCACCAACGCAGAAAATTTCGCCGCGAGTGGCAAGAGCTATACAGGCAAAGCTAGCTGCTTCCATGCGGTCGGCGACAACCGTGTGTTCACAGCCATGAAGTTTGGCAACACCGACGATTTCAATGTGACGACCAGCGCCGAGCTCGATAATAGCGCCCATCTTTTGGAGCATCATGATGAGCTCGACGACTTCTGGTTCGATGGCGGCGTTTTTAATGACAGTGCGGCCTTTGGCTAAGACGCCAGCAAAGAGGGCTGTTTCCGTGGCGCCGACCGAGGGATACGGGAGGTCGAAGATACAACCTGTTAAGCCGTTAGGAGATTTGGCGTGATAACCGTCCGCGTCGGCCATAATGGTGGCGCCCATTTTTTCTAACAAGTCGATGTGAAAATTTACTGGCCGTGGACCAATCTTGTCGCCTCCCAGGGATGGCACGAAGGCCTCGCCTGTGCGATGAAGTAAAGGCGCTAAGGCTAAAATAGCTAAACGATTCTTACGAGAAAGTGACATGGCGGAGGAGGATGCGATAGTCGCAACTTGGAGCGTGAGTGAATGGTCGACGAGACTCGAGGCGGCACCGAGCGTGGTCACTAGTTCACGAGCGATCTCGGACTCTTTTTGCAATGGTATGTTGTGCAGAGTCACTTCCCCATCCGTCAACAAACAAGCGATAATCATTTTACTGGCGGCGTTTTTAGCACCACCAATTTTGACGCGACCGTTAAGTGGTTTGCCGCCGGTAATCAATAATTTTTGCATACGGAACTAACAGAAATAACAAAATCAAGTCTGGTGAGAGTATAACTGAGCCTCGACCGTAACGCTAGGGACTTCCCTCTTGACGAGGTGAATACAAAAAATATCAATGAGGATAACCTTGAATTAATGAGAACCGTAGAAACCGCGCTCGTTGGCCGGTAATTCGTCAGCAATGTCCTGCATGATGCCGTGAATATTGTAGGCTTCTTCACCGATGGTTACGGCTGGTAAGACGCGTACTCGACGGTCGCTAATAGCCACTGGTAAGATTTTGATGTCCTTGCCGGTTAAACGCTGGTATTCACGGGCGACTAATTCTATACCACCGTAGGCTTGGCGGAGTTGATGAGGACCGCCTTCCGCCTCCCCTTCGTAGAGCCATAGGCCTTCGGGCATGATGGCGACTTTGTCACCGCGGGCTAACAAGGCTGCAGTTTCTTTGGCGAATTTTAAGACGTCGGAAGCACTGGATTTACGTTCGGCGACACTTTTATAATATGGACGTTCGTGAATTGGGACGCGCTTGAGCAAGGCGTCGACCTCCCCCTCATGACCTGGGCCACGCAGATTACCGAGGCTGGCTTTAACCTCATACATGCCAATGGCTTTATGGAACCAACTGGAGAGTGCCGTTTTGAAATGAATGTCCGCGGTGGCAATGCGTAACGGGCTGCGAGCGATGTCGGCGATAACAAAGGGGTCGTTAGGACGCGAGTGATTAGCGACTAAAATGTAGGGCTCGTCCTTAGGCACATTCTCACGACCATCAGTCTTACGACCACCGAATTTTTCTGAGAAATAGCCAACGGTGCGCAACAAAGCCGAAGCGGCCGTAGCCATGACACCTGGTTTTTTAAGATTGTCGGGAATGTTTTTAGCAATGTAGTCGACCACTGAGACCATGGCACGGGCCTTGGGTGGTTCGGGGATGGCCTTAAGTTGGTCGAGCTTGCCCCTGCCCTGTTCCCTATCTTCCTTTTCCTGTTCTCGCAACGCTTCGCCCTCGGCAGCGAGTTGTTCGGGGGATTTAGGTGATTCGCGGTGTGGTGCTCTCTCTAGAAGCTCGTTCGATGTTTCTGAGGGTGATTCTTGATTGTGGATTGCTCCGTTGTCATGCTTACTCATATATAAATGAATTATAACACAATCCCGATCTCGCTGAGACCGGGATTGCAAACAAACAGCTCCCGGAGGTGACACCTCCCGGAGCTGAATTGCCAATGTGAATAAGTTTTACGCGCCGAAGTGGTAGCGGTCCGTGAGTTTGCCGTAGGTGAAGACCTCAGCGGTTGAGAAGAAGCGGTTGATTTCGATGCCGGCGTTCTCGAGGGTGTCGGAAGCGTGGACGATGTTGCCGGCCATGCTCATGGAGAAGTCAGCGCGGATGGTGCCAGCGTCGGCCATAAGAGGATTGGTGGCGCCAACTACTTTACGCACTTCGTCGACAGCGCCCAAGCCTTCCAAGACCATGGCGACGACTGGAGTTTCGCGCATGAATGCGACGAGGCCTGGGAAAAATGGCTTTTCCTTGTGGTGGCCGTAGTGCTCGGTCAAAACTTCCTCGGTCAAGTGGGACAACTTCATACCGACGATCTTGAGGCCCTTGCGTTCAAAGCGGGTGACGACGTCGCCGACCAATTCGCGCTGGAGTGCATCGGGTTTAATGAGGACGAGGGTTCGTTCGATAGCTGCTCCCATAAGAAAATATTAAGTAAATTTGTGCGAATTATAACTAGAATGTGAATAATCGTCAATGCTAAAGGCCACGATAGGTGCCCTCGTTGCGACCACGAACTTTGAGCAAAATTGGCCTGTGCTCATTATTAAAAGTGAAAATGACCCTAAAGTCACCAACTCTGACACGAAATAAATTGGAGTTCGTAAGCCTTTTGATATTTAAACCGCGTAGCTCGCCAGCTGAAATAGCCTTCATTACTGCACGAAGCCGTTCGCGATCCACCCGACTGGTTTTATTTAAGAGCTTCTCGATTTCGTCCATACTAGGCTAAGGTTTTGTCGAGTGCGGCAATAAAATCATCAATCGGCAGGCCCTGCCCGTGATTGTCTCGATTAGAGTCAAAGACAGTCACCCAATTCTCATCATCTTCATCGAGTTCAGCGATGTGAATTGGCGTTAGCAATAAAGAATCTCCCTGTGATTTAACAATAAAACTATCAGTCTTCTGCTTTTTGCGCCAAGCAGCTGGGAGAGTAATTTGGCCTTTGGTTGATGTTTTGAGGATGGTAGTCATAAAGTAGGATTAGCTTACTTCCCTACTTTACCACTTTCCGCCTATTAAATCAAAAGTAATAGGGCCGACGCAGGTTAGTGCGGCGGCCCTCGAGGAGATTGCTGGCGGCGGCTTACCTGGTGCCCAACCAGATGTCGGCGTAGCCTTGGTATGGGGCTGGCAAACGCGAGCGCTGGTAGCGGACGCCGGCTGGTCCCTGCAGCTTGGCGAGGAGATCAAACATACGGCACCAGTCAGGCGACGAGACCACGAGGCTGAGCGGCCAGGGCGTAGTGAAGGCGCCCTTCTCGTCTAGGCAAAAGTGCCAGACAGAGGGCCAGAAAACCATGGCCAGCTCTCGGTTGACGCTCTGGTATTGGTCGAGCTTGGGGCTGACGTTACGCAACAACCTGAGAGCACGATTGAAGCAGTCCGCGGTTTGTTGCCAGTCGCCGGCCAGGAGATAATGGCGGGCGACGACCGCTTCACGCCTGGCTTGGGTGAGCTCATAGCGGCCAGGCCAAGGGAACAGGTGCGCCTGCTGGAAAAGCAACTTGATGGTCTGGCCCGTCCAGCAATCAATCTTCATGTACTCCACGCTCGGCGTGATTGGCTCCAGCAACGCCTGCTCGTCGAGCCAGGTCAACCGTCTGTCGACCAAGCCCACGAGGAAGTCCCCGGCGGCGTCGACTCGCCTGGTAGGAAACCAGTTGCGGTGACGGATGATGCGCTCGGCCAGTGCTTCGTCCAGCGGCTGGAAGAAGGCCCAGCGAGCCCAGATGGTGGTGAAAATGGCGAGGAGGATGAGTGAGGTGTAAAAGGCGATGGTCATGAAACACTCCTTTGTGCGGTAATACCGTAATGTAAAAGGCTATTTTTAGCAATTAGTGAGGCTCGGGGAGTCGGCCAAGGCTCGGGTTCCCGTCAACGCGAGACTCGGGGAGT
>DOZH01000012.1 GCA_003518105.1 Candidatus Uhrbacteria bacterium
TTTAGACGATCGACAATTATTATTTTAGTGAATTGTCGACATATAAACGCGCGTCCCTCGGTCGACAGAAGTGACATCCCACTCGTCTTCGTTGACTACAGGCTCGGCTTCTTTTCGTGTTGGGCTTCGTTCTTGTCGGCATCCTTAAGCTCACCGGCAGCAACCATAGCCTTGTAGACAGCACCAAGGACACCGTTGACGAATTTGCCAGAAGCGTCGCCACCAAAGGTTTTACCGAGTTCGATAGCTTCATTGATGGCGACTTTGGAGGGAATAGCGCTGTCGTACTTAAGCTCAAACATGCCAAGGCGCAAAATATTGCGGTCCATGACGGTCATGCCGGAGACGGTCCAGTTCGGGGCGAAACGTTCGAGGTCTGCGTCGAGCTCGGCCACTTTGCTGACGATTGCTTCAACTTGGCGCTCAACGTAGCCGCCGTCGTCAAAATCTTTGGCGAATTCTTGCTTAACGTAGGCAACTAGTTCGGGGATACGACTCGTGTCCTGGCCGCGAAAGTCCCATTCATAGAGGGCTTGCATGGCCATGGTGCGAGCGAGATGGCGATTAGACATAGGTGTGGACAGTATACCTCGATTGGGGTGAAAACGAAAAGCGTCCCGAGCCTAGGCCCGGAACGCTCGTCAACTATTCAGCTTTTTTGCTAGCTTTTGGAGCCTTTGGGGCTTTGGCAGCTTTTGGCGCCTTGGCAACCTTGGCAGCTTTTTCTGCCTTAGGAGCTGCAGACTTAGTCAGCTTGAGCTTGCGAGCCACAGCGTCGACGCTACCTTTGGCTGTGCGGCCATTGTAGTTGTGACACTTAGGGCAAGCGTGATGAGCTAACACGTCGGCGCTACAGACCTTACATTTATCAATGATAACGGCCTTGAGCGCGTGGTGACTACGGCGTCGGCGGACCTTGGAACGTGAACTTCGGAATGACGGTAATGGCATAGAAGTATAATTTCTGTGAAAATTCTATAGAATTCATTCAGTAAAACTGGCTAAATAGTAGTCTCTTAGCTAAAAAACGTCAAGCGCTACACCCTCCCCGCCTGGCCTTGCTGGCTCATTTTACGCACGATTGCTACTAGTTCGTTGCCTTTGGCGAGGGGTTGGCCAGGGAGGTTAGTGCCGTTTGAGCTGCCCTTCTTACTGTAACCACCCGAGACGGCGACCGCGTTTTGGATGGTAACGGTACAGAGCCCAAAAAGGCGTTCAATAAGGCTTTGCTTAATTAGGACGTCTTGAATGGAGGAATATGGCATATGGGCCTCGCGCTTGCTAATAATGCCGGTGCGGACCTCCAAAAAGTCTGGAGTAAAGACCCAGGAGAAGTTAGCCTTCCAGAGTAAGGTGCCGCCAACCTGGAGGCCAAAGATGACGAAGAAAATGACGATCACGCCCAACAGAATAGAGATATCACCGGTCATTGATGAAACACCGGAAAAGAACTGGAAGCCGAAGAAAGCTACTAGCACGATGGTGGTGAAGAGAGAACTGATAACGGAACTGATGAGCCATTTTGGATCTATCGGGAATGTTTCGGAGGAGACGTTGTTGGTCGAGCTCAGCTCGATTGGTGAGTTTGCGGCCAAAGCTGAGCTTTGGCTTGGCGCGGGAACTGCTGAGCTTTGGCTGGGAGTATTTATGCTCGAGAGCAAGAAGTTCTTGAGAGAGTCGGCGGTCGCGGCGTCAACACCGTCAATGTGGGCTTCGATACCGCTAGTGACAGTGGCGCTGGCGATGTGGACGTCGTAAAGGCCCATGATACGGTCAAAGAGGTCCTGGTCGACGTAGACGTCTTGGATTTTTTGGTACATGACGTGAATTTCTGACGGAGTGAAGACGCCTTTGCGGATGGTGAGGTAGCCCTCGCCAGCGTCGTAGAAGTAAGTGCGGATGTAGACTTTGAAGTACCAAGCACTAAAACCAAATAACACCATGGCCAGCAAAACAAAACCAAGTAAGAAGAAGATTGGGAAGTTAATTAAAATTGGTTCGCCGTCTGTCTTCAGAAGAACAGGATAAATCATGGCAATCATGCCACAAAAACCACCGAAGATGACTGACAGGACGCCGTTGCCGATGATACTACCGAGCATTTTCTTCCAAAACTTTCTGGGACTGAGTGGATGCTTTTCTTTAAAGGCGGAGGTGACAGCTGGGAACATAGGCTAACGGTTAATAGCGAACTAATCTCTGATGCTTCAAGGCGAGGTGGACGAGGATAGTGACGATGATGGCGATAATGATGGAACCGATGATGTCGACCAGGTGGTGGACGCCAGCAGCGACGCGAGATAAGCCGACCAGGAGTGCGACGAGGCCGATTAGATAACTGGCTTTGCGGTGATAAACGAACATGAGGGTAGCACAGGCGGCAACGAGGAGGGTATGATCTGAGGGAAAGCCGTTGTCCGCGGCGTGCGGGACAAGAGGCGTGAAGTTGCCGACGACGAAGGGGCGAGGGTCAAAGTAAAACTGGCTCGTGAGGCGAGAAACGAGGAAGATGAGGGGTAAAGAGATAATCGCTAAGATGATGAAGCTCTTTCGCTGCGAATGCGAGAGTTTATAAAAATAATAGAGCGTGAGGGCCACGACCACAAGGTAGAGGTACTTGGCGCCGAAGATGATTAACGTATCCAACATAGCGATTTTTTACTAAGTGTATTCTACCACAAATCCCGAACTCTATAATTTCGAGCTGAGCTCGAACGAGTCCGGGACTTGAGTGATTGGGCCAATTATTCCACTACTTTGTCGTCCCCACCGACCATGGTGACAGTGACCACAGTGTCACCAGCCGTCTTGAAACGCATCACGCGGACGCCCTGGGTGGCGCGACCGATGAGTGAGACGGATTTGACCGAGAGGCGGATGACTTGGCCGCCGCGGCTGACCATGAGGAGGTCGCGAGGGTCGTCGTTTTTGACAATGTAAGCACCGGCGAGCTGGCCAGTTTTGGCGGTGACCATGGCCGTTTTTACGCCTTGGCCGCCGCGGTTTTGCACGCCGTATTCTTCAATGTCGGTGCGTTTACCTAAGCCGTTCTCCATGATGACTAGGAGCTGACGGCCTTCCTTGACGGCGTCTTGGTTCATGACTTCCATGCCGACCACGTAGTCGTCGCCCTTGAGCTTAATGCCCCTGACGCCGCTCGCGACACGACCCATTGGCCGGACGTCGTTCTCGCTGAAGCGAATGGACATGGCCTTGTTGGTGACGAGCATGATGTCGTCCTTGCCGCCCGAGGTGCGGACCCATTCCAAGTTGTCGCCGTCGTTCAGTTTAATAGCGATGAGGCCCGACTTGCGGACGTTCTCGAAGTCTTCGAGCTTGGTTTTCTTGATGGTTCCGCGGTTGGTGACCATGATGATGTACTTGGCTTTGGCGGCTTTGAGGTCACCGTTCAAGACGGCCGAGACCTTTTCACCTGGGGCCAGCTCCAAGAAGTTGACGATAGCCTGACCCTTGGCCGTGCGTGAGGCCTCAGGAATGTCGTAGGCCTTGAGGCGGAAGACGCGACCACGGGAGGTAAAGAACATCATGTCCTGGTGGGTGGTAGCGGTGTAGATAGCTTCGATTTGGTCTTCTTCCTTGGTGGTGAGACCAATCACGCCCTTGCCGCCTCTCCCCTGTTGGCTAAAGGTGTCTGGTGGCAGACGCTTAATGTAGCCGTCCTTGGTCATCATAATAACGGCTGGGACATCTGGAATGATGTCTTCCATGCTGAACTCCTTAATGCCGTTCCGCATGATTTGGGTGCGGCGTGGGCTAGGATATTTAGCCATGAGCTCAAGAGTCTCGTCCTTAATGACGCCCAACATGCGCTTCTCGCTGGCCAAGATAGCCATGAGTTCCTTCATGATTTTGAGCTTTTCTTGATATTCTTCCTCAATACGCAAACGTTCCAAGTTAGCCAAAGCCTGCAAACGCATCTCCAAAATGGCCACGGCCTGACGTTCCGTCATTTTGAACTTGGTCATGAGGTTCACACGAGCCTCATCTTTGTCCTTGCTCTTTTTGATGGTGGCGATAACTTCGTCGATGCGCTCCAAGGCGATGCGCAAGCCCTCCAAAATGTGCAAACGGTCCTTAATTTTGTCGAGCTCGAACTGAGTGCGGCGCTTCACCACTTCGCGGCGGTGTTTGAGCCATTCCTCTAAAATCATTTTGACGTTGAGGATGCGGGGCTGAATACCGTCGACCAAAGCCAACATGTTGTAGTGGAAAGTGGTCTGGAGTGCTGTCGACTGGAACAAGCGGTTAAGCACTTTGCGGGGGTAAGCATCTTTTTTGAGTTCAATGACTACACGGACACCTTCCTTGTTACTTTCGTCGCGGAGGTCGCGAATGCCTTCGAGTTTTTTGTCGCGAATAAGATCCGCCATTTTCTCAATCATGGCCGCTTTGTTGACCATGTATGGCACTTCCGTGATGACAATCATGCTCATGCCCTTTTTATCTTCCACAATCTCGGCTACGGCACGAGTCACCACACCGCCACGACCGGTGGAATAGGCGGCACGAATGTCCGCGTGCGAGTAAGCAATACCGCCGGTTGGAAAGTCTGGACCTTTAATGTGTTCAAGCAAATCTTCGACCGTAGCTTCCGGGTTCTCGATGAGATGAATGACAGCATTACAAACCTCGCCCAAGTTATGAGGCGGAATGTTGGTGGCCATACCGACCGCAATACCCAAAGTACCGTTGACCAACAAGTTAGGAAACTTGGCTGGTAAAACGGAGGGTTCGTCGTGACTGGCGTCGTAGTTAGGGCGGAAGTCGACGGTATTCTTTTCAATATCTAGCAAAAGTTCTTCCGCGATGCTGGAAAGCTTGGCTTCAGTATAACGGTAGGCAGCCGCTGAGTCGCCGTCCATGGAACCGAAGTTTCCTTGGCCGGTGACGAGAGGCATGCGGTAGGAAAAATCCTGGGCCATGCGGACCATGGATTCGTAAACGGAAGAGTCGCCGTGTGGGTGATATTTACCGAGTACTTCACCGACGATGGTGGCGGACTTACGGAACTTGGCGTTGGCACGGAGGCCAATACTCCACATAGCGTAGAGAATACGGCGGTGGACCGGCTTCATGCCGTCGCGGACGTCTGGCAAAGCGCGCGAGACGATGACGCTCATGGCGTAGTCCAAGTAAGCACGGCGCATTTCTTCGGAAATGTTTTGCGGCTGAATTTGCCCAATGGTGGTAGCAAACGGGGCGTCGATGACCACGCCTTCCGCGGTCTGACTAACTTTGCTTGTTTTGTGGGGAAGTTTTTTGGCCATACAGCAATTACGGAGTTACAGGTTGGTTCACAGTGGCTTGAATGGCGTCACCAACGACCGACAGGGCTGGCTGAGGTGACGGTGCCGTGGCAACTGAGTCTTTTATAGTGTTAGTAAAACCGGAGAAATCAGTAGCCACCCGAGAGAGTTCGGCGCCATGGAAGGCATTCTTGAGCTGTAGAAACCAGATAGCCAGGACGAGGATGAGTCCAGCCACGAGCAACATGATAAAGGCGCGACTTCGCTTGTGGTCAAGTCCAACGTCGAGCAGAATATGGCGTTGCTCCTCAGTCATAGAATTTGCTTAACCGCGAGCTAAAGTCACGATCTTCATGTCCTCTTCCGGCAGAGCAGCACGAGTCAATTTGAACTTAGTCAAAGCTTCCACAGGGCAAGAAATCTCACGGCAGAGAGCACTGACTTCGGCGTAAGGAGACGAGGCGCCTTCGGCTGAAACGTAGGACGGGATGATAAGACGTGGCTCGATCTGGGCAATGACTTCCGCGGCGGCCGAGGCAGCCAGGACATCGACGCCACCTGAGGGCACGATGAGAACGTCGATGTTGCCGAGCTGCTCGACCTCCTGATCCGTCAATGAACGATCGAGAGCACCTAAGAAGCCGAGGCTCAAACCTTCCACGTCAAAGCGGTAGATAGTGTGCGATGTGCCGTCTTTCTTTGGCGTATGAACACCAGTGACAGCAATGCCGCGCACTTCAAATTCGCCAGCGTGAGAGACAATGAACGGTGAACGCTTGTCCTCCTCGTACTCGCGAGTGATGGCTGCTAAGTTATCCGTGTCGCTCCCCGCGTGACTCTGCACCACGATCGAGGCCGCGAGTGAACGTGGGAACTTTGGACCGTCTTCACGGGAAAACGGGTTCGTAACTAGGGTCACGTCACCGCTCGTGGATTTCGCCGCGAGGGTGAAGCTCCCAAAACCATTCCAAGAAATCTGCATACGGCGGTATATTACCCTACCAGCTCTTCGTCGACAACAGACCCACCTTCTTCCGCGTCTTCAGCGATGACAGTTTGGAAATAATCAATCTCCTGTTTAATCTCTTCTTCCACTGGATCACGCTCGGTAACAGACCAGCCTTCTTCCAGCTCCGCGACCTTGCCCAAAACTTCGTCGCGCCACTTGGGGTCACGCTCGGCCATGATTTTTAGAACGTCGATCTGCTTTTGCAAACGGTCTTCTTCTGCTTGCCACTTGGCGACGAGCTGTTCGTAGGTTTCCTGACGCTTAACGGCGCGTTCACTGCATTGTGAATTGAGAGCGTCGTGGGCTAGGAGGACGGCCTGTTCAACAGAATAGCGCTCGCTTGAGGTGAGTTGGTCCTCAAACAAGGGGCTTTTGACGTAGTCCAAGATATGCACACCGTGCTGGGTGACGGCGTCGATTTTGGCCTTGACCTCGGGCTCGAGACGGTCAAAGACCAGCTTTTGCAGGCGGACTTCTTCGTCGTCGGCACAGAGCTCGTGGTAAGCCTGGCGGTAAGGGTATTCCTTGCGGCCAACGTGAACTAAAGCGTCGTGGATCTGCTTTTCACTGCTGTTTTCGTTGCCGGCTAGCTCGCTGTACAACTGTTGGGCTTCGAGCTTAACGGCCGGTGGGGTTAGCGGTACTAGCTTGTCGATAGCGATTTGGAACTCTTTGAGGAGATATTCATGAGGATGAGACATAGTGAGTATATGGTACCACAATGTAGAATTAACTATTTCAATAATGCAGCCAGCTTCCTGCCAAGCTCGTTAATTTTCGGATTGTCGAAAATCAGTATTTCGATATCTGGATCACTTGTTGGAATTATAGTGATTCCAGACTTAGTTTTCCGTTTCTTAGAATTTTCCCTAAAATAGTGCTTTTTCATACAACCAATATATCACAATTCATCGATTTACGGACCATTTAAGCCTTGACCGAAAGGCTGCTTTCGGTTACACTTTTGGCACTTTTATAACTATTAACGCCAGGACTGACCGAGACCTTGTCATGAGGTTGAGCCCAGTCGGGATAAAAGTATGAGTGCTACCAAGATGGATAACCTAATGGTTGAGGGTAATTATACCGTCATTCCAAAGTTGGGCGACATGGTAAAGGGCCGCGTGCTCTCCACCAAAGGCCGCGAAATCCGCGTTGACGTGAACGGTTTGGCCGTCGGCGTCGTGCGTGGTCGCGAGCTGTTTACAGAGGCTGAACTCTACAAGAACTTGAAGATTGGCGACATGGTGGAAGCTACCATCGTGGACGCTGAAAACGAGAACGGCGAAATTGAACTTTCCTTCCGCTACGCTGGCCAAAAGAAGGCTTGGGGCGATTTGGATGGTCTCCGCGTCAGTGGCGAAGCAGTGCCAGTCAAGGTGCTCGACGCTAACAAGGGCGGTTTGCTCGTCCGCGTTAACCATGTGCAAGGTTTCTTGCCAGTTAGCCAGTTGGCTCCTGAGCACTACCCACGCGTGGCTGGTGGCGACAAGCAGAAGATTCTCGAAAAGCTTAAGAGCTTCGTCGGCGAAACCATGCGCGTGAAGATTTTGGACTTGAACGAGAGCGACGAAAAGCTGATCGTGTCCGAAAAGGCTATCTGGGAAGATGAACAGAAGAACGTGATTGCACAATGCCGCATTGGCGACGCAATTTCTGGCGAAGTAAGCGCCATTGCTGACTTCGGTGCTTTCGTGAAGTTCTATCCAAAGAATGCCACTTCCCCATTGGAAGGCTTGGTCCACATCTCCGAAATTGCTTGGCAGCGCATTGACCACCCGAAGGATGTCCTGAAGGTTGGTGACACCGTCCGCGCCGAAATTATCGGTATTGAGGGCAGCAAGATTTTCCTCTCCATGAAGAAAATGATTGACGACCCATGGAAGGACGTCGCTCGCAAGTACAAGATTGGTGAATGGGTTGAGGGTAAAATCATCAAGGTAAACCCATTTGGTTTCTTCGTTGAGCTCGACCAGGACATTCAAGGCTTGGCCCACGTCAGCGAACTCTCTGACAAGCCAGTAGAAGACGTAACCACTCTCGGCAAGATTGGCGAAGTGCGTAAGTTCCGCATCGTCAGCATCGAAGCTGATGAGCACCGCCTTGGTCTCTCGTTGCGTGAAGAGCGTAGTGAAGAAGAGAAGGCGAAGGAGGTTAAGGAGTAAACAAGATATAAAGAAAGCACCGGGCCAGAGTTGGCTCGGTGCTTTTTTGATTGACCAAAAGGCTTTTTTATGCTATATTGGATAGTCCGCTAAAACCCTGTTTTACAGGCTCAAACGACAATTTTACCGGCCGCTACGGCCTAAGGAGTCTTCGTGATTTACATCGAACCCCTCGTCGAGCTCGGTTTGTCGATCAGCCTAATCTGGCTACTGAATAAGTGGCGCTTGGCCATCTGGGACCACTTCCTGCTGGCCCGCAAGGCCGCCCTGCTCAGGCGCTCCCAGTTGCGGGCCATGACTTCGCCGAAGTCGCATAAGGCAGATGAGATGTCGCCCGAGATGGACGAACTCCAGGCGGGCATGATCGAAATCATCGCCTCGGCGAATGGCCAGATGGGGACGGTGGAGAACTACCTAACCGCCACCAACCCGCAGCCCACCGCGGCAGACGAGAAGGTTCGCCTGCGCTGGGAATTCGTCGCCTGGAGTTTCGGCGTGAACGTCTGGAGCGACTAGCTCCGTTAATGCAGTATGTACTGAGTTGAGCCCGTCTGGGCTCCTCGTACATACTGCATTTGTCGTTATTGATTATAAAGTTCAGAATGCTACAACGTCGGCATTATGAAAACTATCGTTATTACTGGAGCGAGCAGAGGAATTGGGCGGGCGTTAGCGGAAAGGTTTTTAGCGGAGGGAGAGAGGGTGATTGGGACTTCGCAAAGTGGGACGGCGGATTATGAGCACCCGAACCTGATTATGGTTCAGCTGGAGTTAGCGAGTGTAGAGAGTCGGGAGAGTTGTACGGCGAGGATTGGTGAATTGACCGAGTCGATTGATATTCTCATTAATAATGCGGGTATTTGGCAGCCGGCTGACGATAAGGCGATTATTGATGTGGCAGTTTTGCAGGAGACACTTGAGGTCAATATGATTGGTCCGATTGATTTTACAGAACGGGTGTTGTTGATGGTTAAAAAAGGTGGTCAGATTATCAACCTGTCTTCACGCCGCGGTTCGATGGCTTACACTACTGCTGATTTGTATCCATGTTATTGCATCTCCAAGGCTGGGATCAATATGTTTACTCGTCTGTTGGCAGCTAGGTTGAAGAATAAGATTACAGTTTCGGCGGTGCATCCAGGCGTCGTTAAGACTGAGATGAGCGACTGGAAAGGTGAATTAACCGCGGCCGAAGCGGCTGATGATATTTATAAGCTAGCGATGAAGTATAAGGAGACTGGAATGTTTTGGTATAAGGGTGAGATTTTTCCTTGGTAAATTTAAGTATCGTAAACATCATGTGGACCAACGGTGAGAAGATGAGCTTCTCGAGGTTTAGTGGTGGTGTAGCAGAAAACTATGCGGATGCTTGGAGTAACCGAGAAGCCGTAGCGATCCTTGAGGCGACCGTGGAGCTTATGAACACCGAGAGTTTGGTGATTTTTTAGATCGGCGAATAGTAGAACTTTAGCAATGACAGTTGCTTGGACAGTAGGGGTGAGTGCCTTGAGACGACGAAGGAACATTGGCTGATAAACAATGTCCATAACGCTATTTAATTTTAGCTAGAATTGTCCGTAAGTCCCCCTTGATTCCCTTCCCTTCACACATTTCTTGTTCAGCAATAAGAACATCTTCCACGGCTCGATCCTCCGCATAACGAGCCAAGGCCTGACGGACGACTTCAGCTTTAGTTGAGGCATCGCCGCGTTTTACTAGGCTATTAATGAAGTTGACGATGTCGGATGAGACTGGAATAGAGAGAGTAATCATATGATGATATCATATCTTAGTAGTCGCCAGAAATCAACCATTGCCAAACACCGCCTCGAGATTATGGCCGTTCGGGTCAATGATGAAGCCAGCGAAGTAAGTGGCGTGATACTCAGAGCGGAGACCAGGGACGCCGTTGTCCGTACCGCCAGCCTGGAGAGCGGCGGCATGAAAGGCAGTTACGGCGGCGGCGGATTCAGCGGTAAAGGCGAGGTGGAGGTTGGTTGATTGAGGGTGTGTCGCGTCGGCCTGGCTGAGCCAGAAGATTGGCCGGTCGACACCAAGGCCGCAGTAACCGTCAGCGGTAAAGAGACAGGTGAGGCCGAGTGGCGCGAGGGCGGTGGTGTAGAATGTTTTGGACGCAGCCAGATTGGCGACGTTGATGGTTAGGTGGTTGAGCATAGTGAGACAGTTCAAGGGTTGACTAATAAATGTTGGCCGATGTGCCGCGTAAGGAAGAATCGTCGGCAATGGAGATCGGGCGCAGGTTGTCACCGTCGACGAGAATGCGAAAGCCGTCGCATGGTTGCAGTTGTGGGAGGGTGATGCCAAAGAGGCCGTAAGCAATGAGTTCCAAGGAGGGGCTGTGGTGGACGACAAGGACTTGGGCATCGGCGGGTAAGGAGTTGAGCCAGAGGCGTAATTGAGCAGTGGCATTGCTGGCGATGTGCTCCGCTTCGACCGAATCCTGTTCCATGATAGCAGTCATCATGTCCTCGCCATTTAATTCGGCCTGATAGCAAACACCATGCCAAAGTTGTAGGGCATTGTCAGTGCCGAAGACGTCGGGATCGGTGAGGAATCTGCCTATTTCAGTCACAGTAAAATCTCCAGCGCCCTCGGCAAAGGCAAGCATGGTGTCAGTTGTTCGCTGCAATGAACTTACTAACAAATGCGTAAAGCCTCTGCCGCGCAAGGCTGTGGCTCCAACTAGCCTAGCGAGTTCGAGACCCTCTGCGCTGAGATTAGAGTCCCCTGGACCAGATTTTATTGAGTGTCGACGGAGTTCGATGGTTTTCATATTGAACAGTCTATCATCAACGCTTATTGTCAACCAACACTTAGTGTTAAGAACTGCCTTCAACCTACAAATGATACTCAATTGACGACTGACGTCGGTTACAACATACTTTAGACAGCGAGATTTGTTCAAATTATTGTAAAATTATGATAAGTGAAGTAGCTCATGGTCGTAGGAGGATTGGTTTATTTGCTGCTGGGATTTGTGGTGTGGCTGTGCTGATAATTATCTTAATTGCGGTAATAACTAAGGATAACGAGCCGGTGACTATAATCACAACGCAGCCAGTTATCAGTAATGGTGCAGAGGAACGAAACTTAAATAATTTTAAAAATCTCATCAATAATAATTTTCCATATTCTGCAACAACTGATAATTTCAAAATGGTCTTCCCTGCTCAGCCGACAAAATCTAGCGACAGTACCTACAGTGAAGCACTCGGAGGCAATATCAAGATGGCCACGTATTATTCGCAATACGAAGATGTGTCATATGCTGTTATAGTTTATGACTATGATTCACCTAAAATAAGTGAGTCCAACCCTGATTTTGATGTCCAAGTTGCCTTAGAAGGCGCAATAAATGGTATGGTCAATTCTTGTAGGTCCGGAGAAGTCCTAGCGCAAATAGCGACGAAAGTTGATGGTAAGGATGCGCTGGATTTTACAGTTGGCTGTGATGGTGAATATTTCCAGGGCTTTGTCGTTTTTAATGATGTTAAGCTTTACCTGGCCATGGTTGACTATACAAATGAGAATCGACCAGATATAGCTAAAATTGATGATTACCTTGGATCATTTAGTTTTATTACAAGATAGATCAACTCTTAGTGTTGAGCTTGAAGTAATCGAATTATCTCGTTGTTCTCTGCCTCGAAAGCGCCACGTCTGATGATGTAAGGAATGCGATATTTATCACATTCTGCTGTTAGCCACTGACTGTATCTGATGACAAAGGCGGCGACTGATTGGAAGGTTTCGTCGGAGGCACCAGCGAGCCAGTCATGGTGGCTGGTGTTTTGGCGCATTGCTTGGAGTTGAATGGGCTCGTCGTCACTTAAGATAAATACAACTCTAATTTGATCTTTAGTCGCAGGGTCGTCGAGAAGAGTGCGAACGTGCTGAGGTAAAATGTGAACTCCTTCGAGGATTTGATTGTCGTTGACGCCGACTTGGTGACGAATGAGAGAATCAATGGCAATCTGCAACGAATTTGCTTCGGTAATTTGCCAGTCGACCTTCTGCTGAATTTCGATTTCAGATAGTTGATCGACATTCGTGAAGCCTTTGTAAGGGAATTTCTCTGCTCGTTCACTAATTGGCGTCAGGTTGTGGACAACGGTCGATAAGGCGTCGGTGGATAGCCAAGGAACAGATAACTCACGCATGAGTATACTAGAAACAATGCTTTTGCCAGTTCTGGGCGCGCCGCCGATGAGGTAAATCATAGTGATGATAGTGTAGCAGGTCGACGTGATGGTTTCCATGGTGCTAGAATGCTCTTCATATGGGAATAGCTGACTATAAAGATAGAAAATACGAGATTGTTAAGCACGATGCTACCTGGCCAGAGAAATTTGCTGCCGAGGCTGAGGTGGTAAAAGATGTCTTCAGCGATATGGCTTTGGCGATTGAGCATATTGGGAGTACGGCAGTGCCTGGATTGGCTGGCAAGCCAACGATTGATATTTTGGTGTTGGTTAATAATGTGGTAGTGGCTGATGAGCTGACTGAGAAGATGGTAAAAGTGGGATATGTGGCGCTCGGAGAATATGTGATGCCTAGTACTCGACTATTCGCTAAAGATAAAGATGGCCACCGAATAGTTAATGTGCATGTTTTCGAGAAAGACCACCCCCACATCAAAGAAATGCTTGGCCTGCGTGATTATTTGCGTGTTCACCCTGAGGTGGTGGCCGAGTATAGTCAGTTGAAATTTGATTTAGCTGATAGTTATCCTGATGATTATGGGAGCTATCGGAAGTATAAAGATGCTTTTGTTGATGATTTGATGCAGAAGCTAAAATAAGCTACACTCTGATTAAATATGACTTCTACTATTACCCTCAATAATTTGCGGCAAAATGCTGTTAAAGTCGCGCGGCGAGTTGGCCGTGGGGATAGTTTCATTGTAACAAGGCGAGCTAAACCTTTGTTTAAGCTCAGCTCGATTAATGAGGAAGAGGAAAAATGGGAGACGGTTATTGATTTTACTAAAATAAGAAAAGGTGGGGTGCCAGCAAAGGAGGTCTTGCAAATGTTGCGATCGGCTTAGGCTATGGTCAATCCGATGCAGAAACTGCTGAGAAAGTCGTCTAGTAAGGATAAACAGATGTTGGATGAGGCACTTGAGAGAATAGAGAAGAACGATTTGTTGGGACTGGATGTTATAAAACTGACTGGTACAAAGAATCTTTTTAGAGTGAGGAGGGGTAATTTTAGGATTAAATTTACCAGAGACGAGAACGGAGTGAACAAAGTATTGAGCATCGATCGGCGATCTGAGAGTACATACAGGGATATTTAAACGGAGCTAATTATCCGTAACCCTTAGTGTCGACCAACACTGGGTGTTGATGATGAAGAAAAGGAAACACCGCCCCGCGAAGGACCTCACGGGGAGGCGTTTCGCAGGGCGGCTAGGAACGAGGAGGAGATGTGGGAGGGGCGTAGGTGTGGGTGGCGTTGCCGTGACAGCGGTCGATGATGGTGGCCGTCCAGTCCTCCCCTACTGGCAGATAGATACGCAAGGTTTTCTGGAGTGCGTGGAGAAGGGTGTGACGCTCATCGATGTCGTCACTCCCCCCCGCTCATATCGTTGAACAGGAGGTTCTCGATAGTGATGATGGCGGTGGGAGGATTGCCGCCTCCGGCCTGACGCTCCTCACCGAAGATGGTGACGACCGGGTAGTCTCCTCGGCAGCCATAGCACTGGTTCAGCGCAACTGCGTGACGCATGGCATTGCGAACGAGGCGACGCCACTCTTCGGTGATAATCCGTTCAGGGGTGAGTCTGCCACCTGGCCGCCCTTGAACTGCATTACGGCTGGTGTTGTCGATGCGGATGACGATGGGGTTGAGGTTGGGGTCGGGCATTAGCTCTCCTGGTTGGGCGGTGCCAGCTTAACGAGTTTAGAGTTTTTTGTCTATAACTAGGCAGATAATTGACTTTGACTTTTGGGGTGTTTTCAGGCAAAATTGACGAGCTGTAAGATGTTTATATTTGCCTATGAAACCGTTATCTAAGAATATTATCGTAGCGTTATTGGTGGTGCTGGCACTAGGTGTCATATTTTCCACTTATGACATGGGTGGTAAAAAAGCTCCGGAAACGATTGGGATTAGCGCCTTGGTGACCAAAATTGAAGCTGGTGAGGTGAAGAGTATTGATGTCGAAGAGAATGCACTGACGATTACAGGGAAAGATGATACGGAGTTTTTAGCGAACAAAGAAAGTGCGCAGTCGTTGAACGAGATCTTGACTGGTTATGGCGTCACGGCCGAGCAGTTAAAGGCGGTGAGTATTGAGGTGAAGGAGCCGAGTGCGTTGACATCACTACTCCGTAATTTGTTGCCGACATTGCTCTTCGTGCTGATTTTCGGCGCGGTGCTGTTTTTCTTCCTGCGTCAGATGCAAGGCGCTAATAGTAAGGCGATGACGTTTGGTCAGGCGAACGTGAAGGAATCCACCAACAAGAAGAACCGCGTGACATTTGCGGAAGTTGCTGGCGCCACTGAGGCCAAGGAAGAGTTAGGCGAGATTGTGGAGTTCTTGAAGACGCCAAAAAAGTTCGCGGACTTGGGTGCCAAGATTCCTAAGGGCGTGTTGCTGATGGGCCCGCCAGGAACGGGTAAGACGCTCATGGCTCGTGCTGTCAGCGGCGAGGCGAACGTGCCATTCTTCCATATTTCGGGAAGTGAGTTCGTCGAGATGTTTGTGGGTGTGGGTGCTAGCCGCGTGCGTGATTTGTTTGCCAGAGCCAAGAAGGCCGCACCATGCATTGTGTTTATTGACGAAATTGATGCCGTGGGACGTCAGCGTGGTAGCGGTACGGGTGGTGGTCACGACGAACGTGAGCAGACACTCAACCAGATCTTGGTCGAGATGGACGGCTTTGAGCCAAACTTGGGCGTGATTGTGATGGCGGCGACTAACCGTCCAGATGTACTCGATGCGGCGTTGTTACGACCAGGTCGCTTTGACCGCCGAGTAACGCTCGACCGACCTGATTTGAAAGAACGGGAGGCGATCCTGAAGATTCATGCGGTGAGTAAGCCATTAGCAGCGGACGTCGACCTTAAACGGATTGCAGAACGGACGCCAGGTATGGCTGGTGCTGACCTCATGAACATCATGAACGAGGCGGCAATTTTGGCGGCGCGGGCTGACAAGAAAGAAACGTCGCAAAAAGAATTGCTCGACGCCATTGAGAAAGTCATGCTAGGACCAGAACGCAAGAGCCACATTTTGGGCGACGAAGAACGTTTGGTGACAGCCTACCACGAGGCTGGCCACGCCGTGGTTGGTCACCTACTCCCCTTCTGTGATGATGTGCACAAAGTGTCCATTATTGCCCGTGGTCGGGCGGCTGGTTACACCATGAGTATTCCGGACGAGGACCGCAAGATGCATTCACGTAATGAGTTCTATGACGACTTAGCTATGACGCTCGGTGGTTACGTGGCCGAGCAAGAAATTTTCGGCGACTTCACGACGGGCGCTAGCAACGACTTGCAGAAGGCGACGGCCATGGCTCGTGAACTTGTGACCCAGTTCGGCATGAGTGAGTTACTTGGCCCACGAACGTATGGCAGCGACGACGATAGGCCAATGTTTGGTCGGGCCGAGGCTCGAGATTATTCCGAGAAGATTGCGGAACAGATTGATAGCGAAATGAACCGTGTGTTGGCTGACGCTTTGCAGAAAGCGCGCGAAATTGTGCAGAAACATCGTAGTGAATTAGACAAGATTGTAAATGAGTTACTAACGAAGGAAACGATTGAAAAAGAAGCGTTTGAAACTTTACTTGGTCCTTCAATCAAGCGACCAAAGGTGACGGTGCAACCAGTGAACGTATAACAAAAATCCTCTCCTGGACGCTTGCTCGTGTCCAGGAGAGATTTTTATTTCTGGCTCGTAAATATTTTGTGCTATACTGTAAATAATCTTGGAGGATTATGAAACCATATTCATCTGTTTACCGTCCATTACTTTTAAGAGCGCTGAAAAGTGCTTGGCAGCATAAAATGTTGTGGGTTTTTGCTTTTTTGGCTGGAATTATTCAGACTGGGGCAATCACCAACGATGTTTTGCGTTTAACGCCACAAATTGGTGGCCAAGCGTTGTCCTGGGCCACACTGAAAGCGTCATTCGAAACCTTCTCGTACCGACAGAGTTTTTTCCACGCTTTTTTTGGAAGTACCGATCAACAAACTATCACGGCAATTGTAGCAGCAACAGTCTGTGCTGTTTTGCTGGCAATTATAATTTTGACTGCGCAGCACTTGGTGTTGCTCCATATCCATCGCACCGCAAAGAAAAAAAAGCAGCCGGGCTTCTGGGCTACCTTAAAGTCTATCCGAGGCGCTCATTTGAGCCGATTATTTGCGGTGAATGCGCTTAGTCGTTTGAGTTTAGCGATTCTCTTACTGCTTGGCACCTTGGCGATTAGGAGCCTGCTCTTGAATACACCAAATTTTGTACACCTTTACGTTAGTCTCGGCATCTTCTTAATTATTATTCCGGCAGCTTTTGCGATAAATGCGACAACCATGCTGACGTTACTGCACGTAGTACGAGAAAATGATGCGCTCCCCTATGCTTTTCAAAGGGCAACGACATTTCTGCATAAACATTGGTTAGCTGTACTTGAGTTCTCGATTGTTTTGTTCGCGATCAACTTCCTATTCAGCTTGTTCTTGTTGGGTGGCGCTTACCTCTTAGCTCTGGTTTTCCTGACGTTGTCGGCGGTTAGTGCTAGCGCAATTATTGCTGTGCTACTAACTCTACTAGCTTCTAGCTTCATTATTCTGCTTTTCTTCGTGTTGTTTGATGGCTTCATGGTAAGCTTTAACTATGCAGCTTGGAGTGAATTCTTGGAAAGGTTTGAGAAATCACCAGTACATCCACGCAGTGAACATCTTGCCCACCACCTGCGCAAACGTCTTACTTAGCGCTAATCCCCTGTCATGCCTGGCAATCTGCCATCAATCGCCGATCTTCTCAAAAGGAGAAAAGAGGCTCAAGCAGCCCCAGTCACCGCGGTCGATGAGACGGCTCAGGTTGAGGTTGAAACAAGGGCGGTAGAGGCAGTTGCGGAACCGCTGGTCGACGTACCAGTAGAGCAAAAAATTTCTGGCGATACGGAGGTGCAAGGAGCCTTGGTGGAAAAGATGGGGGTGATTAAGTTGCGCGAGAAGGAGGAGGAGACAGCCCGGTTGGCGGCCAGCATTGGCGTGCCATATATCAATTTGAAGGGCTTCCCCATTTCACCAGAAGCGATTGTGCTCTTGAGTGAAGAACAGGCGGCGCAGATGAAAGCGATTTGTTTCTTGTCGACGGGGGCTGAGTTACGACTGGGTGCTGTTGACCCGAAAGCACAAGATATTGTGGACTTGGCCTACGACTTGGGCGAACGGCATAAAACAAATGCGGTAGTTTACGCGATTTCTGAAGAGAGTTTCAAACAGGGCTTGCGGCTCTACGCCATGCTGCCAAAGATTACGATTGCGGTGAAAGGCGTGCAGATCACGGAGGCCGATTTAGCCAAATACCAAGACCAGATGAAAGATGTGGTGGCGATTGCCGAGATTTTGAACAAGGCGAATGTGACCGACGTGTTGGCGGTGATTATTGCGGCCAGCGTGCAGCTTGGGTCTTCTGACGTCCACATTGAGGCTGAGGAGACGGGTATTGTGGTGCGTTTCCGCGTGGACGGCATGTTGCAGGAGATTGCTAAACTGGAACCGGCAAAATGGCAAAAGATTATTAACCGCATTAAGCTGATTGCTAGCTTGAAGTTAAATATTTCTGACCAGGCCCAGGACGGTCGCTTTACGATTTTCCAAAAGAACAAAGAAATTGATGTGCGTACCAGCACTATCCCGACAGCTTACGGCGAGTCCGTGGTGATGCGTTTACTTAACCCTGATTCTATTTCCCTAGCGTTTGAGGAGCTGGGTTTCCGCGCACCGATGCTGAAGAAACTCAACCACGAGATTGAGAAGCCAAACGGCATGATCATTACGACTGGTCCGACAGGTAGCGGTAAGACGACGACGCTGTACGCTATTCTTAAACGATTGAATACGAAGGACGTGAAGATTATTACGCTTGAAGATCCGGTTGAGTATAAGGTAGAAGGCTTGAACCAGAGTCAGATTGATACGAGTAAAGACTATACTTTTGCTAAGGGCTTGCGGTCCATTCTGCGCCAGGACCCAGATATTGTGATGGTTGGCGAAATCCGTGACATCGAGACAGCCGAGATTGCCATTCAAGCGTCGCTGACCGGTCACCTCATGTTGTCGACAATCCATACTAACGATGCGGCTGGCGCGATTCCCCGTTTCCTCTCCATGGGCGTCAAGCCGTACCTGTTGGCACCAGCCATGAACGCGATCATGGGTCAGCGGTTGCTGCGTAAGTTGTGTCAGGCCTGTAAGAAAGAGATTGTGGTTGATACGGACACAATGATTGACGTGAAGAAGCTGGTTGACGCCTTGCCTGAAAACTCGGGCGAGGTGAAGCCGGACTTGGCGACGACGAAGTTCTACGGGCCAGTTGGTTGTGAAAAATGTAATAATTCCGGGTACAGGGGCCGAATTGGAGCTTATGAGCTTTTGGTGCGTGATGCCGAGCTTGAGAAAATGATTACAGAAAGCAGCTCAATTACGGAATACCAGATGCGGGAGGTGGCGACCAGACAAGGCATGGTGAGTATGGCTCAGGACGGCGTGCTGAAGGCGGTAGATGGGGTAACGGCGCTTGAAGAGGTGAAGCGAATAGTTGGCTTAAGTCGCTAATATTAGCAAAGTTTTAGCGAAAATGACTTGACAAATGGGTCATTTTTTGCTATTATAGAGGGTCGGGTAGCAAGGTGCTGCCCGGTCAATCCCCCACCTGAACCGGCCCTAAGGCCTTTTGGAGAGTTCATGTCCTCATCAACCGCAACCACCGCCCCGACCACCCTGCCCGGCCGCTTCTGGGCCTGGTGCAAGGAGTTCGTCACCGTCTGGTGGAACCTCCTGAAGGTCGCCTGGCCGACCTTGATCGCGATCTTAATCTGCATCCACTACGCAAATTACGGTGGAGTGATCCGGTTCGTCTTCCCGAGCAATTGGGCGGAGGTGCTGTTCACGCTGATCGGCAGCGTGATCACACGGATCTGGCACACGCCGGGCTGGTGGTTCATTGTGGCCTGTCTGAACCTGGCCGCGGTGAAGTCATTTGGCGCCTCGGCTAGCCATGATAGCCATGGTCATGCGGCCGGCGGACACGGACACCCGGTCAAGAAGAGCTGGTGGGCAACCCATGGTGCACAGGTGAAGACCTGGATCAAGTACTGGCTACCTACCCTGGTGACCATCGCCCTACTGGCGGCTGCGTACGTCCTGGGCTACCTGCCGATCGGCTTCCGGATGTTGCGGATCTTCTGGTTCGTGGCGTTCTGGAATGCCTGCGGAATCTGGTGGTGGATCGTGCGCCACAGCGGCCACTAAGTCGTCGGCGCTCTCGAGCGTCACGCGGGAGAAGCTCATCGTATCGAGCTTCTCCCCAATCCATAACGCCTCGTATCGTTGATACGGGGCTTTGTGTTTGTCGGAGAAGTCAAAGTCCTATACAGTACCGCTATATGATGACTGAACGATTCTTTGTCTCGCCCGATTTTTTAGCTGAAAAAAACCAAGCTTTTACTATTCCAGCTGGACCGTTGTACCGGCAGATTGTAGCTGTGCTACGAATGAAGGCTGGTGATTTGTTAGGACTGCTGCCGAATGATGGGCGTGAATTAGTGTGCAAGATTACGGAGATCAATCGTTCCGGAATTATTGGCGACATTATTGAAACAGTTGCCAAGCCCGTGATTACACCGAATGTAATAGTGTGTGCAGCGCTCTTGAAACGCGAAAATTTTGAACTTATTTTGCAAAAGTGTACGGAGCTGGGGGCGACGTCGTTCTTACCGCTCGCGACTGAACGGACGATTAAGAAGTTGAGTGAGGTGCCGGAACGTTGGCTGGCAATTGTGCGCGAGGCGAGCGAACAGTCGGGACGAGGCGTGATACCAATTATTCATGAGCCGCTCAGCTTTGAAAAAGCGTTAGCTAAGACGGATGGCTTGAGGCGAGTAGTGCTCCACGAAGGACATGGTGGAAAGTTGCCAGCCAAGAAGAAAGATGAGGCGATTGCTTTGTTTATTGGACCGGAAGGCGGGTTTACGGAACGCGAAATTACGCTCGCGAAAGATGCGGGGAGTCTCGTCACGCACCTGGGCGATGAACTAGTCATGCGGGCGGAAACAGCGGCGATTGCTGGGCTTACTTTGTTGCGATTGTAATTTCGCGCTCGTCCTCGCCCTGATGTTCGATGGTCACAGTGATATCTGGAGCCAGGTCGACGCTGACGGCGTTGGGCCATTCGATGAGGAGGATGGTGTCGGCGCGGCGCTCGTCGGCTAGGGATAAGGCGGAGAGCTCGGCGTCGGTTTGTAGGCGATAAAGGTCGACGTGAATGAGGCGCTTGATGCTGTTGATAACTACCCCGTGTCCGGGACGAGCCCTGTCCGGGACACGGTATTCGTTCATGACGGAAAAAGTGGGGCTTTTGACGCGATCGGTCACGCCGAGGGCGAGGGCGAGGCCTTGCACAAAGGTGGTTTTGCCGGCACCCAGGTCGCCAATGAGGGCAATGACTTCCCCACCGTGGAGAGTGCGAGCTAAGTCAGCGGCAATGGCCTGAGTCTCGGCAGCGTTGTGGGTAATCATACGATGTCCAAGTTAGGATTGGCCGATAAGGTGAGAGGGCTAACGAAGTTCTGGGCCAGAGCACGGTAATAACCAGCGACGGCGATCATGGCGGCGTTGTCGAGCGCGTAGGCGAATGGCGGCACGTGGACGTCGACATTATGAGTTACGCCGAGAGCCTGGAGATTGGTCCGCAAGGAAAGGTTAGCAGCCACGCCACCAGCTAGGATAATTGATTTTGGCGAGTACTCGGCGATGGCGCGGGCAGTTTTTTTGATGAGGACGTCGATAACTGCTTCTTGGAAAGAGGCGGCGATGTCGGACCTAAATTTGGCGTCGTTGAGGCTCTCTTCATTGGCTCGTAACTTGTAGAGGACACTCGTTTTTAAGCCAGCAAAGCTGAAGTCGAGATTTGGTTTATCGAGCATCGCGCGAGGGAAATCGAAGGCAGTGGCGTCGCCCTGTTTGGCGAGTTGTTCGACCTGCGGGCCACCTGGATATGGCAGGCCGAGCATTTTGGCGACCTTGTCGAAGGCTTCGCCGGCTGCGTCGTCGATAGTTTCGCCTAGGCGTTCGAAGCTACCGTGCCCACGCATTAAGACGAGTTCGGTGTGACCACCGGAAACAATGAGAGCAAGAGCTGGGAATTGTGGTGGAGTGATGGTTTCGAGCCAGCTGGCGTAAATGTGACCTTCCAGGTGGCAGACTGGGACGAGGGGTTTGTGCCAGGCCCAGGCTAGGGCTTTGGCGGCTTCCACCCCGACACGGAGGGCAGGAGCGAGGCCAGGGCCAGCGGTTACGGCAATGGCGTCGAGGTCGTCGGCCGAAACTTTGGCTTCGACGAGGGCCTGAGTGATCATGGGAAAAAGGTAGGCCAGATGCTCGCGGGCGGCGACTTCGGGGACGACGCCACCGTAGGCCTGGTGGATGTCGATTTGGCTACGCACGAGGCTGCTCTCGAGCGTCAAAACGTCACCTTGGCCAGAAAGAATGGCCACGGCGGTTTCGTCACAACTTGATTCAATGGCCAGAATTCGCATAGACTGACATGGTATACTGAAACAGTAATAATCTCCCCTACTATGCCTTACACTGAGCAACAATTCAACCTACCGGAGCTGACGGGGCTCTCAGCTAAGCAGATTGAAGTCCACCTTAAGCTGTACGCAGGGTACGTCAAAAACGTGAATGCAGTTAAGGCAAAAATTGCCGAGTACATGGTGGACAGCACAGCGAACGCACTAGCAGTGGCAGAACTGACCCGACGATTTGGTTTCGAGTTTAATGGCATGAGGCTGCACGAACTGTACTTTGAGGCGCTCGGCGGGAACGGCATTCCAGCCCCCTCCAACTCCCCCATAGCTGGGGGAGGGTTGTGCGAGGCTCTAGTGGCACAGTACGGCAGCGTGGAGAACTGGTTGGCGGAGTTCAAGGCGATGGGCGTGATGCGCGGCATTGGTTGGGTACTACTGACTTACGACGAGAAGGGTCAAGTTTTCCACAACGTTTGGGTAAGTGACCATGAGCTCGGTCATTTAGCTGACACAAAAATTATCATCGCTATGGATGTGTGGGAACATGCTTTTATGGTGGACTATGTGCCGGCGCAGAAGGCCGATTACGTAAGTGCGTTCTTGGCGAACTTGAAGTGGGACGTAGTTGAAAGTCGATTTTCGGCCTAAGAACCGAGGGCTAGCAAGATGTCACCTTTTTTGAGGCGCATGGTTTCCTTCCACCAGAGAGGAGTGCCGCTCGAGATGGCGCGGATGATTTTCTCACCTGTACCGTCGAGTCTGGTGACTTGGCCGAGGGTAGTTCCCTGCTTAATGAAGGAATAGTCGATGTCTGCGGGCTGCCAGAGACCGTCCGAGGCGGCGGTGATGAAAGAGACGTGGGTCATGACTCGCGTTTCTTTTCGTTCTGGCGTGCCATCGATGAGGCCGAGTAATTGCATGGTGGAGGTGAGCCAGGCGAGGTGGCGAGCGGCGTCGTCCGATAATTCGGTGCGACGCGAACCGGATTCGGCCACGATGTAAGTGCAGCCTTGTTTGGCGAGGGCGGCGGGCTTGAGGCCGAAGTGGGCCCGTTCGTACAGAATATTTTCGGCGATACCATAATGGATGAGGTCGCGAGCTAGGGCGTCAACTTTAGCCACACCTGTATTGTGGAGCCAGAGATATGGATTGACGCCCTCCGTGATGGCGGCGCCGTGGAGGTCGTACCAACAGTCAGCCTCGGAAGCTAGGCTCGAGATGACGGCTAGGAGGCGCTCGGTGGGAGAACCGTCGACGCGACCTGGGAAGATGTACTTGGGGAACTTATCATCAAGGGGGTTGTGGCTGCACTCGGCTTGGAAGCCGGGGATGTTGACGACGGGGATGACGATGAGGCGGCCAGCGAAGTCGAGGGCTGTATAGCGCTCGATGAGTTGGTAAGCGGCCGTAATGCCAGCGTATTCGTCGCCGTCCATACCGGCGGTAACGACAAGCGTCGGCCCGGGGCGAAGGCCCACGAGATCGGCGATCGGTAGTTCGATAGTGGTGTCGCCTAAGTCGACCCGTTGCAAACGGATGGGGCTGCCTTTGAACATGGACATTATCTGCTTGAACATGGTCGTAGTATAGCCTAATGTGTTACCATGACGCTACTTATGGACGCTCAATCGTATCAGGATTTAATGGATGATTTCGCCGAGCTTAGGGCGATTGTTGGCGATAATATTAAGAGATTAGTTGGCCTCAAGAAGCCATTAGAGAAGCATGTGAGGCCTGGAACAGCGAATGTACTAACCGAATTTATCGCTAGCACTATTACGAACTATCAGAAGCTCGATAATGATTTGAAAACGTTATTATCGATGGGAGTCGAGGAGGACGTGAGGCGAGCAATAGCTGAAAAGAAACGGATAGCTGACGTAGTGCGAAGTTTGCAAGGCGTGACTGGTTCCCTTTTGGCGTCGACAGACTGGCAAGCGCCGTCTTTTGCGAGCGCGGAGCAGTCGCAGGCTGGAACGCAAACGGGCCAGATTACGGGGACGGTCAATGATTACAAACGCGACCACCATACTGACGCCACAAATTATGAGAGGCGCTGGCGACAGGCGTACATTGATGCGCCGTTCCGCTTCCCTCCTCAAGTTTATGTGACGGCGAGTGGCATGGCGGCGTTTAGCACGGTGCTGACCACGCTGGCCACGGAGGATAAGATCAACGGGCCGATACTGGCTGGCCAGGCATGTTATTTTGAAAATAAGTTATTACTTGAGAAGATTTTTCCAGGGCAGATTCAATACGTCGACGAGATGGATACAGAAAGTGTACTGGCGGCAATGAACGAGCTGCAACCGGCGGCAATTTTCTTTGATACACTTGGGAATACGGAGGACGTGGCAGCACCTGACATGGCGCGGTTAGTGCCGAAGATGATCGAGGCGATTAAGCGACCGACGATTTTGGTACTCGATACGACGGGGACGGCGACCAGCTACCAGCCGCTACGAGACTTCCCGCGCGGGCCGTGCAAGCTCAGTTTAATTGTGGTCGAGAGTCTGCTTAAGTATCACCAGTTTGGCTTTGACCGCGTGAGTGCTGGCTTGATGTGGCGAACTGGACTGACGCCGCTCGGTATTTTTGGTAACCGTATGCATTTGGGGACGGGACTGGTGGATGCTTCCGTGCTCGCTTTGCCGCAGCCGAATAGAAAGTTGTTCGATAAGCGATTAGCAAGGATGAGTAGGAATGCGAACTTAGTGGCGAAGGCTCTGGACGAACATGCCAGGACGACGAAGATGACGGCCTTGGCAGAAGTGGTGTACCCGGGGTTGCCGAGTCATCCGGCTTACGAATGGATGAGTAAGCGTGATTTTCAGGGGAGTTTCTTGGTGTTCAAACTAAAACCGCAATATTGCTTTACGGCGTATTACAAAAAGTTCCTGAAGCTGGTCGTCGACGAGGCGCGCAAGGCTGGCGTCGACCTAAACGGTGGCAGTAGCTTCGGTTTTGACACGACACGGGTGTATTTGACGGCTTTGTATGCTCGTGACCACGCCGCGCCGTTTATTCGGATTAGCGTGGGTACAGAGACGCTGTACGAGGTGGAGAAGTTGATTGTGGCCTTAACCAGGGCGGTCGATAAACTGGCGTTTAGGTTGCCGCTGTAATCACACCTAGCGCACGGCGACTTTTTGCTTGAGTTCGACGATATCTTGTTTAACGACGATCATTTCACACTGGAGCTCACTTATTTGGGGCAAGACTGATACTTCAAGGATACCAGCGATATCCAAGACTGTTTCGCGACGAGTATCTTCGATCTTTTTATTAAGTCGGTTCTCAAGCGATTTATTCATGGCGTACATTTCGTCACGAAGTTCAAGCTTAAAAATGTGATTATTCTGCTCGATGGTGTCTTTAACGATGGCCGGTACGGTTTCTTTGATTACTTCTTGCATGGTAGCCCGGATGGCCGCCATGTCGTCTTTGTGCAACATAAAAAGCTGTGAAGAATAAAGCGGGGAGCATCTGGGGAGATAAAGCTATTCTACCATAAGTTTTAGCGGGTCAAAACTGGGCTGTGTACAGCATTGACTTCCCTGCCCTATTGGGCTATATTACCCGCACATTTAGCCATATGGCTCCATCGTCTAATGGTTAGGACACGGGCTTTTCAAGCCTGTAACGGGGGTTCGACTCCCCCTGGAGTCACCAAAAAATACCAGCCTCGGCTGGTTTTTTTTGTGGCTCCAGAGAACAGGCCCAGTGGCCTGTTCGTGGGGAGGAGAACGCCGGAGCCATGTGCGAGCATGACGAGGCGGTGGCCAGCCCGAACCGAGTGTCGACGAGGTGAGAGGCGAGGCCGACTCCTGTATTCACGAGCAACAACAAACCCCGTGCTGAGAACAACAGCGTTCCCAGAACGGGGCTGTTGCTCGCACGGGGCGAGAGCGATGGTGGTCATTGGTCAATACCACCGGTTGATGCCACGGCTGACCAATCAGCGTCGACGCGGGATGGGGTCGGGAGTGAGGGTGACCGTAGAGGTCGGGGCAGCGGTAGGACGGAATGCCTCAGCCTCATCTTCCTCACGGAACTGTGTCCTCTCATCATCTTTGAGGTGGCTACCGAGAGTGTTCCGTGTCGACGGGTTGGCAGGCAGTCCGAACGCTACCGTCACTGTTGTGAGTGCCTCCTCACGAGTGTAGGAGACGCTGTTGCCGCAGGTATTGCCTACGTACACTTCGACGAACTCGTCGCCCCTGGGCTCGAGGCACAGGATGTCGCCGCTCTCCGCCTTGTGGGCGCACAGCCGATTGCCAATCGCGCCGGTCTTCCATCCGCTATAGCTGAAGCGGGGATGATTTGCGTCCCAGAGCAATTGAGACCACCAGTGCCGCAGCTGCTCCATGAGCAGAGCCTCGCTCACGGGGTTCGTGTACCCGCCAGCAGGACTCGCGACCAACCGGGGCACCATCTGGTAGCTTTCAGCCGGGTCGTAGACGTACGTCTGACACCCTACCTTCAGCACCAAGGGCGTCGTGTCCAACGGCCGGGGCGACGGGACGTAGACGAACGCTGGCCTCGCGTCGTACTCCTCGGTTGGCGTGTTTGCGGGCGCCTGATCACTGGCAAATGCTGCACTCAGAAAAAGGACGATCATGGGGAACCTCCGGTTCGGGAAAGAAAATCCAAACTTGCTTTTGTAATATAGCAAAAAATGGGCATTTTGTCAATGTAAACCTAAAGAAAATCAAAAAATTAGGCCTTTACTTAGCCCCATGCAAGCTGCATTTTTTACTACGTCGATACCACACAAATATTCGACCAATGTGACCTTTGGTTCACCAAAAATACCAGTTTAGGCTGGTATTTTTTTGTGGCCGACTCCCTACTATACACCAACCCTCACTTTCAACTGCGCCACGTCGTGCTGGAGTTCCGCGATTTGCGGGAGGATTGCACCGTCCAGTATGTCGCCGATATCGGAGACGATTTCCGTGCGCATGACTCTCATCTCAATACGGAGCTGTTGGATATCAGCCTTAATATCACGGCGCAGACTATTTTCTAAAGCCTTGTTAGCGGAGTAGATTTCGTCTCGAATGTCCAATCTTAAAGCATGAACGGTGGATTCGAGTACCTCAATCATGAGAGCCCGGATGGCCGCCATGTCGTTCTTGTGCAACATAAAAAGCTGTGAAGAATAAAGCGGGGTGCATCTGGGGAGATGATGTTATTGTACCACAAATGAAAAGACGTCAATAAACAAAACGACACCCGCCTGAGCCGAGGCCCAAGCGGGGCGTTCGGTGTCAGACGGGTGGGAAACGAGGGTGAGTGAGGTCGGTGATGGTGAAGAGGCCGACGTCGTGAGGGAGGTGGTAGCTCGGGCCGAGCAGGCTGGCGAGATACAGACGCAACTCGTTCAGCAGAGAATCGGTGATGAGCGCCGGATCGCACTGCAGGAAGAAGGCCGCCAGGTCGCGGTTGTTCTTGGGCTGGAAGCACGAACTGGTTTTGATGCTGGCCACGAAACCGTGACGCTCGAAGTGACGCTCGCCAATCTCCTGATCGAGCCCGTCGAGGATAGCTTCGACTTCGCTATCGGTGGAGATGACGTGCGGACCGCCCTGTACGTGCTCGCGGAACTGCTCCTGCACCTGGTGAATCCCCCGTCGGCCGTGGTGGCCAATGAGGACTTCGCGGCCGAGGCCGAGAATTTTCTGCAGGCTGGCCCGTAGGTCCTCGACGTGGTAGAGCATCTGGTATGCGATGACGAGGTCGAACGGTCCCCCTTCTGCGACAAAACTCTCGAGCGTGCCCTGCTTGAGGATCAGTTGAGAACCACGAACGGTGGGCGCGGTGCTCTCGAACTGGTCCAACTGGGCTTGGTGCGGGTCGACAACGAAGTAGTCAACCTTCTGACCTCGATTCTGCATCATCTTCATGATGGGCTGGCTCGTGGCACCGTTGCCGCAACCGAGGTCCAGCACCCTGACCGGACGGTCAAAGATGCGAGAGGCCTGATAACGCAGGTAGAGCCGGCCGAACCGCTCGATGAAGAACTGCTTCTCGTCGGTGGCGGCGAGATAGGCGGCAAAGGGGCCGTCGGTGAAGACAGAGGCGGGGGTATTGGACATGATCTGCTCCTGAAAAAGGATGCGAAGACTCGCTCACTAGGTTGGCGAACGAGGCAAAAGACTAACAAAAATAGCAGCTTTTGTCCAGAGACAGGCTGCTATTTTTAGTGATTTGATGATTAGTCTTGCTTAGCCAATTGCTCCAGTAACTCAGGAATATCTGCTTCGGTGACTTCGCCTAACCAGAGGTTGTCTGGCATGATGACGAGGGAGACGCCGGTTTCGCAGTTGTTGAGGCAGCCTGTTTTGACCACGCGGACGTCCGTGAAGCGAGCTTTAACGGCAGCCTTGAGGGGCTCGAAGAGTTCGATGGCGCCACGCTGCAGACAGCAATTTACACCTGGAGCGCGGTCGTTGGTACAGACGAGGACGAGTTTACGGTACGGGTGAGGAGCCAAACGCATAAACTAGTTACCGCTAGTGATGTCGCCGAAAGTTGAGGTCTTGAGAGGGGTGGCTTTTAGAATAGTGTTAGGAAGTTTGCCGGCACCGAGCGGATTATAACTCTTAGCTACTTCGTCGCCATCGTTGAAGCCGTCGCCGTCAGAATCTGGATTGTTAGGATCGGTGCCGTATTTGGTTTCTTCTTTAGCGGTGAGGCCGTCGTTATCCGCGTCTAGTTTGTCAGCAGCTGCTTGAGCGGCTTGGTCCGCCATAATTTTAGCGAAGACTTCCTGGATGGATGAAGCGTTTTCTGGGGCGACAACGTCGGGCGTGGTGTTAATGTTGGTTAAGGTGAGGGAGAAGACGACGTTAAGCGGACCCTCGAATTTTTCTTTGAGTTTATCGTTGGCGGCCGTGTCGATGGTTTCTGTTAGGGTGATTTTGTGGATAAAATTGTCACTCGTACCAACCCAAACTTCGCCGGAGATGGGGCCGAGGGCGCCAATAGCCTCAGTTATTTTGGTTAAGTCCCGCTCGTTAAGAGCTGTTGGCTGCTTGAGGTGAATGTCTTTGAGGGTAGCAATGAGAGCAGTATTGTCGACGGTAAACTTATAGTTTTTAACTGGGAGACCAGCTACGGTGGTGTTAACGCCAGCAGTGAAGTTGGTGAGGATGGTGGGCAGGGCGGCGACAAAGAGATCGGTAACTGCTTTCTCGTCGTCGGCAGAAAGGTTGAGTGAGGAGTTGACTTCGGCTAAGGCTTTAGTGTTATTGAGCTGCTTTTTAGCCTCTTTCATGTCCACAAAAATCCACTGGTCGGTGAGGCTCGCGATAATGCTTTGGAAAGCTACAGGCAAGGCCTCTAGACCGGTTGTTGTTCCATCGTTTGGCGCTGGAATACCGGCTACTCTAAAATAGAGTTTGTCATCCAGGATGCGTAAGCCAACCGTAAAAGGGCCCTTGCTGATGCCGTCTGTAATTGCCGAAAGAGTAGTAGTGGTGCCGAAGGTCGTCTCGTTAGCACTACCGTCGATGATAATATTAGCAGTGAAATCCGTAGCTCCCTTACCACTATCCTTTTTGACTGGTAAGGATCTGCCAGAGGCGGTGACTTCCAGGTTGAAAGTAGCGTTCTTCACCGTAGCCATGGCGGTCTGCACGTTACTCATGATGCGAGCTGGGCTGTGGGCTTGTTGCCAGTAGTAGTAACTGGCGAAGGCGGCACCGGCCAAGAGAAGAGCTAAAATAACTAAAAAGATAATGAGTTTGGCGTGGCCACGACGACCCTCGCTGAGCGGGGTTGGTGAGTTTGTGGCCAAAGCTGAGCTTTGACTTGGCTCGGGAGCTGGCATGGCTGGGGCGGGAGTCGATAAGGCCCCCTCCATCTCCCCCATAGCTGGGGGAGGGTTTACGGGCTCAGGGATACTGGCAAAAGGGTCAACAGCTTCAACTTTTGGTGTTTCGTCAAACATAGAAATTAGATTGAGTGGCGCTCGAGCACGCCAGCTTTATAGAGTTGAACTAAGGAGAGGAAGGCAGCCAAGACGGTTGGACCAATAATGATGCCAATCGGACCAAAAACCTGTAGACCACCAAGAATGGTGAGGAGAACGAGCAAGGGGTGCATGCTGGTACGGCCGCCGACGATGATGGGGCGGAGGAAGTTATCGATGGAACCGACGAGGATGATTGACCAGATAGCTAAGCCGATAGCGGCTGCTTGATGACCAGAGAAGAAGAGATAAAGACAGGCCGGAACCATGACACTGGCCGTACCAACGAAGGGAATGTTGGCAGCAACGACGACCAGGGCGGCCCAAATGAGGGCGCCGGGAACACCGAAGATAGTCATGCCGAGGCCGGCGACAACGCCTTGAGCGACGGAGACAATAACTGAACCAGCGACGACCGCGCGGATGGTACCGGTCATGCTGGAGAGAATACTGCTGTCGGTTTTGTCACGGAGTGGGCTGAGAGTAAGAATTTCGTGGACTAGGCGTTCGCGGTCAACCAAGAGGTAATAGAGACAAATGAAGAAGACGAAGGTTTTAAAGAGGAAGCCACCGGCTTCGGAGAAAATTGCCCCGAGATGTTGCGAGGCCCACTGGGCGATGGAAATGAGGCCTGCGCGAAGGTCGATTGAAGCGATATATTCCTGGACGGCTGTTGGTAACTGTTGAACAAGCGGATTAGCGGAGAAGTTGATGTCGAAAACAGAACCATTCTGAGCAACCAACAGCTGTACGAGGTTAACAGCTTGATTGACCATGACGATACTCGTGATAACTAGAGGCACCACGATGACGATGAGAACCAGTAGGACGATGAGGAACGAGGACAGGCCACGACGACCACCGAGCTTGCGTCTGAGAGCACGTTCAATTGGCGTAGTCACAACAGCCATCACGCCGGCAGTCATGAGGACAATGGCGTAGGGTTGAATGGTTTGCCAGAAGAGATAGCCGACAATAAGCGAAACGCCCAGAAAAAACCAACGGGCGATATGTTCGTGTTCCGAGAGTGTTGCGAGTTTAGCCATATTATCTGTATTGTACAGAATTTTTAGCTAAGCGTCATGTGGCGGTGAAGACGCTCAACTTATTCACGAGTTATCCACCGAATAGACTCGAAAAACAAGCGACTGAAGGCAAAAGATGCTAAACTATTGTGGTATTCATTAATTGATAGTTATGTCTGATAGCGATCCGAAGTTTGGTCACATGGAGGCTGCCTTGAAAAAGGCATCAGTCGATAGTGGTAGAAAGCTGCCTGAGGCACAACAGGAACAAAACCCGACGGACCTGGATACAGGTAAGATGCTCACGACAGGTGTACATAGTTTTGAACGTGAATGGAGCGAGCAAAATGATGAGAGTGTGGTAGTTCCTGGCTTGAAAAATCTAGGATTTGTAGGTACTGGAGAATACGGCACTGAATTGTTGAAGAAAATATCTAATAATGGCCAAGAGGTCGATGTTAGCGTCATCCTGACACAGGGTGGCGGAACTATAAGCCTGGGAATCGATCATAGAATCCGTTCTGTTTTGAGCCCTGAAATGAACGCTGAGCTGAATCAAGCCCTAGCTGAAACTTGGCAATTTTTATCAGATAACGGAGCCTCTAATTTAGAAACGGTGGAATACGACGATAGTAATACGCCCTAAGATTCAGATAAAAAAAACTCCCCGGCCGAAGCTGGGGAGTTTTTATTATGGGATGAGCACTTCGTTGTCCGCGGCGATGATTTGTTGGAAAGAGGGGCTGGTGGTGGCCCAGTCGGTGATGTCGACACGAACGGGGAGGTCGGATTCCGACATGGCGTCCTTGAGCTGGCTGAGGGTACGGTCTGCGATGGGGACGTCACTCATGATGCAGAGGTCGATGTCTGAGTAGGGCTTTTTGGTACCGCGAGCGCGTGAACCGTAGAGGGCGACCTTGGTGTTGGGCAAGTATTTAGCGAAGATATCTTTGATGATGACTAGCCATTCTGGTTTTAGGTCAATCATACACTTGTTGCTAGACGACTTTGCAAGCCGGCGAGAAGTTTGCCGGAGGCGGCGGCGAAGGCGGGAATAGTGGCAAAAATCTCTTTGGCTTTGGCTTCGTCGTAAGCGTGACTGGTGATATTGCGTTTTTCGCGGAAGTCGAACCAGGCGCCAACGTCGTCGATTAAGCCCACTTCCCCACCAACGCGTAATACGTCGCGAAAACCAAGTTCATCGATGGTGTCTGGATTGTGACTGGTGATTTCCAGAAAACGCTTGAGCATCTTATAAGCGAGCTCGTAGGTGTACTCGAAACGCTGAATCGCTGCGTCACGATTCAGAACCGCTTGAATTTTATCGTCGGTTTTGGCGTCTAAGGCGTCAACAAGACTAGCGTGAGCTTTAATGAAAGAAGAGATGTCGAGCTTGGGTTCATTCATACGAAAATATGGTAACACAATTGGCGAAGATACAAAAATCCCCCGTCCTGGCCAGCTGAGCTGGTCCGGAGCGAGGGATGATTGTAACGTCCAGCTTATTCGCGTGGGCGAGCTGAGTTGACGCTGATGGTGCGACCACCGAACTCGGTCTGGTTGAACATGTCAACGGCCTTGTTCATGTCGGCTTCGTTCTCGAACTCGACGAAGGCGAATCCGCGCTTCTTACCGGTTTCGCGGTCGATTGGCATGAATACCGAGACGACGTTACCAGCGGCCATAAAGTGGGCCTTGAGTTCTTCTTCCGTGGCTGCGTAAGGAACGCCACCGACGAAAACGCGTGTTGTGTCTGCCATACTATGTAGGCTTTTTAAGCCCTGTTACTACTCCGTCGTTGACACTTCTTCACGTTGTTGACGGAGAAGTAACCGTACGGATGTTAAGCCTCACTACTGTACATGATGGCAAAAATCCTGGCAAATTGCCTGTGTATAAAGATTTTTGGCGTGGATAAGCGAAATAAAGTACAATGGTTGTAATATGATTGGAGCCTTTGCGATATTCGTTTATATACTCAGCGTCCTATGGCTGGGAGTGTTTGTTCTCAATAAGGAGCTACGGAAGGAGATGATTATTCTCAGCGTCAGCGCTTTCTTTTTAGCACCGGTGATTGTGACTGTTAAGGGCGGGGATGCGGCCATGGTGGCGGAACGCTTTGCTGGTGTGCACATGCTCGACTTGTGGTTCGCTTTTGTGGTGGCGGGTTTGGCTGGGAGCCTGTACCACGTCATTTTTGGTAAGCATTATCACAGGCTGCCGAAGATCAAACAGGCCAAGAAGGACGACGCGTTGGTGCAGCTTTGGTTGATACGATTGTTTATTGGGGCTTTGGCCTTCATGTGGGGCATTGTCTTTTGTGCGGTGGCGTTTGATTTGACGCCAGCACCGGCGGCCTTGGCGACTGGAGTAGTAATGAGTATTTACATTATTGCGCATCGCCATGATTTGTTGGTGGATGTGTTGCTCTCGGGTTTGATCACGGGACTTGTCGCCTTCTTTGCTGGAGCGATTGCGATCCTGGGAAGTACACAGGGATTCTCGAGTACATTGATTGCGGAGCATGGATATTTGTGGAATGTGCCACTGGATTTGGTGACTTGGAGCGTAGCTTTTGGACTCGCCCTTGGCCCGATGTACGAATATATTAGGCGATTAACGGTGAAATAATATGAAGTCGACGTCGCCTATAAACGAGTTTTCTTTTGCGCAAAACGAGGGTCAATTGGCCGTGGATTGTATTGAGACGCCTCGAGAGATCATTATTCGGAGCGCCATTGCTGGGGTTAAGCTGGAGGACCTGCATATTCATGTGACGGAAGACCTGGTGACCATTCGCGGTGAACGGAGCTTGGCAAGCCTGCCGGCGCATAGTACGGTGCACTACAGTGAATGTTTTTGGGGTGCGTTTAGCCGCTCGATTGTCCTCCCTTGCCGGGTCAAGACTGACGAAGCAGACGCAGTTCTTAAAAATGGCATTTTAACTATTACCATTCCTATAGCTTACGGCGACATTAAGCTCGCGGTACGAGAGGATCTAAACCCATAGTATGAACCTGTTAAAGACTGAGGCCGAGGGGAACGCTAAGAAGAGTCTTTATCAACGAGTTTGTATAATGTTGCCGACCAAACGGACTTTCATGGTTATGGGAGTTGGGTTGGTAGTTTTGGTGATTGTTTTTGGTTCAGCAGGATTAGTGCGAGCTAATTACGCTGGGCGTGTGTTGCCGGGCGTGAGCTTTGCGAATATTGACCTAGGCGGACTCGACAGGTTAGCAGCAACCGAGGTGATCCAGAAGGCCGTTGATAAAATGTTGGATGCGGGGCTGACGGTGAGCGTGAATGGCGAGAGTCAGAACGTGGCACTGCGCAGTACTAGCGTCGAGACAGCAAGTGACTTAATGGTGGTCGACGTTAACAAGGCGGTGGACGCTGTGCTGGCCGTTGGTCATGAGGCTGGGCCGATAGGATGGCTGAAGGCGTTGGTGGTGGCGATAGTGCACAATACACCAGTTAATCCGAGCGTGGTGACCGTAAATAGCGCTTTGGCTGAAGCTGATATTAGAACTACCTTCGCGACGGCTGAAACAGCTAGCGTACCGACTGATTATAAGATTAGTAAGAAGAAGGATGAGGTGAGCGTGACTGTGATTCCGGGAGAAGCCGGAACTATGCTCGACGTGACCACAGCACTCGATACATTACTCTCCGATAGCTGGGATTTATCGCTCAAGCCGCTAACCGTGGTCCTGCGAAGTATCGATCCAGCAGTTAGTAAAAGTCAGGCTGAGAGCCTTGTCGACCAAGTAAAAGAAGCCATTAATCATGCGCCATATACCTTGGAGTATATTGCCGACATGACCCAGATTGATTTGACGTGGCCGATTACGCAGTCTGAGTTGATGGATTGGTTAGTGCCGACTGTTGATGAGGCTGGAGTGCCACAACTAAACCTAGACGCAACACAGATGGTCGACTTCCTAGCGGACGTGCACAGCCAAGTGGACGTGTCGGCCCAGGATGCTAGATTCCAGATTGATGGCAGTAAGGTGACAGAGTTTGCTGGTAGTCATAACGGAATTGCCGTGAATGACGAGAAGACGATTGCGGCGATTGTCGACTATTTTACCAATAAAGTGCAGGCCACCATTTATGTGGTAACGGATATTACTGAGCCTAAGGTGACGACGGGAACGGTGAATAATTTGGGGATTACGGAGGTGTTGGGTGTGGGTACGTCGAGTTTTGTGAACTCCCCTGGCAACCGTTTGCTCAACATTCAGCATGGCGTCGACAAGTTGAACGGTTTGTTGATTGCCCCAGGTGAGACTATGTCGTTAGTTGAGAAACTGAAGCCATTTACGATTGAGGATGGTTATTTGCCGGAGTTGGTGATTAAGGGTGATGAGATAAAGCCGGAAATTGCGGGCGGTTTGTGTCAGATTGGAACGACGACGTTCCGCGCGGTGATGAACTCCGGATTGAAAGTAGTAGAACGACGTAATCATTCGCTGGTAGTTAGCTATTACAACGACCCAAGTAATGGTAACCCCGGCACGGATGCCACTATCTACGACCCTTCCCCCGACTTCAAGTTCATGAATGACACACCGAATTACATTCTGCTGGCGACGGATATGAACCGTGAGGAGGGTATGCTGCGTTTTACCTTCTGGGGTACGAGCGACGGTCGTAAGGGGTCCTACACGCCGCCTGAGGTGCTCAAGTGGCTCGGTGCTGGCAGTCCAGTCACCACTTACACCACTGCCCTCGGCCCTGGTGTGCAGAAATGCCAGGCGGCTCACCCGGGTGCCACCACGAATTTTACCTATAACGTGACTTACGGCGATGGAACGACCCATACTGAGGACTTTTACTCGAGCTACCGGTCGCTGCCGCAAATCTGCTTGGTGGGAAAAGCCGACGCGGTGCCAGACCCAGTGGTCACCGACGCACCGCCCACTGACGAACCGGTGGCCAGCGAGGAGTTAGTGACTCCGTAAGCCTGCAAGATACACAAAAAACCAGCCGTAAATGGCTGGTTTTTGTGTCTTTATGTTGCTTAACGGCTAGTTCTGACTAAACTGCAGTCAAGAAGATATACCCATTGCACTGGGATCAGCCGGAGCCGAAATCAGGTAACAAAATATGTCCCCATGCTTGTCGTGACTGCAGTTTACTCGGAACTAACAGGGCATGGCTCGTGACTGCCGAAGGTAACATAACAAAAAAAGCCTGTCAACAGGCTTTTTTATTAATTTTGCTTAGGCTGACTTGATAACTTTGTCCACCAAGCCGTACTTTTGAGCGTCCTTGGCACCCATAAATTTGTCGCGTTCGGTGTCGTCTGTGACCTTGGCCATGGGCTGACCGGTGTGTTTAGCGAGAATGGCGTTAAGGCTCTCTTTCATGAGCATAATGCGCTCGGCATGGATTTTAATGTCCGTAGCTTGGCCTTCGACGCCGCCCAGCACCTGGTGGATCATGACTTCGGAGTTAGGTAGAGCGAAGCGTTTACCGTGGGCACCAGCGGCCAAGAGGACGGCGGCCATACTAGCGGCCATGCCGATACAGATAGTACTGACATCGGGTGCTATAAACTGCATGGTGTCGTAAATAGCGAGGCCAGAGGTGACGCTGCCACCTGGGGAGTTAATGTAGATAGTGATGTCTTTGGTTTTGTCCTGGCTGGCCAAGAACAAGAGCTGGGCAATGACGGCGTTAGCGACGTTGTCGTCGATAGCGGTGCCCAAGAAAATAATGCGATCTTTGAGCAAACGGGAGTAAATATCGTAAGAACGTTCGCCTTGGGCGGACTTTTCGATGACGATTGGGAGCATGTAATCATTGCGCATAGTGTTGTTATGGTGCCCTAATTCTCGTCTTTTGTAAAGAATTAGCCTATTTTCATTGACATTTTGGTTAAGATATGATATTATTTTTGGTTGGTTCTGGTGTAAAAATCTTAACCCGACTTCTCCCCAAACCCCAACTAGGAGGTGCCTCATGGCACGACTGCCTGTCATAATCGACTGCGACCGTCTCGATCTTTCCAACGCCATGTTCAACGAACATAGCCTGGCCTTCACTGTGCATGGCGAAAGCCTGCACTTCTCGACCGTGATGTCGATCAAAAAACTCGGCTGGCAGAAATACGAGGTGTGTGGCCGTATCGTATTCGATCGCTACGGCACATCATTCCCTGCAGCCAAGCTCGTCTGCTCAACGAAGAAGAAGGACGGTGTGCTGACGATGAACGTCGGAGATCCGGAAAATAAGGTGCAGATCGACCACTTCGATCGGCTGTGCCTGCGCTGCCCCAAGTGCGGAGCCGAGTCACGCCTGACTCTGAGCGGGCCGGCTATGTGCGGAACGGCGTACATTCGTGAGTGCACCGTGTGCTTTGACACCTGCGTGTACGACAAGCAATGTACCTGGCCCAGCCGCTTCACGGTGCCGAACCTGGAGGGTCGGTCTGGGCAACGCCTCGGTATGTGCGACGACCCACGGAACCACCGCTAGAACCGTCGCCCGCCCGGCAGGACACCCGTTGTCTGCTGCGGCGGGTGTTCTTGTTTAAGTCAAAATTCCTTGATCGAGTTTATGGATCTCTGTAGGATTCAGAGCATCGATAACATGCTCGTAGTGAGTGACCAAGAGAATGCCTGTTCCCTGCTCGCGGAGTTTGGAGATGACCTCGATAAGATAGCCGACGGCGTCGGGGTCGAGGCCGGAGTCGGGTTCGTCGAGCAGGGCGTACTTGGGTTTCAACATTAGGAGCTGGAGGAGTTCAGAGCGTTTTTTTTCGCCGCCGGAGAAGCCTTCGTTGAGAGAACGCTTGGCGAATTTGGGGTCCAGGCGGAGGAGACCGAGGGCTGATTGGAGATCGCGTTCGAAGGGTAAAGTGTGAGGACGCTCGCCGGTGATGGCTTCGAGGGAGGTGCGAAGGAAGTCGTCCATGGGAACGCCGGGGACTTCGGGTGGGGTTTGCAGGGATAAGAATAAGCCGTGTCGGGCGCGCGCAAAAGTTGGGAGTGAGGTGAGGTCGACGTCGTCCAGAACGATGCTGCCAGAGGTAACTTCGTAGAGAGGGTTGGCCATGAGAGCGTTGAGTAGGGTCGACTTCCCTGCCCCGTTGTGACCGGTGAGGATGTGCAGCTCGCCAGGTTCGATGCACAAACTGACGCCCTTGATGATAGGTGTCTGTTCGCGGCTGACGTGGAGGTTGGTGATTATTAGCGACATACTATTTTAGAGCGGCGAGGTAAACGCGGAGAGGCAAGAGGGCGCAGTCGAGGCGGCCAGAGGTGGGCTCGATGCCGAGGAGAGTTAAGAATTCTGACTCGTTCAAGCGGGGCATGGTAACCCCGCCTATTAAATGCTCGGTAAGTAAAGATGCTGCTGCTGTCGACAAGGCGCAGCCGTGGCCGTCCCATTTTACTTCGACGATGGCATCGCCCACGATTTTTAGGGAGATGGTGCAGATATCGCCGCAAGTAGGATTGGCCTGGCGAGACGAGTGAGTGGCGTCGGCCAGAATGCCGAAGTTACGAGGGTAACGAGCGTGTTCCAGAATGTGGTCACGGTAGAGGGAGTCCATATTAACCGAGGTCAGAGCGGGGCGTGGTAACCCCGCTTATCTTGAGGCGGGCTGCTTTGAGGCCTTGAATGAAGCGGCTGATGTCTTCTTCCGTAGTATACAGGCCGAGGCTGGCGCGAGCGACACCGGACTCGTCGATGCTCGAGGTGAGGGGCATGGCGCAGTGATGGCCGGCACGGATAGCTACACCCTGTTCCCCGAGGAGGGTGGCGAGGTCGTGGGGGTGAAGGCCGGGGACAATGAAGGAGATGACACCGAGGCGGTCGTTCATGGTGAGGGGGCCGATGATGGTGACGTCACCGAGGGAGAGCAGGCCGACGATAAGCAGGCGGGTCATTTCTTCTTCGCGAGCAACGATATTAGCCATGTCGAGGCTCGACAAGCAACGACAAGCGGCGGCGAGGCCGATGACGCCAGGAATGTTCGGAGTGCCGGATTCGAACTTATGAGGGGCGTCTTCGTAGCTCATGGCCGACGAGGTGACTTCGCGCATCATACCGCCACCGAGATTAGACGGAGTGAGGGTGAGGCCGAGAGATTTCTCGATGAACATGACGCCGACACCCAGCGGGCCGTACATTTTGTGCGCAGAAAAGACGACGGCATCGGCGCCCCACTCTTTGACCGACAAGGCGAGGTGCGGCACGTACTGAGCGGCGTCGACGATGACGATGGCCCCGTGTTTGTGCGCTTCGGCAACGATGGCCGCGATGGGATTGATGGTGCCAAGAACGTTGCTAGCGGCCGTGATGACGACAATTTTTACTCGATTGCTCAGCATCAACTTGAAAGTGGCAAAGTCGAGGCGGTAGTCGGCGTCATGAGGAATGGTGGTGACCATGGCACCACGTTCGGCGGCGATTTTCTTGAATGGTAAGAGGGCGCTGTGATGCTCCATGGAGCTCATGAGAATGTTGTCTCCGGGTTGTAAGCGAGAGCCAAGCATGGCGGCGAGCATTTGGAGGGAGGCCGTACTGCCACTCGTAAACGAAACTTCGGATGGCTCGGCATCGATAAACTTGGCGACCTCGGCGCGCGCAGCTTCGTAGGCATTGGTGGCGAGCTCGGCTTCGGGGTAGAGGCCGCGGTGGACGTTGGCGCGATAGTTTACTTCGAAGTCGACCATGGCTTCGAGGACGCTCGACGGCAGGTGCGAGGTGGCGGCATTGTCGAGATACGCTAAATTTGGCCGATTGCGGAAGATCGGGAAGTCGCGCCTGATATCATCAATTGTACGACTGCCGAGAGTTTCCATAATTACGAGTTCAGAAAGGCGTCGGACAGAGTTTGCTTGCTGCCAGCGTCGTCCAAGCCACGAGATTGTAAGTAGAAGAGGGCTTGATGGTCGATATGACCGACGGTGGCTCCATGTTTGCACGAGACGTCGTCCGTGGCAACCCGGAGGACTGGTAGCAGATCGGCCTCGGCCTTGGCCCCTAGCAATAAGGCGTCGAGGCGTTCGCTGGCGACTGAACCGGCTGCGTGAGCGTCGATGATAATAGTGCCACGGGCGATGGCTTTGGCGCCGTCGGTAAGCACGAGTTTGGTGATGAGTTTGGAGGTTGATTTAGCGAGATGGGTGATTTGGGTAAAGAGATCGAGGTGACCGGAGACTTTTAAGGCAAGACGTTCGGAGTAGGTGGCATGAAGAGCAAGGTCAACGTGGTGAATAACCCTGGTGTATTCACCGACGCTGCCAGTTAGAACCATATCGAGGCTCTGTTCGGCAAGAATCGATGAGGTGACGGTGAAAAAAGTGTTCGGCAATAGAGAAAGCGTGAGGTGGCCGTGACCGGTAAGCAATAACTCGCCTTCGCCAGATAAAGTGAGAGTTCCCTCCCCTGCTAACGTCAATGAATTATCGACGAGGCTGCCGGCGCCGGTGAAGTCGAGGTGAGGGGCAGCAAAAACTACGCCCGAGTAGTTGGCGTTGACGTTGAGGCCGTAGTTTTTAATCAGCTTTCTCATAATTAGTTCTATTTTACGGCCAAAGCTCGGGGTGCGAAAGTTCGTCGGGTCCTGCCGCTGCGGACCCCGCTGGGTGCTCACTGGCGTTGCGCGCCCAAGCAGGGGCCTCCCTCCGCGTCACCCGACTAGAGGAGTTAGCCAGCCCCTCGCTACTTGGCCTTTTCAGGCTCGTTAATAATTTACTCTACCGACTACCAACTACAATCTACCAACTCCCCTACCCCACGCTCCCCATCATTTCGAGGTCGATAAGACGGTTCAACTCGATGGCGTACTCGAGAGGTAATTCACGGACGATGGGTTCGAGGAAGCCGTTGACGATGAGGCGGCGGGCGGCGTCGGCGTCGAGACCACGTGAGGCGAGGTAGAAGAGTTCGGCGTCACCGATGCGGCCGGTTGAGGCTTCGTGGGCGACGGTGGAGGTTGGCGATTCGATTTTCATGGTGGGGAGAGTGTCGGTCGAGGACAATGCATCGAGCAGCAAGGCGTCGCAGACCACACTCGAGGTGGAGTGCTTGGCGCCGGGGGTGAGGCGGACGTTGCCACGGTAGATGCTTTTGCCGCCGTCTTTGCTGACGGATTTGGAGCGGATGGTGGATGAGGTATTAGGCGCAACGTGAATCATTTTGGCGCCCGTGTCCTGCACTTGCCCGGCCCCAGCGAAGGCCACGCCCAGGAAGTCGCTCCTCGCTCCCTCGCCGCGGAGAATGCTAGCTGGATAAAGCATAGTTAGCCCGCTACCGAAGTTGCCGCTAACCCATTCCATGACGCCGCCAGCGTCGACGAGAGCTCGCTTGGTGTTGAGGTTGAAAGTGTTTTTGCTCCAGTTCTCGATGGACGAGTAGCGCATGCGGGCCTTGGCGGCCACGAAGATTTCCACACAACCAGCGTGCAGGGATTGCACGGTAAAGCGCGGGGCGGAGCAGCCTTCGATGTAGTGGAGTTCGGCGCCCTCGTCGACCACGATGAGGGTGTGCTCGAACTGGCCACCGTGTTTGGCGTTCATGCGGAAGTAGGCTTGCAAGGGAATGGTGACCTTGACGCCCGGCGGCACGTAGATGAAGGTACCACCACTCCAGACGGCGGCGTGGAGCATGGCGAATTTGTGGTCGTGAATGGGTACGCAACTGGTCATGAAGTATTTGGCGACGAGGTCTGGATAGAGGCGTACAGCGGCGTCCATGTTTTCGAAGATGACACCTTTGGCTGACCACTCGGCTTTGAGGTTGTGGTAAATGACGTCGCTGTCGTACTGAGCGCCGACGCCGGCTAGAAGTTCCTGCTCAGCTTTGGGGATGCCGAGCTTGTCGAAGGTGGAACGAATTTCCGGCGGGACGTCGTCCCAACTCTTCTGCTCCGTGGTGTCGGGGCGGACGAAGTAGACGAGGGCGTCGAAGTCGATAATCGATAAGTCTGGGCCCCAGGTGGGCAACGGCGTCTTCAGGAAGAGGTCGAGGGCGGCGAGGCGTTTGTCGAGTAACCAGCTTGGCTCCTCTTTTTGGCGCGAAATCTCCACCACGACGTCGCGGCTCAGCCCGGGCTTGGCCTGGTATTTGGGCGTCCCCTGCTGCGCTGTGTCGAGGATTTCGCGGAGGGGTTGCATAATGCCGTAATCCTAGCACATCAAGAACGGTTGACCAAATAGCTAAACTAGGCTTAAATTAGCTGACCTTGGCGACCTTTTTCCCGCCGGGTGGAGCTTCAATGTCAACTCGTACTTCTCTGTCCGTTCTTTTGCAGCAACGTGGCGTCAACCTCAACGCGGAGGATTTTCCGATCATCGGCCTCAGCAATCGCCTGAATATCGCGGCGTGGGTGTTCTGGCAACTGCAACATGGCACAGATTTGTCTCGGCTCTACTGCCTGGAGCTCGAGCTCGACGAGAAAGATCCAGTTCTCAAACAGTGTCCGACGCTAGGTGAGGAGATCAGACTGGCCATGAAGGGCAGTGATGATCACCGCATTCGTGAACATCTGGTGGACATCGCCAGGCGCGTCAACGACCGACCGGCGCTCCCCTACTTCCGTCACATCATGTTGGACGGCAAGGATGATGGTCGCGACTACATCTGCTGGGTCAGAAACACTGGAGCTGATCGCGATCAGGCAGGCAATCGAGCACGCAACCAGGAACTGCCGTTGGTCTGTCTCCGCCTGCCTCGTGATCGGACCAAGGCGACCCGTTTGGAGGGTAGCCTGAACGGCAAAATGACCGGGCTCGACACCAGAAGTGGCGGTGAGATGAACTACGTCTTCACCTGGGAGGACATCAGCTGGTTCCGAATTGGAGGAGATGTGCACTCTGGAAGAACAGAACAGCAAAAGTTGCTCGAGATTTGGCGCCGCATGATCCCGGCTGAATATTCCGTGCCGCTGCACTGGTTCCGTAAAATGGTGTTTGACACCCAGATCGTCCCCTACTGCCCGCCGCTGGAGTGACACCGGCTAGGCGTGAACTAGATCGTCCAGTACCGCGTGGTGCTGGACGATTTCTATTTATGTGCAATGTTTGTAGGGCAAGGACGACGCTGAACGTCGTCCCGGTTGTTTGAGGTTATCCACTCGATAACTAGACGTAATTGGGGGGGGTGATACACTGGGGGAAATTATTAGTGATTTTGTTTTATGGAAAGAGAAGGACAGTCAGAGGTGCAGCAGTCGATCGGTGAAGGGTTGAAGAAATTTCATGATGTGATGGATGCACATGGTTATGCTGTACTTGATACTAACAATCTTGAGGTAACTGCCGATGGCGTTAAAAAATTAGCCGAACATGGTATTACGGCAAACGAAGGTGATAGATGGAGTTCATTCACTTACAACGATAATGTCTCTACTGATCATATTGGTCCAACTTTGAGAATGGCTATCAACCGAACTACTGGAGAAACTGTCGAACTTGGTGAGGACTCGGGTACCTCTGATTTGGGGGCCTTCGGTTTTCAGGGAGAGACGACTGTTTCTAAGGAATGGGAGCAGGAATAAATTTATTGGAAATGAAAAGCCGTCTAGTACCGAGAGGTGCTGAACGGTTTTTTTTATTTCGGCAATCCTAAGCCTTGGTCGACACTTAGTGTTGATTATGAAGAGCAGAATGTAACTCGGTGGTGCGGCGTGAGGCCGTGGGCGTGGATAGCGGCGAAGTGGGCGGCGGTGCCGTAGCCTTTGTGGGAGGAGAAACCGTATGCGGGATATTCGAGGGAAAGAGATGTGAGGAGGTTGTCGCGATAGACTTTGGCGAGAATGCTGGCGGCAGCTATCGATAATATTTTGGCGTCGCCGTGGATGACTGGTTGTTGGGTGGCTGAGGTGAGGGTGGGATGGTCGATAAGGTTAGGGATGGTGAATTTGCCGTCGACGAGGAGGTGACAGCTAGCTTCGGCCGGAAGCGATAAGGCGGTGACGGCGCGGCGCATGGCCAAGAGCGAGGCGTGGTGGATGTTGAGTTGGTCGACTTCCTGGGCGGAGGCTGAGGCGATGGCGAAAGTGATGGCGCAACTGCGAAGATAGGCGTCGGCCTGAAGGCGTTGACTGGCGCTGAGGGTTTTGCTATCGCGGATGATTTGGCGGGCGTCATCCTTGGGCATCGTTGACGGCAAAATGACAGCGGCGGCGACTACGGGGCCGGCCAGGCAACCCCGACCGACCTCGTCCACGCCGATAATGGAGGCAAAACCCTGGCGGCGGAGGGAGTTTTCGGTGCGGAGGGTTAGGATATGTTCAAACCTAGTTTTTTAGCTTGATCTACGTTTGTTGAGCCGTGCATTTTTGAGTAGTAAACTAAGCCATTATCGTCGATGAAAAAACGATGAACACCACCTTTCCCGTAGAATGAACGCTCTGGGTCGCCATTCAAAACGGCATTGTAGGCTCGACCTAGTGAATGCTCATTGCTGGAAAATTCTTCTTCAGCGAGCCAGCTGTCACCCTCCAATTCGCGTAAAGCAGCGATAGTGGTGGCGTAGTCACTAAAAATGTTGAGAGTTGGAGGCTTTTCTAATTCCTTATGTTTTTCACCCTCTGGCCCAGATTCGATTGACATACTCTAACTGATTACGAATATGAATGAATATTACCATATAGCCGGCTTCGAGGAGAACACAAAACGCGCCCTAGCCGACGCGTTCTGTGACCGAAGTGATCAGAGAGGCGGGGCTGGGGCGAGTACGGGGCTAGAGGGTTGCCATGTAGAAGAAAAAGAACGTCAACACTGAGAAGACGGGAAATAGAATTCCACGCTGGCGGGAGTTTAACCCGCGACCGCGAATAGCTACAGCGACAGTCATTCCGCAGAAAAGTCCCAGAACGAGGCTGACAGACCTGAGGATGGCGGAGAAAACGGCGTGCGACATACGACCTCCTTTGGTGGTTTCGGGGTGACGATAGCACGAAAAATATAGATGGGCTACACTCCCTGCATATGAAAAACTTGGCGAAGTTACTGGCGGTGCTGCAGATTACACGGGAACAGCCACAGTATGGGTACTTTTTAAGTGGGGTGAGGGCGCATGAGACGAGTAACTTGGCGGAGCATCATTACCTGGTCAGTATGATTGCTTGGTTGTTATGTGAGAATATCAATGAAGACGAGCAGTTAGTGGATACGGATGCTGTGCTGAAGATGTGCATGCTGCACGACTTGGGCGAGTTGTTTGGCGGAGATTTGTCCGCTCCCCTGTCGCGTAAAAAGCCTGAGATGAAGGTGCATGCCAGAGCGCTCGAGGCAATGAACTTTGGTTTTTTGACGGCTTTTTTGACACCGAAAGTGCAAGCGAAGATTACGGCGATTTATGAGAGGGCGGAAAATAAGGAGACGGATGAGGGGGTGATTGTGAAGTTTGCGGATATGATTGAATGCCAGTTCTTCCTAGATCATATTGGCAGCAAAAGTGGGCACCGGCCAGATTTTTACGCCAATCACGTAAAGGCTTTAGTCGAAAAAATCGAGAACCCTAAGGTGAAGGCCAAGATGTTATTGTTCGCGGAGGGATTTGAGAAAGATGTGTGGGGACAAGGGGCCAGGGCGGGGGACTTCATCATTGGAATCGCTTAATTTGGTCTATTTTGGGCTTGTCGCTACGCCGACTTCCTCCCGGCTAGGGCAACGGGACACGTCAACTCACGGCTCCAGTGAGTCTCGAAAGCTCGGCTTGCTCCGCACCCAAACTAGTCTCAAATTAACCAATTCCAAAGTAATACACTCTGTGATATTGTTGGCTTATATGAACACTCAAGTAAAAGACTTGCCGCGAGCGTCGACCATGCCTAATCTTATTGATTTATGGCGTGATTTAGTGCAGACAGTTAAAAACTGGCGGCAAGATAGAGCGTTTGCGGCGCTCGATTTTCATGAGATGAGGGAGGATGAGATTACAGATGAGATTCGCGAGGCTATTGAGGAGGCGAGAAAAGCGCCGCGAGAGGACCTTATTAATATCCAGTAGTGTGCCGAGAATTACCGCCGTTATTGAAAAGAAGCATATACTCCCCTATTTGGAAGCCCGAGGATTGAAGGATCAGTACATTAAGGCCAAAAACTATCTGTTGGCCGGCGATACGAAAAGTGTCTTCTTTAAGGAGCTGGAGCCACAGCACTCAAATACCTGGTATTTCAGAATCAATAAGCAATTTAGGGCTATTTGTTTCTTTGATGGCAACGATTTAATTGTGGCCAAAATTGATAATCATCAATAATGGTGGGAACTGGGTGATTATTGACTAAAAACGCCTGACGGTCTATTATTACCCCGCTTAGAGATACAAATGGGTGTGTAGCTCAGTTGGTTAGAGCGTTTCTCTGATAAGGAAGAGGTCGATGGTTCGAATCCATCCACACCCACCAGAAAAGAGCCTGGGTAGCTCAGTGGTAGAGCAAGGGTCTGAAGAACCCTGTGTCGTCAGTTCGATCCTGACCCCAGGCACCAGAGGGTTAACAAAGCAAAAAATTTCGGGCTATAGCGCAGTTGGTAGCGCGCCTGGTTTGGGACCAGGAGGCCGAGGGTTCAAATCCCTCTGGCCCGACCAAAAAAACTTCAGCTTCGGCTGAGGTTTTTTTGTTGTCGACGAGGTGAGAGGCGAGGCCAAATCCCTCAGATCCTGTTCAACACGCAAAGTGCGAGACTCGGCGCTCGCAACCGCCGCATCTCCTGCTCCTAGCTCAAGGCCTCAGCCCAGAAATGCTTAAAGGATGACTTGCTTAACGGAACAAATGCGCAAGTCAAGCATTTCTCGGGTCGGCCATCGCGTCGTCACAGGAGACACGGTAGTCGCTCGCTTGTTACAAATGTGATCAGCTCACTGCGTCATGCCGAAAGCAATCCGTAGTGTGGTCGTTAATGAGGCCGGTGGCTTGGAGGTGGGCGTAGATGACGGTCGAGCCTAAGAAGGAAAAGCCGCGAGCTTTGAGGTCCTTAGCGACGGCGTCGGAGAGTTCTGACCGAGCCGGCAGGTTGGCTACGACGTCGACGCGATGATCGATAGTCTGGTTGTCGACGAAGGCCCAGAGGTAGTTGCAGAAAGAGCCGAACTCGGCCTGGATGGCCAGAAAGGTGCGGGCGTTGCCAATGGCGGCTTTGATTTTGGCGCGATTGCGGATGATGCCGGGGTCGAGCAATAAGCGTTCGAGGTCCGCGTCAGTGAAGAGGGCAACGGCGGCTGGGTCGAAGTTAGCGAAGAGGCGGCGGTAGTTGGCGCGTTTGTGGAGAACGGTCTTCCAGCTGAGGCCGGCTTGGGCGCTTTCGAGGAGGAGAAATTCGAACATGACGGCGTCGTCATGAACAGGCACGCCCCATTCGGTGTCGTGGTAGGCGACGTAGAAGGGGTCATTGAGGGGAACCCAGGCACAGCGAGAAGGCATATGCGTCGATGATAGCATAAAAGCGAGAACGACCTGCAGCCCACGGGAGGGTGCAAGTCGTTCGAGAGGATGACTAGAGGTTGAGGCGAACTAGCGCCGTTTTGCCAGCGTAACTACGGCCGTATCGATAGCTCGTGCAAAGGCTTCCGGCGACGTCATCTGCTCACCGAAGGCGATGATGCCACTACGGCTACCGAGTAACCGGTTTGGTACGTTGGTGATGACGAGTTGATGCTCATCGGCCACCTGTAGCACCTCATCAACCATAGAGACAGCACTCTGTGCTTCTGCCGAGGTCCGTGTTGGGAGCCACAGTACAACCAGCAGATCAGAGTCGAGAGGGCGTCCCTGCCCTGCCCTCGGCATACCACGGGAGAGTTTGCCAGGCTCCAAATGCTGACGAACCTGGTAGGTCCAACGCAACTGCTGGTTGCGCTTATGAAGATCGTCCATCATGCGCAGTGTGTCTGGGCCCAAAAATAGAACGAATACATTTTGTGACATGGTCACCTCGGGGGTTGGGGTGTGACCAGCTCAGCTGGCCGTTGAGTTGTCGTCGACATACTAGCCTGATGTTAGCTAAAATGTCAAACAAAAAGCCCCCGCTGGCCGGAATGGCCGCGAGGGTTTTTGCTACTGAAATAAACCAGTGAAGAATTGACAACTTTGTGATTACAACGTCCGTTACCAACAATCTTGCGAAAGTTGGCCTCGACCTTAAAGGGTCTATCCCTAGAAAGGAGGTGATCCATCCACAGCTTCCGCTACGGATGCCTTGTTACGACTTCGTCCCTATTACTGGTCCTGCCTTCCGCCGCCGTAAAGCGACGTTCGGGCATTACCAATTCTCTTGACGTGACGGGCGGTGAGTACAAGACCCGAGAACGTATTCAAGGCGGCGTTATGATCCGCCTTTACTAGCGATTCCGGCTTCATGGAGTCGAGTTGCAGACTCCAATCCGAACTGAGACCGGTTTT
>DOZH01000011.1 GCA_003518105.1 Candidatus Uhrbacteria bacterium
ACGGCTAGCGCTAAAGCTATTTCGAGGAGAACCAGCTATTACCAGGTTCGATTGGAATTTCACCGCTAACCACCGCTCATCCCCGAGTTTTGCACGGCTCGTGGGTTCGGACCTCCACGACCTGTTACAGTCGCTTCATCCTGCACATGGTTAGGTCACCGGGTTTCGGGTCTTATGCGTGCCACCAAGCGCCGATTAAGGCTCGCTTTCACTCTGGCTCCGTCCCGTAGGACTTAACCTAAGCGGCACACATAAAGTCGTTGGCTCATTCTTCAATAGGAACGCTGTCACCCGACCTTGCGGCCAGGCTCCAACTCCTTGTAAGCAATTGGTTTCAGATTCTATTTCACTCCCCTCTCGGGGTTCTTTTTAGCTTTCCCTCACGGTACTTGTTCACTATCGATCAAGAAACGTATTTAGTCTTATCACATAGTCGTGACAGATTCCGACAGGATTTCACGTGTCCCGCCGTACTCAAGACTCTACACAGTAATGTTACACGAAACTTTCGCGTACAGGACTATCACCTTCTTTGGTCGAGCTTTCCAGCTCATTCCACTAGAATCAGTAATCATTACCTCAAACTAACAGGTTTGAATGCATAGAGCTTACAACCCCTTCGTAACAACGGCTGTTACCTTTCACATAATCTTTGCCTTCCCGAAGGAAAACGTCGATAAGTTTCATTACGAAGGTTTGGACTGTTCCCATTTCGCTCGCCACTACTTTGGGAATGTAATCGCGACTCATCATCTCGTACCCCGAAGCATCGGGACCCGAGATGAGAGTCGTAATCGTTCTTTTCTTTTCCACTGGCTACTGAGATGTTTCACTTCACCAGGTGCCTGACATACGTCTATGTATTGAACGTATGACGACGGGGCATTCCCCCCGTCAGGTTTCCCCATTCAGAGATCTCCGGGTCAACGGTTGTTGCCACCTCTCCGGAGCTTATCGCAGGCTACCACGTCTTTCTTCAGCGTTTCTTGTCATGCCATCCACCAATTGCCCTTATTACTCTCCATTCACTGATTGCCCACGACGCGCTAATGGAATAGCTCGTCATGAATTTTCAGTTTCATTTTCATATTGAATCTAGAATCTCTCACTGCGAGAAAATTCTAGCTATCGTATAATGCCGTATTCAGTTGTGAAAGGTCGTTGCTTTTTAGGTCGCTTACCCTGAGAAACTTGTCTCAGACGTGCAAGTGAACTAGCGGCGAAATAGTATCCAATACCTGACCTCCTGTCAAGCATTCTCCCCCACAGCCCAAAACCGCTTGCTTATCCCGTTATTATTGGCTAATATTAGCTATTGACTATTTTCACCGCTGACGCCACCTCATAAGCGTCACCATGACTCAACAAACCTAAATATGAAGCCGTAGACGCTTCACTGCTCCCCATCCGTAAATTCCTAAACATTCGTCGCTTGGTCGTTTTCCGCATTATCCGACAGTGAGGAAAGTGCTCCCAACCTAGAAAATCGACACCGCTCGCCAGCGTACTAATCGACACTTTTAGAGGATGCAGCCATAGCTTCAACTCCAGTCCAAGCCAGTCACTAATCTCGTACAGCTGACGCCGTAACTCATATTTATCTCTCGACAACAACACAAAATCATCCGCATAACGAATATAATTTTTCATTTTGAGTGTTTGTTTCACAAACCAATCAAGCTCGTTTAAGTAAACATTCGCCAATAATTGTGAGGTCAAATTCCCCAGCGGCAAACCAACACCGAATGTTGACGACGAGAAGCTTCCGACTATTTTTACCATGAGCCATATAATCTTCTTATCAGCAATTCTAGTTCGCAATATCCTAGTCAACACCCGTTGATCAATCGACGCAAAAAACTGTCGTACATCACACTTCAGCACCCAACAAGTCTTGGTATCATTAATCGACACCTGTCCAGCCATCACCTTAAACCTATCCAATGCCTTATGCGTTCCCTTCTCATTCCGACAGGAAAAAGAGTCCGGAATAAATAACTTATCGAAGAATGGATATAACTTGCGATAAATCGCCCTGTGTAAAACTCGATCCCTAACACTTGCCTTATGAATACTCCGTCTCTTCGGATCATTAACAATAAATGCCTCGTACGGTTGGTGCTCATACGTGCCATTTTCCAAACTCTCCTGTAAAATGATTAAGTTGCTCATCAAATTGTGCTCAAACTCCTGCACGTCGTGACGCAACTTTTTACCAACCTTGAACTCACTCCAAGCTTCTAATAAATTCTCAAGACTGATTATCTCTTCATATTTATGACGACACACACTCCTACTCCAAATTCCTCTAACATCACCCCCCATTTATTTCCGTGTTGCATAAGTTAAAAGATGCTTATTTAGTGTGGTTTAATTTCTACTCCAGCATGGATAAAATCCATCGTTACACACTCGGTCTCAAAATAGACGACCTCTTGATTGCTGCCGCCGAAGCTATGAGCGTCGCCAGTTTTCTACCCAAATCAGACAAACTTCCAGCTATCCGCAAAGCCATGCGTAAAATCGATACTATCAAAATGCTCCTCTATATTCTATTCATTTCCCAATCAATTGACCAGCCGCATTATATACAAATCTCCAAACTAATCGAAGAAATTAGTCGCATGTTATACGGTTGGCATAATCAAACCATCAAACAAAACACTCCAGTCAATTCAACTGGAGCGTCTGCTTAACTTGAAAAGACTAGCTGAGAATACCGCTCGATACCTGGCGTCCAACTCGTTATCGAGGTTGAAACCGTTGAAGTTCCAAGCCCCGTCGTTCCAGTTCAAGTACGGGACGTACGAGTTGCCGTTGTCATCGAGGATTTGCGCCCTGCATCTTCTTGAACACCACCCCTCGAATACTTTTCGTATTATCTCAGAGTTGAATTTTACGTGCGATCTCGGAGCCTATTATATTTCTCAAGCTCACTAATCGACCAATGCAGAACACCGAGTAATCTTCATGTTAAAAGCTGTCGCCCGACACTCTCGTCTTAACCAGTAGCCAAGACAATTCTCGTCTGACGATTGCTAGAGAGGGCGACCAACAACCAGTAGCCATTGATGCATTAGCCTACTCCTCACTTATTATACAAAATTTTCACGCAAACGAAAAACCGGAGTCTCGCATGGTGCGAAACTCCGGCCGATCCCTATCACTTCAGAAGAAAGTGCAAAGGGAAAGAGGGCAAAGAGACAACTGGCTCGAGGGTCAAGTTCCCAAGCGATTACTCGCCTGAGCAGACCGCTCGAGACCCGGCGTCCAACTCGCGATCGAGGCGGAAACCGCCGAAGTACCAAGCCCCGACGCCCCAGTACAAGCACGGGACGTACGAGAAGCCGTCGTCAGCGAGGAGCGTCGAGCCGGTGAAGACCACACCGTAGTACTGCTTCCACTCCTCAGGGATGAGGTGCGGGTTACGGTACAAGTGGATAGCCATGCAGACGTTGCCCGGCTTCTTCTCCTGCAGACGCTCGCTGAGCTTGTCCACGCGGATGGTGCCGCCGGTGCGCTGCTCCTCGCTCTGGTAGAGCTTGAGGCTCGCGACATCGACCTGACCCATCGGCTGGTGCGACAGCATCTTCTTGACCCAGCCACCCGGAAATTCGGTGGGCGGAGTGTCGCAGTTGACCATGACCGAAGCCACAGTAGCAACCGCATCCATGATGATCACCCCCTCCTTGGCCTCATAGGCCTTACGAAGGTCGGTGAGAGTCATCTTGCGGGGCAGATCAGACAAAGTAAGAGTTTCCAAATCAGACTCCCTTGCCAGCTATTAACTGGACTTTTACTTGTTTCAGAACAGACTAAGAACGAGTCGCTTAGCCCCTATTTCTAAGGACCAACGACGTGTTACTATACCATAAAATAGGCCTCGAGTCAACCTTCTCCGCCAGTTTTAGGCCAATATTAGCCAAATTATCTATGTACCAAATCGACTTAATCACCATCGGCGACCTTCCCCGTGGCAGTTTTCAAGAAATTCGCGCCGACTACCAAAAATTTCTCGGTAAATACGCCACCATCAACCACCGCGTCATCAAAGACGACGTTAACCTCCTGGCCCGCGTCAATCCCGACCATTTTCTCGTCATCCTCGAAGCTACCGGCAAAAATCTCACCAGCGAGGCCTTCGCCGACGTCCTAAAACAAAAAATTGACCTCGGACAGTCAATTACTTTCATTATCGGTGGCGCCCACGGCTTATCCCCAACCATCAAACAATCCGCTCACCTCTTACTTTCCCTTTCGGCTATGACCACCACCCACGACCTAGCCCAACTTTTCCTCTACGAGCAGCTCTTCCGCGCTTTTACCATTATTCAAGGAACTAGTTATCACAAGTAATTGTTAGCAGCCTGAAAGGCCAAGTAGCGAGGGGCAAATTCCTGTAGTGGGGTGGTGTTGAGGGAGGCCCCTGCCACGTTGCGCAGCGTCTAGCGAGCAAACTGGCGGGGTCCGAGACGACAGGACCCGACCTAATCCTCGCACCCCAAGCCTTGGCCGTAGAGCCCAAGTCTGGGTCTAAGCCCGTCCCAACACCGCTTTCAATAAATAATCCGCCTCTAAATTCACTTTATCCCCCACATTCTTCTCCCCCAGGGTCGTCAACTTAAGCGTCAACGGCAACAACCACACGCTAAACTTATCATCCGCTGGATCGCAAATAGTCAAACTAATACCATCCACAGCCACGCTACCTTTATCCACAATATACTTCACTAAATTAGCCGGCACGCTGAAAGTCAGGTGCGTATTTTCACCTTCGGTAATTCTTTCCACCACCTCGCCCACACCGTCGACATGGCACAAAACAAAATGACCACCAAGTTCATCCCCTACCATCATTGGTGTTTCAATATTTACCTGCGAGCCAACAATTAAGTCCCCCGTCGTCGTTTTTTTTAACGTTTCCTCCATCGCTTCAAAGAATAATTTCGAGTCTTCAATTTTCGTAATCGTCAAACAAACTCCACTGACCGCCACACTTGCCCCAATGACAGGTTTAGCGATTAATCCTTTAGCATCAACCACAATTTCCCTAAAATTCTCTCTATCATTTACCGCCACAACCTCACCTAAACCTCGAATAATTCCGGTAAACATAGTCTATCGTTCAGTTAAATCAGCAAACTCATCAGGCAGAGTTTCTCCTGGCGCAAAAACCACTGGTTCATTACAAACAGCGGCTACCATTTCGAGCAAAATCGGGTACTGCGTCCCAATAAAATGCCCCGCATCCTTTGCCTCAATTAACTTCGCGTGCAACACTTTGGCGTACTTCTCCGCATGATCAAACGGAATAGTCTTGTCATCTCGCGAGTGAATTACCACAAACTTGGAAGCTTTCCACATGAGCACCTCAAAATCTAGCTCACTCATGAAAAAGCCCCGGAATTGCTCACTATTAATCATCCACGGGGTAGAAATCAACACCACCGCGTGCGGCGTGGTAAACGCTTCAGCCGCCTCCAAAAACCGCAAAGCACTAGCCCCACCTAGGCTATGGCCAACAATCACCGTCTGGTCGTCGAGCACCCCCACCTGTTCCAACAAAGCCTTCGTCCATTCATCTCTATCTGGCGCCTCAGTGTTCGGCAAATTAACCGTCAGTACCTCATGTCCCAACTTTCGCAACTCCTCATACAACCACGGAAAAAACCCACTCGCCGGTGTTGCCTTGTACCCTGGAATCAAAATAATACGCATAATTACAGCCACTATAAACTAATCTCCCAAAAAGCAGAAGACCCCTCACCCCCGCAAAACAAAAAATCGCCCTCAGACGACCTATCTTATTACTCTCACTCACCTTACCTTTTTTTTACGAGCCACGAGCCCCCGCCGAGCTTTAGCGAGGCTAAGCGACTGGCCAGCGTGTCGCGAGCAAGGGTGAGTTATTTCGTTACGAACCCGCGCGGTAGACCGCTGGGTAAAGTCGCTCTGGGCGGAGAGAGACTCGAACTCTCATACCTTGCGGCACATGCTCCTAAGGCATGCGTGTCTACCATTTCACCATCCGCCCATGTCACGCGCAGTATCATACTTTTTCTAGCCAATTTTGCAACTTATAACACTTATCCCCAATTCTTTGCTTGACGACATTTTCTGCACTTGGGACAATATAGTTACAAACTACTCCCCGTAGTTCGAAGCCTCATACCTCCCCGTATGTTGTTTTGAACTGCGGGGAGTTTGCTTTGCCGGCGCGCCGTTCATTCACAATTTAATCTCTTATGAATAGAATGTATGTCCTCTGCACAAGCCTTGTATTTGTCGGGTTGCTGTCCCCTCTGCTTACTCTATCCGCCCGTGCGGCGGAGTCACCAGGAATCCTCTTCTCGGAAGTGGACTGGGGAGGAAGCCTGCGAAATAGCGCCGACGAGTGGCTGGAGCTGGCCAATCTTGGAGGAAGCTCAGTCGATCTCAGTGGATGGAACGTAACCGGTGCCGGCACAAGCGGTAGTAGTCTAATCCTCCCCCAAGGGTCAACTATACCTAGTTTTGGCACTTTCCTCATTGCCAATTACGCCCCTAGCGACTCCTCAACTCTCGCCAACCAGGTCGACTACGTGACCTCAGCTGTAAGTCTACCCAACTCCAAGCTGACCCTGTCACTAGTCGACCAAAACGGTCTAATTGTTGATAGCTTGGACGACGCTGGCACTCCAGATTACGGCAGTACCACCCCCATCTTCTCGTCCATGGAACGCAACTTGTCGACACTGGCTTGGCAGAATCCTCTCTCTTCTACCAACCTCCTCGACGCTAGCCAACTCGGCTCTCCCGGCCTCGCCGACGTGCCTATTCCCATACTTATCACCGAACCCACCACCGAATTCGTAATTGAACCAATCCTCACCGCACCCGAAAATCCCCCTCCAGCAATTGAACCTATAGCCGAGCCTAGCCAAAGCTCAGCTTTGGTCGCAAACCAAACAACCGAGCTGAGCTCAGCCGACTTCACTATCACTGACACGCTCACGCCCATACCAGTCACCATTGATCCGGTCATCATTCCAGAACCTGTCCTCATCACCGATCCAGGCGAAAGCTCAAATAACATCGTTGAAAACCCAGCTGAGCCAATGGCCGTAATCGAAGAACAAACTGCCTCTACTGAACCAATTATCGACGCTCCAGTTATGACTGAGCCGAGCACAACAGCCTTACTGACTCTCTCCGAGCCACTCATCATCGAAGCAGTCCTCGTTCCAACAGTTGAACCACTGGTCGATATTGTCGCTATTATTGAACCCACAATTGACTCAGCTCCTGCCATTGCCCCACCTATCACCGAATCAATTATCGAACCTGCCACAGTCGAACCAATTCCTATCATCGACCCAATAATCATCCCTCCTGTTATCGTTGAGCCGATCATCGAACCAAAAGTTACGAGCCAAGACACGTCGTTCGCGAACGACGTGTCAAGTCAAAGCTCAGCTTTGACCGCAAACTCTCCAAGCCAGCTGAGCTGGCCCCTCCTCATCAACGAACTCCTCCCCTCACCCAGTACTGGTTTTGACGAATGGGTGGAGGTCTACAATCCAAACACCGTAGCTGTCGACGTCAGCGGCTGGACCATCACGGATTCTTCTGGCAAGGCCACCTCACTCACCGGTACCATTCTCGCGGGCAGCTACCAATCCATCATCAACCCGAGCGGCAAGCTCAACAACGACGGTGACACCGTCAATCTCATCAATGCCTCAGGTGAACTGATCGATTCTGTCAGTTACGGCACAGCATCCCTTGTCGCTCCTAAGCACGACCAAAGTTTAAGCTATTCCGGCGACACCTGGCTCATTTCCACCACCCCAACTCCGGGTTCGGCCAACGCAGCCATCAGCGAAGTCCCGCCAGCGGTCGAGCAAACAGTTACTTCCGAGCCAAGTCAAAGCTCAGCTTTGGCCACAAACAAAACAACCAATCTAAGCTCGACGGCCATTAAACTCGCCCCAGTCACCACCACATCAGTCACCGCTTCATCAGCAACTAAAAGAATTACCGCCCCTAAATTAACTGTCACTAAGGCACCTGTTGCCAAAGTGGCCGCTAAGCCAACAACCAAAAAGAAATCCGTCAAAGTTAGCAAATCCCCACAGCTAATCACCACTCTCACGGGCGTTGCCGACAATATCTTAGTCACTTATCAAGGCACCGTTATCGCGACTCCTGGCACTTTCGGTAAGCAGCTCGCCTTCCTCGGCGGCGCCACTCTCTACATGGATAACGCCGACTGGCCAACACTCGCTCTCGGCGACGTTATCAAAGTCACCGGCCTCACTTCTACCGCTAACGGCGAACAACGCATCAAACTTACTGGCGCTTCTGCTATCTCAACAGTCGGGCACGCTGACTTAAATTCCCCTCCAGCTATAGAGGGGTTAGGGGAGGCTTTACGTAACGAGCCCTCTCTGGTCACTGTCCGCGGCACTGTCGTTACCCGTAATGGCTCAAAACTAACTCTCAAGGTCGACGGTCAAGACATAATTGTCGACGCTTACAAAACTACCGGCATCGTCTGGTCATCCCTCACCTCATCGGAGTTAACCATCACTGGTGTTCTTCGTCATCTCAACAATGAAAATGTTCTTATGCCGCGTTCTGCCGCCGACGTCGTCGAAAACCACGAAGCTGTCATCGCGGCCGCAACCAACACCCGACATTCATCACCCATTCCTCTCAAGCCAATAGCTGGTGGAGGCCTAGTCACTGGTACTCTTGGTGCTCTTGGTTACTGGTTCACAAAATCTCGCACTCTTATTCCTGCCGTTTAATAATAATCTATATGGCCATCCAAAAAGCAACTTCAGCTACTGCCGGTAAACCAGGTTGGTACTTCACCCTCGTCGACAAAATTCAAGAAGTCGTTCGCAAATTCGATCTCCCCGAAGATATCAGCACAGAATTCCGCATTCTCACGCTCGAAGTCGCCCGCGCTCAATTCAAAGCTGGCTGTAAAAGTGGTGTTGCCTGGCTTCATGCCGAGCAAGCCAAAAAAGCTCTAGGCGTTCAAGTTGCTGTCGCCGCCTAACCGCGCCCTGATTAGCATAAAGGGGAGGAAAAGCGCCCCTAGCTCTCCTCCCCTGAAGTGCTATAATCAAATTAACAATCTTCTATGTCTATCTCCAAACCTACCACAATTCCCGAACTCTGGGACAATATGAAGCTCTTCACAGACAACATGGAAATCTTCATGCAGGCTGTCATGCTTCGTTTTGACCATACCGACACCTTACTCGATGTCATCGCCACCACAGTCAATCGACATGAAAACATTCTCAATCAACACAGTCAGCAATTTATAGAAATTAACCAACGACTTGATAAACACGAGGAATTACTAACAAGACTTACATTTAAATCAGATACTCATGAGGAACTGCTCGACGTTCTAGCCGAGCAATCCTTGCACAATATGCAAATTCTCGATCGTCTTGATTCCCAAATGAAGGTTAACAGTGAACGCCTCAACTACGTCGAACACAAGGTTGCTCGACTAGAATTCGCCAAATAAACCGCACCATCCCCCATATTATTGACGCCATCAGTCTGTAATGTTATATTTCCCCCGCAATTCTTTCACATAATTAGGACTTTCACATTTGAGACTAGTTTGGGTGCGCAACCAGGAGAGCTCGCGAGGCGTATAGTAATCTATACGGTGAACGAGTCGACGCAGTTGCAAGCCCAAAATAGGCCAAATGCGGAAGAACTAATCGATGCGGTAGTAGTTCAGTGGTAGAACGTCTCCTTGCCAAGGAGAAGGTCGCCGGTTCGACCCCGGTCTGCCGCTCCAAAAGATTCCAGCCTCGGCTGGTATTTTTTGTTGTTTCACTTTTTTTAGCCTATACTTACCTCATGTTTCACCGTCTCCCCCTCATCTTCTGCCTGATTCTCTTACCTCTCATCGCTGTCTGGGCCGGCTTTGCTATTACCACACACAGTCAAACCACAGTCAGCCCAAACTCAACCCTAACGCCTGACACATCGAGTCGAACTGCGCCCGTAAGCCCTCCCCCAGCTATGGGGGAGTCGGAGGGGGCTGTAACTATAACCATGGTTGGCGACATCATGCTCGCTCGAGAAGTCGAGAAAGCTATCATTAAAAACGGCGTCGACTATCCTTTTGCTCTCATCAGAGATCAATGGTCGGGTTCCGACCTCATTATCGGCAACTTCGAAAGCACCATTCGCGACACTTACCGCTATGAAGGCGAAGTCTTAGCTTTTGACACTCTACCCGCCACCATCACCGGCCTCAAAAATGCGGGCTTCACAAATCTATCCCTCGCCAACAACCACGGTGACGACTTCGGCCCACAAGTCACAGCCAACACTCGTACCGCCCTCGAAACCCTCGGCCTCACCACCTTTGGCGACCCCATCGCCAGCCAACTGCACATCGCCCACGTCGAGAAGAACGGTCTCAAAATCGCTCTCATCGGCTTTCACGCCTTTCTCGAACAGCCCCAAACAATCGCCACCGCTATCAAAACGGAAAAAGCCGCCGGCAACTTCGTCATCGTCATGCCGCACTGGGGCAACGAGTATCAGGTCGAGCCTTCCCCCGCCCAAGTCGACGCCGCCACAATCTTTGCCGACGCCGGCGCAGATCTCATTGTCGGCGCTCACCCTCACATCATCGAACCAATAAAAACCGTCGGCAACACTCCCGTCGCCTACTCTCTCGGCAACTTCATCTTTGACCAAGATTGGTCCGTCGCCACCACCCAAGGCATGATGCTGCAAATCACTATCACCGACACAAACATCACCATCACCCCTGTCGCCATCAGCATTAAAAACCGCCAAGCCTCGCTCGGCACCTTCCCTGTCCCGGTCACTCAAACCTGGTTACGTCAATAACCCAAAATTCTGTAACGCCTTCGCGATCCCCGGCCGCTTCACCTCCCAACACTGCTCCACCAAATCCTGCGGACTTCCCCACCAAACTCGAGCAAACTCCGGATGATGCGTTTCCAAATCAAACTCTACATCAGACGCTACCTGCGCCAAAAAGAACGTCTGCTCCTGACCAATATATTTATCCAACACGCCCGGCGGAAACTTCATCCGATATTCTTCGGGCCATTCATACCTGAACTTCTCCGCCTGTTCACCAATAATCTCAAACTGCTCCGGCCGCAAACCAATTTCTTCATATACCTCTCGTACCGCTGCCTCCCTCGCCGTCTCGCCGTGATCAATGCCACCCTGCACCGTTTGCACCTGGGCATAAATCCCCTCAATTCTCTCGCACAACAAAATCCGCCCCGCTCCATCTGTAAATAATATAGCCGCATTCGGCCTATAGAGTTTTTCCATACAGCCGTATTGTAACATACAAAAAAGACCCTCTTCAGGTCCTTCTTGGTGCCGCGGGTGGGACTCGAACCCACGATTCCTTGCGGAAAGCAGATCTTAAGTCTGCCGCGTATACCAGCTTCGCCACCGCGGCTAGGTGCTGCTGTTGCCCCTACTGGAGACAGCTACACTGTACTATTTTTCCCAAAAAAGGCAAAGGGCTATCGGAATAGTGTACAATACACTTACTATGATTGAAGAGGACGCCATGAGTAGCGACGAAGCCTTAGTCGCCCCAGCTGCCAAAAATGAGGAGGCCCGCTTTGAAATTGGCCTACGTCCAGCTGCCTTACAGGACTTTGTTGGCCAAGAAGACCTCAAAAATAGCCTTACCATCTTCATGGGCGCAGCCAAAAAGCGCGGTGCTCCGCTTGAACACGTCCTCCTCTACGGCAACCCAGGCCTTGGCAAAACTACTCTCGCCCACATTATTGGCGGCGAAATGGGAGCTAAAGTGAAGGTCACCTCAGGTCCCGCTTTAGAACATGTTGGCGACCTGGCCGCCATTCTCACTAATCTGGAAGCCGGCGACGTCCTCTTCATCGACGAAATCCACCGCATGAATCACGCCATTGAAGAAGTCCTCTACCCCGCTATGGAAGACTTTGCCCTCGACCTCGTCGTCGGCAAAGGCCCTAGCGCCCGCACCCTCCGCCTCGACCTCGCCCCCTTCACCATCATCGGTGCTACCACTCGTCTTTCCATGCTTTCAGCACCTCTTCGCGACCGCTTTGGTACTACCTATCACCTGGACTTTTATACCGACGAAGAAATTAGTCGCATCATGGCTCGCAGTGCCGGCATTTTAGGCGTACAATTAGCGCAGGGGGCAGCCGCCCGCATTGCCTCACGAGCTAGACGCACCCCGCGTATCGCCAACCGTTTACTCAAACGCGTTCGTGACTACGCAGAAATCCTCCACGACGGCATGATTACAGAGAAAGTGGCCGACGCCGCACTCGACCTCCTAGCCATTGATCCACTAGGTCTCGACAACGTGGACCGTCACCTGCTCACCACCATCATCGAAAAGTTCGCCGGTGGTCCAGTCGGCCTCACCACCTTGGCCGCCGCCACTCAAGAGGAAATGGCCACCATCGAAGAAATCTACGAGCCTTTTCTCTTGCAAATCGGCTTCCTCGAACGCACGCCCCGTGGCCGCACCGCCACCGAACGCGCCTACACGCACCTCGGATTTGATTATCCAACAAAACCCTTATGACAGCTTTACATTTCCCCCTCTGGTACTTGCTTATCCCCTTCGCCATAGTCCTCCTCGCCACTACTATCTACATGTTTTTCAATATTTACCACATTGCTAAATTCGGCATGCAATCTTTCGGCACCACTGTCGTCCTGCTCCTCTACTTTGGTGGTTATCTAGCCGTCCTGGCTGTAGCTGGTGTCATGATTAGCAACGTCGACTGGCAGCACACCGTTACTCTCATCGAAATCTTGCCCTTTTCTGGTAGTAGTACCTCAACCTTTGGCCTATGATCAGCTTAAAAGCCCTCCCCAACCAAGAAAGCGGTGAAGTCACCGTGCTCTTCCTTCGCCGCTACTGGCTCGATCTGGCTGGCGCCTTCTTCTTTACGCTCGCCATGACTCTCGTCCCTATTGCTGTGGGCGGTGCCATTAGACTCGGCCACCTCAATATCATGGAGCAGCCTTTCTGGGGTCCCACCCTCACTCTTCTCCTCAGTTGCTACATGCTAGTCGTCGCCGTTATCACCATGGCTCAAATCACCGACTATTTCTTAGACGTCTGGATTGTTACCACTGAACGCGTCATTAATATCGAACAACACGGGCTATTCTCCCGCACCGTTTCCGAACTTCGCTTAAACCAAGTTCAAGATATCACCAGTGAAACCAGCGGCTTTCTTGGTACCTTCCTCACCTACGGTAATGTCTTCATTCAAACCGCCGCCGAACGCGAACGTTTCCAATTTAAAAATATCGACAATCCCGACGACGTTAAACTCACCATTGCCAAGCTGGTCGCCGAAGCCAAGCATCGTCGCGGTGACGCCTCTGTCATCAATCACGAAGAACGTGAAGAGCGCGTACCGTCTGACGCCATCCCTAGCGAACCACCAACGAGTCACCTCACCTAAAGCACAAAAAAGCCCGGCCAAAGCCGAGCTTTTTGTTTTACCTCTGGTTGCGAACGTTAAACATTCTTCTTCCCCTTCTTTTTTACCGGCTCCACCGGCGTCGTCAATTTGAACTCCTCAATAAACTTCACCCAAATATGTCGCGCCAACGGCTTTTCATGCCATAACTTCTCTATCCCTTTTTGCGCAGCCCATCTAAAGGTTTCATCAGCTATTATTTTCTCCTTAGTCCAACCCCATTTTTCCAACAACTGTTTAACATGACCAAAACTTCCCAACGCTAACTGTCCCATAATAGTCTCCTCCTTCTCTTCTTCCGACAATTCTAACTCAGCTTTCTTGCCTGGCCTCACCTCAGGTACAGGAACTGACACAGCCGCCGCTTCAACAGGTTTAATAGGCTTATTAGCATCTTTTGCTTCAGGCTTTGGTACAGTTTCTTCTTCAATAGCTTTGACTAAAGACTTACTTTTCAATTCAGCTAAGCGTTTTTCCAATATTCTAGTCGACGTTGGTGCCAAATCTCTGTACTCATTATAAATTCCATATTCATCGTTCTTCATCTCATACACGGCATTCGCAAACTCCATCAGAATATGCCTTCTGCCCACCAATTCATCTTCAATTGCGTGTTCTCCTCCGTTCAAGACCCTATTCAACTCGAAGTCACTCTTCAGTCTATCCGTATACCAACGCATGACTCTCACTGCTTCCGCCTCCTGCTCCAACGCATGCAGCTGCTTCAAATAAGTAAACGCCGATTCCTTGGTCGCGATCTTACCAAGAATAGCATTCTCAAACTTTTGCGCGATATCACGCACATTCTCTCTATCAACCGCTCCACTCTTCTTACCCTCCTGAAGTTCTATCAAAAAACTCTCTGCTCTAGGCAAAGTAATCTTAACTACATTACGATATGCGCCTATAATATCTCTTTCTTTAGGTTGAAGGTAATCCCCATCAATCGCATTAAATACCACCGAAACATTCCTCGCTCTCTCAATCCAGGTTTTAATTTTTTCGACGTCCTGAGTAGCTAATAAATCTTTCATTTCTTTTATAGCCACCCTTTGCACCTCTGACCACATTAATTTCTCCACAGCCTCAAACTGACCCTGACCATGCAAGTCATTCAAGCAACCCTGCGCAAAACCCTTGTCACCATCCTCCTCACCACTCAACCAACGCTTAAAATCAGCTAATCTACTAACCTTATTTTTTTCCTGCTCGGCCTCATACTCAGCCTGATGCCGCGCCGAATTACTATCCATCATTTTCTTCTTCATCTCCACGTAATCTCGCCACTCTTGCAGAGCAGCCCGCTCATCAACCGTTAAATCAATCAACTGCAACCATAAATCAATTTTTTCACCGGAAAGATAGGATGTATTCGATAAAATTGCATTACCGCTTTCCTCCTTGATTTCACGCAAAACTAAATCTGACCTCTTCGCTTTGCGTAACAAATCAACGGTTTTCTGCAACTCTATCACATTTCTCTGTAATGCAAACAAATGCAAACGGCCCTGCAATTTTTGCACATCAGGCTCCTGATCACCAACCTCAAGCTTGCCCTCATGCCTCTTCAACAATCCCAATAACTTACTCTGCTCCGCCGTCAGTTCTGCTTTTTCTTCTCGTTCAAGTCGTTCCGCATGCCGACTAAGTTTACCCAGCAACGAACCATGGGCTTCTTTAAGCAGCTCCTCATCCTCAGGCAATTCCTCCAGCTCACCTCTCAACTCACGCAAACGCTTAGCCATCACTGGCATACCAGTCACCAAAAAATCCCGCCAAGCCTTAATTGCCGCAGCCTCGTCTGGTGTCACTCCAACTTTCAAGGATTCCAATTGCTCAAAGTTTTTGTGTGCTTCGGCCAACCATCGTTCCACCTGCTCAATAACATACTCTTTATCATGTCGATTATTCTCCCACATTAAATCTTCATATCGACTACGAACTGCAGAATAACGATCCTGCAAGGTAAATATAACATTCCGCTCATCATCTCTCTTATTTAGTTGCTCTAACAAGCCAGATGGCAGCGCCTTGGCATCATGCATCCGCGCATCTAAATCCCAACAAGAATGAAAATCATTATTTAGTTTTGTTAAAATGTCTCGCTGCAATTTTCGCTCAGCTTGATCCGCCAACTCATTCAGCCCTTCTTGCATTCTTCTATCAATCACTTGCAACTCTGTTCGCCACTTCTCCATAGCCAGACGTTCACCATCAACCAAGACATCATCAACTACTGCCATTGCAGTTACAAAAGCTCTCAATTTTTCAGGATCATTTCCTAAATAGACGTCCGTAATAGCTGCCGTCACCTTATCGACCGCCCCTTTATTATGCAGCTTCACAATGTAGTCTCGAATAGCACTAGCCTTCTGTGGATAATCCCCCAAGGCATACTTAAGTCTATCCGCCAAATATTGTGGCGACTCTTTGCGTTCACGTTCAGCCTTCTCTCCCACCGCCTTCAAACCATCCTCATGCACTGGCCCCATTTTCTCCATCACCCGAATAAACTCTAATGGATCAGGCATCGTCTTATCTTTAGTTTCGTATTTCTCCTGCCGCCATTCCTCAAATCGCTCCATTAACTTCTGACCAAATTCCGTCACTATCGCAAATTGCCCTAGCGTCATGCCGGGTGCTGCCTGACACAATTTTTCATAAGCCCTAATCGCTATTCGCTTCCGCTCCGCAATCCCACCCTGATATTCCTCGTACTGACGCTTAGAATGAAAATCGGCCAGGTGATTTTGCGCTAAAGGATTGATAACATCATTCAATAACCTTCCAGTCTGCTCCGCCAATAATTGCGTAGCCTCATTCTCCGGCACTTGCTGCAACAACTCCTGCAACTCCCGAGGATCCAAATAATTCTGCCGCAAGGCAGTCCGCAAGGCACCAACAGCAATTTGTACTTCAGGTGCTAGTTCTGGCTCAGTTAGCTGTTCCCGACGACCACTAGCCTCACCTCCCTTGCGTTGATCCTCAGACATAAAAAAAATGGTGACTATATATCACCATTCTACCACAAATCTCCATCCTATCACTATCTACTCATCATAAATACTGTGGTCTCCAACAGATCGCAAAATAACTTCATCAGCACTTACGAATTTGAACGTAACTCTAAATTTTCGCCATCAATTGAATATCTCCAGGTTTTAAATTGATATCTTCATCAGCCAACTCTCTAGCGAGCCGCTTAGCTTGAGATTCTAGAATTGATTTACCGTATACCAACTCTGATATGTTAATAAACTCTCTAATAGTTGGATTTCGTCTTTTATGCTTTTCTACAATTCTATTGACATCAGTAAAATTAGCTTTCCATATTTCAATAACTTCATATTTTTTAGAGAGAAGAGCAAAAAGAGCATAATCAAATTCATGTTTGGAAAAAGTTCCGATTCGACCTGAAATTTTAGGGACATCGGTAACAGCACCACGTCTAGTCTTAATTTGCACACGTTTTCCAAATTCATCTATAGCGTCATAACCCTCCTCTATACTACTCACACACAATCTAAGACCAGGAACTTTTAAGACAATTAAAAGCTCGCCAATCTCTCCCGTGATTCCCAACTTTCTATTAGTTAATAACTGATAATCAACTGCGCTATCAATAATTCGTTTTACTAATGGCTCAATTTTTTCCAAATTTATAACAATACAATCAGAGTAGAACATCGTCATAAGCCAAATGCCAAAGTCTGCTACCAACTAAAATTCCCCCACGCTCCTCTCGCCAACACCGCCACATCATCAAAACTAGCTCGTCGACTCTCGGCTCCAAGTACAACAACCGTCAGCGATCGCCTGCTATCCTTATCACTCATCGGGTGCAACTGCACCACCGCATTCCAACCAGACTCATTCAAAAAACCAGTTTTCCCAGCCGTTACGTACACATCATCATACGCCGAGTTATAAAGCATCCAGTTTGTACTCGCTATATCTCGCACGTAATTAACGTCATTCAGAGCCGCTAAGTGAATTCTCGACGACCCTGTAAAGCGACGAATATTCTCATTATCAAAAGCCTTCTTCGCAAAATAAGCTACTTCACGAGCTGTAGAGACATTACCTAACTCAATCCCAGTCGGGTCCACAAATTGCGTCTGCACCAAACCGAGCTTAGCCGCTCGAGCATTCATCGCTTTTACAAAGTCAGCCTTAGCTAATCCAGTCAGTCTCGCCACTGCATTTGCTGCATTGTTAGCAGAGCCAACCAGCGTCGCCGCCAATAAATCACGAACGGTAAATTTAGTACCAGCCGCTACGTTCAGCCTCGCTCCACCCACTTCATCGCTAGTTTTAACATCCCCCACACCACCCACATCCAACCCACTATCAAGCGCCAAACCAGTCGTCATTAACTTAGTGATGGAAGCTATTGGCCAACTCTCGCCTGCCTTATTCGCCGCCAAGATCTCACCACTAGCATCGTCAATTACAATATACTTAGCCGCTGACACTTTAGGCACTGCGCCAGCTCTTGCAGACTTCATTGGCACAACTCCTGCAGGCTTGTAACTCGCCAATTCCGCGTACGTCCGCCAGCCATACTGCCCCGCCCAATCCTCCAAATTAATCAAAAATCCAGCTGCCGACCCGGCGATTGCTTCATGCCGTTCCGTTCCAGCAAACGCCTTTTGCAAATCGGGCCGAGCCGCATAAATCGCCTCAAGTGGACTCAACGCTAAAGCTGACCCCGCCAGCGAAGCACCAAAAATAACAAACGAAGCAAGTGCAATAATCTTCTTCATAATTTACCATCTCTTATCTAAGGCAATGCCCGTGTAAAAATACTTAAGGATTTCTTGCCACATCTTTCCGTCATTCGCCATGCAAAGTGCGCCGGAAGCGGACATACCAATGCCATGCCCCCACAACGTCTTACCAACGTCGCACGGCACCGGCACGCTCTTGCTCCACGGCACGTTCCCTCCCCACACCTCACTCCAATCAAGCGTCTTACCAGCACTCCGCGAGAAATACGCTGTAATCGCCGTCTCCCCGTTGTACGTCACAATCTCGCCTCGTGTCGCATCTATCGCCTGACTCAAGCGCGGTGTCCTTACCTCTTGTCCATAACCTTTATAAACCTGGTCAGCATAAGCGTCGACGTGGAAGCCTTCACCATCATGCTTAGTATTCCTCGTCCAATGGTAAAACGCATAAGTTCTGGCCGCCGTAATCAACGCCTTCTGAAACTCGATATGCGAAACATTGGAAGTCTCAGCCAAGCCCTTCAAATAAAACTCCATCGGTAACTCATTAATCAACCAACTGCGCGACTTCACGTCATTGTGCCGTAGTTCCAGCACATTGCGGAAGGTGTTATCGGCATTACTCGATCCTCGCGTCACAGTTCGATCAAAATTAACCACCAACATCACCGAATTTGCTATCTTTGGTACAAAACGCAAGGGATAGGTCGACTTCTCTAAGCCATTCCCCCGGTTAAAAGTATAACGCGTACCGTCCCAAGCCGCCGTCACCTTCTGGCCCTTAGTCATCTCCGCCAACAGATTACCATTCGTATCAGTCACCGTAAAATCACTCTCATTACTCGTAACAACTACCTGGTCATCGGTTTCCTCGTCCACAATCAACACTCCAACCCGCACCATCGGTTCAGTAATTTCATTGCCTATAATCACATCATCTTGGTTAACCGAAAGCTCTCCCCCAGCAATGGGGGAGTTGGAGGGGGCTGTAGTAATCACCTCATCCCTCCCATCTGTCACCGTCACCGGAATCTCAAGCACGGCATCCCTCACCGTCACGTCGTTCGCAGTAAACTGGAACTTCGCCGCATGCGTGCCGTTCACGCCCGGAGCCGTAATCGCAAAGCTCACATAAGCTGTTTCACCTGGCTTCACTGCTGCCCCACTTACATAAGCCAATTTGGTTCCCACCCACGTCGAATTCGTAAACGACACATTGCTCGCAGAAGCCACGCTAACGTCTGGCATTTGCAAACCATAACTCGTCCACGTCTTACTGCCCGTATTCATAAAGCCAGCTGAGAGCAAAAACGTCTTGCCTGCTCTTGCTTTCAACTTATTCGCTGTCTGCATCGCCAAGGCCGCCTTCAAACCAGAGTCAGATGGCGTCACGGCTGTCGTTGTCGAGGCTGGCGTATTCGTCACCACCGTCACCGGCTTGGCTACATTTATCGACAAAGTAAAATCACCACCTATAATCCAAGCCATGCTCTCGGACGCCAATGCAAACGTCTCGCTATATTTTCCCTCTGTCACTGGCGCTTTCAACTGAAACGACACTGTCGCCGTCCCCTTGGCCTTCACCGTCGCTTCTTTCATCTTCTGCACCTGGCTAGGCGACAACCACGACGCTGACGCAAACTGACTCACTCTATACTTTGGCCCATGCGTGTACAAAGAAATATAACCATCACCAGTATTACTCCAAGTCTGCGTCCCCGCATTCTGCCAAATCACCGTCACGTCCTTGGTCTCACCTGGCGCCATCGTCAAAGTTCCATTACCCGAAGTCGTCACCCTCATCGCCGCCAACACTGTTGTCGACATTGCTGCTTGCGTCATTCCTGGCAACACTAATCCCATGGTCATGGCTAACCCGAGCCCTAAAATACCTACTCGCTTTAAACATTGCAGCATAGTGTTCTCATTATAACACTTTTCAGCTCATTACTTATCCACTAAAGATGAAGAAAAGCAAGCGACTGCCGTGTCTCCTGTGACGACGCGATGGCCGACCCGAGAAATGCTTGACTCGCTACATCCCTTTACTAGTCGAGTCATCCTTTAAGCAT
>DOZH01000010.1:0-17497 GCA_003518105.1 Candidatus Uhrbacteria bacterium
ACATAAAAAAAGGAACGAGCCGGCCGGGGTTAGCGGCACGGCTCGGGAGGAGACGGGGTCAGTGATAAGTGGCGGCGGCACGGAGGCGTTGACGGAGATCCTGTACCTCGACGTTCTGTTGGTCTGACACTTGCGACAGATGCCCGAGAGACGAAGTTGGTTCACCAACAGTCAGACTGAGTTCTGTCATGGCGTCACCCGAATGGGACGGACGGTAGCTGGCGGCTTGGCGGTGACCAAGCGATCAGCACGCAGCAACTGTCGACGCAGAGCCTTTTTGCGCTCCGAGTCCCCCACCACCAGAGTCAAGCAATCCTCGGCTTCACGGAAAAAACCCCAGAAGAGGTTCCACTGGGCCAACTGGCACAGAGCCCGGTCGCGCAGGTTGATATCTGTGATCTGGTGCGGCCGAGCGACGAGGTAAGCCTTGAGCTCGAGCAAGAGTTGGACGCCGCGATCGTGACCGTGCGAGGTCTCCGTGCAGAGCTGTTGCAAATTGTCCTCCACGTAGGCCAGCTTGAGGCTGAACGTGTGGTGCTGTTGCAACTGCGACTCGGACGGCGGTCGACTCAAGGCCCGTACCTTACGGGGTGCCTCGGGCGACAGGTTGTCAGGCGGCGGTACCCAACGCTGGTAGGCCAGGACGGCGCAGAGGATGAGCAAAAGAGGCAAACCGAGCAGAAGAAGCGATGACATGTGGGACTCCGGTGCGGCTATACTTTAGTCCAGCGGCGCTAAGTTGGCAATACAAAACCGACGCTGTCCAGGCGTCGGCGAGAAAGAGGTGGATGTGGTGGCTAGTGCCAGTCGGGGCAGTTCGTTGGGTCCCCCAAGCTTGTTTCCAGCCAGGCTGGTAGCAGGTGATGAGCGTGAGCATGCTGCTTCACCAGCCAGCCCTCCATGCCCTCTTCGCCCTGCATCCGGCGGATGATGCCCAGCATGTAGAGCTCGTCCTTCTGATTCTGGACCAAGGAGAAGGGCATGGTCTTGCGCCAGGCGTGAAATGGCTCGTCGCGCATGGCCCAGGCGAGCGGGTGAAAAACCAAGGCAAGTTCGTGCTGAGCTTGGCGGCGCATATCCTCGCTGCTCAACTGAGGTACCAGATGCACGCCTTGATCCAGGTACTGGCGGCCCAACTGGAACTGCTTATGCACCAGTTCGTACTCAACGTGCTTGGCGCAGAGCTTGATGAGCAGGAGATAGCCCTTGTTGTACCGTACACCGTCACCCTGCAAGAGCGGCAGGTTGAGCAGTTGACGCAGCTCCTTCGTGCCGTGAAAGGCCGAATCGGTGGGCCAGTCCGTGTCTGGGTCCCAGTACATGTTGCCGAGCTCGTCGAGCAGCTCGTCAAAGCGCATGCGAACCAGTCGCTCAGCCTCCGCCAAGTCGTCGAGCGACTGCTTGGTCAACTGGCCGCTGGCAATCTGCAGCGCCAGCGCGACCGGCATGGACTTGAGCCGCGGCGCAAAGTGGTTGCGGTACAGGCTAGCCAGGCCAGCGCAAGCCAGGCCGACAGCCATGAGAGTCACAAAGACCAAGACGCAAAGAAAGAACCAGAACATGAAGCACCTCCTGTGCCTATTAAACGTAGAGTATTAGGGGTTTTTTGGCAAGAGGTGGCAAAAAAGAACGAGCCGGCCGCGGGTGAGGCGGACGGCTCGAGGAAGGAAGATGAGGCTGGCTAGTCGTCGAGGTCAAGCACCCACCAGCCGAAGCAGAAGAGCATCATAGGGCCCATGCCGAGCAGGACGCAGATGATGGCGGCGAGGAAGAAGTGAGTCATGAGGACTTCACGGCCTCAGTGTGACTGGCGTGAGCATGAAGGTTGACGCGCTCTAGAAGCCCGAGGTAGCCCTCGAGGTCACGGTTCTTCACATGCAGCAGGCGACAATCCAACCACCAAACTAGACAAGCTCCAAACATCACGATAACCACGAAGCTGCAACCCAGGACGAAAATGAAATTCAACACGAACACCTCCAAGTGCGGTTGCACGGTAATGGAAAATTGAATAATTAGCAAAAATATAGCTCGGGGCCGGCACAGGGCCGAGGCTGGCGTCGTCAGAGGACCACTCTGTCAGTCACTCGCCATTATAGGCCAAGGCTCGTCGCTCGCAACCGCCGCATCTCCTGTTCCTAGCTCAAGGCCTCAGCCCAGAAATGCTTAAAGGATGACTTGCTTAACGGAACAAATGCGCAAGTCAAGCATTTCTCGGGTCGGCCATCGCGTCGTTACAGGAGACACGACAGTCGCTCGCTCCTACAAGGCTCAACGCGGAAAATTAGTGACCGTGGGTTCGCCGCCGTCGCTTAAGACTCTAATGTCGCCGTCCGTGTCCGTGCGGAAGACTTGGGCGCCGGCTTGGGCTAGGCGGTCGAGGACGATGCGTGAGGGGTGGCCGTAGCTGTTGTCGACCCCGACGGAAATTAAAGCGAAGTTGGGAGTGATGGTGGTGAGGAGATTCGGGCCGGAGGAAGTGTCGCTGCCGTGGTGGCCAACTTTTAGGACGTCGATGTGCGGGAGGCCCGAGGCGTAGAGTTCTTCTTGGGCAATACCTGCGTCCCCCGTCAGCAGCATGGTGGTTTGGCCGTAAGTTAAGAGGGCGACGATGGAGCCGTCGTTGGCGTCGTCCGTAAAGGCGCCGGCTAAGGGTGAGGCTGGCCAGATAACCTTCAAGACTCCCCCGTCACCCAAGTCCCAGGTGAGATTGCGGCTGGCGACCGTGGCTGTGTTGCCGCCGAGATTTTCGAAACCAATAGAGGCCGAGGAATTATAAATTAAACCGTCGTCGACCACCTCACCGACCCGATAATTTTCGAGCACGGCGTCCAAGCCCAGGACGTGATCCGCATGAGGGTGGGTGGCCAAGACGACGTCGAGAGTACGGTCCCAGGGCGGGAGCACGCTGGCGAGTTTTTCGAGGATGGCGTCGTTCGGGCCGCCGTCGATGAGGATTTGTTTATTGGGAGAGTCGATGAAAATAGCGTCGCCCTGACCGACGTCAAAAACCCACACGGCTAAGCGGTGAGGGTGAAACCAGGTGCCGGAAAAGAAGGCCTCGGCGAGGAGGGAGACGGTGAGGAGGAGGATTATGGCTAGGCTTTTTTGGAAACGACGCGACATACGAGGGCAACGAATAAGGCGGCGATGATGGCGAGAATTACGCGGCCAGCTAGAGGGATAGTGAGATAAGCGAAAGGCACGCTCGCGATGGCGGCGATGAGCCAAAGGATGAGGTGGAGCACGGCCCAAGCTGGGAGAGTGAAGAGCGAACCGATGACTGGAAGGGCCGAGAAGATGGCGGCCAAGATGGTGCCGAGGACGCCGAGCGACATGGCGAGCTCGACGAAGGGCAAGGCGAGAAGGTTAACGAACGGGCCGACGAGTGAGACTTGGCCGAAGGAGAGAATGACGATGGGCAGAGTGCAGAGCGTGGCGGTGAGGGTGCTACCGAAGGTGTCGCGAATTTCCAGGTTGGTGGGCAGCCAGGTGAGGCGCTTCATGATGTGTGGTGAGAGCCAGATGAGGGCAACAGTTGAGGTGACTGAAAGCTGGAAGCCAACGTCGCCAATCAACAGACGTGGCTCGAAAGCCAGCATGACGGCCACGGCCAGGAGGACAATGTTGCGCATGGAGGTTTTGCGGCCGACCTGGCGTGAGGTGAGAACGAGGGCGCCCATGGTGGCGGCACGGACGACGGATGGTTCGAGGCCAGCGAGCACGGCGTAAACGGCAATGGCGACGAGGAGTAACCAAAAAGCGCGTTGGCGGCGGATACCGAGCCAGGTGAGTAAGCCGAAGACGGCGAGGATGACGAGGGTGATGTTAAAGCCAGAGGCGGCGACGATGTGGGTGGTGCCGGTGGCCAAGAAGCGGGCTTGCCAGAGCTGTGAGAACTCGGCGCGACCGATGAGAAGGCCAGCGAGGAGGGTCGACTCGGGCTCGGGGAGATGGGCGCCGATGGTGTGCAGGATTGTTTGACGGAGCTGAGCCAAGGCAAGGCCTGGCCTAGGCGAGGCCTCGCCGACAACTAGCGGGACTTCGGCTACACGGCAGACGGCGTAGGTGCCGCGGATGGCGAGATAGGTTGGGTAGTCAAAGCTGTCGATGAAAGCTGGGGCTTCCAGGGTGCAAGCAAGGCGAATGCGAACACCAATGTTGCTCGACGGGTAGCGTGGAGCGTTGAGGAGAATTTTGTCGCGCTTGGCTGTGCCGTCGACGAGGACCTGGGAAAGCGTCAGCCCGACGGTGGCCTCGCCAAGGTTGATGTCCGCAACGGTGGCTTCGATTGTGTGATTACCGAGGGAGCCCGCAACAGAATCGGCGGAGGGATGGATGAGGGCGCCACGAACGGGCGAAATGACAATAAAGGCGAGGAGGATGGCGGTGAGGATATTCGATGGGGTGCGGGGTGACATGTGGGAGTATTCTACAGGTGAAGACCCCAGGTGTATTCACTGTTATCCACATGAGGCGTCCGGGACGAGCCTCGTCCGGGACGCGGATTGATTGACTCGGGGCTTAGCATATGTTAACTTTTTAAGTCTTTCGCCCTGTAAGTGAATGACGAGTCAACGACCCTCACCCCTCCCTGGAGCCACAATGTCCAATCCCTCCTCCCCCGCCAAAACTGGCGGACGAACGCTGACCGAGCCCTACCACAGTCTCAGCATCTGGATCGGTACGGCCTTCAGCTTGATGCTCGGCCCCTAGATCGCCATCGTATACATGCGAGAGGTACGTCCAGGAGTCCGAATGTGCTGGGACGAGAGCGGCATCATCAACTGGGGCCATACCTACACATCTGCGGCTCCGGGTCGTACACTCCTTGAAGCGCTGTTCGATTCATGTGGCCCGAACATCGGTTGGACCGTCCTCTGTTTGATGGTCACCTTCGGCCCAGCAATCTTTCTCGCTCTGATGTATGTGTTGATGTGGTTGATCTGCGCGATATTTTTGGATAAACCACACACGAACAAGCTCAACTGACCACTCACGCACCGAACAGCCGCTAGGAGGATGACGAAAGTTGTCTCGGAGAGCGCGCTGGGAGGTGCGTTTTCTGTTATTCTTAATTATTATAAAGATGCGGCCGACCCCGGGTGGGATCGGCCAACAAAGAAGTGGGCGGCTATTTCATGACAGTGCTCCAACGGTTCACTGATGAAAGTTCTTGCGGCTGGCCGACGATGCTCTCCAACAAGGCACGAGCTTCGACCAAGGCAGCCTGGTACTGTTCGGCCGTCCAGCTGTAGCGACGAGACCAAATCTGCTCAAAGTCTTTGTGCTGCAACAGTGTCAACAACTGCTCGGCTCTATAAGCTCCGTTACTGGCACAAAAGCGTTCTAATGGCAACGGCACGAGCAGTGCGCCGTCAACAATTTGTAGACTGAACGACCCCGGTGCAGCTTCTGTAGTTGTAGAAACAATGTCCATGATTACCTCTTGTGATTGGGTCGACCAAAGTGTGGCATGGTAAAGACCGATTGGTCAAATTGCATGTAAGTTAAGCAGTGGTTTATATTAACTGCGAAAACCGAGCCACACGGCTCGGTTTTGCTTATCCATACTGCTCGGCGATGAACGGGAGGACGATACCCAGGGAGAGGTAGTGTTGCTGGAGCGTTGGTGGGAGGAGGCGGAAGTCTTTGATGGTGCCGCGGCAGTTGGGAGAACCGCAGAGACAAGTCATGGTCCAGCTGTCCTCGTCCATGGAGGTCGAGTAGTCCCAGAGGATTTCTTCGCCGGGCATGAGGTCGCGGAGGGTGACGAACTCGAGATTTCTCAAACCGCAATTAGGTTGGCAGGAGTGATTAGCGAGGCGTAATGGATCTGGCCAATCGAGATAGCTGTCTGGCTCGACCTGTAAAGCGTCACATTCTCGGTCATTTTTCTGAAGGGCGGTAGAGAAGTTGATTATTGGACCAGTAGCAACGCCGATGACGGTGCCGGCTACAATTGGCTCGACGGCGAAGAGGCCCTGACCGAATTGCGCTGGCTTGATGACGACTTGGGCCATAGTCTGGGGATAAGTAGTGAATACGTTGAGCGTCTTCACTACTAAATCACAAAGTTTACAATCTTATTCGGGACGACGATCGTCTTCTTAATCGGTGAGATGAGGAACTTGGCGACGTTGGGGTCGGATTGAGCTTGAGTGACGAGGGAGGATTCGGGGAGGTCCAGGGCGACCGTCAATGATGAACGGAGTTTGCCGTTTACTTGAATGGCGATGGTGACTTCCGAGTCGACGATGAGAGCTGGGTCAAACGTCGGCCAGTTCCCTGCTTCCATTAAGCTGGTACCACCGAGGGCTTCGTTCACTTCGTTGCCGACGTGAGGGGCGAATGGGGTCAGGATGGCTAGGAAGGTTAGAAGAGATGGCTTGGTGATACTCCCCTGCTCGAAGACGGTGTTGACGAAGGTCATCATGGCAGCGACGGCGGTGTTGAAGCGGAAATTGGTGATGTCTTCCGAGACTTTTTTGATGGTTTTGTGAAGGGCCTTAGTGACGTCTGGTGACTCGGCGGGAGCGATGAAATCTGGCAGTTTGGTGACGCGGTCCAGGAAGCGACGGACACCGACAACGCCATTCGTCGACCATGGGACGGGCTCCTCGAAGGGACCCATGAAGACTTCGTAGACACGGAGGGTATCGGCGCCGAATTCATTAACGATGTCGTCGGGGTTGATGACGTTGCCCACGGATTTGCTCATCTTGGTGCCGTCTTCTGACATAATGAGGCCGTGGCTGTGGCGACGGGCGTAGGGTTCGCTAGTTGGCACGAGGCCTTGATCGAAGAGGAATTTGTTCCAGAAACGGGAGTAGAGCAAGTGGAGGGTGGTGTGTTCCATGCCGCCGTTGTAGAGGTCGATTGGTAGCCAGTGTTTCAGCTTCTCCGCCGAAGCGAATTCGTTATTGTTGTTCGGATCGATGTAACGCAAGAAATACCAGCTGCTGCCGGCCCAGTTGGGCATGGTGTCGGTTTCTCGTTTGGCGTCTCCCCCGCAAGTTGGACATTTGGTGTTCACGAAGCTGTCGATGCTGGCTAAAGGTGACTCGCCGTTATCGGTTGGTTGATAATTGGCGACGTCAGGCAGGAGAACTGGGAGTTGGTCGTCGGGAACGGGGACCCAACCGCAGTGATCACAATGAATGAGCGGGATTGGTTCGCCCCAGTAGCGCTGACGGCTGAAGACCCAGTCGCGGAGTTTGTATTGGACGGTCTTTTTGCCGCCGGTTTTGGCGAGGGCGTCGGCGAAAGAGATGAGGGGGCGATCGACGATTGGGAGGTTGAAAGTTTGCGCAAAGGCGAGGTCGCGTTCGTCGTGTTGCGGCACAGCCATGACAGCACCGGTACCGTAATGACCGAGGACATAGTCCGCAATCCAGACTGGGACGCGTTCGTGGTTAGCGGGGTTGATGACGTAGCTGCCGGTAAAGGCGCCGGTTTTGGCTTTGGTGTCGTCGCCGCGCTCCATGTCGGTTTTAGTGGCCACTGATGCTATGTAACTGTGCACAGTATCACGCTGTTCGCTAGTGGTGAGAGACTCGACCAGTGGGTGTTCGGGGGCGATGACGAGATAGGTGACGCCAAAAATTGTGTCGGGGCGGGTGGTGAAGACGGTGATTTTTTCCTGACTGTCGACGACGGCGAAGTCGATTTCGGCGCCCTCGCTGCGGCCAATCCAGTCGACCTGTTGCTTCTTAATCTTCGGCAGATAGTCAACCGTGTCGAGGTCGTCGATGAGACGATCCGCGTATTTGGTGATGGCGATCATCCACTGTTCTTTATCGCGCTTTTCGACCGCGGTGCCGCAACGCTCGCATTTGCCGCCGACCACCTCCTCGTTGGCGAGGCCGATTTTGTCTTTAGGGCACCAGTTAATAGCCATCGTCGACTTGTAAGCGAGGCCGGCTTTGAAAAATCGCAGGAACATCCACTGCGTCCATTTGTAATAGGCTGGATCCGTCGTGTTGACCTCGCGCGACCAGTCGAAACTGAAGCCGATGGCTTTGAGCTGACGACGGAAATTGTCGATGTTTTCTTTGGTGATGACGCTTGGGTGAATGCCGGTTTTGATGGCGTAGTTCTCGGCGGGCAAACCAAAGGCGTCCCAACCCATGGGGAAAAGGACGTTCTTGCCCAGCATCCGTTGTTGACGAGCCACGATGTCCAAGGCCGTGTAGCTGCGCGGATGGCCGACGTGGAGACCGGCGCCAGAGGGATACGGGAACTCCACTAGGACGTAATATTTTTCTTTAGGCGAGTCGTCCTGGGCGCGAAAAATTTGGGCTTTGGCCCAGGCGGCCTGCCACTTAGCGTCGATGGAACCATGGTTATAGGACATACTGCACCAGTGTAGCGATATTTGGGGTTTTGAGCAAAAAAGGGTCGCTCGGAGCTGTCAGTTAGTCGACTCCTAGCGGCGCCTCGTCAACCGTACCGGCTGGCTACACCTCGTATGACTCGGGGGCCGGCACAGGGCCGAGGTTGGCGTCGTCGTCGACCAACCGACAGCTCCTCGCTCCTACAAGGCTCTGGCTGCATAAAAAAAGCCCCGAAGCCAGGGGTGAGCCGGGCTTCGGGGATGGGACGAGGGTGGCTACGTCGGCCAAGTGGCGACGCCAGTGACGAAGGCCCTGAGGTGACGGAGCATGTCATCACGGGTGATGGGAGTACTTCGCAGAACTGGTGAGAGGCTCGATAAGGGAAAGGCGCGATGCTGTCGCAAGCCCATGAGGTACTGCTCCCACAGGTCCGTCGCTTCTTCCGGGTGGTAGTGCTTAGCGCACTGGCAGCAGCCCAGGAAGTAGTCGTAGAGACCGGACACGCCGAGGTGCAGATGCAGGATGTGCGCCAGAACGAAAGCCGCTGTACCTTCATCACCCGAACTGGCATCTGAACTCTTGGCCACGAGGTCCAGGTAGCAGAGGAAACGGTGGCCGAAGGTGCTGTGGCCCGCGGGACAGACTACTGGAGGACGTGGGAACATATTCCCGACAGATTCGATGTAGGCATACAACAGACCGGTGAGGCTGCTCAGCTCCTGGTCGACGAAGCCGAGGTTGCGCAGTTCGGCGAAGACCTGGCTCGCGACCGTGTCATCGGTGAGCAGGTCCTGGCAAAGGACGAGTTGAGGAAAGGACATTTGACCCAAGATCATGATGAACTCCAGCTTGACGGGGTGAAGATGTCAGAGCTGAGGGAAGAGTGACAGATTATGGATCAAAAAGAAAGCCCCGAGGCTTGGCATAGGCCAGGCCTCGGGGACGGAGGGAGAGCGGAACTGACGCGAGGTCAGCTCACCGGAAGGGGTTTGACGACGCCCGGGTGGTGGTCGTCCACGGAGTTGCGGGCGTGGCCGATGACGTCGGGGTCGAGGTTGTAACCGACGACGTGCACTGGGGGCTGCGGATGGTACCGGCAGTACTCGAGGATGAACGCTTGCCGTGTGGTCGGCGTGTTGAGACCCGGATAGCAACCAAACTCGAGACGCTCCTGCAAGTAGCTAGCCAACAGGTCAGACCGTACGTCATACGGCCGACGACCGGCGTGCAAACCGGTCATCAAGCCCGCGAGGCCGCGCACGTCGAGCTCGTCGCCCAGAACCTGCAGCAACACGTCGCGAACTGGAGCGTCGAGCAGCTCGCCCTTGATCCTCGACGTGAGCCACAACCCAGCAAACGCCAGAAGCAGATTGCCGAACCGACCGTCGCCCTGGTAGAGCGTGGGGTCGAGCCGGTCTCGCGGACAGCGATCACGATGACCGAGAGATGGTTGGCAAGCTCATGCCGCTGCAGACCGAGCTGACGAGAGAAGTCAGAATCGGTGTAGCCCAGGCGGCTGAGCCAGATGAGAACGTATTGCAACGTACTCGGTCGGCCGGCTTGATTGGCCAACAGGTGAACGCGCATGGCCAGCAGATCGCGAGGAGGAAGAACTGGTTTCGACTGAGACACGGTGACTCCTAGCTAAGACGGGGGTTGAAACGTCAAAGCGGCAAAAGTGTGCCTGAGATAAAGTAAAAAGTAAAGGCTCAGGCTCGTAAAAGTAAAACCCTGCGCTGCCGAAGCAGAACAGGGTTTTTGAGGACGCCGGGTGGGCGTCAGTAGCCGGCGGCGAAGGCGAGCTCGCGCTCGACCTCAGCAAACTTGGGGACAGGCTGAGAACGGCCGAGATGGCGCTCACAGGCGTGGTTGACAAACGCCTTGAGGCTGAAGAAGTGGCTGTCGTCGGTGGCCGGCAAAGCGTCGTGCATGCTCTCGATGCTCAGGCAACAGTCGAGGAGCAAGCGCTGGCCCTCAAGCTCGACGGGCAACACGGCAGGCGACACGGGATCCGCGATGTACCGGCGACGCTCGATGGTGGCCACGTACTCGCCGAGCAGGCCAGACAGTACCTGGCGCAGGCGTTCGTCATCGGGCGACAGCGAGTGGCTCTTGGTGCTGAGGTCGACGAGCTTGGCCCGACGTTCGTGCCACAGGGGTTGGCCAGCGGCGAGCAAGGGGCGATTCTCGATGTCGACCGAGAACAAGTCACAGAGTCGCGCCAGGCCGGGGACGGGGCCCTGCCAGCTGAAGGCGCGGTCGGTCTCGACCAGGCTGTAGCCCAGGTGACGAAGCTCGAGGATGGCCGGCCAGTAGGGGTGACAGGCGTTGAGGACGGAACGGATGACCGGGCGATTGGGATTGAGCAGAATTTGGTACATGGGAGTCTCCAAGTGACTTTGGTTGTGGCGACGCCCTGATTGGCGCGGGCGGAATAGTAGCAGATAAGGCTAGCTTTAGCAAACGTTTTAGGGTAAGCTGGGACTACTATGGCTTTGCCCCAAGAATTTATAGACAGGTTGACAGCCCAGTTTGGCGCCAGTAATACCAGTGTTATTTTGCGCGGTTTAGCGGCTAAAAGGCCGACAACGTTCCGCACCAACCTGCTCCGCACCACGGACGAGGCGGTGATGGAGGGTTTGCGCCAGGCTCAGGTCATGTTTGCCCGGGTCAAGGAAATTCCTCATGCTTTTAGCGTGCGTAATATTGAAAATGACGAGGTGCTGAAGCTAAAACTCAATGAAGACGGGGAAATTTACTTGCAAGGGCTGACGAGTATGCTCCCCGCCGTCATTCTCGACCCAAAGCCGGGTAAAGTGGTGGCTGATATTTGTGCGGCGCCTGGAAGTAAGACTAGCCAGATGGCGGCCATGATGAAAAATGAGGGCAAGATAATTGCCGTGGAAGAGAATAGCGTGCGTTACCAGAAGCTCATGAACACTTTGCGTATTCAAGGGGCGAGCATGGTGGAGGCGAAGCTGGAGGACTCGACGATTCTACATCACACCATGCCAGAAATGTTCGACAATATTTTGGCCGACGTCCCCTGCTCGGCGGAAGGACGCATCAACGTCGACGACCAGCGGAGTTATGGCTTTTGGTCGCTCAAGAACATCGTCGCCCATGCTAAGTTACAGCGTCGCCTACTCCGCAGCGCTTATCTCTGTTTGAAACCAGGCGGGACACTTGTTTACTCGACGTGTACGCTGGCGGCGGAAGAAAATGAGGCGCAGATTGACTGGTTCTTGGCCGAGTACCCGGATATGAAGGCGGAGGCGATAACAATCCCCTTCTCGCCGTCGATCACGCACAAAAATAAGTCACTGACGTTGTTGCCGAGTGCGAGTGCGGAGGGTTTTTTTGTGGCGAAGATGGTGAAGAAGGTGTAGCTATTTTAGCGTTTTCTGATGGTGGCCAATTCCTGACGAGCTGAGTCTTCTTTCGCTATATTCGAAAAAGATTCTGCCGCCAAGTGTGACCAGTATTTGAGAGTGTGATCATTAGACGGCTTGTCTTCTATTTTTTTTGGCTGATAATAAGTTGGGGCGGGGTCGCGATGTTTGTTATCTTCGATGAGGGCCAGACCGAAGCCATGTGTCTTTTCTAGCAAGTATTGCTGTTGATTAAGTAATTTAACCAAGGCGTGATCGCGAGTTGTGACGGCTTTAGTCATATCCTCCAAATAAGCTTCACGAAGTTTACTGGCTGGGTTGCTGACCATGGACCAAAGACGGGAAAGTAGTTTGTTCTCTTCGTCGACGGCAGCTTGAGCTTTTTGGCAATGGTTGTTAGCAGCATGAAGCTCGCGTAGCAAGATGGTGCGTTTGGCTTGCTCCCTCTTTTGCACGGGTTCAAGAATTTTAGTGCGAGCAGTGGTGGCTATATCCCAGATAGTCTCTACCTCCTGTTGACGCATGGCTTTTTGGCGTTTATCTATTTTTCCACTATAGAACCTGCCTTCATCTTCGCGTAATGGCAGTTTAAACCAGCTGGTCAGATGTTTTGCTTCGTTGATTATTTGGTCGTAAGTTCTCCGCCGAGAATGTAATTTATGCGGAGCTGTGACTTCGGGAAGATAGTTAGGCGATGCAATATGAGCAATGGCTGTCCAAAAATCGTTGCGAAGAAATATTTTTGGGAGCAAAAAATAGTCTTTTTGAGAGTAGTATTCCTTACGTTCTTCGATAAGATCTGACAGTTCTGCGCCGTATAATAACTCTTTAATAACAGCTGAATCGTTGGCCTGATCAGTGCCAATCTCGATGGTCAGAGTTTGCTTGTCGTTAAATTGGCCTTTAGTATAACCAGTAGTAATGGTGGCGATACGAGCGTTTTCGTAAACAGCTAGAGAATCTTCAGCTGGAGCTAGGCCGCGGGCAATAATTTCTGCACAATCATTCTGACGGAGTAAGCGAATAATACCGGCGGTGACTGTGTGTTTTAGCAAATTGTCAGGGTTACGGATTTTTTTCCTTTCGATTTCGAGCAGCTCAAGCTCGTCAGCCATGGCTTCGTGGGCGGTTCGGTAGGCGGCTAAAACTTCTGGTTTATCGGCCAACTTAGCTAATGCTTCCTTAATGCCCATGCCAAGCAGGATTTCAACCCTTTTCGCGATGTCATGATTGATTTCCCCCGCTTCCAACATTTCTTTAGCCAAATCACGCTGCTCGACTTTAGCGAGAGCCTCCGTGGGCATAATTTCTGGAGTACGTAGAGTTTCCGGCGAACGTTCTGGTGAAACAGGTGGATGCTCGCCTTCACCTGGTGGTCTTTTTTGGGTCATATTGAGTGTAGTATATCATAACTCTGCGAATTGAAGGCGATGGTTTGTTGATATTTTTTTGAGTCCGGGACTTGGCGAGTCCGGGACTTGAGTGTAGGCTTGTCTGGCTCGGATAGGCTGGGCGGTTAGTAACCTGAAAATGAGGTGAGTCATGTCAACGATTTGTTACCGCATCTACGACCAGACCCGTAAGTTGGCTGAGGGGACGAAAAATCCCCTGGGATCAGCAGAAGATGCTTGCTTGGAGCTGGGTCTCCGGCCCGATATTTGCACCATGATCGGCTGGGCATCGACACCAGTCTCCCATGGCAGGAAGGCTTGTGAGGCTTACCAGAAGCTGCTTGACGACATTGATGATGTTCTCGACCCATGCTGGTTCTGGCGGGCACTGGCCAACCTGAACCTGGGCCTGGCAACCAAGCATCCCGGCGACCGACGAGAGTTCTTCGCATTGGCCAAGCGGATTGCCAACCCTTCAACGCTCGATGGTCGGGGTGGTGGCGATGCGGCCTACATTCAACGCCGGATACGTGTGGTCAAGTTCGATGATGCGCCAGTCATCAACGCTCCTCCGTTCGAACGCCGCAAGCTGATCGACGAGATGATCGTGGCTGGCGACTTCGACACGCCAGGCGTCGTCCAACGGTTTCTCACGGAGAATCATCCGGGAGATGGATATGTCGAACCTGGGCCGCTGACAATCAATTTCGTCAGTTCGTGTTTGGCTCGAGACGATGACTCTGACTGCTACTACTCGAAGGTGCAGATGGCGGCGCTCCAGGAGTACCTGATGAAGAAGTTCGGCCTCTAGCAGCCGACGTCGTCCTCACCGCGCAGTTCCCCGAGAGATTGGGGGCTGCGTGTTTTCTTTTTGAGTAGTGTCTGCAGGCCAAGGACGACGCGAGACGTCGTCCCGGGTTGCTGAGACTGAGGATAAGGCGTAGGGTTGGGGCGCTCGGAATTATCCTGGCGTCAACGTCAACCACTTTGTCAGTAGAGGTTCACATGTCACTGTCTCAAGATTTCGATCTGATCCGTTTTCTCGCCGATGACAGCAAATTGCCGTGGCAGATCGCCATGCTGGAGTGCGATTACCGCGGTTACAACGAGTCAGTTTGGTCACTCATCAGCGCAGTCCTGCATTGCGATGCCGAGCCTGATGACAAAAAGCGGGCAGAAATTCTCTACATGACTGCTGGGAGGCGATATGAATCGACTTTCTGGCAAGGCCTGGCAACCTGGAAACAGAGTCAATATTCAACAGTGGTGAAATTCAAACAACACCAAATTGAGACACTGCAGAAGCACATGCGGACGGCCGTTTTCCGCGATAAGAACGACCACCAGTACCTGCTGCGACAGATCGAGGCTGCGGTGCTCGATTGCCCAGAAGTAGTCACCGAGACTACCTGGTACGCGAGGTCCCGATTGATTAGCCAGATGATCGAGGCTGGTGACTACGATGCTCCAAAGCGAGTGTTGCAACTTGTAAATGTGCCGCGTGAGAGGCCTGATCTCAAGCAAATAGGCAGCGATCTGGTTCGTGAGATCTTCAACCGTGTCGGTCAGCCAGGGATGGCATACTCCCGTCGTCAGATGGTGGAGCTCACCCTCGAATGGAAGAAGCATACATAGGCGAGGCTCACCAAGGCCACGCCGTCCTCACTGCGCAGTTCCCCGAGAGATTGGGGGCTGCGCGGTTTTCTTTTTGAGTAGTGTTTGCAGGTAAGGGACGACTCCCGATGTCGTCCCAGATTGCCGAGTAGGAAGTTTTGGCGTAGGGTTGGGGCGCTCGGATAGGCCGAGCAGTCAACAATCTGAAAACGAGGTAAGCCATGAGTGTAGCAGCAATTTTTGAAAGTATTCGACGGGAAGCCGAAAAGGCCGAGGACCCCGGGACAATGGCGCTATTCCTGGCGCGGTACTACGGGTTCCATCCGCGAATCACACGGATGATCCAGTTGGTGGTGGGTCAGCAGGAGGGGCAGGACTCGTGCTACCACGTCTGCGATGGAGTCCTTGTGAATGAGGAGGGAAACATATACTCGGACTTCTGGCGGGCGTTGGCTCATTTCTATCTGGCTTTCGCGCCAATCGAACTGACCAACAAGTCACAAAATGACCACTTCGCCGCCGCTGAGGGCAGCATGTGGCGGGTCGCGATTGATCGTGATGGCGTGGACGCGGCCTACATTCGCCGCCGGATACGTGTGGTCAAGTTCGACGCTGCACCAATGACCGATAGCGGTTGCGAGAACCTTCGAGGATTGGCGCTCGAGATGATTGAGGCTGGCGACTTCGAGACGCCGAGTGTGGTCCAGCGCTACCTGGCTGAGACTCACCCAGGTGATGAGTACGAGGAAATCGGGCCTGGAACATTCACCTTCGTCACCAGGTGTCTTGGTCGAGTCTACGGCCCGGACTGCTACTACTCCAAGGTACAGCTGGCGGCGCTGAAGGAGTACGTGAAGAAGAAGTTCGGCATCCTGAACGAGTAGGCGTCGTCCTCACCGCGCAGTTCCCCGAGAGATCGGGGGCTGCGCTGTTTTTTTACGCAATGTTTGCAGGCAAGGGACGACGCGAGACGTAGTCCCTGAAGGGGTTGCTGAGGTGCAAGATAAGGCGTAAGCTAGGCGCGCTTGGATACACTGAGCAAGGAGCAAACATGCAGTTGTCACGAATCATCACTGAGCTCTGCCTGCTGGCAGAAAAGAGTGCGAACCCTAGCGAAGCTGTGCGGGTTCGGGCCGAGGAACAGCACCTCCCGAGCAGCGTAACCTGGATGTTGGCGACCAGTTTGCCGCACGAGGCGAACGAGAAGGAGATGCGGGCAGCCTGTCTGGCCCTGCTCCGCAACCACGACCAGCCGGAGCCAGCCAGCTTCTGGAAGGCCTGGGCGGAGCTACGACTAGGACGGCTCGAGGCAGCGAGCGAGTACGTCGATTCGCGCGTGATTGGGAACCCTGATGACAGGTCCTTCATGCAGCGGAACATCAAGGCGGCCAAGCTCGAGCAGGCCGGGATGACACCCGAGATCTGGGCCAAGTTTGGTCGCTTGATACAGGTCTGCAGTGACAACGGCGACTTCAACACGCCGAGGCTAGCCTGGCTGGCGGTCACTCAACAGCCAAAGACCAACCGGGAGACCATGAACTTCAATGTGCTTGGGATGCACCGGTATCTCGAACAGCAGCAGCACGAAGAGAACTGCTACTTCTCCAACGTGCAGTGGAAGTTGTTCGAAGCAGCCTGTCGGCCGTTCCTGTCACCGCCGGGTTGAGGTAGTGTCAACAAGATCGTCGTCTCAAAAGCGCAGCTCCCCGAGTGATCGGGGGCTGCGCGTTTTCTTTTTGCTTAAAGCCCCCTCCTTACTCCCCCATGCCTGGAGGAGGGTTGTTAGCCAGCCAGCGTTCGGCCTGGAGGGCGGCCATGCAGCCGGAGCCGGCGGCAGTGACGGCCTGGCGGTAGTGGGCATCGATGACGTCGCCGCAAGCGAAAACGCCGGGGATGTTGGTAGCCGTGCTGTCGGGAGCGTGTTTGATGTAGCCAACTTGGTCGACGTCGATAGCGGGAACGAAAATTTTAGTGTTCGGTTGGTGACCGATAGCCACAAAGAAGCCATCCGTGTCGACAACTGACTCGATCTTAGTGCGGGCGTCGACAACTTTGACGCCAGTTAGACGCTCTTCGCCGATGAGTTCGACAGGTGAAGTGTTCCACAGGAAGGAAATTTTTGGATTCTTCTGTGCCTTCTCTTGCATGATTTTGCTGGCACGGAGCTTGTCGGTGCGGACAATGATGACGACTTCGCGAGCGAACTTGGTTAAGAACGTGGCTTCTTCCATGGCACTGTCGCCACCGCCAACAACGATTATTTTCTTGTCGCGGAAGAAGAAGCCATCACAAGTGGCGCAAGCGGAGACTCCCCTGCCCTGCAACTTCTTCTCGCCGGGAATGTCGAGCCACTTGGCGGAAGCGCCAGTGGAGATAATTATCGATTCGGCTTGGAACTCGCCGTTACTGGCCGATGTGACCTTGAATGGACGGCTGGAGAAATCGACGGAGGTGATGGTGTCGTCAATAATTTGCGTGCCGAACTTGGCCGCCTGCTTTTTAAGCTTCTCCATCAGGTCTGGACCCATCACGCCGTCGGCCTCACCTGGCCAGTTTTCTACCTCGCTCGTAAGCATGAGTTGGCCGCCTGGCTGCTGACCAGTAAAAAGTACAGGAGCTAGGTCGGCGCGAGCAGCGTAAATGGCGGCGGTGTAGCCGGCGGGACCTGAGCCGATGATTATTAATTTTTGAGTATCCATAGAGTGTAAAAGGCTAGCGTCAACGCGAGACTCGGGGAGTCCCTTTCTTTCTCTCTCGGGCGTTT
>DOZH01000010.1:17711-26019 GCA_003518105.1 Candidatus Uhrbacteria bacterium
TCGTCTTCGTTGACTGCGGGCTCTAAGAATGACGGGCCAAGCGTTCAATGAGAGCGTCCTTGGTCATGGAACCAGAGAATTGGTCGACAACAGAGCCGCCTTTGAAGATGAGAAAAGTTGGGATAGATAAAATGTTGTAGCGTTGAGCGAGGCCTGGATGGTCGTCCACGTTCACTTTGCCGACAGCGAGGTTGTCGTTGGCAGCGGCAATTTCGTCGATAATTGGCGACATTTGCTTACAAGGGCCGCACCAAGGGGCCCAAAAGTCGACCAAAACTGGCTTACCGGCCTTGGTTATTTCCGCATCAAAATTTTCTGCTGTGAGCTCAAGATGATTAGTCATAGGCCCTCATTTTACTACCGACTGCCTTCTACGGCTAGGGTACGTGCTTGCAGCTCTTCTTTGTATAATTCCAAGATATCCCCAACCTCAATTTTGGTTTTGCCGACAAATGACAAACCACATTCCTGACCGGCCAAAACATCGCTAACGGTGGACTTGCCGGATTGCAAGGCGTCGGACTTACCTTCACCGATCATTTGGCCGTTACGGAGGACGCGGACGGTGGCGCCACTCATGAGCTTGCCCTTTTTGACACGACAACCAACAATTTGACCCTTATCTGTCTTTTTGAAGAGGGCGAGGACTTCAGCAGAACCAAGTTCGGAGTAGATCTTTTCGTCTGGCAGCAACTTTTTGAGGTGGTTAACAACGCTTTCGAAGAGACGGTAGATGACTTGGTATTCTTCAACGATAACGTTCTTGCTGCGGGCGAGTTCCATGATTTGGGCTGGGGCTTTGACGTTGAAGCCAAAGATGACAGCGTGAGCGGCGTCGGCTGACATGACGTCGGCGTCGGTCACGTTGCCGAGGCCCTTGCCGACAATTTCCACCCCGACGTATGGGTTGTCGATCTTTTCCAACATACCCATGAGGGCTTCCAAGGAACCGAGCACGTCGGCTTTGACGACCACATTGAATTTGACCTTGCTCTGACCTTCCGCTGACTCCCCTTCTTCTTCGATAGAGTGCGAGTGCTTGAGGGTGAGCTCGCCGACACCGCTCTTACGGGTTGGCTGCAAACGGAGCTTGCCCAAGAGAGCTGCGTCAACTGGAACTTCCAGAATATCGCCGACAGATGGAGCTTCTTTAAAGCCGAGGATTTTAACTGGGGTGGATGGTGGCGCAACCTTGATGTCCTTACCGTCGAAGGTTTTCATGGCGCGTACCTTGCCGTAGAGCGAACCGCGGAGACCAATAACGTCACCAACGTGGAGAGTACCGGTTTGCACGAGGACGGTGGCGACTGGACCCTGGCCCTTGTCGACGTGAGACTCGATGACGGTACCAATGGCTGGACGGTCGGGGTTGGCCATGATTTTGGCTTTTTCGAGATCAGCAACCAGCAACAACATGTCGAGCAATTTGTCGATATTGAGGCCGGCTTTGGCAGACACTGGAACACAGATGGTCTTGCCGCCCCATTCTTCAGGTACGAGGCCGACTTCACCCAACTGGCCGTAAATGCGCTCAATGTTGGCTTCTGGCTTGTCGATCTTGTTGATAGCGACGATGAATGGCAACTGGGAGGCCTTAATAATGTCGATAACTTCGCGAGTTTGGGGCTGAATACCGTCGTCGGCCGCAACCACGAGAATAGCAATATCCGCTACCTTAGCACCACGGGAACGCATAACGGTGAAAGCTTCGTGACCTGGAGTATCAATAAAGGTGAGGGCGCGACCGTCTTTGACCACCTGGTAAGCACCAATGTGCTGGGTAATACCGCCAGCTTCGGTGTCGATAACGCGGGTTTTACGGATAGTGTCGAGGAGTAGGGTCTTACCGTGGTCGACGTGACCCATGACGACGATGACTGGGGCGCGAGCCACGAGAGTTTCCGCGGATTCGCCGTGCATGACGTCAGCTAAGCGGTCAACTTGGACGTCCGTAGTGCTGGTGTCGGCCTTTTCGTCTACCTTTTCAGCAATGAAACCAAGGTCTTCCGCGATGATGCTAGCGGAGTCGAAGTCGATACGCTCGTTGAGTGAGGCGAGGATACCGCTCCGCATCAGTTCCTGCATGACCTTGGCGATCGGCAGGTTGAGAGCTGTCGCAAAGTCGCGGACGCTGATGGTGGCGGGAATTAAAATCTTCTCGGCGTCGCCGGATTTAACCTTTTCCTTACGCTCCAAACGGGCCTTTTGGTCCTCCATTTTCTTTTGGAGATACTGGCGTTTCTTCATTTCCTGCCAGGCGTTCATGATGCGACCAGCGTCGCGATCGGGGATTTTAATGGCTTTATTACCAATGTCAAAGCCGAGCTCAGGCAACTTGCTGCGGAGCTCTTCGGTCGGAACCCGTAAACGACGGGCTAATTCAGAGATATTCATGGGGGGAGAATAGCGGAAAAAGGCTAAGTGGTCAAACCTTTTCGATATTTGATGAGGGTGTTATAGTCGACCCACACCCCAAGGTAACCCATGGCAACTCACTCTGAAGGACCCTCCACACCTGATCTTCTCGGCCTGACTCTGGGCTTCTGCGCCCTGTTCGCCACTGGCTGTGGCGCCATCATCCTGGTCGCCAAATGCGTCTTGCCCCACCTGTGAGGCAGCTGCGTCGGCCCTTCCCTTGTAGCGCTCGGACTTCCCCGGGCGCTACTACTTTTTTTAACGCGAGATTTGAGGTGTTGTATTATTTACTTATCTTATGAAAGAGGTCCTTATACGAGTCCGCTCGTATCGGGGGCTCTTTTTGGCTTTTATGGATGCTTTAAAGCTCATTGCGAAACCGCTTGACCAACTCTTCCCCGCCCAACCTACCGAGTTCCGCGATGATTTCGAGCTGACAGTGTAGCGTGCGGTGGCGTGGAACCATAATAAAATGAGGTTGGGAATTTGCTAGACCCGTCAGAAGCGAATCTGGTGGCAGAAACTTGTCGTGCCCTCCCCCGCGTTTGTTGGATAAAATAAAACCAAGTCTCAGGAGAGCTCGAATACACTGGCGAGTATTAAAATTATTCTCGCCCACAGGCTAGGCGTTCTGGGTTTGGAGCTGGCCTTGGTACTGCATGACAATGTCGCCAGCATCGAACCGATCATAAACGACTGAGGCCTCATGCTTGGGAACGTCAAAGTAAGACAGTACGGCGTCGTTAACCTGGCGAAGTAAGGCACGTTGATTGCGAGCTTGGGTGACAAGGCCAGGGAGGTCAGGGGAAGTGGCAACAAACCAACCATCAGCAGTGAGACGGACGGTGAGCGAGATGTTGGCTGGTAAATTATATTTACGCTTAATGTCCGCCGAGGAAGCGGCTGGTCTAAAAAGATGTTGGAATTGCTGGATGAGGTTGAACATAACTAAGTACAGCGTAGCATATTTGGGCGTAAACGAAAAACCGGAGGCCTCGCGTGAACGAGGACTCCAGTTGGAAGGACGGTGGTGGTTACTCAAGCGGCCGAAGAGTTGGCTAGAGCGGCAACCTCCCCGCGAACCAAGCGGCGACTGAGAACTGAGGGAAGATGCCTTCGCTCGTGGCCCACTGGATGCCCTCGGTCCGGTATTGAGTGGAGAGGTCGAGCGTGGCGGCGAGACGACGGCCGTCGCCCAGGATGATGACGTACTCTTCATCGCGAGCAACTGGGAGACCCTCGTTGTAGGGGAAGCCGGGGATGCGCTCGCTGCCCCAGATGTTTACCTCCAAAACCTCGAAGGTGCGGGGGCTCAGCTCGAGGTGCCAGCGGAGGGTCAACTCGCGTGCACGGGCCTGGTCGCCGGCCTTGAGACTGGCCCTGATGGCGGCGCACTGGCTGACGACTTGATCGCTCGGCGAGACGGTGCGGCACTCGGCGAGCATCTCCTCGATATGGGAGACTTCCACCCATATCCGCCTGGTCTCCTGACTGTATGGAGACCCCATCTCGGCCCTGGCGGTTGCCTCGACGAGCTGACCGTGCAGGCCAAGGAGGTCGATGGCAGGGTCTGGATTGTTTGGGTTGGTCGGCATGAGAGGCTCCTGTGGGATTGCGGACGTGGAAAGAGGTCAATTTAAGGCTCGGGATGAGGCCAGAAACGACTGGAGAGTGTAGCAGCAAACTGGGCCAAAGTCAATCTTGACCCAGACCTAGAAATGAGCTACTGTATTGATATCACTACGAAGAAGACCCTATTACGGTTCCGTCCGCATCAGGGGCTTCTTTATTTTTAGATTTGTTTCCGTATTCAAGAAATGGACGTAAACGGGGTTCGCTTAAATGCGCTATTGGTGCGCCTGTTTTTTTAAGTAAAATAGAGCAATGTTGTTGAATGGAGGGTGAAACAATTATTCTCATCGCATCTTGTTCCTGCAAAAATTTAACTAAACAAGCGTAGTCGCCGTCGCTCGAAACGATGATGGCTTGCTCATATTTCTTGTTGAAAAAGTCGACGACACATTGTAAAACTAAATCGGCGTCACAGTTTCCTTTGGCTTTTCCGACACTGTTATAGACGACATCTTTAAAAATTAGAATGAAACCAGCGCGTTGTAAATTCGTGTAGAGGACGGCCTTGTCTGGCATGAGACCAATGAACAAGTAGGCGTCGCGAACACCGTATTTCTCCTTCAGCCAAGCACGGAAACTACGATAATCAAGCTTCCAGCCCTGAGCTGATATACCGTTGTGTAAGTTAGCACCGTCGATGTAGGCGTTATTGAGTAGAGGCTTTTGCATAGTCCACCCAGTTTATCATAAACGAAAAACCGGCGTCTCGCATTGCTGCTAGACGCCAGTCAGAACTCTGGTGTCACCAAGTCACAAGTGACAAAGAGATGGGGGCTTACTCGCGGAAAGCCACGACAGCATCCCGGCCATCGAACCGGCGGCCGACAAGGTAGTAGCCGAAATACCACCCCCCAACACCACCACGGTCCAAACACCGGAAGCCCCAGCGGCCGTACCTGTCGAGGAATTTCGTCTCCGTGAAGATCAGGCAGTAGATCCCCTTCGGCACGCTCCTCAGGAACTCCTCATGAGTTTTGAGGAAGACGGCTCCGTTGGCGTTCAGGGGGTTGAGCTTGGCCTGACGGGTCTTGCCAGACAGCTGGTCACCAATGGTGTTGCCACCGTTCACCATCTCTTCTGTCTGGAAGAACTCGAGCTTGGTGGGGTTGACCTTTCCGTGCTTGTTGTGCACCGTCTTGCCCTTCACCGCCCAGTCGGGCTCGACCGGGGCGGCGTCGCCGTCGATCATGGGGGAGGAGTTCGCAGCGGATTCGGCGTTCAGCTTGCGATTGATGAAGATAGCCAGCCAAGTACCGATGACAGTGGCAAACAAAAGGCCGAAAATGGCGAGAATGGTATTGAACATGAGTGACTCCGGATGTTGGGGTGGACGAAGGCGCAAAAGACGTCTATTCAAGACTCGGGATGAGGCTATGAATGACTGAGGAATATAACTTAAAATCAGGGCGAAGTCAATCTAGGCCTGGGATTATGTGAAAATTTGTTAGTGAATTTGCGAAATGCAGCAATACACGACCTGACCCCGTTATGGCAGCGGGCGGGAGAGGAAGATAGGATCGAGGCCAGAAGGGTTGCAGGCACCGACTTCCACCGTCGATTGCGTGAGGGTGAGGTAATACCCGGTTTGGCGCTCGGAGAAGAGAGGGCTCGAGGCGTCGAACGGGATGTGGGACAGATAAGGCCCGAGGTAGGCGGCCGTGTCGACGCAGTGGTCGGCGAGGATGGCGTCGCTGCATTGCGAGCCCCAGTCGCCGGAACAGTCAGCTCCCCCACCGAGCATGACTCGAACGGGTGAACCAGCCCCGTCCACGGCTTGCTGGAAGGCATAGAAGTTAGTGGGATCTGTGGCTTGGAGGGTGAGGACGGCTTGCATGAGCGCGCGAACGTCGTCGGTGCGGCGGGTGTGCGACTTTTCCGCGAGAACACCTGCTGGATTAGCCACGAGGATAACGGTGAGGACAATAAAGCCGGCCGTAGCTAAGGCGGTGATGACGTCGAGAGTTGTCCGACCGAGATATCCGTAAGTGGCCATAGAAATATTATTCGTGTTCGTGTTCAGTGAAGCCACGGAGCGCCGACTTTTTGGCGTGCGACCAAACCCAGGCGGCGAGGAGTGAGGCGACGGGGACGGTGAGGACTAAAGCGCAGGTGCCACCGAGGGTGCGGACGATTTCTTCGGCGACGGCTTCTGTGTTCAAGAAACGCCAGAGGGATACGGATTGGTCCGCCATGAAAATAAGTAATAGAGGTAACGAGGCGCCGGCGTAAGCGAGGACGAGGGTGTTGACGGTGCTGGCAATGTGATGCCGACCAACGCGCATGCCACGAGTAAATAGTTCGCGGCCACCGAGTTTGGGATCTGCAGCCTTAAGTTCCGCAATGGTTTCGCATTGGGTGATAGCCACGTCGTCCAACACGCCCACGGCGCCTAAGATAATACCAGCTAGCAACAAGCCCTGCGGGATAGCAATGTTGCCCACCTGCCAGTAGAGGAAGACGGAGGTTTCGTCCGCCAAGCCAGAGAGTTTGACGATAGCGACGAAGGCGGCGGAGAAGAGCCAAGCGAGGATAACACCCAGTGAACAGCTAGCAAAGGCAACGGCGGTGTTGCGGGTGAGGCCGTGGGCCAAACTCAAGTTAATGGCCAACATGACAATGCCAGCGAGGACGGAGATGGCGACCGGATTGTGGCCGGCGAGGATCATGGGGAAAACGAACCAGAAGAGGATGGCAAGAGTAATAGCAAAGCCAATGAGGGCAAAGAAGCCGCGGCCGCGGCCGACGAGTAAGGTGATGAGGGCAAAGATGAGGGCCACGATAAACAGGCCCTTGGTGCGCACGACGTCGCCTAAGTAGGCGGTTTGGCTGCCGTCGCCGTTGTCGATGATTTGTAAGATGACCCGGTTCCCCACTGCCAAGCCATAACGGAGGCCGGTGCTGTAGGAGTCTGCAGTGTTGACGGTGTAGGTGGTGCCGTTGTCGCCCAGGGCCAAGAAGGTCATTTGCGGGACGTCGTTCTGATCGACATCTTGACTGAGGATTTGCGTGATGGAGGCTTGAACTTCTTGGTTAATGGTGACGTCTTGCTCGACAGGTACGGGGATTTCTGGAGATGGCTCTGTTTGCGCAAAGACGAGGCTCGGGGTGAGGAGTAGGAGGGTGAGGGAAAATATGAGGAGGAGGCGTTTGATCATAGTGATTACTAATCCGTCTTTGTGGGAGTAATAGACGGGGTCACCGCCCCCCGCCCGCACTCTGGCTCGTACAGGCCAAGGCTCGGGGACAATAATTCGCGGGTCCTGCCGACTGCGGACCCCGCCAGGTGCTCGCAAGCTGCGCGCCCGGCAGGGGCCTCCCTCCGCGTCACCCGCTAAAGGAATTAGTCTGCCCCTCGCTACTTGGCCTTACGGGCTCAGTATACCATCCCTCCCCTACTTCTGACATTGCGGGCAGTAGTGAGTGCCGCGGCCGGCGAGGGTCAGCTTTTTGATGGGGCTGGCGCAGGTGCGACAAGGTTGGCCGGCGCGACCATAGACTTGGAGGAAATCGACGAAGCCGCCACGCTCGCCGTTGACGTCGAGGTAGTTATTCGAGGTGGTGCCGTTGAGAGCGAGGGAGGCGCTGAGCACGTTTTTGATTTCGGTGGACAGAGTTAGGCGCTGGGCTGCAGACAACGTCGACAAGCGGCGAGTCGGGCGCAAGCCAGAACGGTGACAAGCCTCGTCCGCATAGATGTTGCCGATGCCAGCGATCACGGTTTGGTCGAGCAAGGCGGCCTTGAGCACGCGGGTTTTCGGAGTGAGGAGGCGGGAGGCGAGGTCGGCGGCAGTCGAGATTAACGGCTCGGGGCCGTAAGAAGTGAGGAGAGATTCGAGCTCGGCGGCGTTAGCGAAGGCTTTGACGTAGCCGAATTTGCGGACGTCGTTCCAAATGACGGCCGAGGATTTGGTGATGAATTTGAGGCGGTCGTGCTTGGCTGGCGTGTAATCGAGAGGGACGAGGAGGAACTTGCCAGTCATTTTGAGGTGGCCGACAAAGCCGCTGCCGTCCGTGAAGCGCCAAATGAGGAGTTTTGCTCGGCGGTCGATAGATTCTACCGTTTTGCCGACCACGCCGGCTACGAAAAGAGGGCCAGCGGGGACTTCCCGGCCAGTGAGGTAGAGGGCGACCTTGAGAATCGTCTGACCGGCCAAAGCAGCGTGTAGTTGCCGTCTGACCGTTTCTACTTCTGGTAATTCTGGCATAATACCCGTACTGTAGCATAATAGTTCGAGTTACAGTCAACGCGAGACTCGGGGAG
>DOZH01000010.1:26198-37390 GCA_003518105.1 Candidatus Uhrbacteria bacterium
GCGCGTCCCTCGGTCGACGAAAGGGACATCCCGCTCGTCTTCGTTGACTACAGGCCCAATCGCCCCCACTCTAAAGGCCTCCGTCACACTAAAAATTTTAAGCTACCCCGCTACCCAGCAGTTAACACATACATATGAATACAGAACCATCCGGTCTCCTACTCGTCGACAAGCCAGCTGGGATGACCAGTCACGACGTCGTCGATAAGATTAGGAGGATTACCAAACAACGAACAGTCGGCCATGCCGGGACGCTCGACCCGTTTGCCACGGGATTGTTGTTGGTGGCCGTGGGACGTGAGGCGACCAAGGAGTTGAGTAAGTTTGTGGGGCTGGATAAAACTTACGAGGCCACAATTTGCCTGGGGAAAGCGTCGGCCACGTTTGATACTGAGGGCCCGATCAGCGATGCCCCCTGCCCCACCGTGACTATCGATGAGCTGATGACGGCGATGAAGAAGCAGGTCGGCGATATTCTTCAGATGCCGCCAATGCACTCGGCCATAAAAATAGATGGGAAGAAGTTGTACGAGTTGGCTCGGGCTGGGAAAGACATAGAAAGGCCAGCTAGACCGGTCACTATTCACAGTTTTGAGCTGGTCGATGGCCCCGAGGAAGAAGTCGAGGCCCAGACGAAGCTCGAACTGCCAACGTCGATTAAAGCCAAGATTCATTGTGGCTCGGGGACGTATATTCGGGCTATGGCCAGGGATTTGGGCGAGGCCTTGGGGACGGCGGGCTACCTGACGGCTTTGCGACGGACGAGTATTGGTCCGTTTACGATAGATAAAAGTGCTAAGCTTGACCAACTTTCTGCAGAAAATTGGGTTGACCACAGTCTCCCTCCCGTGTTACCTTTGAGCAGTAACTAATGTTGTTGATCTTTAAATTTTATGAACGTACTGAGTATATTCGTCGCCCTCTTGGGCACGGGACTCGGCCTCGCGATTGGTTTTGCCCTGCGTCGTTTTTTGACTAAGAACACCATGGGTACGGCGGAACAACGAGCCGAACAGATAGTGCAAGAAGCGAAGACAAAGGAATCTGAGATTATTTTACAAGCAAAGGAACGGGCGATGAGTGTGGTTGAGGAGGGTCAACGAACCATTGATAGTCAACGTGGCGAACTGAAGATTGAACAAAATCGTTTGGCTGAGCGCGAAGGCATGCTCGACAAAACGTTACTTGAGTTTGAGAACCGCCGCGCCAAGGTGGACCAGGAAAAGGAAGAGGTGGAGCTGCAACGCTTGATGATTGCGGACAAGGTGGCAGAAGCTGAAACTAAGTTGCAGCAAGTTGCCGGGCTCAGCAAGCAACAGGCGGAGGATATTTTGATGACGCGCACCGAGGCAGAATGCCAGGACGCGTTGATGAGCCGCATTCGCAAGCTCGATGAGGAGCAGGATGAAGCCGTGGAGGCCAAGGCACGTAAGATTCTCAGCTTGGCGATTCAGCGTTTTGCTGGCAGCCATGTGGTCGACGCCACCACAACCCAGGTGCAGTTGCCGAGCGATGAATACAAGGGCCGCATTATTGGTCGCGAAGGCCGCAACATCAAAACGCTCGAGTTGCTGACCGGTTGTGAGTTCATTATTGACGACACCCCAGAGGCAATCACCATTAGCGGCTTCTCCCCTGTCCGTCGCCAGGTGGCCAAGAAGGCACTCGAAATGCTCATGAAGGACGGCCGTATTCAGCCAGCTAAAATTGAGGACGCGATCAACGAGGCGAAGAAGGACTTAGCTAAGGAGATGAAAAAGGCGGGTGAAGATGCCTTGTATGAGCTCGGCATTCCGGTGTCGTCCATTGACCCAAAGCTCGTGGCTATTTTGGGCCGCTTGAAGTTCCGTACCAGCTACGGCCAGAACGTGTTGCAGCACAGTATGGAAGTGGCCCGCATTTCCGGCATGATTGCTGAGGAGCTTGGCATGGACAGCTTTGCTTGTAAAAAGGGTGGCTTGTTCCACGACATTGGTAAAGCGGTGGATCACGACATGCAAGGCGCGCATCCGCAGATTGGCTACAACGTCATGAAGAAGTTCGGCTTCCCTGAAGAGATGTGCTACCAGTCCATTGCCCACCACGAGGACCGACCACGCACAATTGAAGGCGTCATTGTCAAAGCAGCTGACGCGATTAGTGGAGCTCGTCCAGGCGCTCGTCGAAACAGCCTCGAAGATTACGTGCGCCGTTTGGAAGGACTCGAAACTGCGGCGATGAGTTTTGAAGGCGTCGAGAAAGTCTACGCCATTCAAGCTGGTCGTGAGGTGCGAGTGTTTGTGGAGCCAACTAAGGTGGACGACATGGCCGCCTACGCGTTAGCTCGTGATATCGCCAAGAAGATCGAAGCCGAATTGCAGTATCCTGGTGAAGTTCGTGTGACGGTAATTCGCGAGACGAGGGTCATCGAATACGCCCGATAGAAGAGTAAATGGAGCCAGCACTTGCATAATTTTGGATACTTGGCTAAGATAAGCCCATTCCAATTCATTTACTCGCTCTATGAACAAAGCTCAACTCGCTCTCCGCATTGCTGAGAAGCTCGAACTCCCCAAGAAGACCGCTGAGGATTTTGTCGAATTGTTTGAGGACCTAGTAACTGAGGCATTGTGTAAGAGTGAAGAAGTAACAATCGCTGGCTTTGGTACTTTCTCCTCTAAGATTCGCTCCGCTCGCATGGGCGTGAACCCACAGAAGCCAAGCGAGAAGATGCAGATCCCAGCCGTACGCGTACCAAAGTTTAAAGCGGGTAAGGCCTTGAAGGATGCCTTGAAGCGTAAGGCGATTACGGAGTAAGTGACGAGATTAATAAAAAAGATGAGGTCGATGTGACCTCATCTTTTTTTGTTGATGGTGAATACTCCTGGGATATAAACCAGGGGTATTCACTTTTTAGTAATTTCGAGCGAAGATGACGCGCTGAGTTGAAGGCTTGCTGGAGAAGACGCAGGTGCCCTCGGATGGAGCTTCAGAGAATGGGATACAACGGATAGTGGCGTTGGTTTCGGTTTTTATTTTCTTTTCATCGAGGGCGTCGCCAGACCAGTGAGCTAGGACGAACTTGCCAGCTTCGATAGCAGCCACGAAGTCGTCCCAGTTGGTGGCGACCACGGTGTTGTCAGCTCGATGCTTGGCGGCACGATCAAAGAGGTTTTGTTGGATAGTTTCCATGAGGCCAGCAACTTGAGTAGCCACGTCGACAAAGGCCATACGCTGCTTTTCGCTAGTATCACGGCGAGCAACTACCACTTCACCAGCGGCAATATCTTTGGGGCCAATTTCGATACGTACAGGAATCCCCTTCTTCTCCCAGTGGAAGAGCTTTTCACCTGGGCGGCCGTCGCGGAGGTCGACCTTAGCACGAACACCAGCAGCTGTGAGCTCAGCGAGCAAAGACTGAGCTTTCTCAATGACTGTGGCCTTTTCTTCATCTTTGAACCACAGTGGGATGATGACTGCCTGGACGGCGGCAATACGAGGTGGCAAGACCAAACCTTGGTCGTCGCTGTGAGTCATAATGAGACCACCAATCATGCGGGTGGAAACTCCCCAACTGGTTTGCCAAACAAATTGTTCAACGTTATTTTCATCACTAAATTTAACCTTGAAGGCCTCAGCAAAATTCTGACCGAGGTTGTGTGAGGTGCCGAACTGCAAGGCTTTGCCGTCTTGCATCATGGCTTCAATACAGTAGGTGCGCAGGGCTCCGGCAAAGCGTTCGCTGTCTGACTTTTGGCCTGGGATGACTGGTACGGCTAGAGTGTTCTCGGCGAAGTCGACATAAACGTCGAGCATTTTGCGCGCAAAAGCGTCGGCGTCGTCATGGGTGGCGTGCGCGGTGTGACCCTCTTGCCAGAGGAACTCGGTAGTACGCAAGAACAAGCGAGTGCGCATTTCCCAACGAACAACGTTAGCCCACTGGTTAATTAGTAATGGTAAATCGCGATAGGAATGAATCCAGTTGCTGAACACTTCGTAAATGATAGTCTCGGAAGTTGGGCGAATGACTAACGGCTCTTCCAGTTTTTTACCACCAGCATGAGTGACAGTCGCGACTTCTGGAGCGAAACCTTCAACGTGTTCCGCCTCGCGGCTCAAAAAACTTTGGGGAATCAATAATGGGAAATAAGCGTTCTCGACGCCAATCTCCTTAAACTTTAAATCCAAGATCTTCTGCATCATCTCCCAAATGGCATAACCATGGGGCTTGATGACCATGCAGCCCTTAACTGGCGAGTGCTCAGCCATGTCTGCAGCAGCAATAACATCAAGGTACCACTGACTGTAATCTTCACTGCGTAAAGTAATGCGTTTAGCCATAAAAACAAGGGTTAGAACAAATCTTCCCCTATGGTAGATGAGTTTGTCTATTTTTTCCAGTTATTGAGCCTAGTTCAATTTAAAACTAGTTAACCACCACCCAGCCGCCAATGACGTGGGTGAGAATGAGGGCAATGCCGATACCCATGAAGACGAGGGCGACGGTGAAGATACCTTTAGCTTCGTGGTCGTCGTTCATGAAGGAGACGAAGATAAAGCCAGCAAAGCCGACAATGAGGAGGAATGGGACGCCGGCCAGGACAAGGCCGACTAAGAGGAGCATGGACATACGCAATATTCGATAATTGTTTCTAGTATAGCATAAGCGGCGAGGGTAAAAAAGAAAGGACCCCACCGCACGAAATGCGGAGGGGGCCAATCCAGGCCGTACGAGGACGGCGTGGGAGACGGCGGCTAGTTGAGCCGCTTGGGGTGCTGGCGGCGCATGTCGCCGAGGCGGGCCCGGATGTTGGCGTGCTTGTTCAGCACAGCCACGAGGTCATAGTAGCGCTCGACGATCTGCGAGGACTTGGTGAAGTGACCCGTCGAGTCGCGCCTGATGAGGTGCTTGTCGGTCGGCAGGCCGGTGAAGATGCGGTCCACGATGCGGACGACGGTGTCCGGCATGACGAGGTGCGGCTTCTCGCGGTAGAGCTTGGTCACGGCCTGGAAGCGCTCGAGGGGCGAGCCGGTGGGCAGGTTCGGGATGTGACGGGGGTCCTGCGGATGCAGGTTGTCGGCGGGGAGCTGGTCGGCGGAGGAACTTGACATTGAGCCTCTGAGAGCGGGGTTGTGACCGCGCGGAACTGCACGGCGGGGGGAACTATGCCTGACTTTTGGCTTTTTGTAAAGGAAAGAGCCGCCCCGCAGGTGCGAGGGGGCTCAGGAGGGACGAGGTCAGGGTCGAGTGTCCTCGGGGTCGAAGTCGGTGTACTTGGACGTGTCGACCACGGGTGGCCGAGGATAGACCAGTGGTGCCGGCTCGGCCGGAAGGGCGGCCGGTGAGAACGGCTCGGCTGGCGGCTTGGGCTTGGCGGCGTCCGCTGCGGAACCCTTCCGGATGTCGTCAACTGCTTTCTCGACGTCACGCCGATCCCGACGCTTACGGCGCTCTAGGATGCGCTCATGCGGAGGGAAATCCTCGATTGAGCCTGCGTATTGGGAGTCGACGGGCGAGCTGTCGGTTGGGCGCGTGCGCTTGGGCGAACGGCCGCGACGATGAGGGGTGTGAGAACGAGAGAAGGAGCCCAATTGTGCCTCGTTGTTGAGAGTTGCTGGTCGCTCCGGCGGAAGTGCTGGAGTAGAGGTATGGTGCCGATAAAGTAGTTGTAAGTCAAGCAAAGACCCCGCGAGTGCGAGGTCTTTGGAGTGATGGTTATTTGGTGATAGCGGTATTAGGCGGCGAGGTCTTGGACGTACTTCTCACCTTTCATGGATTTGATTTGAGCTACCTGTTCGGCGACGGTACGCTTAAGTTTAATAGCGCTGAGCTGATCTTGATACACCCCTTTAAGCCCTGGTTCAACACTAGCAATACGTGCATTCATATCAGCAGTAAATTTCTCAACCAACGCCTGTCCAGCTGGATCTGGATGTGCTTCTTGATCTGCGAGACGACTATCAGCAGCCATAGTGTACTTCTCCGGCATATCTGCCATCTCTCCGCCGAGGCCGTAACGAAGACTCTCGTCAAGCAAAAAAGCAGCGGCTTGAGCCTTTTCTGCTGCAGTCTGGCTCTGTGGCGCGACAAAATCCTGCCCTTGCTCATCGTGTTCTGATTCAATACCCATAATAGTAGATTAAATTTAGATGATCGTAGTTTAACTGTAATTCTTGATTATGGCGAAAAGTTATGCACAGTTGGTTTGAGGGACTCGGCCTCGCCTCTCAGGTCGTCGACACTCCCCTCGGGCTGGCCACCGCCTCGCTATACCGATTGGTATCGGTATACAGCTCCGGCGTTCTCGTCCCTCCGCAAGCCAAGCAGTTGGCTTACTCAAGCCTCACAAACAAAAATATGGCGACTAAAGTCGTCATATTTTTGGTGAGGCTTGAGGGACTCGAACCCCCGACCTTCTGGTTCGAAGCCAGACGCTCTATCCAGCTGAGCTAAAACCTCTCCTTTACCCGATGGCCTACCATCTAGGTTGCTGAGAAGCTTTATGTAACTCCCCGATATTAGCTCAAATATTGACTTTGGTCAATGAGTGTGGCATTCTTTGCCTCGTCAGAGAACTCAATAAATGCTCAATATATTGGGCATCGGTAGCTCAGCGGTAGAGCAGGTGACTCTTAATCACTTGGTCGTGGGTTCGAATCCCGCCCGGTGCACCAAAAAATTCCAGCTTCGGCTGGAATTTTTTGTGTGCCCGGGAGAAAGCCATCAGTATGGCTTTCGTCGGGATGAGAACAGCAGAGCCATATGCGAGCACCAGCGAGCATGGCGAGCTGGTGGCCAGGCCGAGACGAGTGTCGACGAGTCTCGAGCCGCGGCCGAATCCCGCCCGGTGAGAGGTGTTCGGCATTATAAACGATTCAAGCCCCTGCTGGATTCGGAAACACTATCGATAGCTTCCCGGCACCGCTCCTTTGCTGTAGCTAATTCATCATTAGCTTTCTTGTTCAATCGCTCGGCGTCATAGAAGCTTGTGGTCTTGCTCAAATCATCAAGAACAGCGGTGGCGATTTTGCGCATTTCCACATTCATAGGCTCATGTAAGTCTGATGAATCTGGCTTGCCAGCCTCATTTTCCCAAGCGCTTATCCAGTTTTCTAAGCGTATTTTCTCGTCTGCTTCCATTGCGTCTTCCCATGCTTGAGGCATAAAATTGTTCGCTACATTTTAATGATGAGAAAAGTTTACCATATATCGACCAGACATGGCAGAGATTTCTGGGGATGATCTCGAAATATCTTTGACCAACACCCTTCCCTACTCCTCATTTAATGGTTTTATTGATATGGGTATAAATACACCAAAAAAATCCAGCTTCGGCTGGATTTTTTTGTATCCACATATCACCAAGTCAAAGCGTCGACAAAATGTTATGATAGGCCTATATGAACGACTTCCATACAGTGCCAATTAGAGTAAGCGATAATTTGCCGAGGACTTTTAGTCCGAGCGTATTTGCTGGCGCCCCACTGGTAGCACATGCACCAGCAGGACATGACGATACTATCGGCGAGGAAAGCGAAAGCGTAAAACACTTGATAGCTCCAGTATATCAACCTCATGAAAGGCATGGCGATAATGATGAGGGGCCGAAGAGCAAACCTGCCGTGATCAAACCACACGCCGCAGAAAAGCATGAGGACAAACATGGTGGTGTCACCTTCAAAACTGGTGCGGGGTTAGTGGTAGAAGGAGCTCGTGGTGTCAGACGAGCAGTCGCGAAGATGGTCCATCACGGGAGAGCTACTTATGCCGGTTTGAGCCATCATGACCAAAAAGAATTCGTGGACATTGTAGCAAAACACGCCAGAGCGCTACCTACTGGTTCAAAAATTGGGTTTACGACAAGGCGTAAAATCAAAGAAGCGATTAGAGCAGGCTATGTAAAAAGCGAGTTCACCCGCTCAGATGTCTCAAAACTAAATAAACTTACCGAGGAACTGAAATGATCGTATGCTCGAAATAGTCGGCTGCAACGATCTTCTTTCATCCGTAATTGTCGACGCTGGTCGTCTCTGAATATGTCCGATACCGAGCCACAAGGTCTGCGCAATAAAGGTTTCTGCGAACATGGAAATAACCCCGCTGGCTGCCAGCTTTGCGCGCAAAGAGCGAGCCAGATTGAGGCTCCGGAAAGAAGCCTTGAGCAAAGGCTTGATAATGTTGAAAAAGCTCGGAGAGGTGTTGAGCAGGCGGTACTGCTTGATGCTTATTTAGAGAAAGATGGCGAACATTCCCTGGAAGATTTCTTACAGAGTTATCGAATCGAGAAGAATTCAGTATCTGAACATCTACAGGAACGCTTTAGTAAGGTGCTCAGCGAATGGAACGGGGAGACTGAGACGCATGCCAAGATTGCGACTTGGCTGGAGCAAATAACTGTTGAGGAATTGGGTAGCTATTCACCAGATAACTTAGGAGTTGTAGTGTTGCAAGGCATAGTCGGCAAAGAAAGCGTATCAGCACAAGGCTTGATGGGTCATATTCAGGTAGAGATTAACGGTCCCTTTATAGTCGTATATGCCAGCAGCGATGAGGATTATAAGAAAATGCATCGCGCTGACGCTGGAGGCTCTTTTCACCGTGCCGAGAGAACTCCACTCACCTATAAAAATGCCGACTTGTTGCCTAATATTCTAATGGTGAATGGCGAGTCTGGAACGACGGCTGCTAAAGAGACAGTTGAGCACGAACGTCAACACTACATTAACAGCAAATGGATGCAGAAAGTGTCTGAAGTCGGTGCAGATGGTCAATGGACATTAGCCACCAAGGAAGACTGGATGAAGGATGAGGTATTAGCCTATTTGAAAGATGGTAGCGAACCGGAAAGACTAAATAGATTACAGGATGATCTATACAAGCATTTATTTGAGAATTTGCAGGCCGATGAGACAACAAAACTACGTCAGAATTTAAGTGATATTATTTCAACTTTAAGTGAAGCCGACGAGTTCTTTCCGACTAAAGCTGCACGTTCTCTACTTGTTTATCACCTGATTGATATTCCACTAACACGAATGCCGGAAGTAATTAAATTATTGGCTACCTACGAGCGTCAACGTGGCAATCCAGCTAATACATTCAATGTGCCTGGAAAAGAACGGGTGGAGATTAATGACGGTGTGATTCCACCAGATCCAGATGATACTACCCTGCCTAACCTGGGCTAGGTTCTACTAATAACAGAAACACCCGACCAGGAGCCGAGAGCTCTGGGTCGGGTGTAGTTTTTTGACGTTCTCACACTCGACCAGCCCGTGAGGCTACCAGTTCCGCCAAGCGCGACGAGCAGGCCCCAAGCTGCCGTAGAACATGAAGCCGCCGATGGTGAGCTGGCAGAGCAGGGTCAGGAGGAGTGTGGGCAGGATGATCGCGAAGAACATGGCCCAGACGACTCGTGCGAAGCGCAGAGCGAACTCGACGACGAAGCCCAGGTCAGCCGAGGGGTACAGCCAGTCTGGAGCCATGGCCCAGTAGTTGGGCGAGAGGCGATACGGCAGGACCGTCTGCAGGTTGGCGCTCAGCATGTAGCCGCCGATGGTGAAGTGGGCGAACAGGGTCAGGAGGAGCGACGGGATGACGCAGTCCACGAGCAGGGCTCGGATGATGGTGATCAGCCGCCAGTCGTGCTGCGAGGCCAGGCGTACGCGGTAGTTCGGCCTGCCCACGGGCATGACAACGGCCCAGCTCTCGCGGTCGATGGGGGTGGTTTCGCCGGGGGTGATGCGACGCGGGGTGAGGTGGGCAGGAGCGGGGTTGTTGCTCAAGAGAGACTCCAAGCCAGGTGTACTGGCGGTTGCGGGGGTGGTTGAGGTGAAAATGGCGCTTTAGACGCCTGGGGAAGGAGCAAAGTTGACTGAGGAGTATAGCAAAAAATAGGCCTTTTGTCAATCAAAATAGGCTATTTTGTGCGGTTTTATTGGTGGTTGTAGATTTCGGAAATAGCTAGTTCGCCTGGTTTACGGAAGCAGCCGAGGGCGCGAAATTGTTTGTTAATACGGAATGACCAGACGCCAGAGCCTTGAGGTTGGCGCTCTTTAAAGTAGACACGTGCTTGGTCCCCCGACAGTAAAATCGCTTTTGCTTTCAAGTACTGTTTGAGAAGTCCACGAGCTTTTAGATATGGGGTGACGTCTTTGTACTCGACGACTGCTAGGACCTCGGGCATAGCCTAGAGATTGACGAAGTCACTGTCTGGAGCATTCCTGACCAGTTCTAGTTTTGCTTTTATAGCTGGAGTTATTTCGTCCTCAGATAATTGACGAAAATCTAACTGGCGATACCGTCGAGCAGATATCCAGGCCGCAATAACTTGTTTTAACGCCCGAAAAAGCTGGCTGATACTGGTTGAATCTGGGAACAGGGTAGATGTCAGTTCGCGTGTTGTCATATAGCTAGAGCGTAGCACAAAATACTAAACACTGAAAAATATCTACCACCCCTTAGCAGCCAAGCCAGCTGCGGCGGCGCTGATTTGAGCTTCCTGCTTGCTGCTGCCATGACCTTCGGCCACGAGGTCCTTGCCTAGGTAAACGCCGATGGTGAACTGCTTTTGATGGTCGGGGCCTTCTTCGCTTAGGACTTTGTACGACGGCGTGATAGAAGAACGGGATTGAGCGGCTTCTTGGAAGCGGCTCTTGGGATCCAGATAGGAACGATCTTTGAGGATGAGGTCGAGCTTGGTGACGACTACGCGGAGGATGAATTCTTTGACCACTTCCCAACCGAAGTCATTGTAAATGGCACCGATGATAGCTTCCATGGCGTCGGCGAGAATGGTGCGGCGGGCCTTAGAGTTAACGTCGCGTTCCTCGCCTTTGCTCAAGTACAAGAATGGTTCGACGCCAAGAGTGATAGCCACGTCCGCCAAGCTTTCGCCGTTGACGAGGGCGCTGCGCCAGGTGGTCAACTCCCCTTCTTCGTTGTCGAAGTTGTTGTAGAGATGTTCGGTGACGACCAATTCGAGGACGGCATCGCCCAAGAATTCGAGACGTTCGTTGTGCATTAAGGGGAATGAGGGATGCTCGTTCAAGTAGCTACGGTGAACTACGGCTTGCTCCAAATGACCGTCCGCTTTGAATGGTACGCCGAGCGCTTTGGCAAGTAATTTGATGTCTTTTTGCATAAGAGTATATCGATCCGGTCAACGCGAGACTCGGGGAGTCACTTCTTTTCTCCGTCGGGCGTTTAGACG
>DOZH01000003.1:0-1016 GCA_003518105.1 Candidatus Uhrbacteria bacterium
TTTAAGCATTTCTGGGCTGAGGCCTGAGATAGGAACAGGAGATACGGCGGTTGCGAGCGACCGAGCCTTGGCCGTAGAGCCGAGTCTCTCAAGTAGATTGCTTCGTCGTCGAACTTCTCGCAAAGACTGATAGTTCATTAACCTAGCATATACTTCCCATGCTCCACATCACTCACAATCTTGCCATTGTTAATGGTCAACACCCTCTTTTTGAGCGCATTCACAATATCCCTATCGTGCGTCACCAAAACTACCGTCGTCCCGAACTCATTAATCTTCTTCAAGAGTTCGATAATTTCTCGCGACGTAATGGTATCGAGGTTACCAGTTGGCTCGTCGGCCACAATAATCTTTGGCCGATGGACCAGTGCTCTGGCAATACTCACCCGCTGCTGTTCACCACCAGAAAGCTGATTAGGATAACGTCCATGCTTATCGCCCAAACCCACAATCTTCAGCACCTGCGGCACCACTTCCTTAATCCTGGCATTCGCCGCCCCCGCCACCTCTAAGGCAAAAGCCACATTCTCGTACACCGTCTTGCGGCCGAGCAACTTAAAATCTTGAAACACTACGCCAATCTGCCGACGCAAAGTAGGGATCTCCGACCTGTGGATAGCCGTAATATCCCAGTCGCCCACCACAATCTTGCCACTCGTCGGCCGTTCCTCTGCAAACAACAATTTTGCCAAGGTCGTTTTCCCCGAACCACTCGCACCAACTATCGACACAAACTCCCCAGGTTTAACATGAAAACTAATGCCACTCAGAGCATGAGTTGTTGGCTTGTAGACTTTATTGATGTTGGTAAAACGAATCATGTGGGTATTATAGCACGAATATTTATTGCCTTCCCAGCACTTGCTGAAAGCCTAAGTTTTAGGTACCATACGGCCACATTGCGGGAATAGTTCAGTGGTAGAACGTCTGCTTCCCAAGCAGAAGGCCGTGGGTTCGAGCCCCATTTCCCGCTCCATGCCACTTTAGCTCAGCTGGTAGAGCAATGCTTTCGTAAA
>DOZH01000003.1:1159-2507 GCA_003518105.1 Candidatus Uhrbacteria bacterium
TTCGTAAAGCAGAGGTCCCGGGTCCGAATCCCGGAAGTGGCTCCAAAAAAATCGTGCTCCGGCACGACTTTTTTGTTACCTCCCAAACTCCTTAATATTCGCCGTTAACATAGCTCGATCAATAATCGGCCCCAATAAATCTTTCTTAATTTCAATTACCCGCAGCCACACACGAGTCGAACTCTCTCCCCCAGCTATGGGGGAGTCGGAGGGGGCTATTACATCAAGACATTGCATCAACCAAAAAGACGTTCGCGTCTCGGTAATCGTCGACACCGTGCCAGGCAACATCACAGCCGCCACACTGCTCAGATCAGGCGGCAAGTCAGCTGGGTCGACGTAACCCAAGTCACCACCCACACTTGCCGAAGCTCCTTCGCTATACTGCGTCGCTAAATCCTTAAACTGAACACCTTGTGTCAACTTGGCTTGCAATCGTTCAATCCTCGACCTCGCCTCGCCTTGATACTTAGCCGACGTCAACAATGCCTGTTCCACAGCTGTATCATAAACTAGTCTATCGGTATTCGCCGTCACACCAAGCGTCGACCCGATGGCCCGTGTTACCTCATAACGCTCCGCTAACCATAAACCACGATGCATCGCTTCATCGCTCGTCAGCCCAGCTTCAGCCTCAAGTGCCCCAGCATTTCTGACTACCTCGCTATACCACACCACATGGCCGTCGACGATAGCAGCTGGCACCGGAATCACCTGCGCTAGCGTCCCGCCAAAACCACGATGAACATGAAAATACCAAAAAGAAATCAAGATGCTCATTATACCGACACCAGCAATCACCAAGAAAATAACCGCAACCTTAAAAACTCGTGAAAATTTATAACGTACAGCAGGCCGTGGGTTAGTTTCCAACAACCTTACTGTCATAGCCCTTGAAGTTCAGTAAACTTCTGTTTATTAAAAAAGTAATAATACCAACGTAGTAAATTACTCGTGCTAGAAGTTTCATTCCGAGTGTCCGCAATAGCCAAATCAGCCGTTTCTGCTTGTTGAATCACTACTTCTTCTTCGCCTGGCTTAGCTAAACCACGCTTGGCCCGCGCTTCGCCTTCCAAATAATATTCGCTCGACAGTGACTGAATAACACTCAACGCCGCCAACTGCTTACCGGATAGCTCATCATTTTGCACCTGTAAATCATGAATATTTCTCTCGATCTCGCGGTTCCGTAAATACTCTCGACCAAAACCCAAGCACAACAAAAACAACACAGCTACACCAATCACAAAGACGGTACCAAATTTAGTTATTGATCGCAGCCATGTTCGTTCAGTGCGCATAAGAAAAGTTGGTAATTGAGCCTAAGCCCGCAGTCAACGAAGACGAG
>DOZH01000003.1:2669-21619 GCA_003518105.1 Candidatus Uhrbacteria bacterium
GAGAAAGAAAGGGACTCCCCGAGTCTCGCGTTGACGGGAATCTGAGCATTGGCCGTAGCAGCCCTCATCGATTACTATGTTTAGATTGTACCTCAGAAATTAGGTTCATGACGAGGGTTGGCTTTTTGACGTTGGCTAGCACCAATATCATTGGGACTTTCGTACTTGTTTCAATCATGATCGATTTGCCGACACGTCTCACCTCTTTAACCTCATTCCACCAAACGCTCGTCACTACCGGTTTACTAAAACCTATCTTCGTCACATCGATCACTCGCTCATTCGTGACCACCAACACGCTCCCGTACCAACTGGCTCGCACCGCCAACAAATAACGCAACCCCGAGAGTCCAATAATTACCAAAAGGACGACGCCGTACCACTCCAACCGCAAAATCTCAAACAATAAAATAAACGGCAGCAACGTCCAAATTGCACCAAACACCAGACGTAGCCCAACCGACCGGCCGCTAGCCCGGAACATCCCATAGCGCTCTTCGTGGTCATGCAGTGGTAAATGAACGTGGTTCATCATACTTTATAACCAAGTTTCACTAATGCCTTACGCGCCGCCTGTCTATCGTCCCAGGGCAACTTAACACCCCCAGCTACTGCCATTACCGGTTCCGATCCCTTTCCCGTCAGCAACACCACATCACCTGGCATCGCAAGCTGTATTGCCTTATCAATCGCCACTTGCCTATCCATAATCACGAATAGATCTCGTCCATCAATCTTCCCCACCGCGCGCGCTCCATCCGCCACCATCCGCACAATCTCCTCCGGATTATCGTCATACGGATCCTCATTCGTCACGATCACCATATCTTCCTTTTCCCCAGCAAGTCGACCAATCCTGTCACGTCGAGCCACATCGCGTCCGCCACCAGCCGAACCATGCACGCCTATGATTCTCTTCGGTTGCAGCGGCTCAATGGATCTTAACAATGTCTCAATCGCCTTCGGTTCATAAGCATAGTCGACGATGACCGTGAACGGTTGACCACACACAATTCGCTCAAACCTCCCTGGAATCGACTGTAACTGCTTAGCCGCCACCGCCAACTGCGTCAACGGAATGCCCACCGCAGCGAGCGTCGCAATCGCACACAAGGTATTCTGTTGCTCAAATTCAGCCACCAGCGGCACACTAAAATCCACATAGTCAATCTTCATCCGCAAGCCATTCTCATCACGCTCTACATTCGTCGGTACGATCCTGTTGGCCGACGGCTGACCATGCCAAGAAAAATTAAACTTCTTATCGGCCGGAGCATCAGCGTAATATCCAGCTGCTTCGTCGTCAGCATTGGTAACAATCACCTTATCTATTATTTTGCCAGCGATAACCTTACGTGACCGCGCCATCAAATGCATAAACAATAACTTTTTCGCCGCTCGATACGCCGCAAAGCCACCGTGTGCTTCAATATGCTCAGGGCTCAAATTGGTAAACACCACTGCATCATAATTTATCCCCAGGTGACGGTACTGCAGCAACCCCTGCGACGACGTCTCAATAATCGCATACTCACAACCAGCCTTCACCATAGCTCGCATCAATCGTTGCAACACAAACCGCCCCGGCATGGTCATCTTCATTCTATTCTCAATCTGCTGACCGTTGATAGAAAACCCAGCCGTCCCGGTATAGCCAACCTTCTTACCCGACGTTTGCAGCAGCTGCGCCATCATCTGCGTCGTCGAGCTCTTACCCTTCGTCCCTGTCACGCCAATCACAATAAGTCGATTCGACGGATTACCATAAACTAACGCCGACCCTCGTGCCAAAACATAATGGTAGGGCTGTAGCCAGGCAGATGGTATCTTCGATTTTATTGTATGGAGGAGGCTCATAGTACGAGTTGGTAGAGTAAAGAATTTGCCAGCCTAAGCCCTTTAGGAGCGAGCGACTGCCGTGTCTCGTGTGACGACGCGATGGCCGACCCAAGAAATGCTTAAATCACTGAGCCTCCGCCGAAGGCGATGCGAACGGCGAATATGTCGAGAGTAAGGGTGAGTTAGTTCGTTACGAACCCGCACGGTAGACTATTCGGTAAGTGAGCACCGGGGCGGGGTCCGCAGCCGGCAGGACCCGACGTAGGCCGAACGAGAAACTGTACGAGTTGCCAGCATCAATTATAGCGTCCTCACCGCATCTCTAAACTGCTCGCCTCTTACAAACTCATTCGCAAAAAGTGGAGCGCCCGGTGCTGCTGGTGATAACAACACAACATTGCCACGAACTGCCGCAGCCCTCGCCTTTGTCACCGCGTCGGCCATCTCCAGTGCCCGTTCTGTCTCTACTTTACCCTGCAACAGCGTCTCAAAGCTATCCGACGCCGTGCCAGGCAATAAAATTACGTGTTTACAGGACGTAGCAATAGTTTCAATCAACTCTTTATAATCAACGCTAATGTCCTCGCCGCCAGCAATCAACACCACGTCGCCATGCGCCCCAAACTTCTTGAGCGCCTCAATAGTCGCATTCGGTGTAATCGCCACCGTGTCGTTGATGAAAGTAATATCATCCACCTCGCGGACCAATTCCTGCGGTTCACTCGCTCCCACAAACTCGCGCAACGTACTAGCCACGTCAGCTACAGCTACACCGCGCAACATAGCGGCACAAGCTGCCGTCAACACATTCTCCAAATTTTCCAAGCTCTGCAAACCGAGTTCAACTACCGGCAAAATGACCGTTTCCAAATTATCTCGACGGAACACCACCTGACCATTCTTCACATAACAGCCGTCATGTTCTTGCCACGTTCCCGAACACCAAAACAGCTTACCGGTCACCTTCGCTGATAACTGGCGCAATGGCTCATTATCATAATTCAGCACCGCGAATTGTTCCGAAGTCTGCTGCGCAATCATAATCTCTTTCGACGCAATATAAGCAGCAAAATCCTTATAGCGACTCAAGTGATCCGGGAACACATTCGTAATCACCGCAATGTCTGGTCCCTTCTGTAAGTCCGCAAACACACTCGGCAAACTCTCCAAAATCCACGATGATAATTCAATCACCACCGGCGTCGGTGTCTTCTTCGCCAGCAAATCATCCAACACCTCAAGTGGCGACATTACAATATTACCTGCCATCACTGCACCCTCATCCATCTTTTTTAGCATCGCGCCGAGCAACCGTGTGGTCGTCGTCTTGCCGCGAGTTCCCGTCACCGCAATAGTTGGATAAGTAAAATAACGGAAAAATAGGCTGACGTCAGACTCAATCGCTACGCCCTTCGCCTTAGCCTGTGTCACAAACTCCACCTCGCTCTGCACGCCCGGCGACTGCACCACACAGTCCACACTCAAAAAATCTTCCGGCCGATGTTGTCCTAAGATAAACAGTGGCTGATAAATTGTTCTATTCGGAAATTGTTCGCGATATTTATTAAACCATTCCATCACCCCGTCCACGCTCTCTTTTAGTTCCGCCGCATCCTTCAAGTCCGTAATTACAATCTGACTCCCGTGTCGAAGCAGCCATTTAGTCGCACTCAATCCGCCTCCGCCGCCGTAGCGGCCTAGTCCCATTACGGTCACAATCGCGTCTTGGAAACTCTCTTGTTTTAATAAGTCCATATATGCATCGATTATACCAGATGCCTCACCATTCACCCAATCTAGCCCTGACTTGATTTTATCTACTTATTATGCTATTCTCCCCCCGTCACAAATCTCTCCTGCGCTGGTAGCTCAGTGGTAGAGCAAAGGCCTTTTAAGCCTGTGGTCGCGGGTTCGATCCCCGCTCGGCGCACCAAAAAATCCTCCTTCTCGGGGGATTTTTTGTATTTACAGCGAGCGACTGCCATGTTTCTCACGACGACGCCAGCCTCGGCCCTGTGCCGGCCCCCGAGTCATACGAGGTGAGCCAGCCGGCACGGTTGTCGAGGCGCCGCTAGGAATGAGAGACTGGCGGTTGCGAGCGACGAGGCTTTAGGCGCGGGCGATCCCCTCTCCCGAGTCTCGCGTTGACGTGCTATACTTCCCTTAATCTATGTCTAAAATCTCTTTCAAAATCAAATCTCTCTGGCCGTCCTTAGCTGTGCTCGCCACCATGGCCCTCGGCGCTATCCTCCGCGTCATTCCTCTCATGGGGCGCGACTTCTGGTATGACGAAGCCTTCACCGGTATCACCGTCCGTCAAACCTGGAGCCAGATGATGAGTATTATCGTCCACGACGTCCACCCACCGCTGTACTATATTCTCCTCAAACTCTGGACGCTAATCGCCAGCAGCAGCCCGTTGGCCATTCGCAGCTTCTCGGTCATCTTGAGCGTGGCTACCATCGGCTTGGTCTACGTCGCCCTCCGCCAGTGGTACCCAAAAAGCCCACTCCCAGCCATACTCGGCAGCCTCGTCATGGCCATCAACCCCTTCTTCATCAACTACGGCCAAGAAGCCCGCATGTATTCTCTCTTCGCTTTCTTGCTCGCCTTAGCTGCCATTCTCTTAACAAAATCCTGGACCTCAGCAGCAAAAACTTCTACCAAATTTCGCCTCGCCTTCGGCTTAACTTTACTCGCCATTCTTCTCACCCATTACCTCGGCTTTGTTTTTGCTCTAGCTTTCGTTATCGCCGACTTTGCTCATTACTATCGCCAACAACCAACCAAATTCAAAACTTCGAAATTAACGTGGCTACTGAGCGGCTACCTCGCCCCCTTACTCGGCGGCCTCGCTTGGCTCCCCTCTTACCACGCCCAAACTAGCGGTCACGCTAGTCTCGGCTGGGTCCCTAACACCACCTTCGACCATCTGCCAACAGCCATCCACATCTTCCTCTTTGGCGCCCCAGTCGGCGTGGCCGGCGTTCCTCCAGCCCTTGGTTATCGTTTTGATTGGCTCTCTATCGCCTCAATCAGCGTTATCCTCGTCGTCCTCATTACCACCCTGGTCGTCACCCTCACCCTGCGCAAAAAGTGGGACGCTAACCTAGCCCTGCTCGGCTTCATAACCGCCTTCCCACTCCTCGCTGCCCTCGCCCTCCAGCTCATTCACGTTCAGCTCTTCGTTGAGCGCTTCTTAACTGGCAGTGCTCTTTTTCTCGTACTATTTTTAGTCCTTGCCCTCAGCCGTCTCGACGAAAAATTTGCCATTCTTAAAACCACCGTCGGCATCTATATTCTGTTAGTTCTTGCCATTCAACCTTATAGTTACCAGCCCCATTTCTCCACCGTTGCCGCTACAATTAACAATCTCTCACCATCAAGCGAGGTAATTGCAACCAATCCCTTCGACTTCATTCTCGTGCGATTCTACCTTGGCGAACAAGCTAATCTCCACCTCTACCTCGTGCCTGACGCTAACGGTAATACCGAATATGTCGACGGCTGGGCCCTCATCGCCGACCGCGCCAGCAATCACATCCTCAGCTTACCAACCTCACCCGCTACCATCATAGCTCATAACCCGAACGACTTCCCCGACTATCACACCATCACAACCGTCAACGACCTTTCACTCCTGACAAAATAATTTGTGCAAAATAAAAAACTAGCACTAAAAAAACTCGGGCAACAACACGGTCTCGTTTTTCTCAAATATGCTCTAGTCGGGATTAGCGGCACCTTCATCGACGTCGGCCTCTTCACCTTCCTCATCGCCACCACTTTCTTAGGCTCGACACCGGCGCTACACGCAGTCGCCGCCTCCACCAGCTTCGTCCTCGCCGTCACCAATAACTACTACTGGAACAGCCGTTGGACCTTTGCTGCAGATAGTAAAGTTGGCAGTAAAAAACAATACGCCAAGTTCCTCCTCGTGTCCGCTGGCGGCTGGCTGCTCAACATTTTTTTCCTCACCATTTTCTCTTCTATCCTCTATCAGTTAATGATCAGCGCCTCAATCATTAACGTTACCGCATCAATCCCAACCTGGGGCCTAACGCTCGCCAAGATTGCCGCTTCCATCGCTGTGCTTACCTATAATTTCATCGCTAACCGCTTCTGGACGTTTAAAAAGTAGTCTATGCGCACGCCAGACCTCTCAGTTATCATCCCTTGCTATAACGAAGCCAAACGGCTCCCCGCCACTCTTCGCGACATCGCTAAGTATCTCATCACTTCAAACCTAGTGGTAGAGATTATTATGGTCGACGACGGCAGCAAGGATAATACGGTCGAGGTCGCAACAGGCATGCAAAAGCTTTTGCCCATGCTTCGTGTTCTTCCCTTTACTAAGAATCAAGGTAAAGGTCACGCTGTTAAACATGGCATGCTCGCCAGCACCGGCAAATACGCCCTCTTCATGGACGCTGACAACTCCACCCCCGTTCGTGAAGTCGAGAAACTCCTGCCTTACATGAGTACCCATCAAGTCGCTATTGGCTCACGTCACCTGCACGAAAGCGACGTCGTCATCAAGCAGCCTCTCTACCGCATTATTCTAAGCCGTCTCGGTAACCTGCTTATCCAAGCCCTCCTCATTCGCGGCATTCGCGACACCCAATGCGGTTTCAAACTATTCACCAAGGCTGCCGCCCACAACATCTTTGCCAAACAGCGCACCACCGGTTTCGGTTTCGACATGGAAGTTCTGGCCATCGCTCAGTCCATTTTCCATTACCAAATTAAAGAAGTTCCGGTTTCCTGGTACAACTCCAAAGACTCCCGCGTCCGCCCTATTCACGATGCCTGGCGCACGTTAAATGATCTCTTCCGTATCAAACATAACCTAGTTACCGGTGTTTATAAGAAGAACAAGTAAAGGCCAAGTAGCGAGGGGCAGGCCTAAATCCTCTAGTCGGGTGACGCGGAGGGAGGTCCCTGGGCGGCGCGCAGCTTTTAGCGAGCACCGAACGGGGTCCGCAGTCGGCAGGACCCGACGAACTATAGTCCCCGAGCCTTGGCCTGTATAAGCGAGCTATTTAATGAAATGAAACGTCACATAAATAACCAACACACCAGCCAACATACAAGCTAACCCAATCCACATCGGACGCAATGAATGAGTCTTGTTCATAGTTTAGGAGCTAATAAAGTTAAAACTTCGTGAGCAATTCGCTCGTCCGCGTTCAAGGCAAATAACCCACGAATATTCTTACTTAAATCAACATTTAGCTCAGGGCTATCCAGCAAGCGCAAAATAGTCTGCTCTAAAATCTGTGGCGTTAAATGCCAAATAACTTGTGCTGCCTTGCGTTCTTCTAAAACTTTAGCATTAGCTTCTTGGAACGGTTCATGAATTGGGATAATTATCGATGGTTTACCAAGTGCCGCCAACTCCGAAATTGTTCCAAGTCCAGCTCGCGCTACCACCAAGTCGGCCACCGCATAAGCGTCCGCCATGCCCTCATTCAAAAACTCTAAAGCAACATAACCAGGTTTAGCTTGTTCAAGCACCGTCAGCATCTTACCTCGCCCTACCAAATGTAAAACATTCATGTACGGCACCAAGTCCTGCCAAATAACCGCACAAGCCTCATTTATCGCCGCCGCCCCGGTGCCACCACCAACCACCAGCAGTGTTGGTAAGGCCACATTAAAACCATAGCGCTGCAAGGCCACTTCGCGCTCGCCATGACGGATTGCCTGGCGCACCATGCTACCCACGACTATTGTTTTTCGCTTGGGAAAATGTTTAGCCGTTTCCTCGAATGTCACACTAATCTTCCGAGCAACTGGTGCCATTAATTTATTTGCCAGTCCAGGCAAAACATCCAGCTGATGTACCCACACTGGAATGCGTAAAAAGAACGCCGCCCAAGCCACTGGCACACCCACATAACCACCAGCCGCAAAGACAAAGTTAGGTTTCATTACATAAAGTAAACGCAATGCCCGCAACCAACTGAACACAAACATGACTGGCAAAATTGGCCACAGCCACCAGCGATAACGATCAAGCTTAGGCGCTGCTAACTGCCAAAAAGGAATTCGTTGACTCTCTACAAGCAAGCGTTCAGGCCCGTTTGGCGTCCCAATAAACGACAACGAAACATTGGCGTTCCGCTTACGCAATTCCGCCGCAATCGCCAAAAGCGGCGTCACGCTACCGAGCGTCCCACCACCAGTTAACAAAAAATGTTGTTCGTTTAGCATATTTACAACCTGTATCTTACCATAAAAATTTGCATGAGCCACTCAGGCCTTCGACCTAATGCTTTGCATGACTCGACACATTAGCCACAATCCCCATTGCCGTTAAAGAAACGGCGAGCGCAGTACCACCGTAACTAACAAGTGGTAACGGCACCCCAGTAATTGGCAACAGGCCGACCATCGCGCCAATATTCACAACCGCCTGCACGCCAAACCAGGTCATGATACCAACTACCAAGTAACGACCAAAGCCGTCTGGTGCTCGTTCCGCAATCTTGAACCCTCGCCACAAAAAAGCTAAGTTCAAAGTCAGAAAGGCCCAGGTAAAAAGCAAGCCCAGTTCCTCACCAATAACAGCAAAAATAGAGTCACCAGCCACTTCTGGCAAATACTGAAATTTCTGTAATGAATGCCCGTAACCACGACCAAACAAACCGCCAGATCCAATAGCCAACAACGCCTGGTTAATGTGATAGCCCACGCCCTGTGGATCAAGTTCTGGATGTAAAAAAGTTATAAAACGAGCGGCTCTGTACGGCGTCAACTTAATCAACAAAGCCAAGCCAGCCGCACCCGCCACCCCAACCCCAGCTAAATATTTAAGCGGCGCTCCAGCCGAGAAGTAAGTCGCCAAAGCCATCAGCACGATAATTGCCATGCTACCTGTATCCGGCTGTTGAATCAGGAAGAAGGCCACAACTCCCAGCACGCACAAGAACGGCAATACCCCCTGCGAAAAATCCTTCAGTTCATGCTGACTCCGTTTTTCCAGCCAACCAGCCAAATAAAACATGAATGTCAGCTTCACAATTTCTGACGGCTGCATGGAAAATGAACCGATCATTATCCAACTGCGTGAACCACCAAACTCTTGACCAATCCCTGGAATAAACACTAATAACAGCAAAGCGATAGACACAAACAACATCGCCCCAGCATAGCGTCGATAAATTGTATAAGGCAGCTTGTACGCAATCGCAAACCCAACCAGGCCAGGCAATAAGCCAAAAATCACCTGGTGAATCAAATAATAGTAACCGTTGCCAAATTTACTTAAGCCAAGCGGAAAGGAGGCGGACGTCAACATAACTAAACCAAACAGCACCATGCCACCGAGTAGCAGCAGAAACCCGCGATCAACTGCCCCCTCGCCGCGCTCCATAAGTCATTATTACCCGAGCAATGAAGAATCCAGTAACGCCACAATCAAACCTATGGCCGCACCCATCCAAGACAGCAACCAAAAACGCATAACCACTTTCGGCTCTGGCCAACCCTTAGCCTCAAAGTGATGATGAATTGGGGCAATCAAGAAGACTTTTTTATGGAACAGTTTCTTGGAAACTAATTGAATCGCTGTTGTCACCGCCTCCACTACAAAGACAATGCCAATAATTGGCAACAACAACGCCGAATCCGTCAGCATCGCCACCACGCCTAGCGTCACCCCAAGCGACATCGCCCCAGTGTCACCCATAATAAACCTAGCTGGCCAAATGTTAAACCACAGGAAGGCAAACAGCGCGCCCATAATCACCGCACAAAAAGCCGCCAAGTCCACCTGGCCCTGCAACAAGGCAATCACGGCATAAGCGCCAAAGGCGGAAGCTAACGTCCCACCAGCCAAACCATCCAAGCCGTCAGTCTGGTTCACTGAGAACGACGTAGCTACAATCACCGCAATGAACAAGGGGATGTACCACCAGCCAATCGTCACACTACCAACCAACGGGATATGCAGCGAATCCCAACCCAATTTGACGTAGAACCACCACGCGCCAACGGCAGCGATTATCGTGTACAAAACTAAGCGATGGCGAATATGAATACCGCCACCATGCTCACCAATCCCACGAACATTCAAGTAATCATCAACCAAACCTAGCAAACCTGCAGCGACCAACGCGAATAACGGCAACCAAGTCTGCTCTCGTGAGAGGAAGTTAAGCTGCCCAATAAACGAGTCTGGTGCCAAACTCGCAATAACGAAGAAAATCAAGGCCAAAATTAGCGGCGTCACCCACATCAACAGGCCACCCATGGTTGGCACTCCAGCCTTTTTCGCATGGAGTTTAGCAAACATTGGAGCCGTCACTGCACTCCGAATAGATTTCCCTAAACGGAAACGATATAAGAAGTGAGTTAAAAGTGGCGTCCAAGCCAAAGCCAGTACAAACGCTAATGTCGCCAAGACTAAAATTTTAGATAACGCAAAAGCATCAAGCATAGTAAGTGACGTTCAAATGAACAAGGAAGATTAAATGTACCAGAATCAAAACGTCTACCACCACTGCGGTGACAATCGCCGCGTAAGCAATAACCTTTTCACGCTTCCAGATTATCGACGCATAACCAGCATTAAGCAAAGTCAAAATTACGCCAATTCCGGAAGGAATAAAAAGTTCCCACCACTTACCAACCTTATCCACACCGATGTGAATATTGTAATGTAGCGGCACCACGCGCCAGCTCTCCACCGCTGGAAACAAAGCAAACCAGACGAGTAAGACACCAGCCAGCAGCAACAAACCACAGGCTAGCAAGGCTAGGCGAAAAAATTTCTGCTTATACACTACACGCCAGCCGCTAAGAGACATAAGGGACTAGAATAACCTTTAAGACTTGCGGAATTTTCTCTTTTACGGCCGCCGCCACAGCGTGTTCCAAGGTAAACGCTGCTAACGGACAAGTTCGACAAGCACCGGCAAAACTAACCTCCAATATGCCAGTTTCCTGATTAAACCCAACGAATTCCACACCTCCTCCGTGTCCGGCCAAGCGCTGGCTAACCTCAGCTAAAACTGACAAAATCAAGGCTTCCATGTGGGCCAGTATACCTCAATGTTACCCCCCTCGCCAGCCTGCCTTGACTCTAGACCCTATTTTAGCTATAGTAGCGCCGAAATACATCTCTCAATTATCAGCACCTTCCTCAAGGTTCTAGCATTATATGGCTCATAAAAAGGCTCAAGGCTCTACAACAAACGGTCGAGATTCCCGCGCTCAACGCTTAGGCGTTAAGCGCAGCGACGGCACCAAAGTGCTCTCCGGCGAAATCTTGGTCCGTCAGCGCGGTACCGCTATCCACCCAGGACTCAACGTCCGTCGCGGTAAGGACGACACCTTGTACGCTATCACTTCCGGCGTCGTTGGCTTCATGAAAAAGAAGATGCCTAACTTCACTGGAGCATTGCAGCGCCGCACCTTCGTCAGCGTGAAGTAAACCCTCCCCCAGTTATGGGGGAGTTAAAAAAAACCTTTACCCTACACAAAAACGAGCCACTTGGCTCGCTTTTGTTTTGATCAGCTACTCTTATTTAGCGTCCTCAACAATTACACTCGTCATCTTGTCACCCACAGCAATCTTGTCCACCACGTCCATGCCCTGCGTCACTTCGCCAAAAATGGTGTAAAGATGCGGCAAAGCCACGTCGTCCAACATCACAAAAAACTGACTACCGTTCGTATTTGGCCCGGCGTTAGCCATAGCCACAGTGCCACGCTTGTAAGTCTTGTCGTCCTTCAATTCGTCGGCAAAGCTGTAACCAGGACCGCCACGACCAGTGCCCGTTGGGTCACCACCCTGAATGACAAAACCTTCTTCGCGACGGTGGAAGATCACGCCATCGTAAAACTTCTGCGAGATCAAGTAAACAAAGTTAGAAACTGTGTTCGGCGCTGTCTCGGGGTAAAGCTTAATTACAATGTCACCCTTAGCTGTGCTGATCGTAACCTCTTTGCCGTTAATCTGTTCGGCGGACAAGACGCCGGGGAATTTCAGTGCTGTATCCATAACTGGTGTTGGTGAAGATTGAGTAGAGTCTGTTGGTGTGGTCGTATCAGCTACTGGAGCTGTAGCGGCTGCGGCGTCCTGCGTTCCAGGCACAGTTGTAGCCACCGGCTTCGTTGCGGAGCAGCCAGCACCGAGCATAGAAAGTGTCGCTAAAGTCGCAAGAACCTTCGTCGATTTCTTCATAGAAATAATAAAGGGGACTAAATCTCAGCCCCCTATTCTTACTAAATTATTCACTAACTGGCAAGTTGGCCGACACTTGACTTTGCAACTGCTTGATCTCCTCATTCTTAGTCTGCAAAGCAAAAACTGAAGTAAAAAGTACCGCCGACAACGAGAACACCAAGACCAACATCAAAGCCGTCAATTCGATACTGCCAACTGGCAAGGAGTTGCAAGCATCACAACCACTCTTACTGAAAGTATTCTGCATGGCGACTGATGCTACGGACTTCTTAGCACGACTCACGGGTGCTCTCTTTTTTGCGATGGCCATATTTTTCCTCCTTAAAATTTTGATTATATTTTTACTTTCCGAACTCTACGATGTCGGCAGTATACCATGACTTGAGGATGATATGAATGGAGCATCCACAGGGCAACCATCACCCATCAGCCAACGTGTAAAAAACGTCAGCGTCACCTTAGTCTGCACATCATCCACCAGCAGTATCACCTCGCGCGTCACCGTAGACTTTTGCTCACTCTCTCCTGGCCGCACCGCTCCACCACAACCCCCTTGCTGCCCAGCACTCGGCAACTTAATTATCGACTCCCCCTCCCGTGCGTAGCCCACAGTCGTCACAAAACCTACCGCCCCCTCCGGCTTAGTCGTCAAAATATCTCTATACACCTCCACAAACTCCGGCACCGTCACAGTCTCCTTCTGACCAAGTGAAAACACGCCCAAGGTCGACGTCGTAATTGATAGCTCTCCCCCAGCTATGGCGTCAGTGCCGTTGCCCCTAGCCAGCTGGGAGTTGGAGGGGGCTTTAAGCGCCACCACCGTTTCCACCATCTCCCACATCAACGATTCTTCATTAAACCTAAACACGCCCACCTCACCAGCTGGCACCGCCAAATTTCCCAACTGCCACGTCAGCACCACCGGCTTCGGTAACAAGGTCGACGCAGGCTCGATGCGATAGCTCTGTCCGAACAGTACGTTGCCAGTAAGCTCTCCCCCAGCTATGGGGGAGTTGGAGGGGGCCGTTAACGCACTAACACTAAACGGCGCACTCACTCTCGCCAACCCCGTCACCGTCACCTCACCGTCACTACTTTGCACCATCTTCTCCTCCGGATTCGCCGTAAACATAAACCACGCGCTCCCCATAGCAAGGAACACAAACACCGTCGTCCACATGATTGACTTCTTGATCATGTGTTAAGTATAGCAGAAAACTTTATCGACAGCCTACTCGAGCGCATCTTCCCACGGTACGCCAGGCCTCCCAAATTGCCCAAACACACTCGTCGCTTCATACCACGGCTGCCGCAACTTCAAACGCTCAACAATCGCTTCGGGCCTAAAGTCAAAACGCTTTTTTACAATGTCCGTCAAATCCGTACCGTCACCCCCGCGCACGGAGAGTAAGGTCGGTTCTTTCATACCGGCCGTATAAACGATGGTAACGAGAACATTATTCGCCGTCCCTTCGCTCACCAACTGCTTAGCCACGGCCCGCGCCATATAACTCCCAGCCCGAGCTGGCTTCAGTGGATCCTTACCAGCCGTACTCGCCCCACCATGCGGCAACAAACCACCATAACTATCAGCCAACACCTTGCGTCCACTCACACCCACGCCAGCCGCAAAGCCACCATTCGTAAACTTACCACTAGGATTGACGAGTATCTTCATACCCTCGCCCGTCCCACAAATCGGCACAATCACCTCATCATACAATAGCGACTGCACCTGGGCCTGCTCCATCACGTCGTCATGTTCAATAATCAAAGTCACGCCGACGATTTCTTCGCCATCCATCGCCACCTGCACTTTACCATCCGGCTTCAACCAACTAAACAGCGGATCAGTCCGCCGCAAATCATCCACGCGCTTAGCCAACGCATTGGCAAACACCACCGGTCGCGGCATAAACTCCCGTGTCTCTTTAGTCGCATAACCATGCACCACGGTCGTGCCCTGTGCGCCACCTTGCACAATCGTGCGAGCCACATCCTCCGTCGGTCGTTCGGTATTCACAAACGGCTCCAAGCCATCCGTATAACCAATTTTCGCATAAACACGACGTGCCAAATCAGACGCATCAAAGTCCGCCCGACTATCTACCACACCACCAATCATAACCATGCCGTGGCTACCCAAGGCCTGCAAATCCAAGCGACTAAGTGGATCACGGCGCAAATATTCATCCACAATCGCCTCCACAATTTGGTCGCACATTTTATCGGGGTGACCCGGGAACGGCGCTTCAACAACCTTCAACATACCCCCTGAGTTTAAGTCATTCTGACGACTTAAGCAACGTGTCAAAACCCCCCGAGGCCGGTCCTAGGCCCGGCCTCGGCACACTTATCCCCACCCAAACATTGCGTTCGGTTTTTGTTCGTTATAGAATACGAACAGATAAAGAACAGACAAGAACACTAACCAAGGACTTTCACATTTGAGACTAGTTTGGGTGCGCAGCTAGAAAAGCTTTCGAGGCTTAGTTAGTGCTAAGATGAAAAAGTTTTCGACGCTGCAAGCCCAAAGTAGGCCAAATGAGGAAGGACTGTCAAAATATGTCTCCACGACTACCCTCAATAACCAAAAAACAACGTGAAGTTCTCTCCTGCATCGAAAAGTTTGTGCAAGACCAAGGCTACACGCCGTCCTACCGCGAAATTGCCGACGTCCTCGGGCTCTCATCCCCCGCCACCGTCCACCAACACATCAAAGCCTTATGCGAAAAAGGCATCATCAACACTGGTGAGAATGGCGCCGCTCGCTCAATCGAAGTCGTAGAAACTGAACCTCTCTCACCCATGGCTATCATGTTGCCGCTCGCTGGCCTCATTACCGCTGGCGTACCTATCGAAGCTATTGAGGAACATGAAGCCTTTGCCGTTCCTGCCGACTTTGTGACCGACGCCATGAACTCCTATGTCCTCAAAGTCAAAGGACGTTCCATGATCGAAGACGGTATTTTCGACGGCGACTACGTGATTATTGAACGCAATCATTCACCTAAAAATGGCGACATTGTCGTTGCCTTACTCGACAATGCCTATGCCACACTCAAACGCTTTTACCGCGAAGAGAACTACATCCGCCTCCAGCCCGCCAACAGCACCATGAAACCTATTATCATCAAAGGTGACCTCAACATCCAAGGCATCGTCCGCGCCGTTATTCGCAAGTTCGGTACAGTCTAATCTTCAATCTTAAGGGGAGGATTGAAACCTTATGACCAATCTCACACTCCGTCACTACAACGTGACGCTCGCTTATCGCACCCGCCGCATTTCCCGTTCTCTTAATTCTCTCAAACTTCGCCTCCGTCTCCGCATCTCTCTCCGCAAATTCCGCGCACAGCTCCGTGCTCTCCTACCCCTGCGACTGCAAACCACTTAATCCATAACCCTAGAACTTTCACATTTGAGACTAGTTTGGGTGCGGAGCAAGCCAAGCTCTTGAGGCTTAGTTAGTCTAAGATGAAAGAGTTGGCGCAGCGACAAGCCCAAAATAGGCCAAATGAGGAAGTTCTACGTATATGCATGAGTTCATCAATGATCCTATCGCCGTCACCGTCGAATTCGACGGTCCACGCGTCAAACCCACCAGCATCTTCTGGAACAATCGCCACTATCCAATCCCCCACGTCAACCTGGTTCACAGTGCTCGTGAAGGGCAAAAACGTCTCTTCTATTTCTCAGTCTCTGACAGTACTAACTTTATGAAACTGCGCTTCGACACCGAAACCCTTAACTGGCACATAACCGAATTCTATGCTGAATAATCTCACCACCGAAAGCCTCGAACAAGATTTCTTATCTACCTAAGTACATAAACATTTTATGAGCCTGAGTCTTGTAGGAGCAAGCAACGAGGGCTGAAAACCAACTTCTTCTAGTCGGGTGACGCGGAGGGAGGCCCCCTATTGGGCGCGCAACGCTAGTGAGCACCCAATGGGGTCCGTAGCCGGCAGGACCCGACGAAGTCTGTTAAAGCGAATGCCTGAGTCGTGAGCGACGAGCCTTGGCCTTATCAGTGAGTCCTGAGCCACCGCCAAGCGCTAGCGCAGGCGAGGCGAGCGGCGAGTAGTCGAGAGCAAGGGTGAGTTATCTTGCTACGAACCCGCGCGGTAGACTACTCGGTAAGCGAGCCATTCTGAGACCCATCTACTTATGTTTATTTGACCTCCTCCCTCAAATAACGGGTAGTGGTTCTCAGTATGTCTCGGATTATCATGCACATCGACTTCAACAGCTACTTCGCCAGTGTGGAGCAGCAAGCCAATCCCCATCTCCGTGGGAAGGCTATTGCGGTAGCTGGTAAAGCTGGTGGCGACATCAATCGCTCAGTCGTCACCACCGCCTCGCGCGAAGCCAAAGCTCGAGGCGTCAAAACAGCTATGGCTACCTGGCAGGCCAAAAAAATCTGCCCGGAACTTATTATCATTCCCAGTGATCCCCAAAAGTATGGCGACATAACTGCACGTCTGCTCACCGTCTGCCGAAAATACGCGGATGACCTAGAACAGTTCAGCACTGACGAGGTCTTTATTGACGTCACCGGAGGAGCTGGAAATTACTTTGGTGCCAGCATGATGGCACTCATGATCCGTCGTGACCTCAAAACCGCCTGCGGTTCAGTCTGCACCGTCTCCATCGGCATCGCCCCCAACAAGTTGGTCGCCAAACTCGCCTCAGAATCCGTCAAACCAAACGGCCTCACCGTCGTCCGTCCATCCGATGTTGAAGACTTTGTAAAAAGCCGTCCCCTTGCTGACTTCTGCGGTATCGGCCCACGAATGGAAAAGCGTCTGGCGGAAATTGGCGTCACCTCCGTGGCCACCCTCCGCACCCTGCCTCGTGCCCAACTTATCAATCTCTTCAAAAGCTACGGCACCTGGCTCGCCGACGCAGCTCACGGCCTAGCGACAGATGTACTAGAGGACGACGACGCAGCGCCAAAATCCATTGGCCACTCTTATACCTTCCCGCACGACCCCCACACCATCCCCGAAGTAAAAAAGAATCTCCTCGCCATGTGCGATCGGGTGGCCTGGCGTTTACGTGGACAACACTTTGTCGCTTCTCGCGTTTCCGTTTACGTTCGCTACGGCGACTTCGGCAGCGACGGTTGCGCTAAGCTCTTAAATATCCCCATAAGCGACGGTCTCACTATTAGCCAAAACGCCTGGGCCTTGCTCTCACCTCGCCTCGATCTCAACCGCGGCGTACGCCTCATTGGCATTTCTGTTAGCGACTTCAAAACTATCAAACTTCCCGTTTCACTCTTCCGTAAAGATCGCCGCATGCAACGCGTCGTCGTCGCCCTAGACCGTGTCCAAACAAAATTTGGTCAAGACTCCTGGCACCGTGCCAGCACGACTCCTTTGCCCGACGGTCTATCGCACGGGTTCGTAACAAACTAACTCACCCTAGCTGTCGACACGTCGGCCTGTCGTCTCGCCTGCGCTAGCGCTTGGCGGTGGCTCGGGACTGTAGTCAACGAAGACGAGCGGGATGTCCCTTTCGTTGACCGACGTGGCCCGACGGAGAAAGAAAGGGACTCCCCGAGTCTCGCGTTGACTGGAACCCGAATCTAACAGACTAACTCAACAACTCCTCTTCAATCTCCAATAGCCGATTATACTTCGCCAAACGCTCCGACCGCGAAGGCGCACCACTTTTAATATACTCAGCATTGACGGCGACAGCGAGGTCGGCAATCGTCGTGTCGCAAGTCTCACCCGAGCGATGCGAAATGACAATCTTGTAGCCATTCGCTTGCGCCAACAAAATGGTATCAATCGTTTCGGACAACGTCCCAATCTGGTTCGGCTTAATCAGCACCGCATTCGCCACTTTCTCATCAATCCCTCTCTGTACCCTCTCTACATTCGTCACAAACAAATCGTCGCCAACTAGCAACATCCTCTTACCCAGTCGCTTAGTCAGCTCGGTCCAATCCTCCCAGGCATCTTCCGCCAATCCGTCTTCTACCGATAGGAGCGGATATTTCTTCATCCACAGTTCGTACAAATCAATCATCTCAGTACCAGTTAACTTCCGCCTATCAGTCTTAAGCACATATATCCCCTTCTTCTCATCAAAAAACTCACTGGCCGCCACGTCAATGCCAAACCCGACTTCTTTACCTAGCTTATAACCAGCTTTCTTCACCGCCTTGGTCAAATACTCGAGCGCACTTTCAGTCTTGCCGACGTTAGGCGCATAGCCTCCTTCATTGCCAACGTCCGTATCCAGGCCGTCAGCGTGCAGCACGTCACCCAACGCATGAAAAATTTCACTCCCCGCCTGCACCTTTCGTGAGTAGCGGGTAAAACCATGCGGAATAATAATAAACTCCTGCATGTCCAAATTAGTATCCGCATGACGTCCGCCATTAAACACATTCATGAACGGCGTCGGTAACCTATAACCCTTATATCGCAAATCAAACGCCTGGCGCAAATACTCATACAATGGCAAATCAGCCCGCTTGGCCGCCGCATGCACGCAAGCTAACGAAACACCAAGCATCGCATTGGCCCCCAGCTTATGCTTATTCACGCTACCATCAAGTATGCGCATGGTGTCGTCAATTCCCCGTTGATCAAACACGTCCGTACCCTTCAATACCTTAGCAATCTTCGTATTCACATTCTTCACGGCCTTCAGCACCCCAAGCCCACGGTACCGTGTCGGGTCGCCATCACGTAACTCTAAAGCCTCATGAATACCCGTCGATGCGCCAGACGGCACCGAGGCAGATCCCCTAGTGCCGTCTTTCAAAGTAACCGTCACATTAAGCGTCGGATTACCCCGCGAATCGAGAATTTCATGAGCATGAATGCCCTCGATCTTCTCTTTCATAATTCATTCTAGTTAAACTTTTATGCGGCCTGTAGTCAACGAAGACGAG
>DOZH01000003.1:21839-31192 GCA_003518105.1 Candidatus Uhrbacteria bacterium
CGAGTCTCGCGTTGACTGGAATCAAGCTTGATTTTTTACCTAAGACTATAAGTAATAGTCACATTCACCACCGACTCATTACTACCAACCGCAATCTCCGGTGACGGTGCACCACCCATCGCCTTGTCCGCCATCATACCGCTGTAATATGGATATGGGCTACCGCCAGTTGATTCGTTGTAACTAACCACACTCCCAATCCGCTGACCCATGGCCGACGCAATGCTGGCAGCCTGCACCTGGGCCTTAGTGATCGCCAACTGGCGAGCATCGCTAACCACTTTAGTCGTGTCGCTCACCGTCAAAGCTACATTACCGATATTCGTCACTCCCAAATCTCCAGCCGCGGCCAATACCTTATCCGCCAAGCTGGTATCACGCATCGTAACGGTTAAACTTTGTGTTACTTGGTAGCCAATCACTTTAGCTGGGCTGACGTCATAATCATACGTTTGAGACAAATTATACTGCGACGTCTGGAGATCGGCAGCCACAATACCAAGTGACTTCATCTTGGCAAGCAAAGCATTCATGGCTGTGCTGTTAGTATCCTGCGCTTCGTTACTTGTTGCCCCAGTCGAAGTAATACTCAAATCCACTTCAGCTTCATCTGGTACCTGCGAGGCCTTGCCCTCACCAGTTACTGTAATCGTAGCTGGCATTTGATCTGCTACGCCAACTTGATCAATCTCTACAAACGTCTTCTCAATTTGCACAAACAACCACACGATGCCGTAAACCAAGGCAATCGCCAATAACAGCGTGAACAACTTATTACTCCTCCACTCTGGCCAAAAACTTGTTTGCTTTTCCAGTGCCATAAAAAATATTATTACTACTAATGACATTATTATAACACAAACAAAACTTTCTAAAATAAAAAGACCGGGCCAGCGCTTTCACGCCAACCCGGTCACGCCTCACGAACTCCTCACTTCTCGAGCAACGCCTCCATGTGCTCCAAGCTTACTCCGCTCGTCATCACAATTTCCCGCGTCCTCGCCTCCTGTTCTTCCAACTCCTCCGTCGCCAGCCGCAACGCCTCCTGCAGACGCTCCACCTCCTGCTGACGGCTGACCACCGCCTGTTGCGCGCTCTCGATCTTCGCCCTGTGCATCGAGATCATCGTAGGCAGCAACTGCTGGAACTGCTCAGCCTTGCTCAGCACCGGCACCACTGCTGGCACCAACACCGGCTCAGGCTCAGGTTCAGGCCCTGGCTCTGGCTGCGGCTCAGCCGGACTCGACACCTGCTCCGGTTCGGCCACCGGCGTTTCCTCAGGTTCAGGCTCAGCCACCGGCGCTTCCACAGGCTGCGCGGCCTTCGCCGACTCCACCTGCGCGGTCGCTTTGGACTCAACGACCGGCTCGTCCTCGGCCTCAGGCTCGACAACAGGCTCAGGTTCGGTCACCTCATCGGCAATCCCTTCCATCACCTGCGGCGCCCACTTCCGGAGATAGGCGACAGTGTCCGTCCACCACACCTTATCGGCAAACAAGGCCTCAGCCAACGCCTGTACCTCCTCGTCAGGCACGATCCGAGGTTGCACCCTCACGGTCGCACTTGTCGTGTCAAACGTCGCCAAATCTCGCTGGAAGACAGACTGGTGACCGCCGCGGTAGAACACCGGCGTCAAACCCCTAGCGACCATCTCATTGGTCACCACGACCCCCGGGTGACGATTGCCCGGCCTCACCAACAGGACCACCTTCTGCAAGATGGGGCTTGTCAGGATACCATCTGGCCAACCATGCGGCTTCAACCGCTCAAGCAACAAGCCGGCCACCCGGTGACATTCCGCCGCTACTGGCGAACAACGAACCACCGGCACCAACACCTGATTCACATTCTCACTCATGACCACTCCCTCCTCAGGAACATTGTTTTCTTCAGACACCGAGCTAGCCACAGGCGCCAGCTCGACCAGGACTTCTTCAGCGGCGACAGTGGCCACTTCTGCCACAGCTACCACCGCCTCGACAGTCTCCTCGACCGCCGCTGCAGTAACCGCCGTCACACTCTCCGTCACAACCTCGACTTCGGCCTCAACCACAGCCGGCGCCACAGTCTCGACCGGTGTCTCAATCACCACGGGCGATGTCCGCTCAACGGCGCTCTTCTCCAGCTGCCGCTCAACATCCATGTCCGTGATGATGCCTTCGGTGTTGCTGGCAATCCAGTTGTGCGTGGACCGCAAGCCGGGCAGACTGCTCATCTCCTCATTGATGATTTTCGCGGCAACACGCTGCACAAACGTCAGCTTCAGCGCCGCCACCTGATCGCCAGGACCGTAGTCAACCTCAGTCCAGCGGAACACGCTATTCAACAGCGAAGACTTGCGAGCCAACACCGTCAAACCGCGACCAACCAGCGAGTTGATCACCTCCATCACAAAGGACGGCGCCTGGTCGTCAGAAGTCAACGCCAACACCACCTTCTTCAGCTGCCAGCCAACAATCACGTCAGCCGGCAAAGTGGTCCTGACCGCCAACCCAGCTAACAGCAGGCCAGCCGCTCGGTGCACGCTAGCTGCCAACATTGCCAACTCTGCAGCGTGCGTCACCTTCATGGTTGCCGTCACTTGCGCCGCCGTCACTGGCTCCACCACGGGCGGCGTCACCACTGGCTGGCTCTCTACTTCCGCCATCAACGTGGCCCGCCGCCTCAGAATCTCGCCCTCTGCCGCCTCAGCTACCACCAGTTCTGCCCGCACCAACTGCAACGCATCGCCAGTCTGCTTTTTCAGCTCACCGCGCAGGCTACGCAACCTGACACGCGCGTAGTCAAGCTCGATCTGCACTTTCTCAACCGGCGATTTGCCGTGCGTCCGGATGAGGAAACCGAGCTTCTCTCGGGTGACGTCCATCAAGCGCTGCGGCTCGACCACGGGCACGATCTGTACCTGGTAGAACTGCTTGGCTGACAGAACCAAATTGCCCCGATCAATCACCCGGTTCTTGCCAAGCGCCGGCGCGATGCATCTGCGCAGCACTTCGTAGTCCGCAGGCAGCTGCACCTTCTTCTCCAGGTACTCATCCAGGCTAGCCGCCGGCAATTCCCTCTGCCGGTACAGCTCATGCAGGAGCAAGACGTTGCGCCACACACGCTCAGCGTCACTCGGCCAGCGATCACGGTCGCCCTGTGCGTCATAGCCACGCAGCAAGCCAGGCTGGGTCGCGCGCAACACCTCTGCCACCGCCATCGAGTCGATCTTCCCCTCCTTGTGAATACAGGGAAAGTTCTTGCTGAGGAAGGTGATGGTCCTGTCTATCACATCCGGCAGCCACTGCTCGTCGTAGAGCGTCTCGATCAACTCAACGTAGGTCTCGCACTCACGGTGGCGCAAAGCCTCAGCCAGGTACGCGCACACCGAATATTTGTGCGTGTCGCACATCTTCTCGTGGCCCTGACTGTTCAGGTGCTCCAGGCTCACCGTCGGCAGGCTCTCTGCTGTCTTGTGGGGAGAATTCAGGCTAGTCATGTAGGACTCCGGTGTCCGTTGTGAATGTACGTACCTGGAAAATCCAAGCGCCGCAATTTTGTGCTATTTCAGCAAAAAAGTCAATAAAATAAAGACCGGGCAAGTGCAGCTGCACCCACCCGGTCACCCGTGGCTAACCACGAGTACGAACGCTTACTCGAGCAAGGCCTTCAAGTGGCCCAGCTTCTTCTCTGCTTCAGCCATCAGCGGCTCATTCTCGGCCCGCCAAGCTGCCAACTCCGTCTCCAGAGTCGCCTTCCTGGCCAAGGCAGCATCGATCGCCTCCTGCACGCTGACCAGGCCCTTCTCCCTCTTCTCCTGCTCCGCCCGCCGCTTCTGCAGATCCTGCTCTCGCTCGAGAATCCGACCAGGCAACAGGCGCCGGAAAGTCTCCTCTGCGCTCTCCGGCCCAACCTCAACCTTGGGCTTGGCCGGACACTTCACCTTGACCTGCTCGACCTCACCAGCTCCGAACACGCCAGTATCAGTCAACAAACTCTGCACCAACTCCTGGATCTGGGCTGGCGTCACCTGTTCGGCCACCGCTCTGGGCGCACCAGTGAAGACGGTCACCGAAACGTCCCTCATCTGGTACACGCCAGTGCTCACGCGGTCCCAAAACACTCCGTTCATTTCAGCCACTGTCACGGCCGGTTGCGGGCAAGTCGGTTGAACCAGCACCACGACCCGAGTGAGCAGCTTCATGTTGAGCATTCCCACTGGCCAACCAGTCACCTCGAGCTGAGCGAGCGCCGCCTTGGCGACACTGTAAATGCCGGCCTTCACCTGTGAAGTTCTGATCACCACAGGCGACTGTCGAACCGTGTCAATCGGCGATTCTGCCGCCGGTTCAGGCACAACAGACATCACCTCATCTAACATCACCTCGCTGACGACCTCACTGGCCGACACAGACTCCTCGGTCACCACCAGCTCGACCACTTCCAGCCGCGCTGATGTCTTGAGCTTCGGCAGCGCCATCACCTGCTCGGCCTTGCGGAGCGTCGCCAGCTCGTCGGCCAACAGGTCGTACAGCTTTACCGCGCAGTTGCCGGTCAAAGTCAGTCCGTAGGTCTGACAGATCCGCTGCAACGACTCAGTCAGGATATCCCGCGACCTACCCGGATCCCTCATGGACGGATGCACCACCAGCATGAGGGCTTCCGCCACCGCCTGCGATGGCGAGTGCTTCTGCACCTCATTCCAGACGTCGCGACCGCCGAGCCGCCCAGTACGGTACAGGCCATTCAGGTAGACCGCCGCACCACACACGTAGTCGGCCGTCATCATCACTCGCCGCTCATTCTTCAGGTTGTAGCCAAACGGCAACGGCACAGACACAGACGAGAACACTTCCACGATGGCTGCTGGGTCAATCTTGTCCGCTTGATGGACCATGGGCAGATGCTTACTCACCGCGGACATAATGTCCCGCAGCTCAGTCATCGGCCACCGTTCATCTGTGAAGAACTTGTGGATCAACTGCGAGTAGGTCACACACTCGCTATCGAACAGGGCTTGCTCCAGCACCTTCAAGGCCGTATGGTCGCCTTTCACCGCCAACAAGTCAGCACCTGCCGGCGTCAACACCAACTTCAACTTACCCTGTCGCCGCACGATATTTCCAGCCATCTCATCTCCTCGCTAGTCAAGCTAGCAACGTGTTAAAGAACCAGGCTCAAACTATTCGAGCCCCCAAAACCTAACTAATATTCGCCAAAAAGTCAACCCTCCAAGCCTTTTAATCCCGGCATCTCCTCCCCACTCAAAAACTCCAACATCGCCCCACCACCAGTCGAAAGTAAGGTAAATCTACTAGCAAAAGTGCTGTTTTCGACCAGTGCCACGGTCGACCCTCCACCAACTATGCTCCGCGCGCCATGCACGCCCACAATTGCTTTCATTAACGCCTTCGTCCCCGCTGCCCCAGCTCGCTCCTCCACCAACCCAACCGGCCCATTCCAAACTATCGTCTTCGCCCCGCGTAACCAGGTCGGCAATACCTGCTCCGTCGCCCGACCAATATCAATCACGCTCCCCCGTCGATCAATCCTCGTATCCACCGGCAACCGCAACTTATCGCCCAATAAATCGATCACCCCCTTAGCCCCACTAGACAATCTACCTTTCTTAAAAGCCGGCAACAAACCACTACCCACTATCACCAAATCTGCCTTTACGCCCAAAGTTGAAAGCAGCGGCACCTTCGTCTCCAACTTATTACCTCCAACAATCAACACAAACGGCTTCTTCATTGGCGCACTCAACTGCTTCACCTCTTCAACGAGCAGTCCCCCAGCAAAACTCGGCAAAAACTTGGTTATCGCCACCACAGATGCATGCGCCCGATGGCACACACCAAACGCGTTATTCACATAAACATCACCCATGCTCGCCAGTAATTCCGCAAACGTATCATCATTAGCCTCTTCTCGTTTATCAAAACGCAAATTCTCAAGCATGACTATCTGCCCCGGCTTAATAGTCGACGCCAGCCTTAATGCATCTTTACCGACCACGTCCTCTGACACCAAAATCTTTGTACCTAATGCCTTACTCATCGCCTTCGCAATTGGCGTAACGCTAAACTCCGTCTGCTTCCCGCGTGGTCGTCCTAAATGAGTCAACAAAATAATACATGCACCCCGCGCTTGCAACCGTAAAATCTCTGGCAAGGCTTTGGCAATCTTGTCGTATCTACCAATAGACGCTCGACCTCGCACCAGGTCGACGTTGGCATCAATCCGCAACAGCACTCGCGTGCCGTGCTTAACATCACTCGCCTTCCAGGATTTTAATCTCATAAAAAACTAATCATTCTTTCTATATTTTAGCACACCTCGGACCCAAAATTTTACCGCAGTGGCTAATGGCAACAAATTTAAGAAATAACGTAAGTCGACTAACCGACGAATAACGTAGCCTAGCCAACCACTCAACACCAAATTACCGTAACCCAACAGCGCATAATTACCACCCACAGCAATGGAATACGGCCATTGCTTTCTGGCCTTATACGCCTCTAACTTAGTTCGACGCAAAGCCCGCAACACGTTGCCAGCCACCACCGGTGCCACATTTTCAGCCGCTTGGGCAGTTTGTGGTAACGGCTGTTTTGTAACTTCGTCAACGAACATCGCCGCATCACCCAGCGCAAAAATATTAGCTTGCTTTTGTACTTCAAACGTCGACTCAACCAGAATTCTTCCCCGCGGATCCTTGGGCAAAGCAAAATTCTTTAACACTGCTGCCGGCTGCACCCCGCCCGTCCAAATAGTGCAGTCACTCGGCAGTACCGTAAATTCTCCCCCAGCTATGGGGGAGCTAGAGGGGGCTTTAATTAGCACCTCCCCAACCTTCACCTCGTTAATCCGAGCCCGCAAAATCACCTTGACCCCTAATACACGCAACCTATGCTCAGCTAATCTAGAAATCTTCGACGTCATCATGCCGAGCACTCGCTCTCCACCATCAACCAGCGTAATCGACACTATATTTTTAGCGATTTCTCGTCTGCGTTCTAAACCAGTAAACATCGTTGCTATTTCTGCCGCCAGTTCTACACCGCTGGGCCCGGCGCCTCCAATCACAATTTTTAGCTCTGATTTATCACCACGCCGTAAATCAGCTACCAATTCAGCAATTTTCCGCCGAATCGCCAACGCATCACTCGTCGTCTTCAAGGTCAACGCAAACTTCTGCAAACCGGGAATACCGAAATAAGCCATTTCGCTGCCCAGAGCAATTACCAACGCATCATAACGCACGGTTTTCCCATCCTCAATTAAAACATGCTCATGCTGCAAGTCGAGTCCAGCAATCTTCACCTCTCTAATCGCCACTCTCGGCTTTAAAAAATCCAACGAAATATCACTTGTTTTAGCCATGCTCCGCTTTTCCTGTTTACCGTGTTCATCAGCTCTAGCAGCCGCAATCTCGTACAACCACGGCGTAAAGGTATGCATTTTACTAGACGACAACAAAATAATTTCATCGTCATTTCTGGCTGATTTAGCCAAATGTCGCGCCACATTGACGCCCGCAAAGCCACCACCCAAAATGACAATGCGCTGTCTGTCCGCCATATTAGCCAAGTAAAAACTTCGCTACCTTACATGGCTTACGCATCATGTTAGCCACCAAACCATTCAAGCCAAAAATATGACCAGCTCCACCAGCGCTAAACATGAGCAAAGCCGCAATCTGAATGATATGAGTCTCGATGTAACCGTTTGCCGTATTACCAGTAAAATGGGCCAAGTAATACAAGGCCATCAACAACATGCCAAAAATACTAGCTGGTCGTACTAACAAGCCTAAAATTAACGCCGCACCAATCAGCAGCAAACCCCACATATTCAAAGCGTCCACTACGCCACTGCCAGCCAGCGAATGAAAGAAGTTGGCTAGAGGACCATCAGCCGACTGCAAATACCCAGCCGCGCTCCAACCGCCAAACTTCGACACGCCAGCCCAAAAAAATTCTAAACCAATAGCAATGCGTAAGGCCACAAAACCCACACCAAAAACTGGCAAATGCGTAACTTTCATTAAGCGGTCGGTCATGGCTTCGGTGCGCATATTATTTCTTAGTTTTAATCTTAGTAATTGTCTTAGTAGTTTTAGCTTTCTTTACTTTTACTCTTACTCTTCTGGCAACAGTAGGCTTGCTCGGCACCGCATCCAACGCAATCTCCGCCAAGCGGTTAGCGTAGCCCCACTCATTGTCATACCAAGCCACTACTTTAACCAAATCGCCGTCCACTACATTCGTTAACGCCAAGTCGACAATCGCCGAATGCGGATCACCCACAAAATCGCTCGAGACCAGAAGCTCGTTTGTAACGCCAAGAATACCTTTCCAACGTGGACTCTTCGCTGCCTTAATCAGAGCCTCATTTACTTCTTCCTTTGTCACCCTTCGCTTCAGCACAAACGTCATGTCAGACAAAGAAACTGTCGGCACAGGCACGCGGATAGACAGGCCATCAAACTTATTCTTTAACTGCGGCAAAGTCTGGGTCACAGCAATCGCTGCCCCAGTTGTGGTTGGAATAATATTTTCGCTAGCAGCCCGGCCCTCACGCAAATCTCGTTTTGGTGAATCCACCAAAGACTGCGAGGCCGTCATGCCATGCACGGTGGTCAACATCGCCTTAGCAATACCAAACACCTCGTCAATCACCGCCGTCACTGGCGCCACGCTATTAGTCGTGCAAGAAGCATTATTAATCACCCTCGCCTTTTCCATCTTAAGCGAACCATCATTTACACCCAGCACATACGTCGGCACATTTCCGCCCTTGGCCGGTGCCGAAATAACTACCCGTTTAGCCCCAGCTTTAATATGCGCCATGGAGCCTTCTTCCGTCACAAAAAAACCAGTCGACTCGATAACTACGTCAACCTTCAACTTCTTCCACGGCAAAACACTCGGGTCCTTCTCCGCATAAATTGGAATCACCTGACCGTCAATTACCAAGTCTTTTCCTTTGGCCGACACTGGCACGGACCACGTCCCATAATTAGTGTCATGACGCAACAAATACGCCAGCGTTGCGGCATCTGTTAAATCATTAATCGCCACTACTTTAAACCCCGGTTTTCCCCACCCAACCTTGAGCACATTCCTCCCAATCCTCCCAAACCCGTTGATGGCAATATTCGCCATAAAAGAAAACTCAAAAATATCTGCTCATAGTATAGCATATTTTCGGTTAGTAGTTGGTAGTCAGTAGTTGGTAGCGTAAAAAGATTATCGAGCCAGAGCCTTGTAGGAGCGAGCGACTGTCACTGACTGCTCTGACGACGCTGACCGAGCCTCGAGCCCGCAGTCTACGAAGACGAGCGGGATGTCCCTTTCGTCGACCGA
>DOZH01000003.1:31372-37082 GCA_003518105.1 Candidatus Uhrbacteria bacterium
CTCCCCGAGTCTCGCGTTGACTGAAATTCTAACATTTACAAATAAAAAATCACCTCGCCGGACGCTTGCACGCGTCACGGGAAGTGATTTTTAAACTTTATTTACTCAGTTCCAAGTTGAATACGGGAGAAGCGACCAATCTTGATGTTCTCACCAATCGAGAGAATCTTGCTCTCAAGCAACTGGCCAACTGTCATGCTGTCGTCCTTGATGAAGGCTTGCTCCATCAAGCAGATATCGGCGAAGTACTTGCTCATGCGACCGTCAACAATTTTGGCGATGATTTCCGCTGGCTTCTTTTCATCAGCCAAGCTTTCTGTCACAAACGTCTTTTCTTTCTCTACTGCTTCAACTGGCACCTGATCGCGGGAAATGTAGAGTGGAGCACTGGCGGCGATGTGCATCGCGATGTCATTACAGAGCTCTACAAACTGCTCGTTGCGGCCTACAAAGTCTGTTTCACACATGACTTCCACGATCACACCAATCTTGCCGTTGCCATGGCTGTAGCAGTGCACGCGGCCTTCGCCAGTTGCACGGTCGCTCTTCTTAGCCATCTTAGCAGCGCCAGACTTGCGGAGAATGTCGATTGCTTTCTCCATGTCGCCGTTCGCTTCCGTCAACGCGTTCTTGGCATCCATCATGCCGGCCCCGGTCGTGTCTCGCAACTTCGCTACCTCACTTGCGGTAATTGCCATAGGGTAATTTTTAGGAAGTTCTATTAGGCCTTAGTATCAGTCTTCTTAGTTTCCGACATCACCTTATCTTTCATCACAATGTCCAAGTCGGCGATTGTGGCTTCGGCATTAGCGGAAACCTTTACTTCATCTTCGGCACTGCCACGGGTTTCCACGACTGCCTTGGCGCTAGCAACGGCCTTAGCCTTACCAGCCTTAACAGCTTCGGACATCAACTTAGCGATCATTTCCAGGGAACCGACAGCGTCGTCGTTAGCTGGGATTACGTAGCTGATACCAGTTGGGTTGACGTTGGTGTCGACAATGCTGACGATCTTAACCTTAGTTGCGACAGCTTCACGCAAAGCTGTTTTGTCGTGACGTGCGTCCAACATGAAGACTGCTTCTGGTAAACGAGTCATGGTGCTGATACCACCAATCTTCTCTTCCAATTCTTCAATCTTGCGGGAGAACTGCAACTGCTCGAGCTTGGTGTACTTCTTCAAGTCACCCTTCATGGTCTTGTCCTTCAATTCCAAGTAGGTCTTAATCAAACGCTGGATCTGTGGGAAGTTGGTGAAAGTACCACCCAACCAACGAGTGTTGACGTATGGCATACCGCAGTCCAAAGCGTACTTAGCCACAATGTCCTGAGCCTGGCGCTTGGTACCAACAAAGACGATGCTGCCACCGCGGGACACCAAGTTTTCCACGTAGCTCAAAGCTTTCTCCAACTGTTCCTGAGTCTTCTCGAGGTCAATCACGTGCACGCCACCACGAACACCGTAAATGTATTCGCGCATCTTTGGGTGCCAACGTGAGGATTGGTGACCAAAGTGAACGCCGGCCTTCAACATGTCTAAAAGTTCTGGAGTCTGCATAATATAGTTCCTTTTTTAAAGCTCGTGCACAATCTTGCTTTCAGAGATATTTGGATGATGTTTTGAGCGAAAAGCTCGAAGACCGACAAGATATAGCCGTAGCTACATTGCGGAGGTCTGAAAGCTTTGGAGCCAAAACAGCGCCAAATAGATCGAAAGATAGATTGTAAACGGGCTTAACCACGATCTGAACCGGTAGGACCTCTTTTACGAGGCAAAGGCTACTCGGGGAAACCAGATCTGAGTGATGAATAAGTGGCCGAAGTGTAGCCAAATACTGCTTTTAGGTCAAGCCCTCACCCCCACTTTTTGGCAATTTACTGGCAATTTTATACCCGTTCCCCCATCCTAGCATCCCTCTATATGACGCTAAACTCTCTTTACCCGCCCCTTTTGCAACATTCCTGATCATTCTCTTCCTGGTCACTCCCCGTAAAACTCGATGCTTCTGGAAATGCACCCAACCCAGAAAATCGACGCCACTAGCCATAGTTTCAATCGACACTTTGTTAGGATGCAACCACAGTTTAAGTTCGACACCAAGCCAATCGCTAATCACATAAAGCTGACTTTTAAGCTCATCGTAATCGCGGCTGAGCAGCACAAAGTCATCAGCGTAACGAATATAATTCTTGATTCTTAATCCCTGCTCAACAAACAAATCCATCTCATGCAAATAAACATTGGACAGCAACTGTGAAGTTAAATTACCCAAAGGTAAACCAACGCCAGGCTTGGACGATGAAAAACTAGCAATAATATTAGCCAGCAGCCACAGCAGCTTCTCATCAGCAATTTTCTTACTCAATAGTTCAAGCAACACTCGATGATCAATCGACGCAAAAAACTGCCGCACATCACACTTCAACACCCAGCAAGTCTTAGTATTATTCATCGACACTTGCCGAGCCATTACCTCAAATCGTTGCAACGCCCTGTGAGTCCCTTTATTATCTCTACAAGAAAATGAATCAGCTATAAATATCCGGTCAAAAAATGGGTATAGTCTTCTATAAATTGCCCTATGCAGAACTCGATCACGAACACTCGCTATATGAATTTTTCTCGGTTTTGGATCGTTAATAGCCCTAGCATTATATGATTTATGAATATAAGTGCCATCCACTAAACTTTCGTGTAAAATAATCAGGTTGGTCATTAAATTATGCTCAAACTCCTGTACGTCGAGCCTTGTTTTCTTACCAACTTTAAATTCACCCCAGGCTTCGAGTAAATTCTCTAGGCTAATTACATCCTCATATTTATGAACACACAAACTCCCACCAGCCAAAAATCCTTTAATGTCACCCCCCCCCCAATTGATTCCCTTGTTGCATAATTGCAAAAACGCTTACGCTCTATGGTTTAAACGTTATTCCGACCTCGGTAAAGCTCATCGTCGCACTCTCGGTCAACGCATAGACGACCTTTTCATAGATACTATCGAAGCTATCAGCGTGGCTAGTTTTACACCCAAGGCCGACAAACTGCCAGCTCTGCGCGTAGCTATTCGCAAGCTAGACACCATGAAAATTTTATTAATGATCCTCTGGGAAAACAAATCTCTCAAAAATGATCACTATTTAGAACTTTCAATAAAGCTCGAAAATATCGGTAAAATGCTGGGCGGTTGGCACAATAAAATCTTAAAACCAGACGCTCCGAAACTTGATTTCGGAGCGTAAGGCAAACTTGAAGAGACTAGCGGAGACAAGGGCCGGGTTGTTGGCGTTCCAGTCGTTGTCGAGGTAGTTGTAGTTCGCGTACCACCGGTCACCGTCCCAGTTGAGATAACGGACGTACAGGTTGCCGTTCCCGTCCGAGTCTTGCGTGCCGCACCATCCAGTCCACCGCTGCTCGAATAGCCTTCAGCTACTCTTACAGTTGAATATTATGTGCGATCTAAAATCGACTAACGCAGCACACCGAGTAATCTTCATATTTTCGCGCTAGCAATTACTCTTGCTTTCACCGTAGCCAAAGCAATGCTCAATTACCAGTCACGGAATGCGGCGACTAGTCACCGTAGCCACTAGTACATTAGTCACATTCCAAACTAGTATACAAAATTTCCGCTCAAACGAAAAACTGGCGCCTCACACATCGCTGTGTAGACGCCAGTTCGATCCAAGGCTCAAGAATTGAGGACAAAGGATCAGAGGGCTGAGGATCAGCCAGGTTGAGCGGCCGAGGACGTACTCGCGGAGACAAGGGCCGGGCTGCCGGCGTCCCAGGCAGCGTCGAGGTAGTCGTAGTACGCGTCCCACCGGCCACCGTCCCAGCCGAGATAACGGACGCACAGGTTCCCGTACCCGTCCGAGTAGATCGTGCCCCAGAAGAACACGGCCTGTCCCTTCCAGCTCTCGGGGATTTCACCCGGGTTGGCCGAGTACCAATCAAGCAGCTTGGCCGGCATGACGGGCTGGCCTTCGAGCGCCTCCTTGAGGAGCGTGCCCTTGAGGTAGCTCGTCTGGCCCTGCCGCGAATCCCGGTAAAACTTCACCTCGGCCGGGTTGACCAGGCCGCGCATGCGGCTCTTGATCTGGTGCTTCTCCTCGGCGATGGTCAGACCGCTCGGGATGCTCGGCACCTCGTCGCAGTCCACCATCTGGGGGTTGACCTTCGCGATGAAGTAGCGGATCAGCGCGGGGTTGGCCGTGAACTTCTCGACGTCGCGGGCGTTGCCGCCAGCAGCCATGATGGCCTCCCAGAGGGCGTTGCCGATCTCGGGGGTGAAATCCTCGAGCTTGGCCGGGGTGGTGCCAGTAAAAGCATGGGTCATGGTGACTCCTTGGGTGCGGGGGGTTATCTCAGTGGGCAAAACGACGTCAGGATACTTTCCTAACGACCCAAAATAATACCACAAAACAGGCCTTTAGTCAACCTAACTGGCCTATTTATGGCTGAAATCAGCTAATAAACATCGCATCCCCAAAAGAAAAGAACCTATACCCAAACTTCTTCGCCTGTTCATACGCCGCCAAGACCCTCTCCCGCCCCGCCAAGGCAGAAACTAGCACCAACAAAGTCGACTTCGGTAAGTGAAAATTCGTAATGAGGCCATCGATAACACGAAAAATGAACCCCGGCGTAATAAACATGTTAATCTCGCCAGAATACGTCTGTAGTTGGCCAAATTTCTGGGCGACACCCTCCAGCACGCGAACTGTCGTAGTTCCCACAGCAATCACTCGTCTACCTTCATTTTTAGCTGTTACTAGCCTCTTTACTGTTTCTTCGTCGATACTCACCAATTCGCCGTGCATCGTATGCTCCTCGAGCGTCTCCACCTGTACTGGCCGAAAAGTCCCTAAACCAACGTGCAAAGTCACGTATTCCGTCTGAATCCCCTTATTTTTCAATTTTTCGATGAGCTCCGGTGTAAAATGCAGTCCAGCCGTCGGCGCGGCCACACTGCCCACTTCTTTCGCGTAAATCGTCTGGTAAGCCACCTCGTCGACTCCTTGCTCCATATACGGCGGCGTCGGAATTACGCCATAGTTAGCGCAATAATCCAGCATCTCGGCTACCGTTCGCCCAGTCTCAATCGTCACCACACCGTCCGCTTCTTTCGCTTTCACCCTCGCCCCCTCAAGTGGCAACGCCGCCCTCACCGCAAATTTCCGCCCCGGTCGCAGCAAAACATCGGCTTCCCCTTCACGAATCCGCAAGATTAGAATTTCAATCTCGCCGAACAGTAACCGAGCCTTAAAAACCTTTGAACTATTAAAAACCAGCACATCCCCAGCCTGTAATTCCTCCACAATATCGTAAAAATGCCTATCCTTAGCCTCCCCAGTCTCTCGATCAACCACCAATAAACGCGAGCTATCTCGCGGAATTAACTGAGTTTGGGCAATAAACTCGGGCGGTAAGTGGTAATCGAAGTCTGTGATTGGGGTGGGCATATGTACTTCAATTATTAGATTTTGGAGGTTATTCAATGATTTGTCTGGCTCGTACAGGCCAAGGCTCGGGGACCATAGTTCGTCGGGTCCTGCCGACTGCGGACCCCGTTCTGTGCTCGACAAGCTGCGCGCCGCCCGGGGGCCCCCCTCCGCGTCACCCGACTAACAAACTTAGCCAGCCCCTCGCTACTTGGCCTTTTCTGGCTCGTACGTATTTCACTGAGCCCGCAGTCAACGAAGACGA
>DOZH01000003.1:37290-39039 GCA_003518105.1 Candidatus Uhrbacteria bacterium
GAGAAAGAAAGGGACTCCCCGAGTCTCGCGTTGACGGGAATGGAGTGTTGCCGATCGAGGATAGCAATACCGCAGCCGTTTGACAAAAAGCGCTCAGAATGATAGTTTTCTCCCATAAATCACCCTGGTCCTGTATACAAAGCAGTACCGTACCCAAAGCTATGAAAGCTGGTATCCATCCAAAATACTTCCCAGAAGCGCAGTTAGTCTGTGCTTGTGGCGTCACCTACACCACCGGTTCAACCAAGGAGCGCATTGACATTGAAGTCTGTGCCGCTTGTCACCCATTCTTCACTGGTAAGCAGAAGATCATGGACACTGCTCGCCGCGTCGAGAAGTTCACTGGTCGCACTGCCGCCAAGTCGGAAGCTGTTATGACGAGCAAGGACAAGGCCGCCAAAGCTGCTGCCCGTACCAAGGCCAAGGCCGACAAGAAAGCTGCTGCCGCTTCTTAGCGACGCTAACAGAACACCCCGACTTCGGTTTGGGTGTTTTGTTTTAGGGTGTAGAATAGCCTCAGATATAAAATAAATTATGGACTACCAGAAACTGGTCGCCGACCAAGAAAAAAAATTAGCCGTCCTGGAAGCTGATCTCATGGATCCGGCCACCTTCAACGACCAAAAAAAATTACGCGCTACTAACATGGCCTTCTTAGCCACTGGTCGCACCGTCGCCATTGGCCGCAAGTATCAAACCCTCATGAACAATCTCAAGGATGCTGAGGCTTCTTTGAACGACGCCGATCCGGAAGTCCAAGCCATGGCCGCGGCGGAGGTGGCCGACATCACGCCCCAACTCCCCGCCGCGGAAACAGCCCTCGAACTTGCCCTCCTCCCTCGCGATCCCAAGGACGACAACGACGCCATCATTGAAATGCGCGCCGGTACCGGTGGCGACGAAGCAGCCTTGTTCGTGGCAGATCTCTTCCGTATGTACTCCCACTTTGCGGAAACTAATAACTGGAAAATCGTTCTGCTCTCGCAAAGTCAAAACGACCTGGGCGGCTTCAAAGAAATCATCTTCGAAGTAACCGGCGAAGGCGCTTACGGCACCATGAAATACGAAAGTGGTGTCCATCGTGTGCAGCGTGTCCCGTCTACCGAGAAGGCTGGCCGCATTCACACGTCGACAATAACTGTAGCTGTTCTCCCAAAAATTGAAGAAAGCGACTTCGCTCTTAACCCGCAAGATCTCACCATCGAAGCTACTACCTCAACCGGCGCCGGCGGTCAGTCCGTTAACACCACTTACTCGGCTATCCGCATTGTCCACGTCCCAACAGGCATTACCGCTTACTGTCAGGACGAGCGTTCCCAGTCGCAAAACAAAGCCAAAGCCATGGAAGTCATCCGTGCTCGCGTCTGTGCCTATGAAGACGAGAAGAAAAATGCCACCCTCACGGCCGAACGCCGTAGCCAAATTGGCAGCGGTGAACGCAGCGAAAAAATCCGCACCTATAACTTCCCGCAAGACCGCTTAACCGACCACCGCGTCAAACAAAGCTGGCACGGCTTACCAAACATCCTAAACGGCGACATCAGTAACATCATCACCACGCTCCGTTTGGCCGAACGCGACGGCAAACTCGCCGCCTCTATGGACGACGAGGATGAGGAGTAAACTTTTTAGCAGCCAGATCCTTGTAGGAGCGAGCGACTGCCGACGTCTCCTGTGACGACGTTGAGCCTCGAGCCCGCAGTCAACGAAGACGAGCGGGATGTCCCTTTCGTCGACCGAGGGACGCGC
>DOZH01000003.1:39238-43407 GCA_003518105.1 Candidatus Uhrbacteria bacterium
AGTCTCGCGTTGACTGGAACCGATAAAATTAACATTATGACCATTCTCGAAGCCCTTCAGTGGGCCGAAGGAAAATTGCGCGGCAACAAAGAAAACCCCAAGCTCGACGCTCAGGTTATTTTAGCGCACGTCATAAGCCGCGGCACCGCTTATTTATTCGCCCACAGCGAAGACCCCTTAACCACCACCCACATCGAACAATTTCAACGCTTAGTCGAACGCCGCGTCCGCCACGAGCCAGTTGCCTACTTGGTCGGCCACAAAGAATTTTACGGCCGCGAGTTCACCGTCAATCCCCATGTTCTCATTCCCCGCCCGGATACAGAAACCATGGTGGATCTCGCTAAAACCGTCATCGCCCCAACATCCCTTATTATCGACGTCGGCACCGGCAGCGGCGCCGTTGCCCTCACCCTAGCCGCAGAAACTGGCCGTCCAGCTGTGGCCATCGACTTAAGCAGCAGCGCCCTCACCGTCGCCAAACTAAACGCCGAGAGCCTAAAACTTACTCACCTCGTCGCTTTTTTTGAGGGCGACCTGCTCACTCCCCTCCTCGACGAAAGTCACGGTGAGTCACTCGGCCCGCATGCCGTCATTACCGCCAACCTCCCCTACATCAGCAACCGCCAGTACGAAGGCCTCGACCCCAACGTCAAAGCCTACGAGCCTCGCCTCGCCCTCGTCTCCGGCATTGACGGCTTAGATCACTACGATCAACTCTTCTCGCAAATCTCTGCTCACCGTCACATCCTCCCAGCCAAGCTCGACGTCTTAATCGAAATTGATCCAAGTCAAAGACTCTCCGCCCACGCTCTCGTAAAGTCTCACCTCCCTCACGCCACCGTCACTCTTCACAACGACCTCACCGGTAGGGCTCGTGTCATCCACGTCACAATATAAAAAGTCTCGCATCAAGCGAGACTTTTTATTTCTAGTTCGACGTTGTCACCTGGCTCAGCGACGGCACAACTTCTATCCACGTCTTGCCCGCATTCATTTTAATCTCATTCCCAGCTTCATCCAAAAAGCGTAACGGCGCGGTCTCACTCTCCTTACTCCATGTCGCCGTAATAATCTGCCCATCTTGGGCAATCATCGCGCTACCAGTTCCAGTCGTCCTAATTGACCGCCGGCCTTTCTCGTCTAATACCTCCATATCACTCTCCATCACTACTACGTTATCCGCAACAACTTTAGCCCAGTGCTCCAAGAAGTTAGCCGTGCCACCCTGCTTACGGGTATAAACATTAGTCGCGGCATCATAATCCCAAGCCACGTCATAAGTCCCACCCGCCGTCCAGTCAATAGTCAGAGAATGATTCTCGCCGCTAGCTGCACCGTCCTTAAACTGCCAAAACGTATAACTAGGCACGGGCATTTTCTTGACGTTAATCTCAGCGTCGACCAAATTTTCAATCGACGTGTAGACATTGTGCGGAGCTGAACGGGTGGCAGTATCACGCCAAAAATAATCACCATTAAAGAATTGATCGAAGTTCGTCACATTAGCCGTCCTTAGCTTATCAAGCGCATCAGGTGAACCACCAACGTGAGCATACAACGCCCCGAACTGAGCAGCCCAATCAACGTAATACGGTCTAGCTGAACGCACTGGGCCAATTTTAGGCGCTACTGCGTCTGGCGCAAAAAATAATTCGAACCGTGGAATCATGCCCTCCACCGGTGCTTCGATCACCAAAAAAGCCTGGTCAAGGCCGACGAGCGGCCACGCATCCGCCGAGTTCTCCACCATCACAGCCGTCACCTGCGGCAACTCCGTTAATGCTACCTCAAGTTTTTCTCCGGTCAATGGATTTCTAATCACCTCATCGATTACTGTCGCGGCAGTCTCAGTCTTTACCTCTGGCGCTTTTTCGGCTGGTCGGTAGATCAAAAAAGCAATAACAAAGACCGCTATCACGAGCGCGCAAGTGGCGAAAGTAATAGCGGTCTTTTTGTTCATGTATTATTTTTTATCTGACTTTTTGGCTTCTACAGGTTCAACCTTCTTCTCGGTCAACACCTCTACCTTGCTGACGTCACCCTCTACAGAAGCGTTCAAAGCGGCCATTTCTTCCTCAGAACGTGGTGGTTGCACGGAAGCGATAGCACCGTTAGCGTCGGTCTTAACTTCCATACCTGCTGGAATGACCAAGTCGCTGACACGAATCACGTCGTCGAATGTCTTAAGCACTGAAATGTCGATTGTGATGTCGTGGACCAAAGCGTTTGGCAAACATTCAACTTCGATTTCTTCCAGGGACTGTACCAGTGTACCACCCAAGTCCTTCACAGCGGAAGAGATACCTGTGAGTTTAAGTGGGATGTTGGCCTCAATCTTGTGGGTCAAGTCAACGCGACGGAAGTCAGCATGCGTGACAAAGTCGTTCAAAACGTTCTGTTGAACGTCAGAAATCAACACTGGGTGCACGGTACCAGCAATGTCGAGGTCGAGCACAGTGCTCTCACCAGCTGACTTGTAAGCCTTCAAAAAAGCGTTACGATCAACGGTAATGTTGGTTGGTTCGGTACCAAAGCCGTACATGACAGCTGGGACTTTACCTTCAGCACGCAGGGCGTCGGTCTTGCGGCCGGCCAAGGTACGGGTTTCTGCTGCGAGTGTTGTATGGGTCATAATGCGCCGTATTTCACAGGAAAATTAGAATCTTGTCAACCGTTAGCGGGATAACCCCTCGTGCACGGCCAGCACATCGTCCAAGGTAACTCGCTTAGAACGCAGAAAATGCCTGTAATCCTCCGCATTACAGTCCGTCAACAGCCCTACGCTCTTCACGCAGTGAGCGCTCCGTTCCACCTTCATAGCCAACGCTCGGTTACAAGCCATGCAAGTAACATGAACCATTTCGCCATAATTCCCCTCGTCGACGATGACTCTTGGCGAAGTACCATAAACTACCCCACAAAAAGGGCAATCTGGCATCGGAATTTGCTGGCTTAAGTCCATAGGCGCCGCTAGTGTAGCATCGATTCGGACAATTTCCTACCTGGCGTCAAGGTAACAGCAACACTTTCTGCTACTCCTAGCGCAATACAGCTCAATAACAGCGAACTACCGCCGTAACTCACAAACGGCAAAGCCACACCAGTGGCCGGCAACAGCGACAAATTAGCTCCTACATGAACCATAGCCTGAGCTAAATACAGGCCAAAAACGCCCAATACTAAATAAGCTGCAAAGTTATCACGCGTATTCCTAGCCGTTACAATCAACCGTACAAACAACAATGCTAAGGCCCCAAAAATTGCTGCCACGCCAATAAACCCTAGTTCCTCCGCAATCACCGCAAACACAAAGTCCGTCTCTGCTTGTGGCAAAAAGCGTAACTGACTCTGGGACCCCGCGCCAAGCCCAGTCCCTAGAACTCCGCCTGAACCAATCGCAATCTTAGCTTGCGTTACGTTGTAACCAGTGTCCAAGGGATCCGAGGCCGGGTTCAAGAAAGTCGCAATTCGCTCCTTCTGATAGTCATGAAAAACCACAAACCAACCAAGCGTAAAAATCACTCCGCCCATCAGCAAAAGAGAGCCTAAATGACGCAACTTCGCGCCAGCAAAAAAGACCATCACCAACCAAATAAGCCCGAGGAGCATAGCCCCACCCAAGTCTGGTTGCGCCATTGCTAACGCCACAGGTACCAAAGTCAGCAAACCACTCCGCCCAAAATCTTTCCAGCTAAAACGACGCTCTGCATGCTCACCAAAATAGCGTGCTAACTGCGTAATTAACGCAAACTTCATGAACTCAATCGGCTGAAAGGCAAAACCGGCAAACACAAACCAACCCGTCGAACCATTGAGCGTTCGGCCAAAAATAAACACAGCAATCATTAACAACACGCCTAAAAAGTACAAGCCACGTCCGTAGTTACGAAATATCTGATAATTAGTCCGACTAATCACAAACGCTGCCACCAACCCGATCACCAAAGCAATACATTGCTTCCTTATCAACACAAAACTCCCGCCGTGCGACAACTCCACGGAATAAATCGCCGAAATACCAAAAGCAAACAAAACAAAAGCTGCGAACAACAACAACCAATCAACGCGCTGCCAATGTCGACCTAATGATTCCATACCTCACCAGTCTACCCCGCAAAACCCCCAGTATCAAACTTAATACCCGATTCCAGTCAACGCGAGACTCG
>DOZH01000003.1:43775-68138 GCA_003518105.1 Candidatus Uhrbacteria bacterium
GGCCTGAGATAGGAACAGGAGATGCGACGGTTGCGAGCGACGAGCCTTGGCCTGTACGAGTTATTGCCTGCTCTTAATCAAATCCCTCGGGTCAACCGAAACATCACTCGGTGGTTTAGTATACACCGTCTCATCAAAATAATTAATCATCGGCACCACTTCCACCGTCCCGCTATTTGGGATATCCCCGAACCAATGCACGCTAATTGCCCGTGCTTCACCAGTCACGAATTGCGACAGTGTCACCTCATTAATGCCAATTATTACTCCCCCACGTTTCAGCAACACAGTGAACACAGGTGAGAAATAGCTGTACGCCGTTACATTTTTGAGTGTAAACGTCGACCTCCCAACCGTGTCCGTCTCCAACACCACGTCCGGCGCATACACTTCATCCGTCACCTGAAAATCATTTCGCACCGCCAAAAACGCTGTCACGTCTGCAATCAAGTGGTGATCAATACGGTGCCACACCACGTCATTCACCACCAACTTACTTCCCACCGGCCGGGCATCAGCTTTTACGTTAAGTGCCGTCAGATATCTGTTCTCCCCAGGCATCAAGTTACCCTCTTTAACCGGTGTGATAATCTGCCCAGCCGTAAAGTTATAATTAAAAGTTGCATACCATTCTGTATTCGGATTCTCAACCACGGCATACATGTCATACGTCGTTGTGTCATGGGTTAGCACACGAGCATCATTGGTTAAAATTGGTTGTGCTAATCGGGCTACCGCCATCGTATGAGCAAGCCCCGCATTCTGACCAATCGAGCCAATCGTCTTCACCTCATCAAATTGTCCTTGCACCACGTAAGTTGTCACCGTCACCAAAAAGAAAATTACCAGCGCGGCATCCACCACACCCCAAATCACCAAACCAATTAGCATCAACTTAGGTCGCCACGTTGTTACCGCCACTTCTTCCTTGTAGCGTTTTTCAATATCCGCAAAATCTCCTTGTAGTTTTGGCTCCACCATATACAGGTAGTATAACATGAGTTCATGATAGTATGTACAAAAACAACACTATGGATATCATTTATATCGATGAGGCTATAAAGGAATTTGCCGATTCATTTACCCAGCCAACTGAAGCGAAAATCATTCGTGGTTTTGCATTACTGAGAGACTATAACCACCGCGTTAGGATGCCCAATGCCAGAAAAATAACTTCCCGAATCTACGAACTAAGAATTTTGGGTCTGCTCCAAGTTCGCCTCTTTTACACATTCCACAAAGATCGCATATTCATTCTGCATGGCTTTATTAAGAAAACACAAGAACTCCCAAGAAATGAACTAGCGATGGCCAAAAGAAAGCTTTCTCTTCTTGACTGATATATCATAAATGTTATCATATATTTATATGGCATATATCTCATTCGAAGATCATAAAAAACAACTTCTCAAAGACCCAGAATTCAAAAAAGCTTACGATGAGCTCGAATCAGAAGATGTCTTAATTCGCTGCATGCTGAATCAGCGCATAGAAAACGGCCTCACTCAAGCTAAACTTGCCAAAAAAATGGGCACCAAACAATCCGCCATTTCTCGTTTTGAAGCTGGCAACTCCAATCCAACCATGGCTTTTCTCTATAAACTCGCCGACGCTTTGGACGTCAAAATTAAATTCTCTATTTCTGGCTAACTGAGTTATCAACTAGCCTGTCAGCCACAGGCGTGATAAACTCCTCCTGAACTTGAATTATTGTCTCTATGGCTGCCAAAGGAAGTGAATATAGCGCAAAGAACATTACCGTCCTCGAAGGCTTGGAGCCTGTTCGTAAGCGCCCAGGCATGTATATTGGCTCAACTGGGCCCGAAGGTTTACACCATCTCATCTGGGAAGTGGTGGATAACTGCTTCGACGAAGCTATGGCTGGCCACGCCAGCAAGATCGTCGTACGTTTGTTGCCCGACAACTGGGTCAGCGTAGAAGACGATGGCCGTGGCATTCCGGTTGACCTCCACCCCGAGCAAAAAGTTTCTGCCCTTGAACTCGTCCTCACCAAACTCCACGCTGGTGGTAAATTTGGCGGTGAAGAAAGCGGCTACAAAATCTCCGGCGGCTTGCACGGTGTCGGTGTTTCCGTAGTTAACGCTCTCTCCGACGACCTGCTCGCCGAAGTTTATCGCGACGGCCAAATTTGGCAGCAGCATTATAAAAAAGGTATTCCCCAAGACAAAGTCACTTCAGTTGGCAAAACCAAAAAGCGCGGTACTACCATCCGTTTTCACGCCGACGCCACCATCATGCAAACAATCGTTTACGACTACGGTTATATCCTGGAGCACTTGCGCCAACAGGCTTACTTAACCGCCGGCATTCACATCGAAATCACCGATGAGCGTGAACCTAATATCAGCATTCCTTACGGTTTTTATTTTGAAGGTGGAGTCTCTAGCTACGTCCGTCACCTCAACCAAAAGAAGGAAGCTAAGCACCCAAATGTTTTCTACGTTAACAAACCCTACGAAGAAATGTTCGTGGAAGTCGCCCTCCAGTACACCGCCGAGTATTACGAAAGCGTCCACTGTTACGCTAACAACATCGTCAACCCCGAAGGCGGCACCCACATGGCCGGCTTCCGCACCGCCCTCACCCGTGTCCTCAACAGCTATTCTCGTGACAAAGGCTACCTAAAAGAAAAAGATCAGAACTTAACCGGTGAAGACGTCCGTGAAGGCCTCACCGCCGTTATCAGCATCAAGCTCCCAGAACCACAGTTCGAAGGTCAAACCAAAGGCAAGCTCGGCAACCCTGAAGCTCGCGCCGCCGTCGAAGCCGTCTTTGGCGAAGCCTTCGGTGTCTTCCTGGAAGAGCACCCTCGGGACGCAGAAGAAATAATTAGCAAATGCTTACTCTCCTCACGCGCTCGCTTAGCCGCCCGTGCCGCCCGCGAAACCGTGCTCCGTAAAGGCGCTTTAGAAGGCCTCACCTTGCCGGGCAAACTCGCCGACTGCTCCAGCAAAGACTCCGCCAGCACAGAACTCTACATTGTTGAGGGAGACTCTGCAGGCGGCAGCGCTAAGCAAGCCCGCAACCGTGAGTTCCAAGCTATTCTTCCCCTCCGCGGTAAAATTCTGAACGTCGAACGCGCTCGCTTGGACAAGCTCCTCGGCAACAACGAAGTCAAAAACTTAGTCATCGCGCTTGGCACCAACATCGGCGAAGGTTTCGACATGACCTCCCTCCGTTACGGCCGTATTGTCATCATGACCGACGCCGACGTCGACGGTGCCCACATCACCACCCTCCTCCTCACCCTCTTCTACCGCTACTTCCCAGAACTCATCGCCAAGGGCCACATCTTCATTGCCATGCCACCTCTCTACCGTGTGCAGGTTGGTAAGCAGGTCAAATACGCCTTCAGCGACAAAGAAAAAGCTGGCGTCATTAGCGAGCTGACTGGCGGCAAAGTGGAGGTCAAAGAAATCAAGCCCGGTGAGGACGAAGAAGAAATTGTCACGAACGGCGTCAAAATCAACGTCCAGCGCTACAAGGGTTTGGGTGAAATGAACCCCGACCAGCTCTGGGAAACCACCATGGACCCAGCCACCCGCATCATGAAGCAGGTCACTGTGGACGACGCTGTGTACGCCGACGAAACCTTCGACATTCTCATGGGCAGCGAAGTCGCCCCCCGCAAAAAATTCATCCAAACACACGCTAAGGACGTTACGAACTTGGATGTTTAGCCACTTATCCACCATTTTTGAAACCTCCGCTTGCCAAAGTGGGGGTTTTGGCTTATATTACCTGTGTTCCCCGAGAGGGGTACTTTTATTAGGAAAATGAATAGGACTTTTCCATTTGAGACTAGTTTGGGTGCGGAGCAAGGAGAGCTTCGGAGGCTTAGTTAGTGCTAAGACGGAGAAGTCGACGCCGCGACAAGCCCAAAATAGGCCAAATGCAAAAGTCCTAAAAACATCTATATGGCAACAATTCGCCTTCGCCGATTGATAGACAATGTAGCAATCAACTACTTCCGCACCAGCTACGAAGAATTGCGCAAGGTCACCTGGCCTTCTCGTGAGACCACCATCCGTTACGCCATCACCACTATCATCCTGTGCGCCGCCTTGGCCGCCTACTTTGGCCTCCTCGACTACGCCTTGAGTCAGGGTCTTAAAGCCTTAATCAGCGTCACCTCCTAAATATGGCAAAGCAAACCGCCAATTACGGCCGCCGTTGGTACGCTATCCACACCTATTCCGGGTTTGAAGAAGCCGTGCTCGACAGCTTGAAACAGCGCATCGAGTCCATGGACATGGGCGACAAGATTTTCAACATGCTCGTACCTAAGGAAAAGAAAATCAAAATTAAGAACGGTAAGCGTCGCGTCACCGAAGAAAAAATCTTCCCCGGTTACGTCCTCATCGAAATGACCGTCACTGACGACTCTTGGTACGTTGTCCGCAACACGCCAAACGTCACCGGCTTCATTGGTACCGGCACCACCCCAACACCAATTGCTCCAGAGGAAATCGAAGCCCTTATGAAGCGCGTCGGTGTCGCAGAACCTGAATTTACTGTCGACGTAGCCAAGGGCGACGTTATCAGTATCATCGACGGTCCCTTCAAAGGCCAACAAGGTAAGGTTGACCAGGTCGACGTGGCTCGCGGCAAGGTTCGCGTCATGGTTTCCATGTTCGGTCGCGAAACCCCACTTGAACTCGACTTCTTACAAGTCAAAAAAGTCTAGCCATAATATCAAGTCAATTAAAAAATCCTGCAGACAGTCTGCAGGATTTTTTTATGCGTGGGAGGATTTCTCAGTTAAGCCTAGTTTGAGTGCGGAGCAAGGAGAGCTTCGGTCAACTGAAAATCCAATTAACGGGAAACAGTGATAACAGCGGCAGATTCCGGTGTACAAGCCGCTACCGTCACAGTGCCACTCGTATTACGTTGGATTGAGTACAAAGTTTCAGCAGCAGTACCGGCAGTTGGGTCAGTTGGCACGCTACCGAGGTAACCAGCTGTTTGTAAGCCAGTCAAGTCAGCACAAGCGGCCTGCGTTACCCCCGTACAACCAGAATCACAACCGGTGGCTGCTGTACCAATCTGGTATGGCACATCAACCGTCAAAGCTGTAACTGAAGCTAGGTAAGAACCACCATTATCTACCTGCTGTGTCTTCAAAGCCGACAAGATGGCTACTACATCGCTAGAACGACGGGCATTGCGTGAATCTGCAAAACGCTTAGCTGGGTTAAGAGCGACAAAGACTGCAGCCGCCAACACAATGATGATCGCAATCACGATCAACAATTCCATGAGTGTAAAACCCTTCGGCATGATTCGCTTGGACATTTTCATACGCAATTATTAGACGCGCTAAATACGCTTTGTGTAACAGTATAGCTCACTTCAAAAAATTTAGCTGCAAACTATACACAGCCCATTACATAAAACTGCAAAAAAAGGTAAACTATGAACAAGAAAACATTTTCTATGGCCATAAAATTAACCACTCCAACCGCCCCAGTCAAACTACCAACCAAAGAAGACGTCGAAACTTTAATTACTAAAGCTACCGGCGCTAAGGCCAAGGAAGACGCCGTTGTGGATGTTTTTGCGCAACTCATGATTTTTGCTCATGGTTCGCGAGCTTCCGACGTTCATCTTGAACCGTGGAAAACCAACGCCCAAATCCGTATTCGCGTAGACGGCATTCTGCACGATCAATTTACTCTTGCCGCCGACGTCCATACGCGCATTATTGCCCGTCTTAAAATTCTCACTCAACTCCGCACCGACGAACATCGCGCGCCCCAAGACGGTCGCTTTCAATTCATCAGCCCACTTGGCAACGTCGACGTCCGCGTGTCCATTATCCCAACCGCACTCGGCGAAAAAGCCGTCCTGCGCTTACTCTCTAGCCAATCACACAAACTCACTCTCGAGCAACTAGGCTTTGCCGACAACGACCTAATCCGCGTCCAAAAAGCTATTCGCAAACCTTGGGGCATGGTCCTAGCCACAGGGCCTACTGGCAGCGGTAAAACCACTTCCATCTACGCCATTCTAGAGATTCTCAACCAACGCGAAGTCAACATCGCCACCATTGAAGACCCAGTTGAATTCGAGATCCCCGGCACCAACCAAAGCCAAGTCGACAACGTCGCCAAACTCACCTTCGCCACCGGTCTTCGTTCATTGCTCCGTCAAGATCCGGATATCATCATGGTTGGTGAAATTCGCGACCAGGAAACCGCCAAAATCGCCGTCAACGCTGCCATGACTGGTCACAAACTATTGTCGACTCTTCATACCAACAACGCCGCTACCACTATTCCTCGCTTGATCGACATGGGCGCTGAACCGTTCCTCATTGCCTCCACTTTCATTTGCGCTATTGCCCAGCGTTTAGTGCGTCGCGTTTGTAGTGATTGCGTCACAAGCGTACCCCTGTCCCGCGAAGAAGCCGAAAAACTCTTTGGCAAACCAACCGTCACCGCTCTCTTTGCTGATGCCACTTCTATCGAAGTTGCTCAACCTGGACACTGCACCAAATGCGGCGAAAGTGGCTACCGCGGCCGCATTGGCATCTATGAAGTTATGGAGAACTCACCAGCTATTCAGCAACTAATTGTCAGCCGAGCCAGCAGCGACGACATCGAGAAACAAGCAATTAAAGAAGGCATGACCACCGTCATGCAAGACGGCGCCCGCAAAGTTCTTGCTAAACAGACTACCGTGGAGGAGCTCATTCGCGTCATGCAGGAATAATATGGTTGAGACTGCCAAAACTCCAGGCCCCTTAGTCCTGCAAGATTATCATGGCGGCTTTTTAGATCGCATCACTGTTCGACTGTCTCACACCGAACAGCTTTTGTTTACCAAATATCTCTCCGTTCTCCTTCGTTCTGGCCTGCCCATTGACGACGCTCTTGACCTCTTACTCCAACAAGCCAAAGGTCCCCTCAAGAAAGTTCTCACCAATCTCAAAATCGTCGTCACCAGCGGTAAAACTCTAGCTGATGGATTAGAGCTTTACCCACAAATTTTTTCGAGCGTCTACGTCAACCTCATTCGAGCTGGTGAAGCCTCAGGTCAACTCCAGGGAAATTTCGAACAGCTTGCCGTGCAAATGCAAAAAGAACACGAGCTCCGTCAAAAAATCCAAGGTGCCATGATGTATCCGGCCATCGTTCTAGTCGCTGCCCTAGGCGTTTCAACTGGCATTGTTATCTTTGTCCTCCCCAACATCATCAAACTTTTCGCCTCTCTTAACGTCGAATTACCAATCACCACCAAAGCTTTACTTTGGATATCTATTACCGTTAACCTCCATGGCCCCCTTATCGCTTTCGCACTAGTTGCTCTAGTCGTGCTGTTCACTTTGGCTGGCAGATTAAAACCAGTCAAACCTATCTACCACTGGATTCTCCTCCACATCCCCGTCGTCGGCACCATTGACCGCAACACCAACCTCGCCCGCATCTCTCGTTTGCTCGGCACTCTCCTTAAAACTGGCATGCCTATCACCTCAGCCTTACCAGTCACTATCTCCGTCTTGAAAAACGTTTACTACCGCAAGCTTTTCCTCCGCGTTCAAGACGTCATGGCTAAAGGTGGCACCATCGCCGCCGCTCTTCAGCCTTCTCCACGTTTAGTTCCACCTCTCGCCGTTCGTTTAATTCGCGTTGGTGAAGAAACTGGCACACTTGGCGACATGCTACTTTACCTCGCCACTTTCTACGAACAAGAGGTCGACGAATCCACCAAAAATGCCGCCACACTCCTCGAACCGCTGATGATCGTCATGATCGGCATCATGGTCGGTACTCTTGCCTACTCAATTATTATCCCGATTTACAAAGTCATCGGGTCTATTTAAGTACATGAACTTTCCCCGCGGCACCACTTACGTCGAACTTATCTTAGCCGTGGCTATCCTCCTCGTCATCTTTACTTTTGGCGGCTTTGCTCTAGCCAAGTTCCAACGTTCCACCGCTGTCATTGCCGGCGACCGCGAAATTATCAACGCTATTTCTATGGCAGCTCGTCGCGCTAGAAATGGTGCAGCCGGCACCGCTTGGGGTGTCTACCTTCCTTACAACGACTCGACTCGTTCCGCCACCAACCTGACAGTTTTCTCGGGTAATACCTACGCCACCCGCACCGCTAGTCGCGACCTCACTTTTTCCGTCACCCCGAGCATTCTCTTCGCTAGCGTCGACTTTAGCGGCAGCAGCGCCGACGTCACCAACAGCCACGAAATAGTTTTCGCCCCGCTCACTGGTACCACCGCTCAGTACGGCTCTATGACTCTCACCTGGTTTGGCACCTCCAGAACCATCGTCATTAATAGCAACGGCGTTCCCACCAGACAATAATATGAATAATCCTCGTGGCTCAGTCATGCTCGAAGCCCTCATCGCCATTGGTGTATCCGCCATGTACATCATGGGTATTCTTGGCTTAACTATGGCCGCCAATCAAACCAGCGACCGCGCCACTGAAACCGCACGTGCTGTCTGGAATATGAACGAAGGTTTGGAAGCCTTACAGACTATGTCATTTGCAGACCTAACTAACGGCAACATCGGTTCACTCACGTTGACTAACGGTAAATGGATACTCGGTGCCGCTGCACCACAAACACTACCTGACGGCATGACGCGCACCCTCAAAGTTCAACCAGTCAGCCGTGACGCTTCTTGTAATATCGTTGCCTCAGGTGGCACTGTCGACACTGATAGCAAAACACTAGTCAGCGAAATCGCCTGGTCGGACTCCAGCAACCGTAATCATATTATTACCTCGTCGACCCTCCGTACCAACTGGGAAGCACCAACTGGCACCTGCTTCTCTGCCAGTATGGTCAATCAAATAACCTTCAATATTAGCGGCGCCGTCTTCTCCGGTGGTAAACAACTACGTCAGGTTTACTTCACAAACAATGGTAGCTCACTCGTCATCATCGATAAAATTTCCATGACCTGGGACAATGGTACTGAATTCTCCCAGCTGTTCATGGATACTTCCAAAGTTTGGTCAGAAACTGGCCCAGGTACGCCTACTCATGACATACATTCCGGCGAAGAAATGAACATTCAGAATTTCACGCTCCCAGCTGGCTCCACCGCCGAACTCAACAAAGGCCAATTCGACGACAACATGACTGGCGCTACACTCACCATGACTGTCACCTTCACCGACGGCTCAGTTTGGACGTCACCTCCTTTCAACCCCCTATAATATGCTAGCCAAATCACCTCGCGGCGTCTCGCTCTTGGAAACCGTGCTCTACATCGGTCTTTTGGCAATTATCCTGCCTGCCATGGCCGTCTTCTTTCTGCAAGTTCAACTGCAACACGTCGCTTTTGATGCCCGCACTCGCCTAGAGCAAACAGCCGCTCTCACCTTTTCGGAATTACAGAATAATCTAACGTCAGCTCAAACCATCACCACCAGTACCTCCACCCTCGGCGTCAATCCGAGCATTCTACGTTTTACCAATAGCGCCGGTGCCACCGTCGTCATCGACCGCCCCACGGTCAGCACTAGCTTCCCTAGCGGCTCCCAAAACGTCCGCCGCTTACGCTTGCAAACTGGCACCGCCCCTGCCGTTTATCTAACAGACAGTGACGTCGACGTCGCTACTTGGCAAGTCTCAACCATCAAAAATAGCGCTAACATTTTAACTGGCCTACGCTTTAGTGTAAATTTCGCCCTCCTTGGCGCCACCCAATCTGTCTACCGTAAAGCCACCTTCACGAGCGACACAACAATCAGCCTCGCCCCGCAAACCATAGCCAACTAATATGACCAAGCATCTCCCCAAAAAAAATGGTCTGGCCCTGCTCCTCATTGTGCTTGTACTCGGCACTTTAAGCATGGGCACCTTGTCAGCCTTAGCCCTTAATGGCTTGAACGGCTTCCTCGACGCTAATGATCTTCGCACCGCGCTCGCCGTCCGCGCCAAGGTCATGGGCTGCCTGGACGAAGCCCTCATCCACCTCCAAAAAGACAACGCTTACGCCCCTGCCAGCGTCGTCAGCAGCAACGCCACCTGTACTCTGGCCGTCACCACCCCAGTCTCCGGCCAGCGTCAAATCATCGCCTCCCTCGTGGATCAAGGCTTCACCCGCAGTGTTCACGCCACCGCCACCCTCTCCCCCTTCGCTGTCACTAAAGTGACAGAACCATAAACCGGGGTCTCCCCGCAGGGCGAGGACGCGAGGTCGTTCGTTGTAATGTTTTGCTATTTCTACCAGCGAAATGACTCATTTTTTCCTCGTCTTTCTACAAACCCTTCCAAATATTGACTTTCTCGCCTAAAACTGGCACTCTTTTGGCACTTATTCACGAGGTGGTCACCTACTCGACATCGCCTTTACGGCCGATAAGATAGGAATCCACTTTTATATCAACTCGTATGGCCAAAGCAATCAAGGCTGTCATCAAAGTCCAGGCCCCAGGTGGCGCGGCAACCGCAGCACCTCCACTCGGTCCGGTCCTCGGTCAGCAAGGTGTTAACATCCAGCAGTTCATCCAGCAGTTCAACGCCGCCACCCAAGACCGTCGCGGTGAAACTGTTCCAGTAATTTTGACCATCTACGACGACCGCAGCTTCGAGTTCATCTTGAAGACCGCTCCAGCGTCCGACATGATCAAGAAGGCCCTCAACATCACCTCTGGTTCCGGCAAGCCTAACACAGAAAAGAAAGGCAAGTTGACCAAGGCTCAGTTGATGGACATCGCCACCCGTAAGTTGCCCGACCTCAACACCAAGGACATTCAAGCTGCCATGCGCATTATCGCTGGTACCTGCCGTCAGATGGGTGTCGACGTTGAGCTCTAAACTTCAACCAATAATTAATTCGTGGGAGGCTTCACTGCCGACCGAACCACAAAAATCCTATGACCAGCAAGCGTTTTAAAGGAGTAGCCGCCAACATCGACAAGAACGCCACCTTCTCCGTTGAGCAAGGTGTCGCCCTCGTCAAGGCCGGCGCCACCGCCAAGTTCGACGAAACCATCGAGTTGCACTTCGCCTTGGGTATCGACCCAAAGCAGGGTGACCAGCAGATCCGCGCCACTGTCGTGTTGCCAGGTGGCAGCGGCAAGACCAAGCGCGTGATCGCCTTCGTCGACGCTAACAACGAAGCTGCCGCCAAGGCCGCTGGTGCCGACCTCATCGGTACCGAAGAAACCATCGAAGAAATTGCCCGCACCGGCAAAATCGACTTCGATGTCGCCGTCGCCGTCCCAGCTATGATGCCTAAGTTGGCCAAAGCTGCTAAGGTTCTTGGTCCTCGCGGTCTCATGCCTAACCCAAAGACTGACACTGTCGGTCCAAACATCGCCAAAATCATCGAAGAACAAAAGGGCGGTAAGATCGCTTTCAAGAACGACAACACAAGCAACGTTCACCTCATCGTCGGCAAAGCCAGCTTTGACCTCGAGAAGTTGACCACGAACGTGAACGCCGTCCTCGAAGCTATCAAGAAAGCCAAGCCAAGCAGCAGCAAGGGTATCTTCATCAAATCAGCTACCCTCACCTCAACCATGGGTCCAGCCGTTCACCTCAACGTCGCCGGCCTGTAAACTCACAAAATCACAGTACAAAATAAAAACGTCCCGCGACGCGTGCAAGCGTCCGGGACATTTTTATTTCTAATTTTTCTTCTTTTCCACTTTTACTTGCGCTCTCACCATCGCTTCCGCTAAAGGTGACTGTGTGACTTTAAAGTGAACATCAGCGAATCCCTTATCCTCCCTACCCGTATCCGAGAACCTATAAGTAAAAATATCTTTACCCGCCTTATTATCAGCCGTGGCCGTTCTCTCTTCACCCTGCCGATTATACATATCAGCAGCCACCAAATACGCCTTCATCAAATACAAATCCGCCGTAAACTGATGCGGTTGCATTTCACCATATTCATCCTTTCGTGATTCACGGTAATCATTCAATGCTTTGGCAAAAGCAGAAGCATGCTCTACTTCCATGCCGTTATAATATTTTGTGGTCCGTCCATCAATCTTCATGCTATACATTTCTGATTCCACATCTTTCAAAGCCAAAACAACGTCATCACGCTCTTTCGCCAATAACGGTCTCTCCTCACACATCTGCCTTAATCTCTCATCATACCTTTCCAATATTTCAGGACCTTCTCGATCGACTTTTAATTTCTCCACTAAATCTGCACTGCAACCACGCAACAACATAGCCAACCAAGCGCTCACCTGACGCAGAACCATTCTCTTGTTATCGGGCAATTTAGCTATATCATTTTCAATTTTCTCAAGATTCGCTACAGTTGATACAATCTCCAATTTCCAATCATTAACTGGCCAAATGACATCAGTCTTAGTAACTAAATCCTTAACTAGGCTAGGGTGAAATATGCCTATAGTTTCAGGTGAAGAAGACCTTCCATGTAACCCATGTAACATATGGGACACTCTAGGATATTCTACACAATTCAATACTTTTCTTATAATTTCTTTACCTGGAAGATCTTTCAGTAAGGGATTATCGAGACCACCCTTAACTAACTTGGTTAATGCTTTAAAGGCTTCAAGAAATTCGAGCTCTTCTTTCTTTAGCTCAAAAGTATCGTATTTCTTGAACTTCTCTTCGTAAACCTTTTTATTGAATGCCAAATCAGCACCCATACCATCAAAATCACTATTCATGATTCTATCTTCAATTATTTGCTTCTCCTGCCTCAACTTCTCAATTCTCTCCGGCAAATCCGCCTTCTCGGCCTCTCTCGCCTGCTCAATCAGTGCATCCATCTTCGCCTTGTCAAACAAAAAGTCTTGCCGCACCAATGGCGTCATGTTATCCACCAACTTAGCTATACGATTAATCAAAAACGCCAAAGCTGCCGCTGACTGTCCATGGAGATGCGCCAGCTTGCCATCAAAGAAAGCATCTTCAACTAAATTCTTTATAAGCAGCAATTTCTGCTCTTCCTCGAACTGCAATTCCAGTTCATCCTCATGCTTCTCCGGATTCTCCGAAGGCGACATGGATCGCAACTGCGCACCAAGTCTCACTAGCTCATGCCAATCAACATCCTTACCGTCGAGCAAATGCACCAACTTATCCGCCACATCGGCCCCAAAATGCATCACCTCTGATCGTTCTTGAAAATTTAAAATTGTGCTTGGCGCAGAAACCAACAACTCAACTTCTCGTTTACCGTAGCCGGATCTTTCGGCTGCCCTACCAATGTCTACTGGTTTCCCACGAGGTATTTCCATAATACCCCCATTATACCAAATCCGTGTACACAAAAACACACCCACTAGCGCCTCACAATCCTCACCATCTTCTGCACCACCTTGCTGGCCCTGTACAGCCCATACACAATCGCATTCGTCGGTACGTCATATGTTCCAGGCGCCGTCACAATCTCGCCACCGAAGCCGAGTTTGAATTGCGTGATCCCGGCCCAGGAATGCTTCTTACTGGCCCCAACTGGCGCTACGCCCCAAAAGTCATAGCTCGTCATGCCCGCATCAATCGCCTCGTCGATGAGATACTGGTGCAGCGCGTACGGCGCCATTACGTTACGGTGCAAGTTACTCGACGCCCCATGCAAATACGTTCGCTGACCGTTGAAGTCGATAGTCACATTCGCCGCTAACGGTCGGCCGTCATAATCCGCAAACGCCAAACTCGCCACCGCTTCGCCACCTTTCATGGCTTCCAACATCTTGGCGTAATAAGTCAGTGGATGTAACGAGAACCTATCCCGCACCGCCGTCTGTTCAAGCAACCTCTCCAAGTCCTCAATCACTGGCTCGGCGGAGGCTCGCACCGTCACACCCTTCCTTTCTGCTAGCCGTATATTGTAACGCGTCTTCGGCTTCATGCCCGCCGCAATAGCTTCCTTGCCCACCGTCAGGTCGAGAATTGATGTCACGCTTGGCTGCACATCTTTCGTTTTCCAAGCCTTCTTCGGCGCAATCTCAGGCTCCACCCGCACGAAACTTCCACCCGGTAAGCGCTCAACTAGTTCACGCGTCATCTCCGTTATTGGCATTGTTCCGAACGGTCCTTTGCTTACCTGCCAATAGGTTTGTCCAAAAGGTAAATCGAGCATAATAGCTTGCGCCAACATCACGCCCCGCTCATCCTCAACCAAAACGCGTTCCACCTTACGGCCAATCGACGCTTGAAACTCGCCCCATTCATAGGACTGCAAAAAAGCTCCAGACTTTGGCGCAAATTCTTTTACTCGCTTGTTCCAGCTTATTCGATCCATAATAAAATTAGCGAGTTCGTCCTAACAATTGGAGTGCCTGCTTCATTCTCTCCTCCATCTTCTCGCCCGTAATCTTCGGCAATATCGCCACCACCACCGGTCGCTGATAGCCAAGACTCATCAAAGCCTCAAGCAAGTCATTCTCGCCTGTCGACATCGTCTCCTCGTTATCGACGAGTACGCCCTTCAACTCCAAAATAATCTTCTGCGCTGTCTTCTTGCCGACGCCAGAAATACTCGTCAAAAAGCCCAAGTCGCCCGCTTGAATATTACTCCGCAAAGCCGCCTCACTACCACTCGCCAAAATCTTCTGCGCCATTTTTGGGCCGACGCCGTCAATACTAATTAAACGGTAAAAAAAGGCCAACTCTTCGCGTGTTCTAAAACCGTACAAATCGTACTTATCTTCGCGAATAACTTCGGCGATATACAACCTCACTTGTTCGTCAGCCTCGCCCAAACTCTTACCCGAAGCCACGCGATAGCCAACGCCATGCACACTAAGCACGACACCTTCTGGCTCCACGAACGCAATCTTACCTTCTAAAAAAGCAATCATACTAACTCGTTATAACTCGCTAAAATCTCCCGCGCCAACTCAATCCTTCTAGCTAGTTCTACTGTATGCTCACCCACCTCTAAGTGATGGCTCTTGTCCTTAATCGCCAGCCACACCTGCTCCATGAGCACGCCACGTTCTGGCCCAAAAGGCGTGTGTAACAGCTTAAAAACTTCTTCACCGCTAATACCCGCTTTATCTAGTGCCGCTTTGTATTGACGCTTCTTCTCACTCTCCGCCTGTCGTACTCGCTCCTCATGTCGTTTAGGACACGCCTCACGCTCGGCACGTAAAATATTAATAACTAGCTGCGTCTGCGCCGCTGCTTTACCGTCAGTACACACCACCCCACCAGCCACGGCATCCAAATACGCCACTGCTAACATGAGATCCAAGAACACGTCGACGTTCAAGCCAGCCTTCCCCGCTCGTGCCATCATCACCTCGTATTTCAGTTTATCAGCCTTGCCCACAAACGAACCGAGCACCTCAATGTGATAGCGAATCAGTTCCGTCAGTAACTTCACATTAGCCGCTGGCACGCCAAATGCTTGCAACACAGTCTGTCTGTCTGCCGTATAAGCTGGCGTCACTCCCTCGCTTTCATGCCCAAGATAATGGGCCGCGATGCCGTACGCCTCATAAAAACCAATCATGCCCTGCACCGCATTCTGCTCTTCATGACTAACCACGTAGGCTCGATATAATTTGTCGTAACGCATTTTTTCCGCCTCAGTTGCTTTCTTCATGCCTTCTTTGTGACGGACCATAAAACCCTCGCTCGCGCCTCTTGATCCCTCGGGTGCATCAAACGCCAAAGTTGCTGGCTTGGCCGCGTCATGCAAAACAGCAAACGCTAAAAGCAAATCGCGATGTTTATGTAGCGTCGCTTGAAGCGCCTCAACGTCCAACGCTAAATCTTTCTCCCGCGCAAACTCTTCAATGTCTGCTAATGATCCATCGCTTAACACACCAACCAATATTCGCTCCACATGATCCGCCAAATGCGGCCCTTCGCAATGCCACGGCGCACTCTGCGGCGTCGTCAGCCATTCTTTCAACTCGGGCACCACCTCTTCCGCCCGCACCATCATCTCGCGTGCCTGTTCTCTCACCTCTTTCTTATCCACCCCAGCAAACCAGCGCAAAAAAGGCTGAACCTCAACCTTCACAGCTATACTCCTATCCCCAAAATGCTTATCGAACATAACACCAGTATAGCAGACGTTGCATATATCTCACGAGCCCAAAAGGCCAAGTAACGAGGGGTAGGCCTAAAGCCTCTAGTCGGGTGACGCGAGGCAGTAGGGTGTTGCTGACGACAAGCGACGACCGACCCGAGAAATGCTTGACTATATCATTGAGCCTCCGCCGAAGGCGAAGCGAGCAGCGAACGGTCGAGAGCAAGGGTGTGAACCCGCGCGGAAGACCGTTCGGCAGGCGAGCACCTGGGCTGAGGCCTGAGCGCGAAGACAACAATACCCTACGGCTTCGCGTCTAAGCAATTCTCCCCAAAATTTCTTCAAGCTCCGGCAACGGCTTCTCTGGCTTTGCCTGCACTCCCCAACACCTATCACACCCAAACGTAAACCCCCCATAAATCTTGAACAGCTCAACCGCGTAGTCGGACTCCTGCACAAACATCCGTCGCTTGCCTTCCACCACCACAATCTGCGGTGGCACGTCATAGTGATCGGCCGTCAGGAAAGAAATCGCGTCACGAAACGGCACATCTTCCCGTTCAGTTTTGACAATGAGTACACCAGGTCGCTCTTCGCGTTCAGCCCAAGCCTTGCTAGCCACTTCGTCGATATCCTTATGTTCTTTGCCAAGCTCCAAGTTCAAGCCGCGGTAAAAATCGCGCATTCTCTTCGCTAATTCCCTATCCTGCACCTCCTCCCGCAAAGCCCACAAAAAACCGCGGTCAATTATACCGACACCTCGCACCATCTCCGGATCAAAGCCGAGTTCTCGCAGCTGCTCGTCAGTAATCACAAACTTCGCCAAAAACTGCTCGAGCGAGCTGGTTGGTTGCATGCGATCAAGGTCGCTGTAACGATGATGATCGATTATTTCAATTTCCAGTCCCGTAGCTCGCAAACTCGTCTCCGTCTCAACGCCCGGAATCTCCACAATCACCAACTTGGTCACTGTCGGGTTAGTCGCCCACACTCGTTCAACGATGTCTTCTTCACGCTCAAGCTTGGCTCCATGCGGCTGCTTAGACACCAGAGTCGGAATCCCCGCCGCTTCCGCAATCTTAACAATCATGAGGGACTCTTCGTCATTCTTTGGCGTCAACAAGACAATATTCCCGTAATTCATAACCGCAACTTAAAAACTCACCGTCACGTCAAGTTCGGCCACGCGGAAAGTCGCCGCATGCTCCAGTACCGACTGCTCAAAACGCACCGCACTCGCCAGCGTGTCGGCCGCCAAGTTCTCCTCAAACTCGTCGAACATCATCTTCACCTCAGGCGCTGCAGACCACACGTGCAGCGTGATCCGGTCCGCAATCGTCAGCCCTGCCTCCTTACGCAAACCATTAACACGACGAGTCACTTCACGCGCCATGCCCTCACGCACCAATTCCGGCGTCAGCACCAAATCAAGCTCAACATTCAACTCGCCGTCTCTCACCGTAGCCTTCTTAACATTCAATTCATCGGTAATAATATCAACGTAAGCCTGGGCAATTTCGCCACCTGGCACACTAATCGTCATCCCACCGAGCACCTGCTTAATCGCCATGCCAGCGCTATCTCGCACCTCCATGGCTCGTGACACGATCGAACGAACGAGTCCCATCGTGGTCAAAACATCGCCAATCTTTTCGTTAGCGACTATCTGTGGCCACATTTCAAGGTGCACGCTCGGCCTTTCCTCATCACTCCAGTTACCACCGACGCCTTGATACAACACCTCCGCCAAGAACGGCATGAACGGCGCCACCATCTTAGCAAAAGTATCGAGCACCACGCGCATCGTCGCCAACGCTTTGCGTCTGTCATCATTGTCGACTTTCATGCGATCACGGCTTCGTCGGATGTACCAAGTAGAAAGATCCGTCACAAAAACCTGGAGCGTCCTCGCCGCATCCGCCAACTCGTACCCTTCCATCGCCTTCGTCTCCATCTCAAGCGTCTCATTCAACCGCGCCAAAATCCACGCATCGAGCACGTTCTCGCCCTTCGGCTCCTGCCCTGCATCATGCTCGGCGTAAAGATTATAGAACGCCAGTACATTTCGCATGATATTAATAAACTTCTTGCTCACCTCGTCGACACCTGCTTCACTAAATCGCAAGTTCTCAGCCTTCACAACTGGCGTCGACATCAAATAATAACGAATGGCATCAGCGCCGTACTTCTCCATCACCATCATCGGGTCAGGATAATTTTGCAAGCGCTTAGCCATCTTCTTACCATCTTCCGCCAGCACAATGCCGTTTACAATCACGTTCTCGAACGCTGGCTTCTCAAACAAAGCCGTAGCCAACACGTGCAAACTATAGAACCAACCGCGGGTCTGGTCCTGCCCCTCAGCAATAAACTGCGCTGGGAACTTCTTGCCGAAGTCAGCCTCGTGTTCAAACGGATAATGCTCCTGCGCATATGGCATGCTCCCCGACTCAAACCAACAATCGAGCACTTCAGGAATGCGCGTAAACATCTTGCCTCCCTTGTCGATAGTGAAAAGATCGACAATATGCTTATGCAAATTATCCACCTTCTTACCCGTCAAAGCCTCCAGTTCGGCGACCGATCCTACAACCAACACCTCGCCATCCTCAGCTCGCCACACTGGCAGCGGCGTGCCCCAAAAACGCGACCGTGAAATCGCCCAATCACGAGCGCCCTCCAACCACTTACCAAAGCGGCCTTCCTTCATGTTATCCGGCACCCAGTTGATCTCTTTATTCAAACTCACCATCTTGTCACGAATCTCTGTCACCCTCACAAACCACGAACTCGTCGCGTAGTTCAAAAGCGGAGTATCACAGCGCCAACAATGTGGATAGCTGTGAACGAGTTTTTCTTTCGCAAACAGTTTCCCAGCATGCGCCAAGGCCTTAATGATCTCAATATCCACGCTCATCGTATCGCCCTTACTTTTCACGCTCTTCCCCTCAACCTCGTATCCCAGCGCCTGCAACGGCAAGGCCACCTCTGGCACAAACTGGCCGTTCATGCCCACATGCATAATTGGCTTCACGCCCAAACTTTCTCCGAGCTTCATGTCGTCATCACCATAACCTGGCGCGATGTGAACCGTACCCGTACCGTCAGTATCTGTTACGAAGTCAGCAGCGACAACTTTGAACGCATTCTCATGATTTTCAAAGTACGAGAAAATCGGCGTGTAGCTGGCATCGACCAATTCACTGCCCATCACCTCTTCGATAACTGTGTACTCTTTACCCTTAAACACCTTATCGATAAGCGGTTTAGCGACGATATATTTGTTGTAATGATATATTTGCTTTTTAGTTGATTTTTGATCCGCAATAGCTTGTACTCCCTTATCTAAAATAAACTCTTTAACCAACACATAAGTCATGTCTCCTTTCACTGCCAACAACACATTGCCCGGCAACGTCCACGGCGTCGTCGTCCATACCAAAATCGAAGCCCCAACATACTTGCCGCTAGTGAGCTCAACCGCCACCGTCACCGAAATATCCGTCACGTCAACGTAACCTTGCGCCACCTCAAAATTGCTCAACGCCGTCTCGCAGCGTGGGCAAATATGCATGGCTTTCTTGCCTTCGTAAATGAGACCCTTGTCCCACAAACTCTTAAACACCCACCAAGTGCTCTCCATGTAGCTCAAGTCCATCGTCTTGTAGTCGTTCTTCATGTCGACCCAACGCCCCAAACGGTAAATGACTTTCTCCCATTCCGCGGCATAAGTCATCACCATGCTCTCGCACGACTCATTGAACTTGTCGACGCCGTAAGCAAAAATATCCTTCTTGCTCTTCAAGTCGAACTTCTTCTCCACAATGTTCTCAATTGGCAAACCGTGGCAATCCCAACCCCAACGTCGCTCCACCCGAAAGCCCTGCATGGTCCAAAAACGAGGCACCACGTCCTTCATGACGCTACCCACAATATGGCCATAATGCGGCAAGCCCGTCGCAAACGGCGGCCCATCGTAAAAAGTATAGCTCTTCTCGGCCGGTCTTTCCGCTACCGTTCGCTCAAAAATCTTATTCCTATCCCAGTATTCCAAAACGTCTATTTCTTGTTCCGAGTGTGTTTTATGCATATCAGACATATGGGCGAATTATGAGGTTTTTCACGATAAAAGTAAAGCTCACATAATTACTGTATAATGAAGTCGACGAAGAGTAGAGGGATACCCTTTTCACGAGCGAGCGACTGTCGCGTCTCCTGTGACGACGCGATGGCCGACCCGAGAAATGCTTGACTTGCGCATTTGTTCCGTTAAGCAAGTCATCCTTTAAGCATTTCTGGGCTGAGGCCTTGAGCTAGGCACAGGAGATGCGGCGGTTGCGAACGACGAGTTTCGCGCCGACGATAGCTGAATAACTAAAATATGCTCAAAACAATATATCTCGGCGCCGATCACGCCGGCTTCAACCTCAAAAATAGCCTCAAAGAACACCTGGAGCTGCAGGGTCATATTGTGCACGACCTTGGCGCTCATCACCTGGACCCACACGACGACTATCCGCCTATCGCTGCTGAAGTCGCCGCCACCGTCCGCGAACATCCGTCAGCCCTCGGCATTTTAGTTTGCGGTAGCGCCGAAGGTGTGGCTATCGCCGCCAACAAATTCGACGGCATCCGCGCCGGCGTCGGTTTCTCTGTGGCCTCAGCTGTCGCTATGCGTAACGACGACGACGCCAATATTCTCTGCCTCCCAGCCCGTCTCAAACTAATCGACGATCCTCTCGCCATCGCCGACGCCTTCCTCACCACCCCGTTCAGCAACGCCGAGCGTCACAATCGTCGACTTGATGAAATTAGTGACCTCGAGGATCAAATATAATCGCAACGTAAACTTTTTAGCAGCCCGTAAGGCCAAGTAGCGAGGGGCAGGCCTAAGTCCTCTAGTCGGGTGACGCGAGCCAGGTCCCCTGCTGGGCGCGGAACGCCTAGTGAGCACCCAGGAGGGTGGCCAAGCGGCAGGACCCGACGAACTATGGTCCCCGAGCCTTGGCCGAAATGAGTGCATGCCAAGATTGCTTCGCTGACGCTCGCAAAGACGGATATAAAATAGAAACTATGATCGAAATCATCCCCGCAGTCTTAGTTTGTAACGCCACGGACTGCCAAGCTAAACTCTTACACCCCGGCCTGCATAGCGTTGCCGATATGTTTCAAGTGGACGTCTTGGATGGCACCATGTTTGACGCCTCTTGTTTCGCCGACCCTAGCGTCATCAGCACCTGGCCTAATTTACCAAACATTGAACTCCACCTCATGGTGCACAATCCCCTCCCTATCATCGAACTCTGGCACAGCCTCATCCCTTCACTCAAACGCGTCATCATCCACGCCGAGCTTGCTCGTCCGCTTGGTGCCATTCTCGAACGTGCCCAAGCCCTCGGCCTGGAAATTGGCCTAGCCTTAAACCCCGAAACTTCCCTCGATCGCGTCGCCCACCACTTGCACAACCTCGACGTCGTGCAAATCATGGGCGTTCACCCTGGCGCTTCCGGCCAGCCCTTCTTGGGCGAGCCAATTCTCGCTAAAATCAGCCGCTGTCATGAACTTCATCCTAACCTCATAATCGCCGTCGACGGTGGTGTCAGCCTCAAAACCGCCAAAAACCTAGTCAATGCTGGCGCTTCTCGTCTGGTTGCTGGTTCTGCGCTATGGTCAGCAGCAAATCCTGTGGAAATTTATACACAGCTCAAAGCCCTATAAATCCCGTCGTTTTTTTGCTACAATAGCCACATGACTAGGCTCTCTCGTTATTTTTCGTGGCTTCTCCTCGGTGGCCTCGGCCTCTCTCTTTTGCTGCCTCAAAGCTCAGCCCTGGCGGCAAATCAAATCGTAAACCAACAAACTGAACTCAGCTCAGGCGACCTCATTCGTGGCGTCGCCTACCCCTCAGTTTACTATCTCGGCGCCGATGGCCTCCGCTACGTCTTCCCTAACGAAAAAACTTATCGCACTTGGTACAGTGACTTCAGTACCGTCAAACAAATCAGCGACGACCAACTCGGCCAAATCCAAATCGGTGGCAACGTCACCTACAAGCCCGGCATGAAAATGGTCAAAATTAATACAGATCCTAAAACCTACGCTGTTGCCCCCGGTGGCTATTTACACTGGATCGAAAATGAAAACTTAGCGACTACTATCTTCGGCACCGACTGGCCAAACCAAATCGACGACATTCCCGACGCCTTCTTTACCAACTATCATCTCGGTGCCTCTCTCAATGACGCTAGTAGCTATCAATTAAACAATGTTCGTCTCGCTACCGTCGACGTCAACCACGACAAAAGTTTGACCGCTCCCGCCATCTTCACCATCACTCACGCCGGTTACTCACCCATCGATCTTCACATTCCACTCGGCCAGAGCATCCGTTTTGTTAACCAAGACACCTCTCAACACACTGCCACCGCCGACGACCTCTCCTGGGGCAGCGGTACGCTTGCACCAAACGCCGAATTCGTTCATACTTTCACTTCAGAGGGTACCTACACTTTCTTTGACAGTTACAATTCACGGCACACCGGTGCGGTCTACGTTACACCTAAAAATTAATTTTCGTTCTTAATTTTTACCCCTTTATGCAGGCTTCATCCCTTCGCTCCGTCGCTGCTGGCACCATCGCCGTGGCCGCCATCGTCGGCTTCAGCGTCTTTGCTGCTCTTACCCACAAAGTTTCCGCCGCTACCACTATCGTTTCCGGCGATCTCATCCGCGGCGAGTCCTACTCCGCCGTCTATTACGTTGGCGCCGACGGCTTCCGCTACGTCTTCCCTAACGAAAAAACCTACTTTACTTGGTACAGTGACTTCAGCGCAGTCAAACGAATCAGCGACGCAGAGCTTGGCACCATCCAAATTGGTGGCAACGTCACCTACAAGCCAGGCGTCAAGATGATTAAAATCAATACCGATCCTAAGGTTTACGCCGTCAGCAATGGTGGTGTACTTCACTGGGTTTCTACCGCCGACGCTGCCGTAGCCTTAGCTGGTGAAGCCTGGAACAAGCAAATCGATGACGTCCCAGATGGTTTCTTCGCCAACTACTCAACTACCGGCACTACCCTAACTGGCACTGCTGACGCCACTGCCTTCGGTGATAGCTTTGGCAATCTCGACGCCCAAAATCTTACCGTCAACCAAGATAAGGACCTGACCGTACCAATCGAAATCAGCATCACGAACAGCGCTTTCAGCCCTCTTAGCGCCACCGTCAGCCAAGGCCGCACTGTGCGCTTCACCAACAACGGCACCGACGTCCACACTGCTACCGGCGACGACGGTGTCTGGGGCACCGGCACCATTCTCTCTGGTGGTAACTTCATTGTCCGCTTCAGCGAGGCTGGTACTTACTCTTTCTACGATGGCTACAACCACGGCCTCACCGGCGCTATTTACGTCCAGTAAACCTGTATCATTATGAAGAATAAATTAATTCTTGCAGCTCTCATTTCATCCTTCATTCTCCCCGCTTTCTCAGCTCAAGCTGCCACCTCAAGCACCATCATCGTTTCCGGCGATCTCATTCGCGGCGAAACCTTCTCCGCTGTCTACTACATGGGCGCCGACGGCTTCCGCTACGTCTTCCCTAACGAAAAAACCTACTTCACTTGGTACAGTGACTTCAGCGCCGTCAAACGCATCAGTGATGCTCAGCTCGGCACCATCCAAATTGGTGGCAACGTCACCTACAAGCCAGGCGTCAAGATGGTTAAAATCAATACCGATCCTAAGACTTACGCTGTCGATACCGACGGCACCCTGCTCTGGGTGACTAGCGAAAGCGTAGCTCAGGCCATGTCCGGCAGTAGCTGGAGCACTAACGTCGAGGATATTCCAGACGGCTTCTTCGCCAACTACACCGTCAACGGCGGCACGCTCACCAGTTCCACCGAAGTCTCCTCCTACAGACTCCGTCTAGCCTCTGGACTCAACCAGGACATTAACGACGACAAGGGCCTAACTGCTCCAACTGTCGTGACTATCGCCGCCAGCAGCGGCAGCGGTTTCGCACCTCTTTCCGCCACCGTTCAAGCTGGTCACACCGTCCAGTTTGTCAACGACTCCACTGGCGCCAAGCACACCGCTACTGGTGACAACGGCGTTTGGGGTACTGGCACCATGGAACCAGGAGCCAACTTCGTCATTCGTTTTAACACTCCAGGTACCTACACATATTACGACAGCTACGTCACTTCTAACACCGGCGTTATCGTCGTCGAGTAGTCATCACACATAATCAATAGTACGGCGGGGCGCAGTGTCCCCGCCTATTATTATTATTATTATTATTATTATTATTATTGGTTATTGAGTCTGTAGTCAACGAAGACGAGCGGGATGTCCCTTTCGTCGACCGAGGGACGCGC
>DOZH01000003.1:68288-68897 GCA_003518105.1 Candidatus Uhrbacteria bacterium
CCGAGTCTCGCGTTGACTGGAATTAGATTTCAGTAAATAACATTCACCTACAAAATCTGCTATACTACTCTCAGAATATAATCACAGAGCCAGGATTGCTTCGCTGCGCTCGCAAAGACGGAATATGAAACACGCTCTCAAAGCCATTCACTGGATCATCTTCGCCCTCGCCGCTTGGGTCATTCTCGCCCCCTTTGTTGGCGACGATATTCTCCGTCTCTTCTTCGGCAATACCGTAGACCAAGTCGGCCTCATTGGCATGCTCCGCTGGGACGACCTCTTCATTGGCCTAGCCATCAGCGTCCTCGGCCTCATCGTCGTTACCTTGGAACAACCCAACATCAAAACCGCCGGCTTGCGGGCCATGCACTGGTTGCAAATTGGCCTCGGTGCTTGGGTCGCCACCGCCCCCTTCGCTTTGGACTTCACCCTCCGCGAATTCACTTGGTCGCACTTCGTCACTGGTTTCTTTATTGCTATCTTTGCGCTTATTCAGATCAATCTTGAGGATGCAAAGCATTAGCAGCCAGAGCCTTATAGGAGCGAGCAGCTGCCGTGTCTCCTATGGCGACGCCGAGCCCCCGAGCCGCAGTCAACGAAGACGAGTGG
>DOZH01000003.1:69109-96945 GCA_003518105.1 Candidatus Uhrbacteria bacterium
AGTCTCGCGTTGACTGGAACCGAGTAGATTGCTTCGCTAGCTCGCAAAGAAAAATAATATATGCCTCCAATTCGCCGTGAAGTCCCAAGTCTAACCGAGAAAAAACTCCTCGCCATGGAGGCGCAGGCCAATGTTATTCGTGAGGATTTGCTAACCATGCTCACCAAAGCCGGCAGCGGTCACTCCGCTGGTCCGCTGGGCATGGCCGACATTTTTACCGCGTTATATTTCCACGTTTTGCACCACGACCCTAAGCGCCCCAACTGGGCCGAGCGCGATCGCTTGTTCCTCAGCAACGGCCACATTGTCCCCGTTCGTTACGTCACCATGGCCCACGCTGGCTACTTTCCCAAAACCGAACTCGCCACCCTGCGTCAATTTGGTTCACGCCTGCAAGGTCACCCCGAGCCTCGTCTTCTTCCTGGCCTCGAAAACACGGCCGGGCCGTTGGGCGACGGTTCACCTCAAGCTTGCGGCACCGCCTACGCTGGTAAAATGGACGGCGCTGCCTGGCATACTTTTTGCATCATGAGCGACGGCGAACTCGAAGCCGGCATCACCTGGGAAGCTGCCCTCTTTGCCAGTCGCAACCAACTCCACAACCTCACCTGGATCATTGACCGCAACAACATCCAAATCGACGGCTATACGGAAGACATCATGCCGCTCGAACCACTACACGACAAATTCGCCAGCTTCGGCTTTAACGTCATAGAAATCGACGGTCACAACATCCGCGAGTTTGTCGACGCCTGCGACCGCGCCAAAGCCACCTGGGAAGCACCAACCGTCATCATCACGCACACCATTCCCGGCAAAGGTGTGCACTTCATGGAAGCAGACCCCGCCTGGCATGGCAAAACCCCCAAGGACAAGGTGGAATTGAACGCCGCCCTGCGCGAACTCCGTACCCTCGGCGGCAAGATTGCGAGTGAGTTGGACTAAAATTTTAAGGTAATATTAGGTAAAATTTGGTAAATATTACAAATTGCTACTTTGGTAGCAATTTGCTATACTGGATTTACTATGATTTTTCAACGTACCCTGAAGCCAATCATCACAAAACAATTATTCAAGGGTAAAATGATTGTTTTACTCGGCCCAAGACAATCCGGTAAAACTACCCTATCCAAAGAACTAATAAAGCCGTTCGCCGACGAAGGCGCTTATTTTGACTGTCAATTGTCAGAAGTTAGACGTCATTTTGTAATCGGCGAACCAGATCAATTACTGCCACTCATTGGTACCAAAAAAATTGTAGTTTTTGACGAGGCTCAAACCATTCAAGATATTGGCTCAATTTTAAAAACTTTTTTTGATACCTATCCTCAAATTCAAATTATCGCCACAGGCTCATCGTCGTTCGATTTAGCAAATAAAATCAAAGAACCAATGACTGGTCGTGCTTACGAGTTCACCCTATTTCCCCTTTCGTCTAAGGAGATTGCCTCAGTCAAAGCAATAAATGAATCTATCCTACACGAAACAATGCTCTACGGAAGTTATCCTGCCGTCGTCGCTGCAACTACAAAAGAAGATAAACTACTAGCTATTCGCAGCATAGCTACAAATTACCTCTACAAAGATGTCTTTACTTTCGAAGCAATTCGCAATCCCAAAGCCTTCGAAGATCTTTTACGTGCCCTAGCTTTACAAATGGGCTCTTTAGTATCTGTTAACGAACTGGCACAAACTCTTGGTATCACTCGCACAACCATTAACCGATATTTGCGTCTACTAGAACAAGCCTTCGTCATTAAACGCCTTTATGGTTTCTCTAATAATCCTCGAAACGAATTAAAAAAAGCTTGCAAGATATACTTTCTCGATACTGGCGTGAGAAACGTTTTAGTCGACATTGTCTCCCCCCTAAATGACCGAACCGATCGTGGAGCGATCTTTGAAAATTTCTTTTTAACCGAACGGATGAAGCTTGGAGCTGCAGAAACTTTCCCACCAGAAATTATGTTTTGGCGATCTCGAGCTGGCGAAGAAATAGATGTTATTGAGCGTTCAGGTCCACGCATCGCTGCCTTTGAATGTAAATGGACCAAGCAACCCGTTATTTTTAAGAAATTTCTAAAAGCCTATCCATCCGCCACTACCTCTGTCATCTCACCATCAGATTTCTATCTATAAATAAACATAGTACAATCCTACAACAAGAAAACTCAACGCCGCTCTCCGCGAACTCCGCACCCTCGGCGGAAAAATTGCTTCCGAACTGGATTAAAAAAATAATACTCGTCCCGGATCGCGTGCAAGCGTCCGGGACAAGTATTATTTTTGTACTATAAAACGACGTAATGAAGTAGCACACTCTGTTCCCCCAATTTCTCGACACTTATCAACTGCAAGCGCTGACTACTTATTTCTTCCACAAAAGGCACACCACCACCAAACAACAACGGTTCAATCGTCACATACAAATCCGTCACCAACCCAGCTGCCAAAAACGCCGAGTAAACTTCGCGACCACCAACCACGCAAGCTGACGTGTATTGTCTATCCTCGAGCGACTTCACCACCGCTGCTGGCGACTGATTCGTGCTTTCGAGCACACCAGGAATATCGTCAAACGGTGGCTCCTGGCGCGTCATGATTATGTTCAATCGTTCAGGCAACGGCTCACCAATCGTCTGAAACGTCCGTCGGCCCATAATAACGACCCCGCTCTCCTTAGTCTTCAGCACAAAAAACTGCTTATCCTCAGCACTCGTCCAGTCCGTCAGCTGTTCTCTGTCCGCCGCAATTCTTCCATCGACGGACATGGCTACTATTAGCGTAATTTTCATATAAGAGTCCTCCCTCATTTGGTCTATTTTTGACTCACGACGTCGCCAACTTTCTCATCTTAGCACAAACTAAGCCTCGAAAGCTTGGCTAGCCGTTCATCAAAACTAGCCACAACTGAGAAAGTCCTCCTAGACTCATTAAAGTTATTCACAGTTTACCCCATTTCGCATCTTTTCGTATACCTCGAACCATGACAAACTACCCTAAGCAACTGAGCCCTGTAGAAGCGAGCGACTGTCGCGTCTCCTGTGACGACGCGATGGCCGACCCGAGAAATGCTTGCCGGAGCTTAAGCTAGAGAATCAGCAACGAGGCAAATTAAGCATTTCTGGGCTGAGGCCTTGAGCTAGGAACAGGAGATGCGGCGATTGCGAGCGACGAGTCTCGCGTTCTGAGTACAATTATAAATTACCTTAAGCGACGATATGCAAGACTGGTCTCAAATCACAGGCGGACTCGCCATGCAGCATATTCGTCAGCTAATCGCGGACGGTCACATCAAGAATGCTGCCGAAAGCCACTTGCAGCCCTCGTCGCTCGACCTTTCGCTCTCCGACGAAATCTACCGCATGCGTGGCACCTTCTTACCCCGCCGCGGCGAAACCATCCGCGACATCTTAAAAGACGGCATACTCTACCAAACTCGCCTCGACCACCCGCTCGAACTCTTCGGCATTTATTTAGTTCGTCTAGACCAAACCCTCTCGCTCCCCGAGCAGGTCTACGCCATCACCAACAACAAATCCTCCTCCGGCCGCATCAACTTGCAAACCCGTTTACTCGTGGACGGCACCGCCCGCTTTGACACCGTGCCCAAAGGCTATCAAGGCGAGGTCTGGCTAGAAATCACCCCCAAGTCCTTCCCCGTCAAACTCGGCCACGGCGAACGCCTCAACCAAATGCGCTTCATGACGGCGGACACCAGACTCACCAGCCAGGAACACTTCGCGCTCTTGGACCGCAGCGAATTGCTTTGCGACCTTTCCGGCAACGCTCTCAAAGCTGACCTCTCCCTCGTCGACTATGACGGCATCGCCATGAGTGTTGACCTCAGCAGCGAGGACATCGTCGGCTACAAATGCTCGCCCACCGCTTGCCGAGTGCTCGACTACTCTCGCCGCGACCTCGACGCACGCGAGTTTTTTGAACCAATCCATCGCCCCACCAACCGTCAGTACGTCATGAAACAGGGCGACTTCTACATTTTCGTCACCAAAGAAGGTCTCCGTGTGCCCGGCAACTACGCTGCGGAAATGGCCGCTTACGATCCTAGCAAAGGCGAATTCCGTTCCCATTACGCCGGCTTCTTCGACCCTGGCTTCGGCCACGGCTTAAACGGTGAAGTTCGCGGCACCCCGGCTGTCCTCGAAATTTTCACCCACGACAACGACTTCGTCCTCCGCGACGGCCAACCTATCTGCAAAATGGTCTACTCTCGCTTGGCCTCCCCCGCGCAAACCCTTTACGGCGACACCCGCCTGGCGTCGAACTACTACAAGCAGCAAGGACCGAGGTTGAGTAAGCATTTTAAGATGAGTTAATTCTCAAAACGATATGCTATACTGGCATATATATGCGCGATCAAAACATATCTTTTAGCGTAGCTTACGGTGGTCCAGCCGTAGTCAATCATGAAATGGATGTGAAGGATCTAGCTCCTGCTCTTTTAGCTATTGGCGAACTCATGGAGGAGGTAAACAGTGCAGTCAACCCCCAATATGTTAAACTCGCCATCAATATTAGAGCCACTAAAGAAGGCTCCGTCGTCATCGACCTCACCGCCGCTCAGTCACTCGTTGAAAGTGCTAAAAACCTTTTTGCTAGCACGGACGTTACCGCTATCTTGAACGCCAAAGAAATCCTAGCCCTCGTCTTCGGCACAACTGGTGTGAGTAGCGGCCTTGTAGCATTCATTAAATGGCTTCGTGGCCGAAAAATCTCCAATGTTACTAAACTTGAAGCTGGTAAATATCAAATAACTCTAGTTGACGGCGAGGCTAGTATAATTAACGAGTTAGAAGTCAAAATTTTTAGTATCATCAGTATTCGCAAGAAAGTTGAACAATTCATTCGGCGACCGTTATCCAGCACAGGCATTACCGAAATAACCGTCACGACTCCTGATAACGAACAAACCATCTCTCAAAATGAAGCGGAATATTTCTCAGCCCCACTCATCGAAGAACAGCAGCTCCAAGAAAGCACCAGCATTATGAGTTTGCAGCTTGTGACCATATCGTTACAAGGTGATTACAAATGGCGTTTCAACGACGGTATCGCTGCCTTTACCGCCGACATGCTCGATCAAGATTTCCGCAAAAAAGTCGAACAGAATGAGATAGCCTTCGCCAAAGACGACCTCTTTGTTGCCGAAGTCAAAACACGTCAATACATTCTCAACGGTGAGTTAAAATCCGAACGCTCAATCATCAAAGTAAAAGAATTCCAAAGCGCCGCGTCTGCTAAAATGAGGTTACCTGGCATCTAACAACTTATATGAATGACAAAATTCTGAAACACTATTTGGATTTTAGTATGTATACGTTTCCTGGTCTCTACCAGGAAAAACTGAAAAATGGTTTACCTGACAGCATTAGAGAAATTGGTCTTTTGGTTCGTAAGAACCTTATCCATCGGACTACTCTAGCCGCTGGAAATACAGGAACTAATGCTGATCTAAAGTTTGGCGACATGACAGAAGTTCCGTGGTGGCGACAACCAGAAGACGATATTTTAGTTACCGCCGCCGCCATGCTCACTGAGCTTTATAGGCGAGATGAAAAAGGTCTTGTAAATGACCGGGCACCAAAAGATAAGTTGGTCTTAACCTGTCGCTTTACCGCCATAATCATGGCTAGTATTTTGAAATCAAAAGGTATTCCAACGCGGGTTCGCTCCGGCAATGCACCATACTTCGACCTGGGTAAATTAGGAGATGTTAGTACTGACCATTGGATAAACCAATATTGGAACCAGCAAGAAAATCGCTGGATAACTATCGATGTTGACGGAAGTTTAAGTTTAAAAGATCAATTCGATCCTTACGATATTCCATATGGAAAATTCGACTTTCCTGCAGACGCATGGCTCAGCATCCGCGCTGGAGATATTGATCCACAGCATTTTTATAATGCAGCTGGTTTTACCGGCAAGGTTGTAGTTATTTGGTCGCTCTTTTACGATTTTCATTCATTGATGAATGATGAAATTATCTATTTCCACGGGTCAATCTACGGTAATCCAAAAAATGTTGATAACCTCACCATTGCAGAACTCGAGAAAATTGACAATCTCGCAAGGCTCATGCAAAAACCTGACGAAAATTTCGATGAACTAATTAAAATTTGGGAATCTGAAAAGGATTTTCGCTTGTTAGTTGGTGGGTTATTATAAATGGCTTTTTCGAATTACCTATGAACCTCACTCTCTGCGGCAGCATCGCCTTTATTAACGAGATGGATACGTTACGGCAACAACTCGAAGCGCTCGGCCATACGGTCAAAATGCCACCAATGCAAGAACGGATTGGTGAAGACGGCGAGCATATTAGCGCGGAGGAATACTACGCCCACAAAAAGGCGGCCGGTACAGATCTCAACCATTGGATCTGGAAACATCACGGCGACTGCATCACCATGCATTTCCAAAAAGTTGAATGGGCGGACGCCGTCGTCATCCTCAATCTCGACAAGAATGGTATAGCTAACTACGTCGGCCCAAACACGCTCATGAAAATTGGCTTAGCCTTTCACCTCCGAAAACCAATCTTCCTCATGAACCCTATCCCGCAAATCTCCTACTTCGAAGAACTCATCGGCATGAAGCCCGTTGTCATTAATGGTGATTTATCGCTCCTTAAGTCATAAAGAAATGATGTCTTCCAATTCACTAAAAAGCACGATGCCCGTCAGGTGAGTTCCTGACGGGCACGACCAGCTCCTGCTAGTCAGACGTGGACGATTGTTGTGTCAGGACCCTAGGACTTCGGTTGGTCTTTCCGGATCACCAAGAAGGTGATCGCGTTGCCGATGTCGTTCCAGTGCCCCCCGCGGATCCTAACCACGGAGAGGTTGCGCCTCTTCGACGAGCCATGTCTGGCATCCAGACAGAGAAAGTGGTCGTACCCACGCTCATCGCGCCACGGGCTTCCGCCGACGATCGGGCCGGAGAGTCGGAAGTCGCCGTACGCCTTGCCGACGGCGAAGACCGTAGCGTTGTCCGCGAGCTCGTAGCCCAGCCGGTCGATCTCTTGCATGGTTCGGTCGAAACGCATGTTGCGCGCCAGACAGACAGTGAAGACCTCGGGCTCGCAAATGAACACCGTGCGATCTTCCCGAGTATCAAGCGGGTAGCGCCCCGCAGTCACACATTGATTGATTTGGTCGTAACCAACCTCAATCACTTCCTGGTCGAACGTCGAGGTGTAGTCGACCCGCAGTTTTCCCAAATTGTGGACGATCGGCTCAGGGAGGTGCTCCCTGCTCGCGTCGATGATGAGTCTCGCGATGTAATCGAGACTGTACCTATTCTGGGCCAGGGCGGACAGATCGTGATCTGACCCTCCTGCGTTGTGGACCGCCTGGATGAGCGTGCGGGCGAAGTTCATCCGAGCGCGAATCGACCAGATGAAATTCCTGATGGCGTAGTAGATCTTGCGCATGCGAGACTCCTGAACGGCTTGTGCCGTTAGTTTGGGTGAACGAGGTGAAGGAACGGACGAAAGTTGCCCTTTTCAGGACCGCGAAGAATAGCGCAAAAATCACCTTCTGTCAATCAATTATCCCGCGGCGGAGACTGCGGGATATATCAGAGGAGACGCAATTTGAGTGGAGTGAGCAATGATATGTATGTGATTCTCGCTAGCTCCACCATCCCCAAAATACGGCCCGGGACCAACCTACACCCTCGCATTTCGTGAGGGTGTTTGGTTTAAAAAATATCGTGTACCATAAAGCCAATCTTAATGCAGTCAAATAATTCTTTTATGAGCCTCTACTCACGTTTCATCTTGCCAAAGATTCTCGACAAGTCGATGTCAGACCCTGCTCTAAAATCAATTCGCAGAAACCTTCTCGCCAATGCTGCTGGCAATATTTTAGAAATCGGCTTCGGCAGTGGCGTCAACCTACCTGAATATCCAGCCTCCACCAAAGAAATAACTGCCGTCGACACCAATCCTGGCTTTGCCAAATTAATCAACAAACAATTCGCGTCTTCATCAATCAAAGTCAATCACGTTGTCGCCTCCATGGAGAACCTCCCCTTTCCTGACGCCACCTTCGATACTGTAATTAGTACCTGGACGCTTTGCAGTGTCACCGACGTCGACCAAGCACTCGAAGAAATTAAGCGCGTGCTAAAACCAGAAGGCAAATTTCTTTTTATTGAACATGGCCTCAACAATAACAAACGCACAGCTTGGTTACAAAATGCGACCAATTGGTTTTCTAAACTACGCTACGGCGGCTGCAACCTGAATCGCCAAATACCTGCCATCTTAAAACGCCATGATCTAGCCATTAACGAATATCGCGAGTTCGATATTGCTCAAAAAGAACTTCTCACCCGCCACACCTACCAAGGCATCGCTCATAAAATATAACTCCCCGAGCCTAACCTCACTGCCCGACCCACACCCTCACACCTCGTGAGGGTGTTTGGTTTAACTAATTTTTTGCATCCAAGTCCCACCTCTGCTACAGTCTAGCCGCTCAAAGGAGAGCTTCATGACCAAGAATGATCCCGGTGCCGACCCCTTTCACTGCACAGCCAAACGCAACAGAAAAACCGGAACATGGCGACATCCTGCCGACTTTAAACGCAGGCTGCGAAAGTTGGCAAAAAAGACTCGTACCGGGCGCAAGAACCATCACAATCCTCGCCGCATCAAGAACGGCTGGCACTGCTGAGCCCGCCGCCACCTCGTCTTCAAGCCCGCGGTGACAGTCCGACTATCTACTGCTGGGCCTCCCGGAAGTCTCGTTCGCGCGAGACTCCCGCTTCTTTTTTCGGCTATACATAGGTCAGAAGTTGACCAAAACGGCCGTATCTGCTACCTTTCTCGCCTGGTTTCACCCCGGCGTGCCAGCGCCAACAAGGAAGCACAATGCTCCTCACCATCACGATCCTAGCCGCTTGCGGCCTGTCCAACCCTTCCACCCCCGTCGAGGTCGCTCCCGTCGTCGTCGCCCCGCCCGCTCCGTGGCAGGACGCCTACCAGCCTGGCAGCCTGATCGAGATCACTCCGGCCAACGTCCAGGACATCTGGGAAAAGACCCGCTGGAACTGGTCGGTCGGCGAATGGTGGGCCGTCCCCGAGGTGCCGAACGAGCGCCCAGCCGACTTCACCACCGCCATGCAGGGCCTGCTCGTCCTGAACAAGTGCCTCTGCGGCGGCGGCGAAATCATCGGCCCCGCCAAGGACCCGCCCGAGCCCGAAGCCGACGAGCGCGGAGTCGTCCTCTACGATCCCGAGTGGCTCGACGTCCGAGCAGGTGGTTGTCTGGAGTTCAGCCAGCACGACGGCAAGTGGTGGCGCGGACTCACCAAGGTCAGAATGGCTCTGACGACCGACAACGAGGTGAACCGCGAGTTCTACGAGACCCCCACCTGCTACACCTCGGCCGAGTAAGCCACGTCTGCCCCAGCAGTGAGAGCTCATTCTCTACTGCCGGGGTGCACCCGCACAGCAGCAACTCTCGTCCCTCCCCAGGGTCGACGGAAGCTGCTCGTGTCGGGTGCTTCTGTTTTTATATTGACCAAAACGGCCGTATCTGCTACCTTTCTCGCCTGGTTTCACCCCGGCGTCCCAGCGCTAACACCACCAAGAGCCAACATGACCCTCATGTTCCTCACCCTCCTAGCCGCTTGCGGCCTGTTCAACAATGCAACCCCCGTCGTCGAGGTCACCCCCGTCGTCGTCGCCCCAGATGCCTGGAAAAAAGACTACGTCCCGGGCAGCCTCGTGGCCATCACGCCGAGCAACTTCAAGGACGTCTGGAAAACGGTTCGCCACGACGGTCGGTCCAATTCCGACTGGGTCAAGCCCAACATCCCCATGGACTGCCCAGACGACTTCACCATGGCCATCAACTACATGGTCGAGTTGGGGGATTGTTTCTGCTACCGCCGCATGACGCAGGAGCAGAGCGCCAACCCGCCCATCGAGGCCGACGCCTGGGAAGACGGTTCCGCCCGCCACAACAACACCTACTGGGTCGACGTGGCTTCCTCGGACTGCGTGGCCATCAGCGAACACCCCTCCACGGACCCGAACGATCTCTCCACCCACTGGTGGAAGGGCGTCAAGGTCCCGAGCGTCTACCCCGTCAACGGCGAAGACGAGTACAACCAGGAGGTCTACAGTCAACCCGTCTGTCCCTCCGTCGATGCCACCATCGCGGTCGGCGACAACGACCAGGGCTCCGGCCAGTAGGCGCCCCACCCCATTCGGAGTTCTCTCCGCTGGGGTCTGCACCCGCACGACAGCAACCAACGATTCTCTACAGAAATCGACGGAAGCTGCTCGTGTCGGGTGCTTCTGTTTTTACCTAATATTAGCCATTTTCATTCTTATACACATTGACAAAAGGTCATTTTTATGGTATATTCCTCGGTCCTGGACACCCCGTCCTCGACCCCTCCAACCCCCAGCAAACGAGCCATCAATGCGTTTCATTTCCTTCCTCCTCCCCGTCCTCGCCCTCGCCTGCCGTCTGCCCTCCGAGTCCAAGTCCGACACCGACGTCGGTCACGACCTGGACAACGACAGCGCGGGTCAGGTTGACACCGGCGACACCGCTGGCAACGAGACTGGCGACACCAACCAGGACTCGGCCACGGACACCGCCGAGCCGACCTGCACGTTCGAGCTGGTCGCGTCGGGCAACGGTCGGATCGAGGTCAGCAACGAGCTGCAGTTCTCGCTCGCAGCGTCTCCGTCTGACTCCGTCTACAACGGCCTCCAGGAAGTGTTCCGCTTCAACGTCACCTCGCTCCACCCAGAGTGCGGAGCCGTGGCGGCCGACACCGCGAGCCTGGAGATCGACGCGAGCGACAAGGACGGCGGCGAGAACCACTGGGTCAACGGCGACCAGATCGAAATGATCGACCTCACCGACGACCCGACAACGGCCGTCATGTCCGGAATCACGGAGATGAATAGCGGTGGGGACATCTACGGTCCTCTCTCCGGCATCCTGAACATTCCGGCCGGCGAGACTCACACGTTCGCCGTGTTCATGGACACGTCCGGCGCTTCAAACGATGACGCGCTGCGGCTGACGCTCCGCCGCTACATGCACATCATCGACACGCCCGAGAGCGCTGCCGCGGTCATGATGAACGACGACCTCGAAGGCAGCACGCTCACCTTCTAGTCCACATCACCGCTCCTTCGACACCTTCGCCTACGAGTTCTGAGACTCGCAGGCCAACACGGCCAGTATCGTTTCGCTCCGGGAACTCCCGCCAGCGTCACCGATACTGGGCCCTTCCGCCCCGATAATCCCTCGTAGATTGTCGACGCAGACGGGCAAGCACATCCAGTTCTTGTCACCCTTCACCCCCGTCAACGAGCTTCCCATGACCGCCACCGCCCCCTCCCTCTACCCCGTCGTCCGCGCCTACTTCATGATCACCCTCATGAGCCTAGGCCTCGTCCTCGTCCCGCTCTACTTCTGGCAGCGCTCGGACATGACGACCGAAGTGTGGGTCTACCTCAGCCTCGGCTTGGCCGCCGGTGCTCTCACCTTCCCGAGGCTGATCTTGACGATCGGGACAACCAGGCACAACTACTTCCTGGAAAGGATCGACCACCTCTACGATGGTCAGCCAGCGACAATCAGGTTGGCCGCCTTCCTCGACGCCTACTACCAGGCCAAGCGGCGTCCCACGTCATTCACCTTCGCCGACTGCTTTCTCTGGGTCAACAAGAGCAAGCTCATCGCCGACGTGGACTACTACCTCAACGCCCTCGATGAACTCGAGCAGTCGGGCAGTGTCGTAGTCGACCGTCCCGCCGACGGCAACCTCGTCATCACGTTGACCAAGCAGTTCCACCGTCGGTTGCGCCTTGCCCGACAGGCCACCCGTCAGTAGCTCGTCCTCGGCTACTACTCCCCCGTCGCACTATTCGACAGGGGCCCTTCCTTGCCTACGACCCCCAACAAAACAGGGCTCGTCAGCAGCGAAGGGCAAGCGCATTTCAGTGCTTGCCAAACATCCACCCTTGTCAACGAGATCATCATGCGCACCTTTGCATCTACCCCCGGTTCCGCTCGCCGCCGCTTCATCGGCTCGCTGGTCGTCACACTCGGTACCTGGGCTGTCCTACTGTTCAGCGGGTGGACCACAGTACCGTTCTTCCTCAATGAGGAGCGGACCAGTGCCGTGGCTTGGATCATGTTCGGCCTCATCTGGCTGACAATCCTGTTCGGCGCTGTCGTCTTCACCATGTCGACCAGGGACAACTGGCGCGACTACCAACGAGTCCAGTTAGTGAAGAAACACGTCGGTGGCAGTAGCGACATCATGAGCGCTTACCTGAGCAGCTACCACGCCATCCACAACCAACCCGCCACCTTCTGGTTCAGCCATTTTCACCACTGGCTCGACGACCAAGAGTCGAACCTGGACAGTGGTGACGCCTTGGATGCCGTGCATCAGCTCGAGGAGTCGGGCGACCTCGCGATCGAGCGACCGTCAACCGGGGGTCTGTTGCTCGCACTGACTCCCAAGTTCTTGCAGGCCCACCGCCTCCAGGCCTAGCCAGCCTCTCGTGCACCCGCACCTGCAGCAACCTCTTCCCTCCTCAGGGTCGACGGAAACTGCTCGTGTCGGGTGCTTCTGTTTTTCAATACTTTTCGCCACTAGCTATTAAAACAAAAAAGTAAGATAATACTTCTACAATAATTTTTTTCTTATGACCTCAGCTCAAAAAGTAGAATGGTTACTACGCGTGGGAGTCGCCGGCGAATTCATCGGCCACGGTTTACTCGCCATCCAAGGTAAAAAGGATTGGGTCACTTGGATCAGTCAAATGATCAACGTCGACGTAACAACAGCCACCTCACTACTCCTCATCATCGGCTTATTCGACGTCGTCATGGCCATCATCGTGCTCGTCCGACCAGTTCGCCCCCTCCTCCTCTGGATGGCTTTCTGGGGTTTCTGGACAGCTCTCGTCCGCCCACTTGTTGGTCTCAGCTGGCTCGACTTCATTGAACGCGCCGCTAACTGGGCCGCTCCTCTCGCCCTCTTCTATTATTATCAGATGGAAAAGAAAGGCAAAACAAAATAATCATTACTCAAATAAGACGCTCAGCTTCACGGCTGGGCGTCTTTTAATTGCTAAAAACTGGCATTTCTGGCACATTACCCCCGTCAGCATCAGCCAAGCTCAACCCAACAACCCGCTCGGAGACACCATGCCCCGCCTTTCTGAATACCGCCGCACTCTCATCAAAGCTGTCATCTTCACCGTAGCCTCCCTCATCTTCTGGTCAGGTTTCAGCTACATGCTCTTCACACTTCTACAGGAATTCAAAGACGTTGCCGGTGTGTGGGTTTGTGTAGCAATCTTCAGCGATGTCATCATCCTGATCGGTGCCATCAAGACCACCCAGGAATCAGCTTACTCCTGGAGTAGGTTCAAGCACCAACGCTACATGAAGTCACTCACGACCAAGCCCTAGCTCGTGCACCCGCACCTGCAGCCAACCACGACTCTCTCCGGAGGTCAACGGAAGCTGCTCGTGTCGGGTGCTTCTGTTTTTACTTAATATTGGCCAAAGCTCAACTCTAGTCGCAAATTTTCCCCATTCAACCAAGCTAGACAGTAAGCCATTCTTATGATATATTCCTTAGTCTTGGACACTCCGTCCTCGACCATCTCCACGCCCATTTCAGGAGCCTCTCGTGACCACCTCACCCGCCACTCTCAGCGTGCGCAATACCTACTTCTCCTCGGCCTTCTGGACCTGTGCCTTCAGCTTGCTCCTGTTGTCTACCTCGTTCTTGTTGGTGCTGTATCTCCTGCATGAACCAACGATGACCAACGAATTGTTGGTCATCCTCGGCCTCGTCTGGTGCACACTCGCGCCTATCACACTAGTAATGTTTCGCAGCACATACATCATCAGGCATGATTACCAGATGGCTCAGTTGATCGACATGTACGCCAACCTGCACGAATCAACAAGACTAGCTGGATTTCTCAATGCCTACCACCAGCACCAACGACGTCCTACGTCATTCACTCTCGCTGATTGTCTCAGCTGGGTGAATAAATACGTAAAAGTCCTAGATGTTGTTAGCGCCACACACTACCTGACAGAACTTGAGAACGATGGCGACATCCTGGTCGACCGCCCTGCCGATGGCAACCTCGTCATCACATTGACACAACAATTTCACAAACAACTAAATTTCGCCAACCGCCACATCCGTCAGTAGCTCGTGCACCCGCACTGGCAGCCAACCACGATTCCCATCAGGGCATCGACGGAAGCTGCTCGTGTCGGGTGCTTCTGTTTTATTGCTAAAAACTGGCATTTCTGGCACATTACTTCCGTCCGCATTCCGCTGACGCCAGCCTCAAACAAGTACGGAGCAACAGCCATGTCATTCACCGACCTCTCCCACTTCATCACCGGCGTCATGTGCGACTTCGACGGCCGGACCATCGAGGGCATCGCCATCCTGGAGGAACTCATCCGCCGCGAGAAACCCGAACTCTGCGGTACCTGTTCACCCACCGCTGCCTTCAGCGCTTTCCACGGCAACAGCCGCATGATCGCCGCTTACAAGATCTCTGGCAAGAAACCACCACGCATCATCGGCTGGCTCCAGCTCACCAAGACGGACGTTGTCTTCAGCAACGCGCCACAAGTCGAGGTTCGGCGCTACTGGCTCGAGGACCGCTACCTCAACACCAACGTCATGCAGAAGATGCTCGTCACCACCAAGCGATTCGCGGCCAGCACCTGGCGAGCCGACAGCCTGCGGCTCTTCACCGACCAACCGGCCATCGACGAGCACATCCGCTACCTGGGCGGCATCACCTGGCAAACAAACGCCAATCGCTGGGAAGGCTACCTCGCCACCCAGTGGCACGCCTACGATGCGACCAGCACCCTACCGCCTCCACCGGCCGATCTCCTCTCAGCCGTACTTCGCACCAAAGAACGCTGGCGTCTAACCCAGTGCGTGCCGAGCCAGAGCAAACCTCCAGCTCCCACAGACTACGGCAGTAGCTCCATAAGCTAGCCGCCCGTCCCCTAGCCCGCCGTCGACCTCGTGTCGGCCGCGGGCTTTCTTCATCCTACAAAAAAGACGGCACACCCGAGGTCGCTACCCCGAATGTGCCAGACTACGCTCGCCGACCAAATGCTACTCCGTGTTGATGATGAAGCCGCCAACCAGAGTGATTGTCATCTTCTCACCGTGATACACCGGGTCCACCAGCTTCTTTTCCAAGCCGACTGGCCCCACAAGCAACACGAGTACCACGTAGTCACCAGGGTGATCACCGCACTCCCGCTTGCTCTCGTCGAACTTCTCGACAATGGTCCGCCTGGGAACTCCCAGCTCGACCGGCTCAAATTGGCTACAAGTCCGCCACCCATCTGTCCCTGCGTCAACCGAGTTGGTCGCCACCATGAGCACCGTAAACGGCTTGTCGCCATAGCGCTTGGTGCCGCGCTCGACAATCGCCAGCAGTTCAGTCTCAGCATCGACTGGCTCAGCAGCCAGTTCGACACTGGGCATTTTGTGCAAGCAACCAACTAGAAGCAACAAAGCAAGAACTGTGAACATGTTGACCTCCTATTCATCGGTTAATCCCTTTTCAATCCTCTTCTGCGACTGCCTGGCCTCAGCGTCGGCCCTACTCCACGGATAGTCATTGTGATCAACGAACCCCATCAAACCAGCCTCTTTTAGCCACGGAGCCTTCGTCGTTATTATCTTTTCCATTGTTTGACACACGCGTCGGTAATCCGGGTGACCCTGCGGCACGGTGCGAATCTCTAAAAAGTGCTGAGCCTGACGCAAATTGAAGCCCATCGTAAAACGAATGTGGTGACCAAACGTCACGCAATACTGCGCCACTTCCGGCCCAACAGATTCGACGAGCTGATCGTAGAGCTTACCAATCTCGCCGATAAGGCTTCGTACCTCGTCACCCAAGCCAATCGCTTCAATATCCGCTGGCACGGTAAAGCCGAGGTGCGGATTCAATAACTGACGCTGTTGCGTCATTATGCGGTGGCGGTGCAAGTCACGGAAAATTCCAAAGTTACCAGTAATTTCAAAAGTAATTGGGTAACCCAATTCCAGCCCACGGCCAATTCGGTCACGGCGCGTGGCTCGGGTGCCCACGATTTCTTTAATCAACTCAATTAGCTTCTCTTTCGACAACGTCATCAACGTCGACACCATGCTGCGGTAAGTGGCTCGCGTAAACGGAAAGTATGTTGCTGCCAGTGTATGCGCAATCGGCTCAATATTGTCGTCAATAATGTCTGGCAACTCCTCCCACGTTACTTCCGCCGTCGACTTCTCGAATTGCAAAAACTGTGGGAACTCGCGGGCAATCTGCTGCCGCGTCCGCTCATCTACTCCCATCGTATACTTCTCGCCACTCGGGTCCGCCCGTTTAACGTACTTTGGAATCACTTTATTCAGTGTCCCGTGTAAACGCTCCGCAATATCATGGAACTCGCTACTGCCCGAAGAATACATGCGCTTCAGCAAGTGCTCAAAAGTTCGACCATTCGCCACCATCGCCACGTTGGTAAGAGTCGAGGCTGGCAACACCACTCGAGCCACGTCACACGCTTTAGTCTTCAAATCAAACTTGTAAACGCGCTTGAACTCTTTAATTTCTTTTTCGTCCGTCAAATCAACCAGCTTCAGTTTTGTCATGTCACCTGGGCGAATAGCATATTCCGCCGTTTCCACTGGCTTAATCTGCTGGTAATATTCAGTCAGGGCGTCGACCAACCGGCTATACAAATCAAACGCCTTATCCATCAAAATAACATAACTCCCAGCTTGCGGCGACTTCATAATCGCAGCTTCTCGTAAGTACCACCATCGCCCAGTTACCGGGTCGCGTTCTGTGTAATAGACGTAACGGCTAGATTGCTCAATGAAGCCGCCAAGTCTGCGATCCTCAATAACCTTCGTCGCTAAATTGCTGACCGAATTAAAAAGCACAGTGGCCCACTCAAGTTCCTGCACTGAATCGTCGCCGTACTGAATCAGGATACGCTCAATAATTTCATTGAGTTTCTGCGTCTTCAGTTCGCCGACGGGGGAATTCAGAGCCAACGACTCCTCGGGCGTGGTAATTAGAAACTCATTCATGAGTACATCTACAACCGTGCCCTGAATACGGCTTTGGCGAGCAAGCATGGCACCCGCCACTCCGTGGAGTCGTTTCATGTCGAGTGCGGTCACTGTGCTTTCCGGCGATACTAGGTACGGTCGAGCTAATGCAAAAGCTGTGTCGCTCACAAACGACCGGTAAGGCAAAGCCACGCCATCGCCGTACGCGACCTGCGTGGTGCTTGTGCCATCCGCCGCTTCAACCGCAAACGTCGCCTGTCGATCACTCTGATCTACCTTACGAAATTTTGCGCCTGCTTGCGACATAACTTTTTTACTTTATCTCAACCTGCGACCATCTTACACGCCAACCGTTTCTGGTCAACGAATGGGTGTGGATAAAGACTGGGGTCAGGTCGTCGATCGTCTGGTTTTATGTTATTGTGCAGCAATATGGCCCGTCCCCTTCGCATAGAATATCCAGGCGCTTTTTATCACATCACTTCTCGTGGCAATAAACGCTTACCAATTTTTGTTAACGACCTTGATCGTAAACATTTTGTTACCGTTCTGGCAGCTACTTGCGTCACCTTCAACTGGTGCTGTCACGCTTATTGTCTAATGGACAATCATTACCACCTTCTCATCGAAACTTTAGAGGCCAATCTGGCCGCCGGCATGCGCAACCTTAACGGTATTTACACGCAAGATTTCAACTACCATCACAATACAGTTGGACATCTACTTCAAGGCCGTTACAAGGCAATTCTTATCGAAGAAGAAACTTATCTTCAAGAAGTTACTCGGTACATTGTCCTCAACCCAGTCCGCGCTAAATTGGTCCACAAACCCGAACGCTGGAAATGGAGTAATTTCAGAGCTACAAGCGGACTTATTACTGCACCAGATTTTCTAGACATCAACACAACACTGCAAAAATTTTCTAAAACTAAAACAAAAGCTCAACAAAAATATCATGAGTTCGTTCTTAACGGCATAGGCCAATCATCACCATTCCTCGAAGTATCAGCCAAAAACATCCTCGGTTCCCCACAATTCGTCGCGGCTATATGGGAGAAGACCCAAGAATCTACCAATTTTACAGAAATCCCTGTAGTCGAAAGACTAGTTGGACGTCCCAGCCTGGACGACTTGCTTAGTGGTTGCAAATCTAAAGCCGAGCGAAATCGAGGTATCTTCTCAGCCAGACAAACATGCGCATATTCACTTACTGAAATTGCTCGTCATCTTCATCTTCAACGCTCAACAGTTTCAAGTATATTCAATAAATTATTAAAACCAGACGATCGACGACCTGACCCCGTATGCTAATCTCCTTCAAAAAAACCCACCCCGCCGCCCTCACTCCCGCCTTTCAAACCCCCGGCGCTGCCGGCTTCGACCTCGCCCTCGTGGAAGATCTCACTATCCCTCCCCGCAGCTTCAGCAAAACCTCCACCGGCCTCATAATCCAAGTCCCCACCGGTTATTTTCTTCTCATCACCTCCCGCAGTTCCAACTCCCTCAAAAAAGGTATAGCACTAGCCAATGGTGTCGGCATCATCGACTCCGACTACTGTGGCCCGAACGACATCATCGGCCTCATCATCGAAAATATTACCGATCTACCAGTCTCTCTAAAAGCTGGCGATCGTGTTGCTCAAGGCCTCATCCTCCCCGTCCCCGCCATCACCTTCACGGAACTCACAGGCGACATTACCACCAGTGATCGCGGCGGATTTGGGTCAACTGGCTAAGCCTGCTATACTACCCTCAAATATATTATCCCCTATGGCCTCATTGATTAGCGTTGGACAAGTCGTCGACCAAAGCATTCACCACTACCGCAAATATTTCAAAAACTTACTTAACATCTCACTCTACCTCTTTGCCGGTACACCCTTTTTTATCGCCGCCACCATCCTTTACTCTACCACCGACAACACCCGTCTCATCATCAGCGCCGTCTGTACTCTCATTGGTACATTAGTTTCAGCTATAGCCAGTATTTGGACTTTTAACGCCCTTATTTTCACTGTCGACGCCGAAGTACAAAATAAAAAGACTAAAACAGAAGTCCTCAATCGCTCAGCCTGGAAAAAGTTCTGGCCATCGCTTGCTCTCTCAATCATCATTGCTCTCGCCTCAATCATCGTCACCGTCCTCTGCTTGCTGCCTGCTGCTGCTATCTTCCTCGTCTCTACTGCCATGCACGCCAACAGCCTCTTGCCCTTCTTGGCCGGCATCATCTTCCTTCTCTTTGGCATAGTTATTGCCATCTGCGTGGTGGGCTGGATTCTTGTTACCACACTCTTCGCCCCTTATGCCCTCATGCTGGAAGACAACAAAATCATCCAGTCTCTTCATCGCGCCCGCAACCTTATTAACGGCCGCTGGTGGGCTACCTTGCTCCGTCTCATCCTACCAAACCTCTGTATCGCCATCATCGTCTACCTCATTCCAAAAATTATTCACTTCTTCCTCTCTATCTTAGCAGTCGGCTCACCTAGCATAATCATGCCACTTTTCATCATCAACGACATTGCCAACGTCGCCCTCTACGCCTTAACCGTTCCTTTCTTAGTGATTGCCAACTATTATGTCTTCCAAAGCCTCGTCGACACCTACAAACAAAACGCTTCCTAGTTTTTTCTCTCTTCTCCGCAGTAGCCTCGCCTTGATTCGCCAAAATTTTAGCGCCATCCTCGGTTATACGGGTTGGCTTCTGTTACCAATCATCGCCCATATCATCATCCGTACCACGCTCGGCTTATCAGATCTCGGCACTTTCCTCGACCTCCTCGCCAACATCATTCTTGTTTTCATCGCCATCAATCTTTGCAACACCATCGCCCTCCACGTCCCAATTTGGCAAACTAAATTCACTAACGACAGCGAACGCCTCGCCGCTAGTGCTACTGCCACAGCTCTGGCCCAAAAAAATATCTCCTCCGTGCTCTGGGTTATTATCATCTCCAGTTTCATCACCCTAGTCGGCTACGCCCTCATCATTCCAGGCCTCATCTTCGCCACTTGGTTCGCTTTCGCTCCACTAACTATTCTCTTTGAAAACACTCGTGGTATCGCCGCCTTACAAGCTAGCCGTAATTTATTGCGTGGACGTTTCTGGAGTGCCGCTCTCCGTTTTTGGAGTTTTGAATTTCTTATTCTCATCTCCTACTTAATCATCGCCGGCCTCATCCTTGTTGCTTTCGGCTGGCAACCAAGCACCTCCTTTGGCGAATGGACGCCACCCCTAGCCGCCGACACCCTCATGAACTTCCTCGAACTCGCCGTCCTACCTCTAATCGTCATCTACACCACGCTCCTTTACCAGGCTTTAAAAGTCGAGTAAAGTGGTTTCATTATGCGCTTCCTTCCAGTTATTGGCTTAGAAACTCACGTGCAGCTAAGCACTAAAACCAAGCTTTTTTGCGGCTGTTCAACAGACATTGAAAAGAAATCGCCAAACAGTAATGTTTGCCCTATTTGCCTAGCTCACCCTGGCACCTTGCCCGTCCCAAATAATCAGGCTATCCGTTACGCCGTCCTCCTCGGCCTCGCCTTAAACGGCAATATCACCGCCCACAGCAAATTTGACCGCAAACATTACTTTTACCCAGATCTACCCAAGGCCTACCAAATTTCTCAGTTCGACCTCCCAGTCATGCGCGACGGTTATCTTGATATTGAAGTTGCCGGTCAAGCCAAACCTGTTCGCGTCGGCTTGGAGCGCATGCACCTAGAAGAAGACGCTGGCAAAAACATTCACGGCGCCGATGGCCACACCTACGTCGACTTCAACCGCGGTGGCGCCGCCCTCTGCGAAATCGTCACCAAGCCCGACATCCATTCTGCCGCGGAAGCCAAAGCCTATCTTTACGAACTCCGTTTACTCGTCCGCACCCTCGGCGTCAGTGACGGCGACATGGAAAAAGGCCAGCTTCGTTGCGACGTCAACATCTCTCTCCGTGAGGTCGACGACGCCGGCAACTGGCTTGGCCCCCTCAACACCAAAACAGAACTCAAAAATCTCAACTCTTTCCGCGCCGTTGAGCGTGCTATTCAGTACGAAGTCACCCGTCAGACAGAACTCTGGGCTGCTGGCACTCCACCACTCAAAACCACCACTCGCGGTTGGAACGACGTGGCTGGCATCACCGAAGAACAGCGCGTTAAGGAAGACGCGGCTGATTATCGCTTCTTCCCAGAACCTGACATCCCACCTCTAGAACTAGCCGACTTGGCCGTCGAGATGGCTCGTCTCATGCCAGAAATGCCAGCCGCTAAGCGTGCTCGCTTCATTAGCGAATTCGGCTTCAAGGCCGACGACGCACGTCAGTTGGTAGAAAATACCGCCCTCGCCAACTTCACCGAACAGGTCTACTCAGAACTAATGGTGGACCTCGAACCTAGCCCTAAACTCAGCAAACTCCTCGCCGGCTGGCTCCTAACCAAACTCACCGCACTCATCGCCGACCGTAAGGTTGAAATCGACGAAGCAAAAATTACTCCGGCTTACTTTGCCGAGTTCTTGAACCTCATCGCCAGCAACCAACTCACCGCCGCCAAAGGCTTGGAAGTCCTCGGCGCCATGTTAGACAACGGCTGGAGCGCTCCGCATACCATGGAGAGCTTAGGTGCCGTCAAAATCGACAGCAGTGCCGCCTTGCAGGAAATGGTCGCCGACATCATGAAAAAAAATCCGAACGAGGTCACCCGCTACAAAAATGGTGAGGCCAAACTCCTGCAGTTTTTCCTAGGCCAGCTCATGCGGGCCACCAAAGGTAACGCAGATCCTGACCTCGCCACCCAAACTATTCTCGACGCCTTAGCCTAAGCCTTCTCGAGCCACTTCTTAGCCTCAGTTAGAGCCTCAACCACGTTCTTCACCCAAACGACACGCTGATCTGCTTTAAACCAGGTCAGCTGTCGTTTTGCGTAATGACGTGAGTCTATCTTGATCCTCTCAATCGCTTCCCGCAGCGGCAGCGTCCCTGCAAAAAATCGAGCCAGCTGACGGTAACCAATGCCGCTCATCGCTTGGCTATCAGCGCCATATTTCTCCAGTAATCCTCTAGCCTCATCAATCAAGCCAGAACCAACCATCACATCAACCCGGCTATTAATCCGTTCAAACAACACCTCGCGCTCTACCTCCATGCCAAGATACAAAACCTCATACGGCGTCGCAACTGCCTCCTGCTGACTCTTCAAGGTCGCTCCCGTCGTCAGCACAATCTCGAGCGCCCGTACAATCCTTCGCCTGTTCTTCTCATCAATCGTACTTACTGCCTCCGGGTCATGTTCACCTAGAAGTTCTAGTAGATCTTCCGTCGACTTGGCCTCCAGCTCAATCCGTAACGCCGGATCTGCCTCCACATCTGTCAGCGTCAAACCGTCGAGCAACGCCCGAAAATACAAACCAGTTCCCCCAACCAGTATCGGCAACTTTCCCCGTCGACTAATATCCACAATCTTCTTTTGCGCATAAGCCACAAAATCCGCCACCGTAAAAGCCTCATCAGGTTGCACCAAATCAATTCCCCAATGCGGTACTTCCTCCACCATCACGGCTCGTGGCGCAAACAGATCAGTTAAAACTAAACTCACATCTTTCTTGGCAACTTTAGAATATTTTTCACCCACCACTTTGGCCGTCCCGATATCCATGCCCTTATAAACCGTCCGCGAATCAACGCAAAGCACTTCCCCGTCCAGGGCCTGCGCCAACCTCACGCCCACATCCGTCTTCCCAGAAGCCGTCGGGCCAACGACTGCAATGACTTTTATCTTGTTCATAAGTGTAGGAAATATAGCCGACTTCTTACTTTATTACCAGTTCGCATCACTCTAAATAAAGTAGCGCGGCCTCCCCGAGTGGGAAGACCGCGCAACGCTCTTGGTTCAACTCACCCGCCGACTGGCTTGGGCTCTACCCATCACCAGCAGTGGGAGAATGTCCGAATGTTCTGAGATAGCCAGCCACCCCATACGGAACAGGAAGATAGCCGTCTTGTACTGCGGGGAGTCCTTGGTGAACTCATTTTCCAGCAGTAGCTCGCGCCTGAGCGGTAACTCATCGCTCTCTAGCTCGCGCCACAGATCCGGGAAAGCTCGTAGCAAAAAATCGATATTGTCGAAGTCCCTCCCGAGCTCAGCCATCCTCGCCAGATGCGAGTCAGTCGTATCGCTCAGGTAGCGACGGCGTACCAACGTCTGGTGAAGTGCCAACACAGCCTGCTTGTACAACCACGGTTCGATCTCTATCATGCGTTCTTGTGCAATCTTCCAAAGACTCACTACGAACCGTACAAGAAACTCGTCGAGCACCGGCACATACAGCAACCGGCACAATGCGTAGGACCTCTCGCTCGAGCTATTCTCGATCTCCGCCAAGCGTCTACCGGACTGCTTGACGCTCACCTCGCCAATCTTCTTTGAGAACTCCAATGTACTCATTTTACCCTCCATGGGTTGACTAACCGTAGCCAAAAAAACAAAAAATGTCAAGTTCATGTTATACTTTACCCAACAATAATCCATCCTTATGGGGGAAACTGAAAAAACAGAAATCGGCCGCGACTTCCGCTTCAAGCCCAAGGAATCAATAGAACCAGAGGTTACAAAACCCCATCTAGAACTCACATCAGATAATCTAGATGCCATAGCTGACCGAGCCTTCGGTCCGGCCGATATTGATAATCCAGACTCGTCGGTCATGCCCACCGGCCTCGCAGGCCTCGAATTCGGCCAGCTCCCAGCCGCCCATCTCGAACGCACCACAGCCATCCCTGGCGAAAAAACTGGCGCAGTTAAAATAGAGCGCGGCCGGAATGCCGCTCCAGAAGCTCTCGACATGGGTATCAAAATCCCTATTCAAACAGAGAACTTCACCGAACAATCACCCGCTCTCAAAAAATCTCACGAAGAAGAATTAGTCGATATCACTAATCGCAACATTGAAACCATTCAAACTAAACTCCGTGAAGACGCCAAAATGCCGCTTGGTACCCGCGAAATATACGAGGAAGTCTTAAAAAATAATCTTCAAAAACTCGAACAACTAACTAATAACTCAGTCAAGAAAACCGTCGCTAAGAACCGCGGCCTAACCATGGAGAAAATAAATGCTGACTCCAATAGACATCAACAGACAGCCGAAGAAAAAGCTATTCTGTATGAGAAGGCCAAACCATCAAGCGACATTCGCGTCCCAGCAGCCGATCAAGACTGGGCAGCTAGAGCCACTAAATTTCGTGGTTATAAGGAAAAGGACATCCGAGATGTTCATGCCGCTGATCACCAGAAAAAACAAGATAAACAGCTTGGTGGAGAAATCAGCGCAGATGAGATAGCTTGGTTTAATAAGGATAAAACTGAAACTCTAACCAGAACACCAGATGCTCCGGCAGAAGATAGTTTCTTAGCCAAACTCAATCGCCTGTTAACTGGTAGATAAAATTCAAGTCCCGGACTCCTGGTGGAGTCCGGGACTTGTTTTCTACTTATCCACACCCCACCTACCGCGGCAAAGCGCCACCGGCCACCGCCTCCGCAATCAAGTTCGTTTGTGTGATAATGATATCTGCCTCCTGACCAAAGACCTTCACTTTGAAGTCCCCACCTTCGGCAGCCTCCTTACCACCAATCACAATCGTCCACGGTACCTTCTCCATGGCTGCACCACGAATCTTCTTACCTAACTTCTCGTTACTATCGTCAAGCGTAACGCGCAGCCCAGCGTCATCCAACTGTTGACGTAGCTGCTTAGCAAACGGCACAAATTCGTCCGCCACCGTGGCCAAGCGGATCTGCTCTGGCGCTAACCACATTGGGAACGCCCCAGCATAGTGCTCAATCATCAAGCCAATGAAACGCTCAACGGATCCCAGAATCGCCCGGTGCAACATAACCGGACGCTTCTTCTCATTATCACTATCCACGTATTCGAGTTCGAACCGTTCCGGCAAATTGAAGTCCAACTGCACGGTAGCCAACTGCCACTGGCGGCCAATCGCGTCCGTCGCAATGAAGTCAATCTTCGGGCCGTAAAAAGCCGCCTCGCCGACGCCAATCTCATATTCCTTACCCATCTCGGCCAACAGTTCCTTAAGCGTCCCGACAGCCGTCTCCCACACCTCAGCTCCGCCCAAATAAGCTTCTGGCTTTGCTGGATCGTTAACCGACAAACGGATGGCGAGTGGCATCTGGAACGCGGCGTAGAACTTACTGATGATCTCAGAAATCGCTCGCGCTTCGTCCTTCACCTGATCAAGACGGCAGAACACGTGAGCGTCATCCTGCGTAATCGACCTCACGCGCGATAAGCCCTGCAACTGACCAGTGTTCTCGTCACGATAAACCGTTGTCACTTCACTAAAGCGCAACGGCAAGTCACGATAGCTGCGAGCGCGGCTAGCGTAAATTTGCGTGTGGTGCGGACAATTCATCGGCTTGAGCACAAACGCATCATCCGTCTTCTTGCTCGACACATGGAAAATATCGTCGGCAAACTTATCCCAGTGGCCACTCGTCTTATACAAGTCGCTCTTAGCCATATGCGGGATATTCACCTTCTGGTAACCGTACGGCTTCATGAGCGACCACACAAAAGCCGTCAACTGGTCACGTAACACCGTGCCGCGTGGTGTAAACAGCGGCAAACCAGAACCAACCAACGGCGAGAAAGCAAACAAGTCTAGTTCGACGCCGAGCTTGCGGTGATCACGCCTCTTCGCCTCTTCCTGCATGGCCAAGTAAGTTTCTTTTTCCGCCTTGGTCGCAAAAGCAATGCCGTAAATACGGGTCAACTGATCATTCTTCTCGTCACCCCTCCAGTACGCTCCGGCCAACTTGCTCAAAGTAAAACAGTCAGGATCCACCACGCTCAAATCGTCAGCATGACCACCGCGACACAAGTCGTTGTAGTTACCGGAAGTATAAAGCGTCAAAGTCTGCCCCTCACCAGCAAACTCGTTGATCAACTCTAGCTTATATTTATTGTCAGCGAATCTAGTTCGAGCTTCATCGGCACTAATTTCTTGGCCGACAAAACTCTTCCAACTTGGCATCAATTCTTTCATGCGTGCCTCAATCTTCGGCAGATCAGCATCGCTAATTGGCGCCGAAAAAGCAAAGTCGTAGTAGAAGCCGTCATCAATCGCCGGACCGATGGTGCGCTTAGCGTCAGGATAGAATTCCAATACCGCTGCCGCCAACAAGTGAGCCAACGAGTGACGCAAATGCTCTAGTTCATGCGAATTCATAGGAAAAAATAAATGCCCGAGCGTCATCTATAGAGATGACGACATCGGGCCCCGGGCAACGGGGGGTTCCACCCAACTTTCCTACTTAGCCGAAGCTTCGTAGGACACTTTTCTGAATTTGTACTCGCTCCAGAGTTGGTAGCTCTATCAACGCGATAAATCTATTCTAAGAGTCTTCTCCGTCCACGTCAAGCCCAGCTTATTTATGGTGCAGCTGGTGCCTGAATATCAATCGTAATATGATCTTTCAACGTGGGAATACGCTTCAACCAGAATGGCGTAAAGGTCACGCTAGAACTCGCCACACCTTCAGACGCTGAGAGCAAGGTCATTGCTTCCTGCGCCGACCGTCCAAGAAAACGCTCCTTGGCAAAAACGTCAGCTGTCTCCGCAATCACACCAGTTCCATCCAAATAGACAGACAAACTAGCCGTATTCTTTTTAGCGTCAGCCTCATCTACTGTCACCTTTAAGCCGTCGGCATTAACACCAGACATCACATAACCAGTCGGCAAATGCTTAGTCAAATCCGCAGTGACTGCCTGATGCAACAACGAATCACTGTAATAGACCGCGGCCACTTGTACAGACAAAGACACATTAAATGACCCCGTTTCAGTCCCTGGCTGCTTGTCGCTCTTCTTCTCTAGTACTTCAATTCTATAAGCCTCACCCGGGAATGTGTTACGGTCGACACCAGCCGCCAAAGTCTCCTTAGCACCATTCACCATCTCGTCCGTTAACGAGTTTACCGCATCATTCAAATCTTGCTCACTCAACTGATGCACATAAGCCACGCCACCTGTCATACTATCCACACTCACCGCATAAATCTCTTTCTGCTGCGACATTGGCAGACCAGGAATCGTAAATTGGGCTGGCCCAATGTCGCCTCCTGTGCCTGGCTGGTCGGCATGCACTACAGCCTCAACCTGCCCATTCGCTGGCACCGTCGTGTAATTATCAATGCGGAACAGTGTCGCGTTATAGTTGGACAACAAGCGTGTCGTCGCGACCAACGTTTGTGGCGCATTAGTTTTATTGATCAGCGTCACTAAACCAGTCGACTTCTGCGGTACTGGCGTGCCACCGTCGCTCGCTAAGTTAAATGTCTTGGCCTGACTAAACGTCTGCTCGACCACCACGCCCGTCATATCGCCCTCGGCCACCGGGTTCGGCACCACCTGAATCGCAGTGGTAGTACTCACCAACTTAGCATTTGGCACCACGTGAATTGTGGCCCTAGAAATAGACAAATACAACACTACCAGCAGCAACAAGAACGTGCCAATCACAAACGCCACGGCAATCCGCTGGTACATTCTTAAACTCCTGCTGAGCGGCTTCCTCCCCGCTCCACTCCTCTTGGGCAAACTTTTTACCATACTGCACACAGTATAGCACTATTATATTTCACGAGCGAGCGACTGCCGACGTCTC
>DOZH01000009.1:0-1797 GCA_003518105.1 Candidatus Uhrbacteria bacterium
GGGCTGAGGCCTTGAGCTAGGAAGAGGACTGCCCGAGTCTCACGTTGACCGTAACCACTAATCCACGAGTTTTCCCTCAACCACATTCTTCCCCCTCTTCACCGCAATCTTCCCCGTAATAAACCTCCGCACAAACCCGAACGACATCAACCACATTGTAAACGAAGCGACGGCGAGAACCACACGGAGTATCCACGGCTGCTTTGGCGGCATATTCGGTGTTTGCGCGTTAGTCATATTATTTGGCTACCTCTATTTTTCTTTCCGCCACCCAAGTACACAGCGCCATTGGTTCGCCACCATCAATGCGGGCAGCAAAGCGATACTCGCCAGGCTTGGCCACGGTCAGTCCGTGCATCTTGGCGATAATGTGCACCTGCGGACCCTTTACAGCCTGTTTAAACACTCCGCCCTTCTCCACCAAGACGTTGTTCTCATCCGTAATGTAGATCTCGAGGTTGGCGTCAACAGGCACGTCGCGCAACCGCACAGCCAAGAAACCGTTCAACGTTATCGGCCCTTCACCCACCGTATTCGTCCGGTCGAACACATGAGCATAAGTATAGAGCCCGTTGGTCGACTGGGTCAGGAACTCACAGAGCAAAGCGTATTCTTTTAGAGGATTCATGTTATTTTTATAGTTAATTTAAATTTGTAATGATAAATGCTTAAAGATTATTTCTGACGCTTCTAAGCTTTTCGATTTCCAGATTTACTAGTGCAGTTTTATAAGTAAGTTCGGCCATCTTATATTCATGGTCCTTATCTCTAATATCCTGCCTCTCCAACCTATCCCGAATATCCTGTTTGTCCAACTTAGTATCTTCTCTAATTTCTTTTCTTTCTAAATACTCTAGAGTTATCTTGAATACAACGACTACTGCAATTATAGCTGTTATACCAATAGCTGCTGTCGCTGAATTTGAATTAATGTCTGTTAAGGCAGTAAGTATAGCAGGACTTACAACAAGGTCGAGAGTAATTGGACTATTTAACGCTACAGTTAATCCAGAACCTGTTTTAGAACCAATTAACAAAGATCTCTCAACAAAATTCTCTCTCATAAATTTATGAGATGGCAACAACTTTCAACGGACTCGGCGCCATGAACTTCTCACCATTAATATCTACTAAAACATTATAATCTCCTGGTTCAGGAAAAATCATACTATCTGCTTTTGCTAAAAGTCGATAACGATCGCCATTCGCTAAATTCATTTTCTGTATTGTTTCAACTTCAGCTACAACTTCATTACTATCTTTCTTTGTAACTAAAATCTTAATATTAAGATTTTCATCTGTTACGTCCATTACTTCAGTTGCTATTTGCATTAAAGGAACAGATGTTGGGAATTGACTCGATTGGATACGATCAAATATACCTATCAAATTAACCTTTCCAGACGTGTCTATAGATGCCGAGTCGCAAAACACAATATAATTTAATTTCATATTCATTATTTATTCCTTTGGCTTATCCGTAAACTCCGCATCCTTTGGCTCCTCTGGCTTGGCTTCGGCGGATTCGGCTGAGGCGTCAGGAGCGGCGCCGGCGTCCGCTGGTTTGTAGAAGGCTGCACCTACACGCTGGGCTTCTGTAGTCAAAGCATCCGCCGCGGTCTTGATAGCTTCGATGTCCTCGCCTTCCTTCACCTTCTTCACTGCTTCCATCTTCTCTTCCAAAATCTTCTTGTCTTCCTCGCCAACTTTGTCCTTATTATCCGTCAACATTTTCTCAACAGTGTACATCATGCTGTCCGCCAAGTTGCGGGTTTCGATGAGCTCCTGCTTCTTCTT
>DOZH01000009.1:1884-33470 GCA_003518105.1 Candidatus Uhrbacteria bacterium
AGCTCCTGCTTCTTCTTGTCTTCCTCGGCGTGACTCTCGGCGTCCGCGGTCATCTTGGCAATCTCGTCCTTGCTGAGACCGGAGCTCGAGGTGATCGTGATGTTCTGAGTCTTGTTGGTACCCTTGTCCGTGGCCGAAACGTGCAAAATACCGTTAGCGTCGACGTCGAACTTAACTTCAATCTGTGGTGTGCCGCGTGGGGCTGGTGGAATACCGGAGAGGTCAAATTGGCCGAGCAACTTATTATCACCGAACATTGGGCGTTCACCTTGAGCTACACGAATAGTCACTGCTGGCTGGTTGTCGGCAGCTGTGGAGAAGATCTGACTCTTACTTGTAGGGATGGTGGTGTTACGCTCAATCAGCTTGGTCATGACGCTGCCCATAGTCTCGATACCAAGTGACAACGGAGCGACGTCGAGCAACAACACATCCTTCACGTCACCTTGCAAGACACCAGCCTGCACAGCGGCACCAACAGCCACCACTTCGTCTGGGTTGACGCTAACGTTTGGTTTCTTACCAAAGAAGTCCTCCACCTTCTTGAGCACCAACGGCATGCGGGTCATACCGCCGACCATGACAATCTCGGCAATGGCACCCTTGTCCATCTTACTGTCCTCGAGAGCCTTACGCACCGGGCCAAAAGTCTGCTCGACCAAGCCTGAGACAAGTTCTTCCAACTTCGAGCGAGAGATCTTGAGTACCAAGTGCTTAGGACCTTCATTGCTCGAAGTGATGAACGGTTGGTTAACTTCAGTTTCCTGCGCGGTAGAAAGTTCAATCTTGGCACGTTCAGCGGCGTCCTTAATACGCTGCATGGCCAAGGCGTCGCCAGACAAGTCAACACCTTCAAGCTTCTTAAACTCATCGAGAATATACTTCATGATGAGCAAATCGAAGTCGTCACCACCCAAGTGCGTATCACCGTTGGTGGCCAAAACCTCCACAGTGCCTTCGCTGATGTCGAGCACAGAGACGTCGAAGGTGCCGCCACCAAGGTCGTAAACCATGATCTTCTGACCGACCTTCTTGTCAAAACCGTAAGCCAAGGCTGCGGCTGTTGGTTCGTTGATGATACGCAAAACTTTGAGGCCGGCAATTTCACCAGCGTCCTTTGTGGCCTGACGTTGCGCGTCGTCAAAGTAAGCTGGCACAGTAATCACTGCTTCAGTAATAGTTTCACCAGTACGCTCTTCAGCGTCGGCCTTCATCTTGCCCAAAATCATGGCGCTGATCTCCTGTGGCGTCATGTCCTTCTCACCAAGTGTCACAGCCACACCCTCGCCCTTCTTAACAATGGAGTACGGCATCAACTTAATGTCGCGCTGCACTTCCTCGTCACCAAAACGGCGACCAATCAAGCGCTTAATCGAATAAAGCGTGTTCTTCGGGTTGGTCACCGCCTGACGCTTGGCTGGCATACCGACGAGTCTCTCCCCATTCTTGGCGACTGCGACGATAGATGGCGTAGTGCGCATGCCTTCCTTATTTTCTAAAACTTTTGGCTGACCACCTTCCATGATGGCCATGCAGCTGTTGGTTGTTCCTAAGTCGATACCAAGAATCTTGCTCATATAGTATGTTTAAAGTTGGTAGTTAGTAGTTGGTAGTTTGTAGATAGCTAATTTACTTCTCATTGACGATCACCTTCGATGGTCGCAGTACAATCTCCCCAAGTTTCCAGCCTTTGATCAGCTCCTCGATGACCTCGTGTTCTGGCTTACTCTCGTCAAACTTACTGCCGCCGGATTCGTGAATGTTCGGATTGAACGCTTCGCCCACGGCTTTGATTGGTTCGACGCCGAGTGACTTGAGAACCTCTTCGAACTGCCTGGCGATGTGCTGAATACCAGCGAACCAACTCTTCAAATTATCCGGCACTTCAGTTGGTGCAAACTTAATGGCTTGATCAAAGTTATCGACGACCGGCAGCAACTCTTGCGCCATATTGATCCGTACTCGTCGGCGGTCATCATCTCGCGCTTCCGAGTTTCGTTTCTGCAAATTCTCGTAATCGGCCAACGCGCGTTTCCAACCAGCCAGATATTCCGCGTTCTGTTCTTCCAGCGTCGGCCTCCCACCATTCACAGCCGAGCCAGCGCCCTCATCGTTTACAGTGCCATCACTCACGACTTCATCGTTTGCGTCGGTCATACTTCTTCAAAATTACTATCAAGCATTTTTTTCACTTCTTGCAGTAAACCGATGTTCCGTCCGTACTTCATGCGCAGCGGCCCAAGTAGCCCGAGCAAGCCAACACTCCCATCGGGCAGTCGCACTCTCACCACCACCGTCGCCATCTCGGCACTTATCGGACTCTCACTGCCGAGCCACACCCGCACGTCTTCCTGCGCCAGCTTGAGCAAGTCGTCCACCGCGTTGTCCACGCGATCAATGGCGTCCGCAATCTCCTCGCGGTGACCTTCGACCTCAAACTCCGGCTTACGCATCAAGTTAGATAATCCCGTGTACTGCGTGGCGTGATTGTCGCTGGCCACAAAGGCCGTTTCGCCGCTCATCGAGGATAAAGCTCGACTAACGGCCCGCAACACTTCTTCTGACGTCGACGCCTGACCGACAGCGATCTTCAACTCCGCCGCGATCCTGTCCGCCCGTTCCACCTTCATGAAGTGATCCAAGTAATAGCGGTAAGCGGCCTCCGTTGGCACACGCCCCGCCGACGTATGCGGCTGGAGCAGAAACAAGGCTTCCGTCAGCGCCATCAAGTCATTGCGCACTGTGGCCGGCGACACTGCTGGCAAGTGCGTGTCCGCAATCATCTTGCTGGCCACTGGTTCGGCCGTGCGGATGTATTCCTCCACCACGGCTCGTAATATATTGGCTTGTCGGTCGTTCAACATAAGCCCAAAAGTAATTAGCACTCCATAGTATAGAGTGCTAACTAAAGCCCGTCAAGTTCGATTTTACGGCACTTTTTAAGCCGCTAGCCGTTCTTCCACAGCCTTCAATCTATCTTGAGCTATTTCGAGTTGCCTCCCCTTCATGCCAGCATCTTCGTAGGCCTTAAGGAGGACAAGACCTGCATCCCTTCTACCAGTCAACTCAGATCTCAACGAATCCTGAGCCAAAATACTTTCAGCTTGTCGCCGATTATTAAGTGCCTGATCTCTAGCGTCCGCTGCTCTCTTTAATTGCTCCAAAGCCTCAGCTTTTTCTGGATTTCTCTTGACGACATCCGTCTCTACTGAGTCATCAACTTCTCTCGATTTCATGTCTATAACACCACCTGGCTTATCTTCTTGTTCGGCCTCAACCAATGGCACTGCATCATAACCTTGTAACTTTTCAGGCGTTCTACCTACTGGCGGCATGAATTCCCGTGGTCTTTCTCCCGGAGTACGCATTTCCATATTATCGATGATTAACTTGCTGCTTAGCCAACTTCTGCCAACCTCCCTTGGTCGCCTTCTTCTCTTTTAAATACTGGCCCAAATGTTCACCACCTAGAATGCTCGGAATGACGGCATAAGTGGCGCCGAGTGCGTAGCATTTAGCAGCTTCGTCCGCATTCCTGGCCGTCACAATAATCGTCCCCTTGGCATGATGAGCTCGCAAGTAGTCGAGCAAATCCGTAGTCACCAAAATGTCGGGAATGGTGGAGATAATAAGTTTAGCCTTAGCCGCTCCAATAAAATGCAGTAAGTCGTCACTGCCAGCGTCGCCATACATAGCCGGAATGCCAGCTTGAGCCAACTCTTCGATGATGATGGGATTGTAGTCGACGACCAACGTATCACTATCTAATTTTTCCAACTGTGGCCACAAGCGCCTGCCCATGCGATTATAACCGAAGAGAATATAGTCCGTCGCTTCAGCGCGGTGACCTTCCGTGTGTTTACCGAGACCAAAGCGTTCAAAGATAAACGAGAGCTTCTCGTAGATCTGTTCGTTATAATTAATAAGGTAGGACGACAAAGTGATGGTAATTAGAGCGACGATAGTAGCGAGCGCGATAGAGTTTTCAGCAACGAGGCCAGCGGCAATACCTGCCGTTAATAATATAAACGAGAACTCACTAATCTGCGCCATGGTCGTGCCAGTCAAGAAAGCACTCCGTGGGTGATAGCCCATAAAACGCATGAGGAGCCAAGCGATTAGTGGATTGCCGATGAGAACGTAGAGGCTGATAACGATAGCTGGCACAAGCAAAGCCTGTAAGTTACCGAGCGTGAGGCCGGTACCAAGGACAATGAAAAATATGATCAGGAAGAAGTCACGCAACGTTCTAATCTTCGCCTCAATTTCGTGCTGAAAGCCGCTAGCCGCTAAACTAATACCAGCCAACAGCGCCCCAATTTCAATGCTAAAGCCCAAACTCAGCAACGTCGACGCCACCGCAAAGCACCACCCGAGAGCCACGAGGAACAGCAATTCTTGTGACCGTGCCACGAATTTGAAGAGCAACGGCAACACCGTTTTAGATAGCAAGAACAGAGCAACAATGACTAGGACGCCTTTGCCAAGCGAGGTCGAAATAATTGTGGTAATGGTTCCCCCACCGTGCCAAGCGCCAAGAATGAGCAGCAAAAACATGGCAATCATGTCTTGCACAATGAGCATGCCGACACTGATGCGGCCGTACAGGCGATCCAAGTCGTCCTTATCTGAGAGTAATTTGACGATGATGATGGTGGAGGAAAAACTGAACGCCAAGCCCAGGAAGAGACTCGTCAAACTATCAAACTGCAATAAACTAGCAATGCCGTAACCAATCGCCGAAGTGCAAATTACTTGCGCGATGCCGCCAATCAGCACCACCGGCCCGACGTCGCGAATGCTGCGCCAGTTGAGGTTAAGGCCGACGATGAACAGCAGTAACGCAATCCCAAACTGCGACAGGCCACCGAGCACGTCTGTTGATTGCACCAAGTTCATCACTCCTGGCCCCACCAACACACCCGTCAAAATATATGCGATGATGAGAGGCTGCTTTAATTTGTACGCTAAAATTGCGAGCACGCCCGCAATAACTAGCACGACTCCGACCTCGACGAATAAATATTCCAGCATAGCCTCCTATGATTACTGGCAGTATAGCACAAACTTTTGACACTATTAATTTTGTGGTAAACTAAATTCACTCCCTTACTCCCCACCTAATTTATTTTTGTTTCTTTACAATATGAACAAAAAAGATTTGGTGGACATCTCCACCATTGTTAACAAGAGCATACGCGACGCAATTCAAGAGACTGTACCAAACATGATCAAGACGGCAATACAAGAAACCGTACCAAACATGATTAAATCAGCTATCCAAGAGACTGTGCCTCAAATGATCAAGTCCGCGATTCAGGAAACTGTACCTGGCATGATCAAAGAAACTGTCAAAGACTTGCTCGAGCAGAATAACCATATTCTCAAGTTGGAACTTCGTGACGAAATGTACGCGATGAACAAAGCTATGGAGAACAGATTGGTTAAGAAAATCGAGGACACCAGAACAGAAATCATCACCGACATTGGCGAGATCCTCGACCAAGCAATTCTTCCGCAAATTGGCAACCACGAGCATCGTCTGTTCAAGATTGAAAATCAACTAGCTACTTGTTAATGTCCGTCTTTGCGAGGAGGTGATACCAGCGAAGCAATCTAGGTACAAGCCAAAACAGGAAAAACCGCCCATGGTGAATCGCCCGCGCCTCTCGGGTCGTCGACACTCCCCTCGGGCTGGGCACCGTCTCGCGATGCTCGCTGGTGCTCGCATATCGCTCCGACGTTCGCTTCTCCACGCAAGCCAAGCAGTTGGCTTGCTGTGTCGTCACCACAAAAATACCTGCTCGAAAGCAGGTATTTTTGTGGTGACTCCACGGAGAATCGAACTCCGATTAAAGGCTTGAGAAGCCTCTGTCCTAACCGTTAGACGATGGAGCCAGGTATTTACAAATTTCGGGCGAAGTGTAGCAAAGTTGGTTGATTGGGTCAATCTTCATGCCATATTCCTGCAAAAACAAAGCCCGCGCCTGAGACAAGCGCCCCAGGAGCGGGGTTTGTCGCGAGGCGCGGGAGTGAGGTCGACGAGATGCAGTTGATGCTGGTCAGAGGCGGACAATCTCCAGGTGGTGCCGCTCAATGTCTCCCTCGTAGAGGCGCATGACCCATTGCGGAGACACGGAAGCACCATACAAATTCATGCCAACTCCTTCAATCTGCGAACAGAACATGGGGTAGCCGCCAAACAGACATGGGAAGATCTCGTAGCCACTGTTGGACGTAGCCGAAGTCCCAACACCATGCACACACTGGTCATGTGCCGACAGACGTTCGTCCATCATGGCCGTGCGCCAGTTCTCCTCGTTGACGTTGGCGCAGATGCTCTCGACCTTGGCATCGAGCACGGGGTCTTCGCCTGGCTTGTAGCCGCAGGCGAGGATGAAAGCAAGCAGCAGCAGGACGGTGGCGTAAAGACGCATGAGACTCTCCAGAGTTGTAGGCTGTACCCCAGGGAATCCAGGGCAGCACGAACAAGTTAGCAGAAAAGCCTCGTAAAATCAAGCTAGATAGCCCTTTTTCCCCAGGATTAAGTAGACAAACACCTCATTTTATGGTATGTTGTAGCGTCACGAGTTTTCCTGCTCGTGTTGTCCCCGCCCACCCCTAGCACCCCACGGAGTCCCCATGTCCCCCTTCTCCCTCCCAGCCGCCCTCTGGCTCACCGCTGCCTTCGTCCTCGCCCCCTTTGTGGCCGCCATCATGGCCACCCTGAACTGGTCGGGGCAAAAGGCCAAGCTCACCTGGAGCGGCGAGCACCTCACCTGGAGTTCGCTGGCCGTCGGCTTCATCGCTGCGGCTCTCCTCTTCAGCCCACTGTTTGGTGACTGGTTCGACGTCTGGAACCACCTCCTGCTCTTGACCTGCGGCACCTTCACCGGTCCGTTGGTCTTCGCGAGCTGGACAAAGGCCTTGCCCTTCCTCAACCGGCACTACTCGCCGCAAGTCGAACAGGCACAGGCTGGAACCCACGCTCACCTCCGTCGCCAGGACTCGCTGCCCGGTGAGGTCTGCCGCGGCTCCCTCACCAACAACGTGATCGAGTATGCCGAGTAGGCCCTGACGGTTGGGCGCCTCAACCCGCACGCCCTGTTACTGAACTTCGGTTCGGCTGACAGGACTCCGTGCGGGTCTTGTTTTTGTCAGGCTTTTCTGCTAACCTCAGCCTCGTCAACAACCAACACTCTTCCACCACGGAGACAGCCATGCCTCGTTCTCATCTTTATGAGCCAGGCGACTCGCAGCACCAACCGTTCGTGCCGCCAGCCCCAGATAGTCGTTCCTTCGACCCCGCACCACGTCCACCACACGAGGCCAAACTTAGTCACCTCAGACTTCTCGCCGGGCGTCCCCGACAAGACTGGCCAGTAGCCAACGACATCCTGGGCAAGCTGTCGACCGGCCGACACCGCTACTTAGCTGAGCGCTATATTGTCCACGAGATCATGGGATTGATTGGAGTCGAAATCCCCGAGCTGGAACAGGTCTCGATCTGCAACATGTCCTTGACCCATCTGGCCAACATTCGGAACAAACTCAATCTCGCCGCCAATCGCGTCAACCTTGAGCTCACCATGGATTGGATCACGGACTACCAGCACGGGCGGCTAAGCCTGGGAACATGGCCCACCCTCCAGCCCCAGCCCGACCACCTGCGGGTGCTCGAGCTACTGGAACACCGGGCCGAAGATCAACTGGTCAATTGGCAGCTTGGTCGGCGAGCTTTCCGTCAGGTGTATCCGCAGCCCGAGCCTGCTCTGCAGCGGCTCATGCAAGACATGACCGTCTACGAACTCGACCGACGCATGCGGGGCGTGATCATCCCGAGTTCGGCTCATCACCAAACTTGTGTTAGTTACCTTACCGAACTCGATATCTTCAGGTATTTTGAACGGAAAGAAGCGATCACTGTCTTCTACGGTAGCGCTGCACACATCCAGCTCGACAGGCTAACCAGCTGGGTCAAGCGCTATCTGGACGGCAAGCTTTATCTAGCCAAACTAGCCACAATCTGCTAACCTCAGCCTCGTCGACAACTGCCAGGCATTCCGCCTGACCTCGACCACGGAAACCCAGTGCCAAACATCGACCCACCGGAACCACGCAACCTCCCCACCCCACCCAAGCTGCCAGCAGCCATCACGCCGACGGTCTCGGGACCACCGCCCGTACGCCCCTTTCGACCATCCGAGGCCACCATCGCCCTGTTCGGCGCACCGAAGTCGCCGTCCATCTGGAACGCCGACGGCAGCCTGAACGGTGAAGCCGTCAGCCCGCTCATGTGGCAGCTGTCCTCCATCAAGGGTCGGCTCAAGCCAGCTGAGGCCGCCATCATCACCCAGGCTCAGGACACAATCCGTAATCTCATCGGCCACCCCCGGTAGCCGCCTCCCGCCGCCTCGTCTCCTCCCCCGCTTGACCGTTCTGGTCAGGTGGGGGCTTCCTTTTTTCTGTGGAATGCGCTAACCTAAGGGCCGTCCGGGCTAAGCATTCCGCCCAACCCCGACCGAGAACGCCATGTCCACCGAAACGTTGCCGCCCCTCGACCTCGCACCACGGCCGTACCACGAGCGCCTAGAGGCCTACCTCAAGTCGGTCGCCAACGACATCCCCGAGGACCGCATGATCGGCAATGAAAGTTTGCTCGACCTGCCTCCCAAGCACCAGCAGCTCCTCGAGCATCTCCACCTGCAACTACTGCACAGCCTGTTGGTGGGCGTCCACTTCCCGGCCGAGAACCGCCGCAAGGTACTGAGCGGCTACGACCAGTACCTGAAGGAGATCAACCAGCAGTGTCTGTTCCCAGCGAACCGTGCCATCCTCGATGACGCTCGGATCTACCTGCAGCACTACAGCAAGGTGCCCGTCTTCAGCCAGTCCGAGCGCCAGCCGCAGCCAGCTCACTACCGTAGTACGCGTATGCTGCGCAACTTCGTGGACGCCACGAGTCAGTGGCGCTTTGGCCTGAAGACGCTGGCCGAGCTGTGCCCAGAGTATGAGCGGACGCCGGAGATGATGACCCGCATCCGCGCACTCATCGTAGAGAACTTCGAGGTCCGTCTGCTCGGCGTCGAGATCCACCGCTCCTCAAAGATGCTGACCTGCGACGAGTACAGGCTGCACTTGCGTATCTTCGCCATCTGCGTCGAACAGCCGGCCACCCTCGAGCAACTGGCCAACACCATGGAGTGGGTTGCCCGCTACCAGGTGGATCGCCTGCGGCTGGCGGAGTCTGCAGCCTAGCCTCGACCTGGCTCACAGCCGCCCCTGTCCCCGTCGATCCTTGTGGTCGGTGGGGACTTCCTTTTTCCGGCAATTAATGCTAACCTCAGCCGCGTCGAGTATTAGGCATTCCGCTGAACGTCGACCTGAGGCTACCGTGACTCGCCACCAAAACCCCACCGAACCCGCCGAACTCGATCTCACCGGCGACCCCATCGTTTACGATCTCGTGCCCCAGCCTTACTGGGAGGTCATGCTGAAGCACTGCGCCTACCTGGCCAGCACCGAGTGGGCGGACTGGCAGATTGATCACCGGAAGATGAACGAGCTTGACCCGCGCGAGCAGGAGCTGGCGGAACTCGTCCTGGCAGACGAACTGTTCCGGTTGGCTGGCACGACCATCCCTGCTGCTGATCGGCAGAATGTGTGCCGTCATCTCGACGGCTACCTCAAGGCCATCGCGGCCAAGCTGCAACACAAGAACAACCGCAATTTGGTCGAGTCAACCATCACCTGGTTCAAGGACTACGCCCATGGCAAGGTGACCATTCACCCAGCCCCTCAGAGCGCGGAAGAAAAGGTGGCTGCCTACGTCAGGGAGCTGGCAACCGCCAAGCTCGTCAAGTGGAAATTCGGCGATAGTCTCTGGATCATCCTCAATGACCCCATGAGTTCCGACTACCACACCCTCATGGAAACCATGGTGGTGCAACGCCTGGAGCGACAAATCCGTCATGTTGCAGTGCCACCCAGTCAACACGCCAAGTACTACGACTTCACACGCACCGAGTACGCACAACTCCTCGGCTACCGCATCAACCGCGTAGCCAACAGGAAGTCATTGCGAGCCGACATGCGATGGCTCCAACGCTACTGCCACAACCAGCTGGTCCTCAAGCCCTCCACCGTCTAGCTCCACCGAGCTCTTGTCCCCGTCGACCGTTCTGGTCGGCGGGGACCTCTTTTTGTGTTATAATAAAAGTATCTATGCGCCTTAAACTTGCTGGTGACTGGTCAGCACCTATCGTCTTCACCCTGACGAGCTTATTGCTGTTCTTGTGGCTGTACTTGGAGACCGTGGTGCAGTTGTCTTTCACCGACGAACCGCTGGTGGTGAGTGCAATGACTAGCTCGACGGTCATGATTTGCGCCATCGTTGCCGCAGTCATCGCCATAGCCTCGACCGTGGCAGCCATCCTAGGACGTGAAGTACCAGACGGCTCAAGCTGGGAGTCAACAGGTAATGTTGGCATGGACTTTTTTGGGATTATCGGCAGTATTGGCTTGTTTTTAATTGGCTGTTTTGCCTTGGCAAGGTTGCTTGAAGCGTCGACGCTAGGACAAATACTTTTTGGCGTGTTGGTCACACTTGGCGCTGGTTGGGCCGCTGTAAAGTTGACGCTTGGCGTCTGGCTCGTGGTCCTCACGCCACTAAAAACTGTTATTACCTTCCGGGGCAAGCCACTAACTTTTACTCGCCATACTTACCACACCAACGACTTTACCGAATTAAAATTTGCCTATCACAAGTCCCTCACTGGTGGTATTTATGCCTATCGTCCAGACACTATTTACGAAATTTGGGGTGTCTTAAAAACTGGCCAGGCAATCAAGCTGGGGTTCGAGGCCATTGCGGAAAACATGACACCAGCCGCAGCCCTAAAACAAGTTACCACCCTGGCCGCTAATATTGCTAAACACACTGGACTACCAGCCCCAGCCGTCCCTCAACCACTACCACGCAAGCATTACGCCGACGCTGTCGAGTAATTTATTATATGGACCACGAACATCGAGCCATCAACCCAGTTGCTGACGTCGACGACCGACGAGCAACCGAGCGTCCCCCAACAAAAATAGAACAGATTTCAAGAACTGATCAACTTGAGCCAGATTTTGCGACTGAAGATACCGAAGAAACCAGAAAAGATCGATTACGAGCAAAACAGGTTGACTTAGCGGAACGAAATCAACTAATCAAAGAACAACACGAACATCTACTGCAGCAAGACCGGCAGGTAGTGGAAGATGAAGATATTGCCAAGCTGGAAGTTTATGGTCAAGTTTTGCTCATGCAAAGTAAACCTAATTTTCCAGAACTTATCACGAGTTATGAACGTCAATTAAGCCGAGCACGAGACAGGTTTGCTAAAAGTGACGACAAACTAGCTGTAAATAAAGTCGAAGCTCAAATAAAAATGCTAGCTGCGATTGTGCCAGAAGAGGAACGAGATACGTGGTATAATAAGAATAATATGAATGAAGAAGCAACCGCCAACAAGCCAGAACATGACTGGCGTGCCGAACGTCCGCAAATTGACCTGCGTGGTATTCATGCTAAAGAGCTGCATACTGCCGACAAATATCCGGACGTAGACGCTCAAGAACTTGAAACTACTGCTCGGGCTACTGTACTTGAGAATAGACGCGTGCAAGAAAACAAAGCGCGTATTGCCGTTAAAGAAGCAGATATTGCGACGCGTGCTAAAGCTGAGGTGTTGCAGAGTATGTTGGTTAATGGTGGATCGGCAGAGGCCTTGCGAGGCAATATCGACATGGAGATTGCCGACGCTGAGGCTGAGTCGGCTGACTATGACGACGAGTCGCCAGAGATGGATAATCTGAAAAAACTAAAGGCTCAGCGCGAGGTTTTGAATGAGATGGCACGGGAAGAAGCTAAGAAGGCTGTGCGGACGGTCGTGCCCGTCGAACGTAAAACAAAAACTCCGGAGGCGGCACGTACTCCCCTCGCCCAAGCAGAAGTAGAATTAGATCTTCTAAATAAGGAGAAAAAGCTGCTCAGCTTCCTTGACGTCATGGGTCGTTTACGCCTGAATGACGCCATCATCGCCAAGAAAAATGATGTAGAGAAGCTTGCCTTGCAAGATCAAACGGCTCGACTTTACGCGTCGGTTAACAAGCCAACGCCAAAATTGGATCGCCCGGTACGCAGCAATGAGAAAAAAGAGGTTAAGGCCGAAACTCGTCTTGACCGCTTGAATGCTGAATTAGCTAAACTGAGTTCGAGCTGGTGGCCCGACCGAGCCCATATTGCTCAGGTGAAGGAAGCGATTGCTCGCGAAGAGGCCAAGCAAGTAATAGCTGAGAATCAGGTTGACGAAGTTGATTATGAAAGCGAGGTAGATAGAGGCGATCTTAGGCGCTTTGACCGCGCAAGCTAGCGCCGTAACCAGTACGCCTCCTGACGAACAAGCAGTTGCGCAACATGCAGTGGGTCAGCCACAATGTCGCGGACTGCTTTTTCCATTCTGGCACTTTGCGAACCTTTAATAAAGATAATATCACCAGGGCGGACGTTGGCGTCCAGGTAGCGACCAGCTTCAACTGGGGTGGAGAACCAAATGACGTGTTCGGGGGCCAGGCCAGCGTCGACCGCAGCATGGGCAGCGTCCTTCATTTCCTCACCAACCGCAATAAAAAGATTTGCGACACTGGCTACTTGACGGCCAATAATCTCATGTTCGTTCTTAGCCAAGGCACCGAGTTCTGCCATTTTACCGAGCACAGCAATTCTCCTCATCGTCGACTTCTGCGGCACAAAGCTATGCAATACTTCCAAGCCGGCTTTAACCGAAGCCGGTGCTGCGTTATAAGTATCATCAAGAATTAAACTCCCGCGAATACCAGCAATTGGATTCATTCTACCCGCTACTGGCTGCATTTTCTTATTCAATTCAGCTACTACATCTGCTAACTTAATACCCAAATTATGAGCCACCGCAATCGCAGCCAAGCACGCTGATATGGCCGAATTACCGAGGCAATTCTTAAGTACAAGCACAGATTCCTCACCAAAGGCTTTAACTTTTGCTCGGGTGTGGATAACAGGCTGGGTTTCAATAACCACCTCGCTCGCCACAACGTCGGCCACACCGCCTATACTGTAAGTTATGACGGGAGCCACAATTGATTTCTGCATCGCTAGCACAGTCGCATCGTCAGCATTGAGAACGACTACACCATCATTACTCGTCCGCATAGCCAACGTTTGTTTTTCCAGGACCAGCTCGTCGAGTGAGGCATAGTTGGCGACGTGGACTGGTGAGATAGCGGTGATGATAGAGATGTTGGGTTCGGCAATGTCGCAGAGGGCACCAATGTCGCCACGCTTATCCGCACCGTATTCTAGGACGAGGAGATTGGGATATTTGGCAATCTTAAACGAACGTAGAAATAAACCAAGCCAGGCAGCCGGATTCTTGCCAGGACTCTTCTCGCCCAAAATAGCCAACGGCAACCCGAACTCGTTATTATAATTTTTCTGTGGCGTCCGTACATCATATGCCTGACCAAGAGCAAGCGCCACCGCTTCTCTCGTCGACGTCTTACCAACCGAACCTGTCACTGCCACCACGGTTGGCTTATGCCTGCGAATGACCGCCTTGGCCCTCCCCTGCAACAGCTTTAATAAAAGTCTTTTCATATAATTTCAATTTACTCTATTGATCTGGTTGGAGCAATATCGTAATAATCTAATAAGAAAGCGGCAATCTGGCCAAACACCGGGGCTGCTGACGACTCGGCCCATTCAACCGTCTTCGGATTATTAAGCTTAATAACCATGGCAAATTTAGGGTTATTAACCGGTCCAAAACCAGCAAAAGTACCATTCGTCACGCCTTGTAAATAACCACCATTTCCTGCCACCTGTGCCGTTCCCGTCTTACCAGCAATATAATAACCTTTAACGCCAGCTCGCTTACCGTGACCGTTTTCCACTACAGAAACAAGCATAGCGCCAAGCGTCGTAGCCGTCGCGGAAGACAAAACTTGTTCTACTTTTTCTGGCTGGTGCTTATCAATTGTTCCGTCTGGATAGCGTACCTCGTCGACCACATATGGCTTCATTAGCGTGCCACCGTTAGCAATGGCTCCATATGCACTAGCCAACTGCAAGGGCGTCACCGTAATACCTTGGCCAAAGCTAGCCGTTGCTGCATAAACTTCGGCTGACTCAGCTAGAGCATCTATAGTACCGGTCGCCTCCGTAGCCAGCTCAACGCCTCCCAACGCGCCAAAATGGAATTTCTCAATGTATCTCGCCATGTTATCGCGGCCCATTTTTTGCATTACCCAAACCATACCAGTATTGAGCGATTCATCAAGCACGTCCGTCATCGTTACCATACCGTGCGCCTTCAAATCGCTGTTGCGGATGGTATAATCGTCCACCTTAACCTCACCTGTATCATTAAAAAGTGTGCCTGGCCCTACAACACCCTGATCAACGGCCGCAGCCATAATTAATGGCTTAAAAACAGAGCCAGATTCATAAGGCTCAAAAATAGTTTGATTATTATAGTCAACAGCATTTTTGACGTTACCGTAATCATTAGGGTCAAAGTCAGGCGCCCCACACATAGTAATAATCCGTCCCGTACTGGGTTCAAGAATAACCAAAGCTCCACTGTCAGCTTGAAAACGGTCGACACCCTCACGCAACATCTTGCAGGCAATATATTGCACCGTGCGATCAATCGTCAGTAACAGATTTCCACCGTCCACCGCCGGCGTCACCTTGCGTGTACCAACACCAGTCCAATGGCCACCAGCGTCACCCTGCGCGTAAGAAGAACCTACTCTGCCAGCCAAAAAATCATTCCAAAAACCTTCCAAACCATACATTCCAAGCCTGCTACCATCATCCTTCTGGCCCAAAAAGCCTAGTACTTGTCCACCAAAGTTCTTTTCTGGGTATGTCCTAGCATCCTTCAACACGTAGTCAATGCCCACAGCTTTAAGCTCCAAAATATCATCCAACTGTGCTTGGCGCACATCACGAGCCACAGGTTCATACGGGTCATCAGTTTTAGACAAACGAGCAACTAACTTTTCCGTTTCAGTAGGTTCCGCTTCAATTATAAGCTCAGCTAGAGGTTGGGTAACAACACCAGTCACAGGATCGACAACTGGCGCAGGCGCAACAGGTACTAGCTTAGGTTGGCCATAAGTATCCCAACCTGATAACTGTAAAATTTTCGCAATCGCCAAAGCCGTATTAACCGGCTCCTTAATCAAACTCGGGTTAGCAAAAACCTCAGCCCGTGATTCATTAGTCGCCACCGCGTATTCCGTATCATCACCATAATCCTTAACGTAAATACTCCCCCGAGTCGGCACCAGTTCCTCGGTAATCTCATGCTGACTCTTAGACCAGGTTCGGTACCAGGCAGCGTCGACCACCTGCAACACAAACAAACGTACGCCAATAACCACAACCAAAGTTAGAAAAAAGAAGCGTAGCGCTCCAATGCGCCAGCTTCCTGATTCCTTTTCGGCATGGTGTTGATAGGCCATAACTTGACCTATTATACCACTTTTTATGCCATCTGTAACTCATCTTCAGTTAACTTTGAGCCAACCGAAACCTTCTTCTCGCCAGCATTCTCGTTATCCGTCAAGCGAATAAGATAACCCGTGGAAGATTCAAACTCCTGAAAAGTCAACGTAATATCCTCACCGTCCTCACTCTTCATAGTGGCGCTGCCTTCATAGGAGAACTCGTAATCCTGGCCGCCGTAAACCACAGTGTCATCTTCTGGCTCCAACTCTTCGTCAATATCTTCAAACATGATTATCTCGTCGGCCTCCGGGTCAATGCTCAACCAGTTGCCACTCTTGGCCACCGCCCAGTAAATCGTTTCATTTGTCTCCAAACGCACGGCATCAAAGCCGCGGGGCTGAAAAGTGGTATCACCAACCACGATTGCTTGATCATTCTGTAACGCTTCGACGACTTCAGAGATTGTCATAATGGATGATAATATAAGAACTTTCACAGTTGAGACTAGTTTGGGTGCGCAGTGAGAAAAGCTTTTGAGGCTTAGTTAGTGCTAAGTTGAAAAAGTTTTCGATACTGCAAGCCCAAAATAGGCCAACTGAGGAAGTTATTTGTTCTGGTGTCGAGTATACATTGAACTCATTAGTAATCAAGGCCTACGCGTGCCGCTACTCCAGAGTAAAAATAATGTCGCTCAAGTTTCATCTCAGTCACCAAGTGAGCTATATCGACGAATGACTGCGGCGGATTGCGTCCCGTCAAAATTACTTCAACGGTTGGCAATTTCTGTTCGATTATTTCGATAATTTCACTCTCGCCAACCATTCCTAGGTCGACCGTCGAATTAATCTCGTCGAGAATAACCAAGTCATATTCGCCACCCCTCAAAGCCTTCCCAGCCTCAACTATTCCTCGTTGCGCCTCGGACTTATCAACTTCATTAATCGAGAAGTCAAACTTATTCGTAACCGGATCTATTCTATCCCGTCCGGTGGCAACATACGCTATGTTCGGTATTGTGTCGAGGACGTGGCGTTCATTGTAATGAGTCTCCCCACCTTTATCAAAATACACAATAAAAACGCGCTTCCCCGCCCCAGCACACCTCACCGCCTGCCCTAACGCCGCGGTGGTCTTCCCCTTGCCCGTCCCATGAATCAACTGAATAAGCCCGTAGCCCTGAAACCCCCGTATCCTCTCATCCATCTTTGGTAATTCACGTTCTGGCATATATCATTTTATGAGCCCGAGCCTTGTAGAAGTGAGTGGCCCGAGCCTCCTCCGAGCTTCAGCGAGGGTAAGGCCAAGTAGCAAGGGGCAGGCTAATTCCTGTAGTCGGGTGACACGAGCCGGGTCCCCTTACCGGGCGCGCAACGCTAGTGAGCACCTGGTAGGGTGGCCAAGCGGCAGGACCCGACGAACTATGGTCCCCGAGCCTTGGCCGTAGAGCCAAGTCTCGGCGTTGACTGGAATTTTAGTTTAGAAGTATAAAGGCGGAGCACTTTGCCCCGCCTCGCCTTCGTCACGCTACCGATCAGGAACACCCGCTGGTCGATCCGCAGTTCAAACACTTGTAACAGGCCGCATTACGCACCATCATGCCGCCACAAGTGTCACAGGTTGGCGCATCTGACTGGTTATCGAACGTGGCGCCGAGTCCAGTATTACCCAATTTAGCTGGCGCGGTGCCTGGCGACATCACGGGGTTAGCGTTTGTTGAGGCTGGTGAATTGAAAATGGATGGTTGAGCATCTGTCAGCGGCAACACCACGGAGACTTCCTCATGGTCAGCTACCGGTGCACTAACCTGAGCTACTGGCACTTCACCGTGCTCACCAATATTGTTAATGCCGACAGCCACCTGCGCTTCGTACGGCAAGAACTTCATGGCGAGGTAACGGAAGATGTAGTCAACGATGGACTTAGCAATACGAATGTTTGGATTGCTCGTAAAGCCCGATGGCTCAAAACGAGTGTGCACAAACTTCTTAACCAACACTTGCAATGGCACGCCATACTGCAAACCGATCGACACGCTGCTAGCAAAGGCATCCATCATGCCGCTAATCACGGATCCTTCCTTGGCCATGGTAATGAACAACTCTGCTGGCGTGCCGTCGTCGTACAAGCCGACTGTGAGGTAACCCTTGTGATTACCAATCGTAAACTTATGCGTGATCGCTCGACGTTCATCTGGCAAACGTCGACGACGTGAGTTGGTAACTTGATTTGGCGCAATCTTTACCGTTTCCACAGTCTCAACAACAGCTGAAGCATGCGACTTACCAGAGTCCTTTTCTTTGCTAGTCGTCAAAGCCTGTTGACGCTTGCTGCCGTCACGGTAAATAGCAATCGCCTTCAAGCCGAGCTTCCAACCCTTCATGTACACCTCCATCACGTCTTCCACCGTAGCGTCGTTTGGCATATTAACGGTCTTGCTAATAGCGCCAGACACAAATGGTTGCACCGCGGCCATCATAGCAATATGTGCCATGTGGTGAATCGTACGGGTACCGTTCTTCGCCTTAAAGGCACAATCAAATACGCCAACATGATCCGCCTTCAAGCCCGGTGCCCCTTCAATCGTGTCCTGTTCGTCCACGTACTTCAAGATTGCGTCACGCTCCACGTCGCTGTAACCCAAACGGGTCAAGGCTTCTGGTACTGTCTTGTTCACCATCTTGAGCATGCCACCACCCACTAACCACTTGTATTTGACGAGCGCAATGTCCGGCTCAATACCCGTTGTATCGCAGTCCATCAGGAAAGAAATAGTCCCGGTTGGTGCCAACACCGAAATCTGTGCGTTACGCAAACCATACTGATAACCCAAGTTAACTACCTCATCCCAACTCTGCTTTGCTTCTAACAATAAATCCTGAGGCATGGCAACGTTAGGTAATTCGTAAGTCGCCCGTCTATGCATCTCCATAACGTTCATACATGGCTCACGGTTCTCAGTAAAACCATTAAATGCCCCTATCTTCGCCGCTATTCTAGCCGACTGAGCATAAGCAGCCCCACTCAACAATGACATAATTCCAGCTGCCAAGTTACGACCTTCATCACTATCATAGGCTAAACCGCGACTCATCAACAGCGAGCCTAAGTTAGCAAAACCAATGCCAAGCGGTCGGAAATCATGACTGTTCTGTTCAATTGCTGGTGTTGGGTAGCTAGAATTACCAACCGCGATTTCCATAGCGGTAATCATCACCTCGGCCGCCTTTTTGAAAGAAGCCGCATCAAACTCTTGCACGCCATTTACCAACTTACGGAACTTCATCAAGTTAAGTGAAGACAAGTTACAAGCTGTGTCGTCCAAGAACATGTATTCTGAACATGGATTGCTGGCGTTGATCCTGTCCGTATTTTTACTGGTGTGCCAAGTATTGACCGTTGTGTCGTACTGAATACCTGGGTCACCGCATTGCCAAGCCGCTTCCGCCATCTTGCGGAAAATATCCTTAGCATCATAAGCCAAGCTTTCCTTGCCAGTCGTCACCTCCTTCGTTACCCAACGGCCATTCTGTTCCACCGCCTGCATAAAGTCGTCCGTCACACGCACCGAGTTGTTAGCGTTCTGGAAGAAGATGCTGCCATATGCCTCACCATCCATGCCGCTATCATAGCCAGCATCAACCAACGTCCAAGCCTTACGCTCTTCTTTCACTTTACATTCAATAAATTGCACAATGTCTGGGTGGCCCACATTCAGAATTACCATCTTGGCAGCCCGACGAGTTTTACCACCACTCTTCACAATACCAGCAAAGGCATCCAAGCCCTTCATGAAAGAAACTGGGCCAGAGGATTTACCATTACTACCGCCCAAGTATTCTAGCGACGACCGGAGGTTGGACAAGTTACTGCCAGTCCCAGAGCCATTCTTGAAAAGCATGCTCTCTGTGACCGCCAAGTTAAGGATTGAGCGCATGTCATCCTGCACGGAATTGATAAAGCAGGCGGAACACTGTGGGTGCGGATTAATGCCGACGTTAAACCAAACTGGGCTATTAAAAGCGGCCATCTGGTTAATCAGAATAAAGGTCAGTTCATCCTCAAAGATTTGGGCGTCTTCTTTAGTCGCAAAATAACCATCCTTACGGCCCCAATTACTCATGGTCTTAGCCACGCGGTCAATAAGCTGTTTCATGCTCGTCTCCCGTTCTGGGCTGCCAACCTTACCGCGGAAGTACTTTTGCGCCACAATGTTGGTGGCCGTTTGCGACCATTCTTTTGGCACCTCAATATCCGTTTGCTCAAAAACGACGCCACCCTTTTCGTTAGTAATCACCGCACTGCGCCTCTCCCATTCCAAAAGATCATACGGAGCAACGCCATCCTTGGTAAAGTAACGAGTCCAATTTACACCCTTGTCATAAGTCTCACCATCCGTTTGCGCCAAACTACGAGCCGCATGACCCATGTACATTTTAGCCACATGAATCAAGTTGTTGTCGATAATCGCAATCGTTACCACCTCACGGATTTCGGCCGTGGTTGGTACACGATGACCGTCAAACTGGCGAGTCAAACGCGAGATAGTCTGTGAAGTAATCCGCGCCACATAAGAATCTGCATTCTTCTGCCCGGCCGAGTCCAAAGCGCCATGCACTGAAGCTGCCAACTTTTCCGTAGAAAAAGCCTGACTCGAACCATCACGCTTTTTTACTTCCTTGACCGAAGTAACGTACTGCCAAACTTGCGAGACGATTTTTTCGTCTGACTTCACCTCAGTTGCGACTGCAGTTGCCACGCGGACTTGAGCTTCGGACATAGCTTTAAAGAATTGAAAAAACTTTATTTATTTTGACAAACAAAAACCCGATAAGGGAATTAAGATGCTCCCCCTCATCACTCCATCGAACACTATATATAGTGTTAGTAGAAAGTATTATACCACTAGCTGTAGTGTTTACTACTTCTCTTGTGGATAAATTGTGAGGTCAAAAAAAGCGTCAAAAAATGTCTGAGAAATCAGCTAAAAACCCATCGTAAAATTAAATTGCGGGGTCTCAGCGACGTCCTTAAAATCGACTGGTATTGCTCGGCGTTCACCAGTCCTGTCGTCAAACAACAAATAGCCGTTTTTACAGCCAAATTCGTACACTTCTTTGGTAACTTTAACGTCCTGCAAACAATATTCACGAATAGCCTCAATATTCCCCTGTTTCCACCAGGTCACAGCTTGCAAACCATGGCCAGACTTTCCAGTACCGAGAGTCGCTTTGGCCACGTCGTCCAGTTTTATGCGATGTCCTAGTGCTTTTTCAATATGACGCAAAATATCCAGCTGGGGCAGCTTAAGCAAATCACCAGTGTAATAGTTATTCATCACCGGCATATCAAAACCTATCGAATTATAGCCAATAATCCGACCACCCTTCTCTAATTTTTGAAACAAAGCCGGCAAGTCAGGTTCTAAGTAACTCTCCCAGGTATCAGTCTCGTAATAGTAGACGCCAACCAGGGAGACTTTCAATTTGTCAGTAAAATAGCCACCAACCTCCTCAAAAGTATTTTGCGTTTCGATGTCCAAGACAATTTCATTACTCATAGTTCAAGTATTTTACCATCACCGAGGCCGGTCCTAGGACCGGCCTCGGGTTACTTATCCACAGCCAATTACTTCAGATCATCTGGTTTGTACAAATACAGCCACTCATCTGGCCCCTCCTGCTGCTTGGTTGGCGTTACCCCAGTTATTTTGAACCCTCGCGAGATAATCCTTGTTTCCGGGGGCATTGCTGCCAACCTTGGACGCAATTTCTTCATAGTACTCGGAATCAAAAACGTCGTCACCACATCCGCATGCGGGAATTTATTTGTAAAAATATTACCTTTAACCGTCGTTACCTGATCGGAAACTTTGCGCAATCTGGCACGAATCTTAGCCATCGCGATCAGCACCGGATTAATCTCATAACCAATCGCGTGAAAAGCCCTGAACTCCTCCACCGCGCAAAACATAATAGCTCCGTCGCCCGATCCTAAGTCAAGCACCGTCTCACCCGGCTGTAATCCGGCAAAAGCTAGCATCTTCCTAGCCCTCATAGGATGCGTTGGCACCCATGGCGAACCAAAAAATAAGGTGATTGCAAAACTACTTAAAACAAACAGAATTCCCAACTGCAGAGCAAGTAACAAAATCAACAGAATCAACATAAAAGTCTGCATATTACTCCCACCATTTAGTTAAAGGCGTCTCAGCCAATGTATAAAGCTCCCACTTCTTATTTGGATACTTCTTCAAGTGCTTTACCGCCAAGTAGTGATCAATCGACCACCGACCTGCCCCACTAAAAATCATCATGCCAGCAATCGCAATTACCAACATTTGAGCCTGTACACTCCCGCTAAAATCAAGTGGTAAACTCTCAAAGAAAACTGCAACGGCCATTTCAATCACCACTATAAAACCAACAAAGCGCACAAACATGCCTGGAATTGCCATCAGTCCAGCTAAAATTTCAATAAAACTAAAAGCTAAAACAAACACCAACTGCCACTCATGCGAGAATGTCCCAAGTAAGCTGCCGGATTGACGAATCCCCGTCAAACGCTCCAAACCCTGCAAAATAATGACGACACCGAACATAATCCGCAAAGGAATCATGCCCCACATTGGCCTAGTCCTAGTAATTAACGACCAGATGGTTGGAAAATGTTCTCTCATAAATTATTTTAGATCTCCTCTTTCTTTTCACGCACAAAGTTCAGCCAATGTTCAATAAACTGAATGGCGACTTTAAATGGCGCTTCGACAATGAAATCAAAGAAGAAAATGAACACGTTAATCTTAGCCACCTTGACGGACAACCACGAACCCATACGCACGATCGGCAGCATGAAGATATCAAACGCCGTACCAAACAAACCACTCCGCACGTCGAGCGCCACAATATCTCTAGTCGAACTACGGATACGAATACCAAAGAATGTGACCAGCGATAAGAAGAATAGGAACAAGGCAATACTCAACGCATGGAAGTCAAAATGATTGAGTATGCTCCCGATGACGCCAAAGACAAAAATGAATGTTATAGCATAAACAACATTGAACAGCGTCGTCCAAGCGCTCTTACCGTCTTTCTTTAAGCGTAGATTTAACACCTGATGATCTGCATGCACAACCAATGCCCGTACGGCTGCCCGGTAATCATCCGTGTTACGCTTCTCGGGAATGGTAATCGTCAGGCTAAGCAAGGCCAAGAAAAACGGTGGGAAAACCACATTAACCGCTAATTGCTCCCAAGCCACCGTACCGGCCAAAATCAAATCATACGGAACTTCCAAAATCAGAGCTAAGAACATCTTGGTAATAAACAAGAACAGAATAGTTCTAGCTACAATACGGCGGAGCTTAACCCTGAAATCATGCGTACGGTGGTGCAGAGCCTCGCCCACCGCTCTATCGAGCGCATCTGGCTCACTAAGCAAGCCGTGAAAATGATGCGTGTTGTGCGCAATAACATCTTTAATGACGCGGAATATACCAGCTCGTCGGCGCAACAATCTTCCCAGTCTATCAGTTAGTGGATGGTTGATCTCGCCATCAATCAAGTCCACAATATGCACCAAATGCTGAGCTACATCTGCCGTTCTTTCATCATTTCCTGCCCCCACCCAGTCCGGGTAATACAAAGCCAATACTCTATATCTCAGCGTCTCTTGGTTAGACTTCAGCAGCGTCCGATGAATCGCAATGAATAAACGTAAATCTTTAGCCTCATCAGATAAACCAAAAGCCGGGTCCCATTCAACTCGACCCCGCATCTCCTCATACATGTAGCTAGCCAGCGCTTCGTCGTGCAAAGGTGGCGCAATGGTTCGCTCGACTTCCGTCGCTAACACGTCGACGATAAACTCAACCACCCGCTCGCGCTTTTCACCCAGGTGATCCGCTGCCTTGAGCAGCACATCGTACTTGGTAATTACCGCCGCCAACTTTACAGATAAGTGAGTTGGTACCTCTTTATTAGGCAAGTATTTAGCCCAAACAAGCTCACGCAACAAATCACTCGACAGCGTTGCTAATTGCGCCTGATCACCAATATGGCGCTTAAAGAAGCGCTCAATGGATCCGCGACGAAGCAAATGCTCCTCCTGATATTCCAAAGTATTACGCACCTTCTCATACAGCACAGCCGCTGTACTCACTGGTACGCTCACCTCAATTACCTCCTCACCAACTGCCGCCGAAAATCCGTGAGGCTTAGTGAATACCGTAGCTAAAGCTGACAATCTATCTGACATAACTATATTTTAGAAGAACGACCGCTCCTTAGACATCTTTACCAACTCAAACGCTTCTTCTGCTGTATCCACTACTTTAAATATTTCCAAGTCAATACTATCAATAGTATCAAATTTTTCTGTCATTACTTGCTTCAACCAAACTAGTAAGCCATCCCAAAATTCATGCCCTACCAATACCACAGCGATCTGTTCGGACTTCTTAGTCTGAATCAAAGTTAAAATTTCAAACAACTCATCCATGGTTCCAAAGCCACCGGGAAAGTACACATAAGCCTGCGCACTCGCCGCCAACATGACCTTACGCGTAAAGAAGTAGTGAAACGACCGTGATCTTGTCACATAAGGATTTGTGCGCTGTTCGTGATTTAGTTGAATATTCAAACCGATAGAATCTCCACCTACCTCATACACACCCTTGTTAGCCGCTTCCATGATCCCCGGGCCACCACCAGTAATCACGCTAAAACCGTGTTCGCCAAGCAACCTGCCAAACTTCACAGCCTCTTGATACCACTTACTGGTTGGCGGCAAACGCGCTGAACCAAACACCGTCACCTCCCGTTTAGTGGTGGACAAAAACTGAAAGCCTTCAACAAACTCCGCCATAATGCGGAAAATTCGCCAAGTAATCTCCGACATTTTTGGCGCTTGGTCTGGCGTTGCGCACTGCAGTCTTTCCTCCGGTGTCAGTGGAATACGGCAGATTCCAGACGGCCCTCCAGCGTGGCTGCTACTCTGGCTTTTGGCGTTCTTAAACAGATCCATATTTACTAAAAGTATAGCACAGACTAACACAGAAATCGACAACCAAAAACGAGGCTACCTTAGCCCCGTTCTTGTGCTCGTATTCAATTGTAGCCTAGGAGTTCACCTCAGCACGAGTCTTCATACCGCTGACGTCGATGTTCTCGTCAGTGGTAATGTCAGTACCGTGCATGAAGCGTGGGTACAAAGTGTCTGGGATGTCAATCACATAATCGGACCAGTTGCTACCGTAGATCGAGCTAGCAAGTTCTTCGCTCGTTACCCAGCGAAGTTCACCGGAAGTACCAATGGCGTAGACCTTGTTAACTGTCGTAATTTTGACTAGGACGACACCTGGCTTTGGCATCATTGGGCTACCAAGACTCATGGTTGGCAAGGTGGCATCAGTAACGGTGGAAAGAACACTGAAATTGCTCTGGTAAGTGAAATATGTTTGGCTGTCATTGAATGGACGACGGACCAAGGTCACACCATCACTGGCCCAATCCACAAAGTAAACGGTGTCATAACCAGCACCCTTAATGTAATCACCGTAAGCCACAACCGAAATGTTCTCCTCTTCACCAGTTAATGGAGAAACACCAGTCGTGCCAGTCGAAGGAGCAGTTACAGTTTCATCAGGTGTAGCAGTAGCGCTTACTGCGATAGAGAATTCGCTGTCGGAACTGTCTGAGGCTAATTCGCTTACCAAGTCAGTACCAACTACTTTAACAAACACCATAGCGGCGTCGATGCTTGGTACAGTCCAGCTGTATGTACCGTCGTTAGCTTCGTTGTTAGCAATGGTGGTGTAAGTCAAGCCAGCGTCTGTAGTGTAAGAGATGTTGACGTTGTTCATGGCGGAGCTATTTGTCTGGCTGCTCGACCAAGTGATGTTCTGAGTTGCACCACCAACCAAGTTCTCACCACCGTTTGGTGCGGTTACGAGCATGGTGTAGCTAGCAGGTGTAGCAACATCATCCACGTTTGAGCTTGAGATGACTGTGAAGTGGAATGGGTTAACTGCTGCACCAGTGACACCGTAATAAGCATTGGTAGCAGCATCAGGTGCAGTTAACACCGTGATAGCGTGGTAACCACCAGCCATAGCACCAATAGGTGTCAAAGTGACAGCAGCTGCCGTTGTGTTCTTAGTATAATCAGCGGTTGATTGACCAACAATACTGAAGGTCATACTAGCCACAATCTCAGAGAAAGTCATGGTGACCACTGCAGTTTTGGAGACACTAACTGCCGCGTTGAGAGGTGAAGTAGACATCAGGATTGGTGCTGCTTTATCAGCTTCAGTACCAGTGTTGTCAGCGGCCACAATACGGTTACCAGCAACGTCACGAATAGCTGCAGCTGTTACGTTAAGATAAGCGGTTTCCGTACCGGCGATACCAGTTGTGGCATCAACACGAACCTTATCATCATTAGCATCGGTATCAGCAGCACTGCCATCACAACCATTAGTAGAAGTGTTGAAAGCGGCAGCAGCTTCCTCACCAGTACCACTATTAGAAGTATCATTATCAAGTTCGAATGAAGCTACGTTAGTGTTAAGGTAAGCATCCAACACAGCCTCGCTGAAGTTGATCTGCATTTCTTCTACCGTACCATTATGATCGGCATCACATGAATAGGTATTAGATACAGTTGGCTTGGTAATATCCCAAGCAACAGTGGAAGCATCACGCGCTGGTCCAGAAGCATTCACAGCATTACCAGCTATATCTTTCACAGCCGTAGCCGATACAATAAATGTATAATTATCTCCAACTGGTGCCGTCCCAGCAACACTGAAATAGCCAGTAGCCTGAGCATTGAAGTAGACCGTGATCGTCGTGGTACTGACGCCAACGCTATTATCTGTTGCGGCCGCATTTGTTACGTCAGAAGTACCGTTGAAGCTAGACAAACCAGCCACCGTCCTTGCTGTCGTCATAGCACCCAAGGTAGTCGAGCTAACAACCGTACCGGTAGTTGCCCAAGATCCACCGCTATTGCTAGAAATCTGCATTGGCTCGGAATAAGTGAAAGCAATCGAATTATAAGTCAGTCCGCTCAAGGCCGTAGTTCCAGCAGCTACAGACATCAGCACTGGCAAGGCCAAATCAGTGGCTACCACAGCTGGAGAAGTGGTGATTGTATTAGCTGCGACCTGATCATTAGGTCCAGCAAAGGCACAAATCGCACCTTCAGTCGCACAGCTAGCTACACCTGTGTAAGTAAGTGTAGGTGCAAGTGCCGTATTACCAGCATTACATCCGCCGAGCAAAATATTTACAGTTGCCACCGATGAAACACCATCACCATAAGCGAAATTGCTAATAGAGCATGTTGTTCCACCACCAAGTGTAAGATTTGCAAAGCCATCTGCATCACTAGTATCTTTAACAGTCACATTCTCACTGAATGTGATAACCATTGTATCAATGGTACCGTCACTCGTATTATCAGCTACAGTCGTAGTAAAGGTTGGCGCAGCCGCAAAAGCACTCGACGTCATGAGGAAAAACACAAACGCCGCAGTAACAGCAGCAAACACGTAAGCCAACGGTTTGGCTTGTCTAAGGGAGGTTATACTTTCTAACATAGAAGAGGAAAGAGATTTATTAATTATCTATATTGTACTCCAATTTTACTATCCCTGCCCGTTAAATTTACAGGTTATCCACAAACAACCAAAAACGAGGCTACCTTAGCCCCGTTCTCGTGATCATGTTCGATTGTCTCTTATGAGTTCACCTCAGCACGGGTCTTCATGCCGCTGACGTCAATGTTCTCGTCGGTGACAATGTCAGTACCGTGAGTGAAGCTTGGGTACAAAGTATCTGGGATATCTATGACGTAGTTAGACCAGTTGCTACCGTAGATCGAGCTAGCGAGTTCTTCGCTCGTCACCCAGCGCAACTCACCGGAAGTACCAATCGCGTAGACCTTATTGACAGTCGTAATCTTCACCAGAACCACACCTGGCCTTGGCATCATTGGCGTACTAAGACTGAGTGTTGGCAATGTAGCGTCTGTCACCGTAATGACGCTGTTGAAGTTGGCCTGGTAGGTCATGAAGGTTTGGTGGTCGTTGAATGGGCGACGGATCAGGGTCGAACCGTCAGTTGCGTAATCGACGTAGTAAACAGTGTCGTAAAATGGGCTCTTAATGTAGTTGCCAAAGGCTACGACTGAGATATCCTCCGTCAAGCCGGTGACCGGCGAAACACCAGTAGTACCAGAGGCTGGAGCCGTTATGACCGTTGTGGCAATAGAGAAGGCAGTATCGGAACTATCTGATGCCAATTCAATCACCAAGTCCGTACCAACTACTTTAATGAAGACTTGACCAGCGTCAATGCTTGGCACAGTCCAGCTGTAAGTACCGTCGTTGGTTTCGTTATTGGCAATCGCATGGTAAGTAACGCCTCCGTCTGTGGTGTAGGAGATATTGACGTTGTTCATGGCTGAGCTATTCGTCTGACTGCTCGACCAGGTAATGTTCTTGGTAGTTCCGTCTACCAACGCTTCCCCACCATTTGGTGCGGTTACGAGCATGGTGTAGGAAGCTACGGTAGGTTCAGTTGATGAGCTAGAAATAACCGTAAAAGTGAATGGGTTAACCGCAGCACCAGTGACGCCACCATAAGTGTTGCCAATAGCATCCACGGCAGTGGCTACCGTAATTGCATGATAACCGCCGGCCATAGCTCCAACTGGCGTCAATGTGACTGCCGCCGCCGTCAAACTCTTAGTATAATCAGCTACCGCTTGACCGACTACCGAGAAGGTCATAGTGGTCAGAATCTCTGAGAAGGTGAGAGTCACTACAGCCGTCTTAGAAACACTCACAGCCGCATTCACTGGAGAGGTACTAACCAATATCGGCTTTGCGCCATCCACAAACGTGGCGTTACCAGCCTGCGCACCGAGCGTATTGTTAGTATTACCAGTGCTATCTACTAGACTGAAAGCAGTTTGTGAAGAAATAGCAATGTTAGTAGAGTTTTCCTTAGTATCAACAGCAGAAGCCTCAGTACCCATAGTAACGTCTACAAAAGCCACCGTGGATGAAATCAAATCCGCACCTGCACCAAAGGCCAGTGAAGTAAAATCACCAACGTTTGTTAAGGTCAAATCAGAAGCGCCAAGCACACTGCCTCCTACGACACTCTCCGAGAAAGTCAGCAATATGTGGTCAATCTTACCATCTAGGTCAGTATCTTCGTAGGTGAAGGTCTTAATCTGTGGCTTGGCACCGTCTACCTCCACGCTGTCAGCAGCTGCTATACAGCCATCAGTTACATCACATGCATCACCTGCAGAATCAAGCAAGTTACCAGCTAAGTCGGTGATAAAAGAACCTGAGGTATTCGTATAAGTGAACTGAGCAGCCGTGGCTGAAGTATCAATCACCGCATTATCGCTCGCCACGTCAAAGATTTTAGTAGCGTCATTGTTCGCAGCTCCATCCCAAGTACCAGCGTGAGTCGTCAAGGCACTGTCCGTCAACAAGGCATCAGCATTCGCAAAGCCAGCATCACGTACTGGGTGACTAAAGACAATCGTCGCCCGGTCTATTCGACCATTCGGCCCAGCGTTATCTGCCAAGGTAATAGAAGAGATGGTCGGTTTCACCAAATCCCAGTCGCCTGAAGCCGTAACTGTGGTGCCGGCATATACCTGACGATCGGAACCAGCTGCAGACTGTGTCACAAAGTTTGTAGAAATTGGCGTAACAGTACCACCTGGCGCAGTTGCCGAAGCGGAAGCAAAAAAGTCACCACCATCCACAAAATCTACAGTGATTATCGCTGTAGTATTGCCCGCGACCGTATTCATGCTTGGGTTTTGAACCACCGCACCATCAGCTCCGTTGCCAGTACTAAACGTAGCCAGGCCAGTCACCGTACCAGCCGTAGTAAGCGCACCAACGTTGGCGGAGCTTGGACCATTGTTAACTGTCATGTTTTCAGTGTAAGTAAAAGTAAGACGGTTCAAGAGCACACCGGAAACAGATCCGGTTGCCGAACCTAGAACTGCAGACAGCAAGATTGGCGCAGCTCCGTCGGTAGCTGTAGCATTAGGTGTAAGTCCAACAAGCTGAGCAGAGGCATCAGTATTGCAAATCGCGAACTCAGTAGCACAATCTGCCACTGCCGTATAAGTGACAGTAGGTGTCACCGAAGTGTTAGACCCCACACACCCACTCACAGTCAGTACAAGAGTAGCTGTTCCAGGACTAGCATAGTTACCATTAACGATACCCGTGCAACCACCATCAATAGTAATACTATCTAAACCATTAGCTGCCCCTAGCGTATCATTGATCTGTGCATTCGGACTAAAACTAACAGTAATCGTATCTACCGTTCCATCGTGATTAGCATCACTGGTGACTGCTCCAGTAATAACAGGCGCCGGAGCCGCCAAAGCACTCGACGTCATGAGCAAGAACACGAAGGCTGCTGCTATAGCGGCGAACACGTAAGCCAACGGTTTCACTTGTCGAAGGGAGGCGATACTTTCTAACATAGACGGAAAGAGATTTATTAATTGAGTGCATTATACTCTCAATTAACTATCCCTGCTCGCCAATGCGGGGCTTATCCACATCCCACCGTCCAATACTTCACGTTATTAGGCCTTTCCACATTACGATAAACTCCGCGACCATCAATAATCAATTTATTGCTCATCATCTCAGCAATCTTTTCGAGACTCAGCTCCGCAAACTCTGGCCATTCAGTACAAATCAACAGCGCATCAGCCTCCTGCACGGCCTCAAGTGGCGTCTTCGCGAACTTCAACTGCGGCAACAGCCCCGCCGCATTCTTTTGCGCCGTCGGATCATAAGCAATCATCTCAGCCCCATCAGCCAACAAGTTCTGCACAATCTGCAAGGACGGCGCACTCCGCACGTCATCTGTCCCTGGCTTAAAGGCCAAGCCCCACACAGCGATTCTCTTACCCGCTCGCTCCGGCATGAATTCACAAAGTTTCGTATATAAAATGCGGCGTTGGCTCTCATTCACCGCCTGCACCGCTGGCAAAATCTTAAACTCATAGCCCACGTCATGCCCGGTAGCAATCAAAGCGGCAGTATCCTTAGGAATACATCCTCCTCCATAACCAATTCCCGCATTCAAAAAAGCCGGTCCAATCCGCTTATCTAGCCCCATACTCGCCGCAATATCGTCGACGTTAGCTCCAACTAACTCACACAAATTAGCAATCTCATTAATAAAACTAATCTTCGTCGCCAAAAAAGCATTAGCCGCACACTTCGCCAACTCCGCACTGGCCCGCGACATAACAATCTTAGGAACGCCAGCCGTAATAAACGAAGCATTCACTAATTCCATCTGCGCGATCGCCCAGGCATCGTCTGAACCAATAATCAACCGGCTCGGATTAGCCGTATCTCGCACCGCCGTTCCCTGACTTAAAAACTCTGGGTTAGAAACTACCGCAAAAAAGGGGTCTCCCCGCAGGGCGAGGACGCGAGGTCTAGAATCGAGCATTTTGCGATTTTGCAGCTCTTTCTTAATAATCTCTTCACACTTCATGGCAGTTCCCACCGGCACCGTCGACTTATTAACCAACACCGTCGGCTTCGTAATCGACTCGCCAAACGTCCTCGCCACCTCATAAATCATACCGCAATCAGCTCGACCGTCATCTGCTAACGGCGTCCCCACACAGCAAAAAACTATCTCGGCCTCCGCTATTGCCGCCCTAGCATCCAGCGAAAACTCTAACATTCCAGCTTTTACTCCCGCCGCCACCAACTCTGGCAGCCCCACTTCACTAATCGGCATCACGCCTTGTTTTAACCCCTCAATCCGCGCCTCATTAATATCCACGCAGGTGACTTGATGACCACGATTAGCAAAATCGGCGCCACTTACCAGGCCTACATATCCAGTACCGATAATTGCGATTTTCATAGTATTGAAAGTTGGTAATTCAAATTATTCCAGTCAACGCGAGACTCGGGGAGTCCCTTTCTTTCTCCGTCGGGCGTTTAGACGATCGACAATTA
>DOZH01000009.1:33568-45600 GCA_003518105.1 Candidatus Uhrbacteria bacterium
ATCCCACTCGTCTTCGTTGACTTCGGCTCAGTGAAAGACGTACGAGCCCATAAAGGCCAAGTAGCGAGGGGCTGACTAAGTCCTTTAGTCGGGTGACGCGGAGGGAGGCCCCTGGGCGGCGCGCAGCGTCTAGCGAGCACCGAACGGGGTCCGCAGTCGGCAGGACCCGACGGATTACTGTCCCCGAGCCTTGGCCTGAATCACCGAGTTGCGAGCATATCGTTAATAAAAGGTTATTTCGCAAAAGTCCCCTGCAACTGCTGATTACTCGACGGCGCGGTATTCCCGTCCCTAGCTTCTCGCGTAACCAATATTTTGTCGAATTCCCCCAAATCAATCCTGGCCAGCGCGTCCGTCACACTCCACACCAAGCCCCAAGCCCCATCTTCGCGCGGATACAAATCTCCGAGCGAAAAGAAATCCGTTAAGCCTGGTTTTATATACCAAGCCTCATATGCCTCGGTAGTATTATCAATGGCTGGTAATTGCGCCAACATTGTCAAAGTGAATACTCCAGCCACATGGGCTTTAGTAACCGTTGCAGTTGACGAGCCACCACCAATAGGCGTGAGTTGAATAGTCTGCGGAACGTCTACCACCAAAGCATTATCCTCACTCGCTGCAGCAGCCGTGGCAATAGCTGGCAGATCGTCGGTCTTAAACTGTTTTTCCTTACCCTCACTCCTAAACCATCGTACCAACAACACAAACGCTCCAACCACTACCACCAGCAACACAAAAATCTTCAACGCTCCGCCAATTTTTGACGGTCCATGCTGTCGACGTCGACCCTGTGAGGAGCGGTAGATGTGGTTCATAGCTTGGTGATAGCCGCCGCCACAAACGGTGCTGGATTAATCTCCGTAATCGCTGGCACAATCTTCTCGGCCGTCGGCACCTCCACCAAATCCGCAATCGCTTTACTGGCCGCAATTCGCATGGCATCCGTCAACGTCTTCACCCGACTGTCGAGCAAGCCACGGAACAAACCAGGAAACACCAGCACGTTATTAATCTGATTCGGAAAATCTGATCGACCAGTCGCAATCACCTCAGCACCACCCTTCTTAGCCTCCTCTGGCGTAATTTCTGGCTCTGGATTGGCCAAGGCAAAGATGATTGCACGTGGCTTCATCGTCCGCACCATTTCCGCCGTTACCAAGCCTGGCTTACTGACGCCGATGAACACGTCGCTATCTTTCATCGCCTCGACGAGTGTGCCTGTCACGTTCGTTGGATTGATTATCGCCGCAAATTCATCTTTATCACTATTCATGCCCTCACGACCAACCGCGATGATTCCTTTGGAATCAAGTACAACCATGTGTTTAGCCCCAGCCGCCAACAATAATTTCGTAATCGCGAGTCCGGCAGCCCCTGCTCCATTCACTACAATCTTCACCTCTTCAATCTTTTTCTCTACCACTTTGAGCGCATTCCACAAACCAGCCAAAGTGATGATAGCTGTAGCATGCTGGTCGTCATGCATAACCGGAATATCGAGCATGGCGGACAACCGGCGTTCCACCTCAAAACAGGCCGGCGCTGCAATATCTTCCAAGTGAATGCCACCAAACGTTGGCGCGATCATCCTTATTGCTTCCACAATCTCGTCCACGTTCTGGCTAGCAAGCACAATTGGTATCGCGTCGACATTAGCATATTTCTTATACAACACAGACTTCCCTTCCATCACAGGCAAGCCCGCCAACGGGCCAATATTGCCCAAGCCAAGAATCGCCGAGCCGTCACTCACCACCACCACTGAATTACCCTTCATCGTCAGTTCCCAAGCCAAGCTCGGATCTTTAGCAATCTGTCGACAAGGCTCGGCAATACCTGGCGTGTAAGCCACGGACAAGTCATCCTTGGTCTCGAGCGGCATCTTACTCGCCGTCGTGTAAACACCATGATTTTTCCTGTACGCCGCTAATGATGTTTCGTAGTAGTTCATAGGTATTTCGTTATAGTTGGTAGCCGGTAGTTAGTAGTTGGTAGCTTGCCTCGTTATGAGCCAGAGTCTTGTAGGAGCGAGCGACTGTCGTGTCTCCTGTGACGACGCGATGGCCGACCCGAGAAATGCTTGACTGTATCTTTGAGCCTCCGCCGAAGGCGAAGCGAGCAGCGAACGGTCGAGAGCAAGGGTGTAAACCCGCGCGGCAGACCGTTCGGCAAGCGAGCACCTGGGCTGAGGCCTTGAGCTAGGAACAGGAGATGCGGCGGTTGCGAGCGACGAGCCTTGGCCTGTAAGAGCCGAAGCGACATTTCTATTATAACTCATTTAAGTCTCTTAGAAAGGACCCTGGCATTGGCCTGTTAATAGCCTCGCCGACTGGGTCGAGCACAATCGTCGGTTCGTCCCAATCGTCAACGCCTCCGCGAGCCACTGCTACTTTAGATTGCCTCCCACCTCCACCGCCACCATAACCGCTATTATTAGCCCAGTCTCCGCCATAGCGCAATTTAATTTCTTCGTACTGGCTCTTCGGAATCTCACTTAGGAAGATCGATGGCTGACGTAACTCGATATGTTCATAGCCTGCCGTAATCGGGTAAGTCAGGAACAATTTTTGCCTAGCCCTCGTCGACGCCACATAGAACAAACGACGTTCTTCCTCCAAACCTCCTTCTTCATCCATGGCCCGTCCGCTCGGAAAACCGCCTTCGGAAAGATTGATGATAAACACCGTCTCCCATTCTAAACCTTTTGCTTGGTGAATTGTCGACAAAATGACGCTGTCTTCTTCGCTCTCACGCTTCGGTTTGCTTGGATCGTCCACCCTCGCGCCAAAGTCCGCCGTCAAACTGACAGCATCCAGGAACGCCGATAAATCATCGTACTGTTCCGCAAAGGCCGCCAACTGCTCTACGTCGTCTAACCGTTCCTGCCAGTTAGGATACTCATTCTCCAAGTACGCATGATAATCGTCACTCCCCGCAAAAGCCCGCAACATATCGGCAATACTCGGCCGTGCCGCCAACATAGCCGTCATAATTCTCTGCGTACCAGCCCAACCTTGCTGCGCCTTAGCTCCCGTCGTCGGCGTCGACTTCACCGCCTCATCAATATCGCTTAATCTGGCCACCGTACTCCCAATCTTATTCGCCGTCGTCAAACCTAGTCCCGGCTGCAACATCAACGCGCGATTCCAGGCCATCACGTCTTTTACATTCTGCATCACCCGCAAATGCGCCAATGCATCCTTAACGTGAGCTCGTTCAAAAAACTTCATGCCGCCACGATATTCGTACGGTATGCCCCGCTTCATCAACTCAAATTCTACCTGCTGCGAGTGATAAGCCGCCCGGAACAACACCGCCATACTGCCATAACTCGCCCCCTGGTTGAGCAGTGTCGTCATCTGCTCCACCACAAACTGGGCCTCCTGGCTGGCGGAATTAGCTGGCACCATGTACGGCAAGTCACCATCACCCACAGCCGCCACCAACTCCTTAGCAAACTGATTATCATTATTAGCAATCACACTATTCGCCACCGCCAAAATCTGCGGCGTCGACCTGTAGTTCGTTACCAACCTAAACATCTTGGCGTCATTATAGCGCCTAGGGAAATCGAGGATATTGCGAATCTCCGCCGCCCGGAATGAGTAAATGCTCTGCGCGTCGTCGCCAACCGCCAATACATTATTATGAATAGACGACAAAGCATGCACAATGTCGGCCTGAATAACGTTCGTGTCCTGAAACTCGTCCACTAAAATATAAGCAAACTGATTAGCTAATTTTTCCTTAATATGTGGCTGCTCCGTCAACAAACGCAACAAAATAGTCAACAAGTCATCAAAGTCCATAGCTTGCTGTTCCTGCTTTTGCTGCTCGTACAAATCGCTCACTCTTTGTATATCCGCTACCTGCGGCAAAAAGTGTGGGTGCTTGCGTTCCAACACCATCTGCATCGTAATCGCCGCATTCCGCCTATACGAAATAATACTCTTCAAAACCGACGCGCCGGGGAAACGCTTCGCCGCACTATCAATCTTCAACTGCTTTACGCACAACTTAATCAAGTCATTCGCGTCCTCCTCATCCAAAATCGAAAAGTTTGAACCATAACCAATATGACTGCCGTACATACGCAGAATCCTATTGGCAATCGAATGGAACGTACCAGCCCACAAGCCATGTGGATAAACACCAAGTAACGACTCAACTCGACCGACCATTTCGCGCGCTGCCTTGTTAGTAAACGTCAATAACAAAATCCTCTCAGGGGGAATCCCATGATCAAGCAACCAAGCTACCCGATACGTAATGACGCGTGTCTTGCCGCTACCAGCCCCTGCTAACACCAACGCCGCGCCGTCACCCTCCATCACTGCCGGCCGTTGCTCGTCGTTCAATTCATTCTGATAATCAATCTGTCTCGTGCCAAAGCCACCGCTACCCTGCAAGACAAATTCTTTCATAACTATTTCAGATATTTCAGCTTGTTAGCCACATGTTCGTCGTGCGTTACCGCATAATAGATGTCACCATCAGCATCAGTTAAGAAGTAAAAATAATCGTTATCGCTCGGGTTGGCCACGGCGGCCAGCGCATTCAAACCCGGATTACTAATAGGGCCAGGTGGCAAACCTGGGTACATATACGTGTTATACGGCGAATCAATCTTCAAGTCGTCAAACGACACGCTAGGACTATCACCACCGGTCACATAATTAACTGTGCTGTCAGCCTGCAGTGCCATGCCAATCTCCAATCGCTTCAAGAAAATATCCGCCACATTCGCCATCGTCGTCGGCGTCCGCACCTCTTTCTCCAATATCGACGCTAACGTCAATGCCTCATGCAAACTCTTAAACGGCTTGTCGGCGCCAACTTGCTTAGCTAAACCAACTGTTTGCACTTTTCCCTCCATGGTATCCAGCATTTTTTTAACAATATCCAACGCTGTCGCCTGGGCATCAAAGCGGTAAGTATCGGGGAAAAGATACCCCTCGAAGTCAACGCCATCTGGCTTCCCTGCTTCGGCGATAAAGGCTGTGGATTCTAATGGCGAAAACTGTCCTGTTGCCTTGGCCCAATCTTCTGTGGAGATATTTGGAAACGAGGCCGTAATTCGTTCTCCCATTTGTTTAATCGTAAAACCCTCAGGCAAAGTAATGGTCGTCTCCACCGCCGAGCCGTTTCTTAGAGCCTTAACGATAGAGGCGTAGCTTGACCCTTCGGTAATTCGGTAAGAACCAACATCAATCTTCTGCTGGCCAGCAAAAAGTTTTAAATACACCTTAAACCAAAATGGTTTAACGAGACTCGTATTGGATAATTCAGGGACAATATCATACAAGGCATCGCCAGGCGCAACATCAATCGTATAAATATTCGCCTCACGCAAATCACGATCATTCCAAAAACGACCAGCCTGCTTAAGCACCACGGACAAAAAAATTATTACCGCTAAAATTATCGCTACACCACCAATTACCAGCTTATTCGCCATAGCCAAAATTATAAGTTGGATTATTCTTCAAGAAATCTTCAACTCTCGCCAACCTCTCATGTGTCCCCGAGTCAAACCACGGTTCAGTCGCGTGGTAAAAACCAACAGTCTCACTCGATGCCGCCAGCTTGGGCCAAATATGCGCCTCATTTGAAATAGGCAAAATATCGTCAACGTAATCTTTTACCTTCGGCGTCATTATATACCAACCAGAATTAATGAAGCCGGTCGTCTTATCAGCAAGTTCTTCCTGTGTTTTTAGTCTATCCACCCACGCCTCAAGTATAGTCTTGGTCGACGTCGGCCGCAAAATCTCGTAATTCATGATCGCTTCACTTGGCAACTCAATAGCGGACAGCGTAGCAATGCTCTTCTCCGCCAAGTGTCGCGCCATGAACTTCTCAATATCGATCCAAAAAATATTGTCGGCATTCAACACCAAGAAGTTTTCATCCAGTTCATCCCAATCAACCAACTTACTCCAACCACCAGTGCCCATCGGCTCCGGCTCTCGTAAATAGGAAATCTGGAGTCCATACTTCTCACCCGTGCCCAATGCCTGTTCAATCAGGTGTCCCAAATGCGCCGTTGCAATCGCCACTCGCGTAATTCCCGCTTTTTTCAGGTGCTGCAAAATATGTAGAATCATCGGCACCCCACCCACAGCCACCAACGGCTTAGGCAAAAAATCAGTCAACGGCGCCAAGCGCGTGCCCTTCCCTCCCGCTAAAATTACCGCTTGTATTTTCGCCATAATAATTCCTTAACACCGAACTCTGCGAGCCCGTAGCAGAGTGAAGACGAGTGGGATGTCTCTTTCGTCGACCGAGCCACCGCCAAGCGCAGCGCAGGCGAGACGACTGGCCGACGTGTCGACAGCTAGGGTGAGGTATTTCGTTATCGAACCCGTGCGATAGACCGTCGGGTAAAGGAGGACGACTCCCCGAGGCCTGCCCGGCTTTGCCGGGTCTCGCGCTCTGCTGGACCCTTACTTTATCAAGCATTCACCCTCACCGCAACCCTACAAAAACAAAACAAAAACACCCGCTAAAACCGTGCCAAGCAATGAGCCAGCAATCACGTCAGATGGATAATGCACACCCACGATGATTCGCGATAATGCAATCATAATTGCCAACGCAAAACTAACTATTAAAACTACAGGCGCTAAACCAAGCGAAGTCGGCAACACTGCAAACGCCAAAGCTGACAACAACACCGCACAAGCAAAACTAGCGGAAGCGTGCGCCGACGGAAATGAGTACGTATGAATCCACAACTTAAAACCATGCGGTAAGGCATTTGGTCGTGGTCGTCTAATCACTATCTGGACAAGCAACGTAGCTACGTAACAAGCAGCTGCTGGCAGCAGCAAATGAGCCAACCAATTACTCACAGAAACTAAAGCCAAGCTCGCGAACACCGCAATCACATAAATATACATGGCATACCTCGCCAACCAATTCCACACCCTCGGTGCCTTACCCAAATGTCGTCGTAAATAAATAGCAACGGTCTGATCAAACTTCATAATCGATAATTAAAGCAAGCTCGTGCCTGTCATTTCTGGCGGCTGCGGCAACCCGAGAATCGCTAAAATCGTCGGTGCTACGTCGGCCAACATACCGACTGGCGGCACGAGCGACAGGTCACCATTTGGCACGTCCCCGCTGGCTGACGCCTTGCCTTCATACTTCTTACCGACAATCCAAAACGGCACCGGGTTTGTGCTGTGCTCTTTGTCCATGTCATGCGTCTGCAAATTCTCTATTTCCTCCGCGTTCCCGTGATCCGCCGTTATACACAACACACCGTCGGCCGCCAACACGGCATCCATTATATCTTTAATGCAATCGTCCACACATTCCACCGCCTTCTTACTGGCTGCCAAATCACCAGTATGCGCCACCATATCGGCATTCGCCAGATTCATGATTATAACGTCATAATTACCCAAACCTACTTCTTTCACTACTCGCGCGGTCACAGCTCTGGCTGACATCTCTGGTGCCAAATCATAACTAGCTACGTCTGGCGAAGGAATAATCACCCTATCTTCATTCAGGAATGGCGTCTCGCGCGTTCCATTCATAAAGAAAGTAACGTGCGCATATTTCTCCGTCTCTGCAATATGCAACTGCACCAAACCATTATCTGCCAGTACCTGCGCTAAGGTATGTTCAATCACCATTGGTGGAAAGGCTACTACCACCGGCAAATTAGCTTCATATTCAGCCATCGTCACAAAACACACGTTCGGGATATAAACGCGACTAAAACTATCAAACGACGGCAAGACAAAAGCTTTAGTTAGCTCACGAGCTCGATCTGGTCGGTAGTTAAAAAATATCACCGAGTCCCCTGTGCTCACCGTTGCGATCGGTACACCCTTCTTGGTTAACACGGTCGGCGGGAACTCTTCATCATAAACCTCTTTAGCATAGGCGTCGTGTAGCGCCACGCTAGCTGACTCAGCCAGCGCTCCAGTACCAAGCGCAATGGCATTATAAGCCCGTTCTACACGGTCCCAGCGGTTATCCCGGTCCATCGCAAAATAGCGACCGGACAGGCTGGCTAACTCACCCACGCCCAGCTCAGCCATCGTCGACTCCAGCTTAGTCACAAAATCTATACCCGAATTATAAAGCGTATCTCGGCCATCCAAAATTGCATGAACCGCCACCTTAGCCAACTTCTGAGCCTTCGCCAGTTTCAACAAAGCGACACAATGCTCATCATAACCATGCACCTTGCCGGCCGAAACTATGCCGAGTAAATGGAGCGTTCCTCCAGTTTGTTTAACATGGGCAATCGCTTCCGCAAAAGCTGGATTAGTCGCAAAGCTACTATCTGCAATTGCTCGGTTAATCCGCGGTAAAGTCTGATAGTTAACCCGACCCGCCCCAATTGTTAAATGTCCTACCTCCGAGTTACCCATTTCACCCCAACTCAAACCCACCGTTTCACCCGATGCTTGCAAGTTCATCACTGGGTAACGGGTAGTCAACAAATCAAAAGTCGGCGTCGCAGCTTGCGTCACCGCATTACCCTCGCTATCTGGTGCCACTCCAAATCCATCCAATATCGCCAGGACTAAAGGACGTGGTCGACGTGCCTGTAAATCTGCTCCCATAGATAGGAGCAGTATAGCACAACCACCAACTTTTACCGCAAAGCCACGGTATTATTGGCTTTAATAATATAAGAAACCTTAGTCGCCTTAATCAGTCCCAATAACTGCTCGCGCTGCATCACGCTATCGAGCGAACGCAATTCGTCAATCTTAGCTTCTGTACTCTGGAAAGCAATGTGCAAAGCCTGATTCTTTTCCTGCATATCACGCAAAGCCAAACCTCGTGTAGCGGAAGAATTAACCTGCACTATATACAATACTCCAAACGCCATAATCAAACTGATTACGACGACGTTCAACAATTTGCGGTTGCTGAGCAGGGTGGCAATTTTTGTTTTAGTGTCAGACATAACCTCCATTATGTATGTTTATTTTCGTACCGCGATTCGTAACTTAGCGCTGCGACTTCGTGGATTACTCTTCACTTCTTCATCACTGCCGATAATCGGTTTTTTGGTTAGCGGCTCGAGCAAGTCCGACTCTTTCATGAACTGCTTAACGATCCTGTCTTCCAACGAGTGAAAGGTAATGACGGCAATTCGGCCACCTGGCTTCAACAGCTCCACCAGATCAGTCAAGCCTCTTGTCAACTCACCAAACTCATCGTTGACAGCAATGCGTAAAGCTTGAAAAGTCTTGGTCGCTGGGTGAATGTGTCCCCTGCCGCCAGCCAACTTGAGGATCAAATCAGCTAATTGCGTGGTAGTCGTAATCCTCTGCTTTTTACGCGTTTCCGTAATTGCTTTCGCAATCTCACCGGAGAAATGCTCCTCACCGTATTCCCGCAATAACCGGTTCAAGTCATCGCGCGACCAGCTGTTCACAATTACCTCCGCCGTTAATTCCTGCGTTTGGTCGTACCGCATGTCGAGTGGTCCTTCTTTCATGAAGGAAAAGCCACGATCAGCATTATCCACATGCACAGAAGAAAACCCCAAGTCTAGCAATACTGCGTCTAGTAGCGGCACCTCGTGATTAGCGATATTACCGTAACTATCGCGAATGGCTGTTACTCGCTCGCCGTAATTAGCCAAGCGTTCTTTTGCAACTGCCCAATTCCGACTGTCGCGCTCCACGCCAATCAGCTTGCCGCTAGGTGACGTCGCCTCCAACATGAGTGCCGCATGGCCTCCTAAGCCTAATGTGCCGTCAAGTACCGTCATACCAGGCTGCAAAGCCAAGCCCTCAAGTACCTCTTTAGCTAAAACTGGAATATGGCTCATACGCCTAGGGTTCCTAGTTTCTCGGCAATCTTTTCGGCGTCAGCTTCTGACTGCGCCGTGTACTTGTTCCATTCCTCCTCGTCCCACAACTCCAAACGGTTGTGGACGCCTACTATCACCACTTCACGCTTGAGACCAGCATACTTTCGCAAGTATTCTGGAATAACGAATCGTCCCTGTCCGTCGAGCACAATGTCCATGGCCCCCGCCAACATCAGGCGAGAAAACGCACGAGCATCGGCCTGCCCCAGGGGCAAACCAGCCAATTTATCGGCCAGCTTACCCCACTCCTCCAAGGGCAGCAGAAACAATGAAGTATCGAGACCTCGCGTCACAACCGCCCCTTTAACGAGGTCAGCACGAAACTTCGCGGGGACACTTACGCGCCCCTTGTCGTCGATGGAATGATGATATTCACCAAGGAACATGGCGGTGTGACTTTACTTCAGACGTTCCATATAAATGAAGCGTCTTGTTCTTTCCACAAAATGAAAGCGAAGTGTGACCTACGCCTCCTGCCCTTCTGCTTACACAGACTGACAGAACACGCACGCCCCACTTCGTGCCTCTTAACACCACAATACTCCACCACACCCCAGTGGTCAACACTTTTAGCCAAAACGTTCATTGTTCAATTTTCAGCTGTACAAAAAGAAAAAACGCGTTCGGCGTTTGTTCTTGTGCATAAACTCCCCCACTGTTTACTAGGGTTTTCACTCCACAGCCGATTCTCGTCGACGTCGGCGCGGTGACATACCGAGTGAGTTCCTGCTCCGCAAAATTCTGTGATAAGCCCCGGCAAATCTATGTGCCTCGTCACGTACTTCCGCTAACTTTTCTTTAAACGTCGTCACAATCCTTTGTAACTCTTTATTCCGCGCATCATAAACCAACCTGTCTTGCTTGCGATCAAACCCCTTAGCAATTCCCACAATCGGCGTCTTCACCCCTAGCTCGTCGAGCACCTGCTGTACGCGCGCCACCTGCCCCTCACCACCATCAATAATCATCAACTCCGGCAAGCTCCAGGTCCCCGGCGTACTCACAGCTCGCGCTAATCGACGCCGCATCACCTCCTCCATCCCCGCCACGTCATTAACGCCTTCCACCGTCTTAATCTTAAACTTGCGGTACAGCTCCTTCGCTGGCTTACCGTCCATAAAAACCGTCATACTGGCCACATTCGCCGTGCCCGAAGTATGCGCAATATCATACGCCTCGAGCCGCCCGTTAATATCAATAAACGGTCGCGCCGTATGCACCGTCTTCCAGGACTTTCGTTCATCTTCCTCATCACCTCGCGTAATCAGCGACACGTCATGAATGTGCTCCAAAGCAAACACTCGGTTACGCAGCTTGGCCGCTTCCTCAAAATTTTTGGCCGACGCCGCGCGCGACATTTCCTTTGTTAACTGACGCAGCAACTGATCCTTTTTACCAGAAAAGAACAACATCAACTGCTTAATCACTTTCCGATATTCAGCCTTAGTAATCGCCCCATTACAAACCCCCGGACACTTGCCAATCTGCGCGTCAAAACACGGTTTACTCTGCCCCGGCGTACACGTCGACCAAGGAATAGTCTTACGAATTAAATCGAGCGCCGTCCGTAACGAACGACCACTAATATACGGCCCATACACCGCTATAAATTTCTTCTTCGCCACGGCCGTCAACGTCTTCGAAAACGGCTCAATCCCCATGCGCTCCAAATCGAAACCACGGTACAACACTGGCTTCGGGAAATCCTCGTTCGTGATACACAGATACAAAAAGCTCTTGTCATCTCGTTGCATGACGTTATACGGCGGCTGGTGGAGCTTGATCTGGTTCGCTTCCAGTACCAGCGCCTCAATCACGCTCGGCGTCTCGATATATTCAATCCTAGCAATGTTACGCACTAAATCCTCTATCCTCGCCTCATGTGCTTTATTAAAATACGACCCCACTCGCTGCTTCAAACTCGTCGCCTTGCCGATATACAAAAGTTTCCCGTTGACGTCATAATAAAAATACACCCCCGGATTATCGGGTAGTTTATTGTTTTTTATTTTGATTGATGTTGGGATCATATTAAAAACTATCAGCCTCGCTCGCAACCGCCGCATCTCCTGCTCCTAGCTCAAGGCCTCAGCCCAGAAATGCCTAAAGGATGACTTGCTTAACGGAACCAATAGCGCAAGTCAAGCATTTCTCGGGTCGGCCATCGCGTCGT
>DOZH01000002.1:0-328 GCA_003518105.1 Candidatus Uhrbacteria bacterium
GTCTGGGCAGTGTCTCAGTCCCAGTGAGCCAGGTCACGCTCTCGCGCCTGGTATCCGTCATAGCCTTGGTGGGCCTTTACCCCGCCAACTAGCTGATGGACCATAGGTCTCTCTTGAACCGATAAATCTTTCAATAGTCAGCCCTGCGACCAACAATCATATCGGGTATTAGCTAAAGTTTCCCTTAGTTGTTCCCGAGTTCAAGGTAAGTAACCAATGTGTTACGCTCCCGTTTGCCACTCCCTTATCCTCCGTCTTGCGACTTCGGACAGGGCGTTCGACTTGCATGCCTTAGCCACGCCTCCAGCGTTCATCCTGAGCCAGGATC
>DOZH01000002.1:439-1536 GCA_003518105.1 Candidatus Uhrbacteria bacterium
CCAGCGTTCATCCTGAGCCAGGATCAAACTCTCAATAATAATTCCTCCGTATCTTGCGACACGAAGGATCTGCTCGACTCAATTGCTTGAGTCATGTGATGGACGTTGTAATCACGTAATTGTCAATACGTGTATTGTTCTTCGTAGAACTTAATCTGTTGATTAAGTTCAATGGTTTATTCAGTTGTGAAAGGCCGTTATTTGTGGAGAAATTGCTTTCTTCGACGCGGGTAATGTACCTGAGCCGCGAATTACTGTCAAGCATTTGGGCCACTCCCAACTGTGAACAAAAAAGAGGCTTACTTAAGCCCCTTTTTTCTCAGCGTTTTTGACCTCGGTTAATGCTTCGGCAGCGCGCCATTTCTTGATTAAGGCATGATTACCGGAAAGTAGCACCGGTGGGACGCTTAATTCCACGTTTTTCTTGCCTTGTTTCATGACGTAGACTTCTGGCTTGGTGTACTGGGGATATTCCAGGAAGCCCTCCGTGTCGTGGGACTCCTCACTCAACGTCTCCGCATTGCCGAGAACGCCGGGGATTAGACGAACAATCGAGTCTGTCATTACTAAGGCTGGTAGTTCCCCACCGGTTAGCACGTAGTCACCTATAGATAGAGCCTCGTCAGCTATATATTCCAGCACTCGATGGTCGACGCCTTCGTAACGACCACACAGGAAAATAACCTCATCATAGGCGAGCAAACGGTGGGCGTCAGCTTCGGTAAAACGTCGACCTGAGGCGGCGGTTAAAATGACGCGCACGGTCTTCTTTTTAGCAGCGGCTTTTATTTTTTTCACGGCGGCGTCAAAGGGCTGCACAGTCATGACCATGCCAGCTCCCCCACCGTACGGAGCGTCGTCTACCTTGCGATGTTTATTGTCGGAAAACTCACGCAAGTCATGCGCCGCAATACTCGCCAACTTTTTTGTTTGCGCACGACCAAGAATTGACGCCGTAGCGTACGGGCCGATTACTTCTGGGAAGATAGTGAGGATGTGAAATTTTTTCATAGTGTTACCTGACAAAGGCCCAAGTTCCCGTCAACGCGAGACTCGTCGCTCGCAACCGCCGCGTCTCCTGTTCCTAGCTCAAGGCC
>DOZH01000002.1:1700-19487 GCA_003518105.1 Candidatus Uhrbacteria bacterium
GCCATCGCGTCGTCACAGGAGACACGGCAGTCGCTCGCTCGTTAAAAACTGAATTCGTCGACTGCGGCTCTGTGATAACCAAAACCGTGAGGCTGTTAGGCGCCCACGGTTGCGGCCGTGTAGTTAGAATGTGAGGTCACCGATTGAAGTAGTGTCCATGTCGTCCGCGGCAGACGCTACGATTGGCTGCTGCACAGGAGGTGCCTGGCGTGGGACGTAGGCTGGACGTGGGGCTGGAGCTGGGGCAGGAACTGCGGAACCAGCAACTGGCGTCAACGTCATAGGAGCACCAGCGGCACCATGATTGACGAAGCCCTCCTTCTTTTCACCAAAGGTGCGTCCTGATGGATCATGGATACGGAAGCCAATGCGCATGTTGGCTTTGGCGGCGATGGGGCGGAGCAAGGTACGGATGGCAACGGCTGTTTTACCGGCGCCACCAATGACGTGACCCATGTCTTCTTGGTTGACGTGCAAGGTAATGAGCACGCCGTTGTCGTCGACGATGCGCTCGGCCCAAACGTCTTCAGGATGGTTGACGATGGCCTTGGCCACGTACTCAACAAACTCTTGATCAAACTCCATAAACGGAAAAGATAGTTAACTTACAGGCGCATTATACCAAACCTTGGGAGTGGTAACAATTAGGCCTGGGCAGCTTCAGCAGCAGGAGCTTCCTTAGGGGCATTTTTCTTAGCGAGTTCGGCCTTAGCAGCGGCCAACTTCTTGGCGCGGGCAGCGGTGATGGTGACTTTGCGCATCTTTTCGCCTTGCATGACGCCGCGGTCAATGAACAAGTTGCGAGCAGTAGCAGAAGGCTGGGCACCCTGGCTCAACCAGTACTTGATGCGCTCTTCTTCGAGCACAGCGTCGGTCTTTTCCAAACGTGGGTTGTAGTTACCCAAAACTTCGATAGCTGGGGACCATGGATCGCGGTTGCTTTCCTGGAGAACAATGCGGTAGTAAGGCTGCTTTTTCTTACCTGTGCGGGAGAAACGAATGGTTAACATAGCGAAAAACGTTATGATTGACGTAAGTTATGGGAGGAATATAGGGGTTTGGGAGATGTTTGTCAAGCCCTGTAGGGGCAAATGGTGAAGACGCTCAACGTATTCACTGGTTATCCCCAATCTGCTATACTCTAAGCAATATGATTATATTAGGAATTATCCTTGGTTTACTTGGTTTGACCTTGTTCATTACTGGTGGAGTGTTGAGTAATGATAGTCCGGGAGTGGAGCCGAAGCATTTGGCGCTGATGTTGGTGGGCGTGGTGCTGATTTTGGTGGGTGGGATTATGGTGACAGCGGTGGTGATGAATATGAAATAAACTATAACTGCCCCATTTGGCCTATTTTGGGCTTGTCGCTACGCCGACTTCCTCAACTCACGGCTCTAGTGAGTCTCGAAAGCTCGGATTGCTCCGCACCCAAACTAAACTTAAATGTGAAAGTTCTAGTGAGTTAATTACTAAGTTAGATTGACAAAGTAGCTGTACTCAGCTACTTTTTTGGTGCTTAGTTTCCTCACCACCTCCTATTTGGAGATCCTCATGACGACTCTTCCCTTGTTTGGCGACTGTCCGCGCAATTCCCCTTGTGAACCCAAGAACCTTCGTGCTGATAGCGGCCTGGTGCCCATCTTGGTCGAGGTGGCTATGAAGAAGTTCAGACGGGGTGACCGTCATGCTGGTCAATACGTGAAAGAGGCCATCAACAACCGGGTCGTGACCTTGCAGCAACTCGGCCTCGATGACATCAGCTACGCCAAGCTCCAGCAGGTGGCGGCCAGAGTAGCGATCGATAAGGTCATGATGGGACTGGAGAGTGGCAGCTGCATCGACGGTATGCAGGAGCTACTCTGGGAAGCAGGCTGGAGCGAGCATCAGCTGGCTCGTAAATACCCTGACCAGATCCAGGTATTGGAAGCTCGTCGGGCAAGCCAGACTGCCGAGAGGCGGAAGGAACAAGCGAGGGCATTGCCGAGTACGCGAGATGACTGGGCCCTCTGAGCCGTAAACTCGGCAAAAAAAATGACCCCGCTCTGGTGCGCCAGAGTGGGGTCGTTCTTATTTTCAATTTTAGCGGCGGGCGGTGTTGGAGTCGTCGAGATCTGAGAGGCTGACGGATAAGAGTTTGCTCAGGCCGTCGGCGGCCATGGTGACGCCGTAGAGCATGTCCGCCTTCTCCATGGTGGCGCGGTTGTGGGTGATGACGATGAATTGGGTCAACTTCTGAAGCTCGCCGAGGATGTTGGCAAAGCGGACAGTGTTGGCTTCATCGAGCGCGGCGTCGACTTCGTCCAGAACCACGAAGGGTGAAGGATTGGTGGCCATAATGGCGGAAACAAGCGCGATGGAGGTGAGGGCGCGTTCACCGCCGGAGAGGAGGCCGAGGGACTTGAGCTTCTTGCCAGGTGGCGTGGCTTGGATGTCGATGCCGGCGACTGCTTCGCGACGTTCGGTGACGCGAGCTTGAATGTCGGTGACTGATTCCTCGAAGTCTTCTTCCACTTTGCCTTTGGCCACGTCGTCCATGGCTCGGTCCAGGTTGATTTTTGTTTCTTTGGCGACGTCGTCTTGGGTCATTTTGACCAAGCTGCAACTACCACCGTTGAACAAGACTTTAAAATATTTTTGAAACTCGGCGTTGATAGTGGCGAAAGAAGTCTCTGACTGCTGGCGAATTTGCTCGTCGAGCTCGTCTATGACCTTTTCCGTGGACTTGATGGCGGCGCGGAGGTCTTTTACCTGCTCGGATAAGAAAGTGAAACGCTCGTTCGTGGATTCGTATTCTTTCATGACCTCTTCGTCTATTCCGCCGATCAGGTCGAGCTGGTGTTTCAGACGTAAAAGACGATCGTGGAGTTCGATTGTCTCAGCGATAATGACGAGGGGCTTGGTTTGCTTGAGGGCGAGGATGGTGGCCGAATCGAGTTCGTCGACCAGTTCACGGTCGAGTCCTTCGCGACGAGTTTCGACACGGGCTAGGTCGATCTGAACTGAATTTGCCGAACTTTCCAGGCTCGAGAGTTCTTGCTGGACGAGGCGGAGTTGGCGCTGCAAAGCAAAGGCTTCGTTCTTTTGGGCTGACTCTTGAACACGGAAGTTGTCCATGGCGTGTTCGGCTGATTTAACTTGTTTTTCGGCCTGAACGATGAGATTTTGGGATGACGATAAGGCGGTGAGCTGCTCGGGGGTGGCGACGTAATCCGCGGGATTTGGTTTGACGAGGCGGTCTTTGAGCTTGGTTGATTTGACCGAAACGGCGTCGATTTCTTCGGCAATGACGATGACTTCGGCGAGGCTCTGGGCGGCTCGTAAACGAGTTGCGAAGTTGCGATGAGATTCGGCGAGGGTGCCGACTTCCGCAATGATTTCATGTAGGGGCAAAGGCGACCAGGTGGATTGGGCACGGACCTTTGAGAGTTCGAGTTCGCGTTCGGCGACAAAGTGAGCACGACGGGCGTCGGCTAGTTGCTGTTGAGCAGATTTATAACTCGCTTGGAGGAGTTGGAGGCCGGCGTCGGGTTGGTTCGAGGTCACCTCGACTTTTGAGAGCTCGTCGAGTTTTGCGTCACCGGCTTTGAGCTCGATTTGTTTTGCTGAAACTAGTTCGCGAGCCTTCGATAAACGAGTCTCAACGATTGCTTGCTCGGCAACGAGAGTCCACCACTGGCTGGAATAGTAATCGTGCTGGACGGTGTGAAGTTCGGCTTCCACGGCGGCTCGCTTGTTCAAACGTTCGACCTGGCGCTTCAACGAGGCGACGCGTGGCTCGAGTTCAGTCAAAAGCATTTCTACTTCGCTCAAATTTTCCGCTGACTTTTGGAGTTTCAATAAAGCTTGATGGCGCTTTAACTGGAAACTGCGCACTCCCATGGCGTCATCGAAGAAGATTTTGCGCTCTTCGGGTGTGGCAGTCAGGACGTGGTCAATCATGCCCTGGCCAATGACGGCATAGCTGCGTTGGCCGACTCCGGCTTCCGCTAGGAGGAGCTGGATTTCGTTCAAGCGTGAGGGGCTGCCGTTCACCAAATAGGCCGATTCCCCGTCGCGGTAGAGGCGGCGCGTGATGACCACCTCCGTGAAGTCGAGCTTCATGGACTTATCCCCGTTGTCGAAGGTCATGGAGACTTCCGCAAAGCCAGCGCGGGATTTGCCTTCCGAGCCAGAAAAGATAATGTCTTCCGCTTTTTTGCCACGGAGGAGTTTTAGCGACTGTTCGCCCAAACACCAGCGGATAGCGTCCGCTAGGTTGGATTTTCCGCTGCCGTTTGGGCCGACGATGACGGTGAGAGCCCTCCCCTGGTTACGGCCACTGGGGAATTCAACGCTGGTTTTGGCAGCAAAAGTCTTGAAACCTTGGACTTCGAGGCGTTTGAGGTACATATTGACCACATTGTACACCATCGGCGAGTAATTACAGGCCTGGGACGACGTTGAACGTCGTCCTGGGGTTGGAAACATTGACTTTTTGGCTGAAATGAGGTATTGTGGTTGGTCGATCGGCATCCAGCCGAGTCGTCCACCAAGAGGTTTCCAATGACTGAAAAAGTTTCTGAACGGCAGGCGGTCCTGGCCCGCCAGGCCATGATTTTTAGTCTGATTGCCCGCATCTGTAGGGCTCTCGGCGTGGAGTGGGGCGATGAACAGACGGACGGAGAGACAACCACTCTGCCAAGCCTCAATAGTCTCCTCTCTCTCCAGATGCAGACCGGGTACGAACTCAGTATAAATGGCGGGTATTGGGACTGCACCGAGCCGCAAGAGCACGTCTTCGGCCAGATCGAGATCTTCGCCAGGGATGGACTCTGGATGATTCTTCGGCCGACGACAAACACCTGGTGGCTCAGGCCCAACTCGAATCCCGGCCGCAAGTCAGTGATTGAACAACTCATCGAGCAGACCATCAGCAAGAACGGCTGGCTGGCAACTGAGCTGCAGATGGGCCAGGCGCTCGAGATCATCGAGTTGTACGTCAACAATGCGATGAAAAACCCAAAATCGACCGAGGACGAGTAGAGGAGATCAGCGTGACAACTGCGTCGACCGCCGCCAGGGAGCAATCCCGAGAGTGGCGGTCTCTCAACTCCCCGCCCGAAGCTCTCCGCTTCGCAGGTGGGGTTTTTCGTAAGGCGATAATTGGTGAATACCCCTGGGATATTCACCAAAAAGAGAAAGCCGCCGGCTCCGGGAGGGAGTGCGGCGGCGGGAGGGAGGTGAGGGCTACCGGCTAGCCACATTGATGAGAATACGGAGGTCGCGAACCGACAGGCGGGCCAAGGCTGCGTCCGATGGCACGGTCTTGAAGTCCAACTTGGCCAGAGCGACTGGATTGGCCAGTAGTTTGCTGAGCTTGAGAAGGAGCTCGGTGTGAGTGACGGCAGACTGGCTTTGTGTTTCCGGGCAGGAGGTGCTGTCGTCGTCCGGCACGAAGTCCTCGAGATCCGGCGTGCAGTCAGTCAACCTGGACGGCGGTGGCCGTTGGCCATACATATGATCGAACTGACCCTCGCTGTAAGGTGCTTCGAGGGGATCGCCAGCTACGCCGGGAGCACTGATGGGGGTAATGCTTTTTGGCCCGACGCCACCCAAGCCGGTTTCCATGATTGGGTTGTCGGCTGTGGTGCGGCCGTCGAGATCGGTGGTAGGGTTGGTTGAAGAATCAACTTTGAGTTCGGGCATGTGTCACTCCTATGACCGCTGAAATATACGAAAATTGGGACCAGACGTCAACTGGCCAATGAGGTAATCCTTGCAAAATTAGGCGGCAAACGGTAAGGTGACTAGTTCTAATAGCGAGTTTTATGTCCGTCCTGGCAGAGAGGCCAATTGTCGAGTTAATCCTGGCGGCCAGGCATGTTTTGCTGTTGACGGACGAACGGTTGGACGGCGACACGCTGGGGTCGACTTTGGGCTGGTTTGGGGTGTTGCGGGAGATGGGCAAAGAGGTGACAGTGTACTCGCCCAAGGAGATTCCGGAGCAGTTCGCTTTTTTGCCGAATGTGAAGGTAATTAGGACGGATGACTTGGTGTTTGCGGACAGGACCGTTGACCTGATGATAATTTGTGATTGTGCGGATGGCGTCTACTTACAGCAAAAGGTGCCGCTCATGCCACGCAAAGTGCCGCTTGTCATGTTTGACCACCACGCTACTAACCCACGCTATGGCACTTACAATGTGCTGGAACCAAAGGCCGCAAGCACAGCGGACGTGGTCTGGCGTTTTATGAAGCGTCATAACTTGCCGCTGAACCGAGCGGCTGCACAGAGCTTGTTGACGGGAGTTTGCACGGATACCTCCCTCTTTACCACCAGCAACACGACCACAGCGGCTTTTGAGGCGGCGGTTGAGCTAACCAAACTGGGGGCTAAATTGAACACGGTGATTGAGAACACGATGATGAACAAATCTGTAAGCGTGTTGCAGATTTGGGGACGATTGTTTTCACGTTTGCATTATAATAAAGAGTTTGATGCTTTGTGTACAGTGTTGACGCTCCAGGATTTGGCGGAGTTTGGTAATCCGGAGGTGGATACTTCCAGTATTTCTAATTTTTTGAATGCCTCGCTGACGGAAGCAGAAGCAATTTTGATTTTGCGCGAGAGTGATGACGGGAGTGTTAAGGGGAGTATGCGTTCACGGGGTCGTGACGTGGCTAAGGTGGCGGAACGATATGGTGGCGGTGGACATAAGCTAGCGGCTGGGTTCCGCATTGCTGAGGCTCGATTACAGGAGGTTGAAGGGAAATGGGAGATTGTGAAAACGGCGAAGGCTGAGGTTGATAGCGAAAAACCGGTGATGCGCAGTGGCGAGATGAATGTTAATTTTCTGAGTGCTGTTCAACCCTAAGCGTTGACCAACCCTTAGGGTTGATTATGAAGACGGGGTGTGGTTGAATAGTGCCCGAGGTGCACCATGGCTGAAACGAAACAGATAGTAAAGTGTCCGTACCCTGGATGCGGCGAGATGACCAGGTACGATTCCGTCCTAAGCACAACATTTGAGGATGGGAGCGGCTATGTCTTTGACTGCGAATACTGCAGCAAACCGATCAAACTCAGGACTCGCGGTCTGCAAGGCAAGACTGTCGATCAGATACCAATCCCCCTCAAGCCGTTCAAAACGGGTAAATGATGCCTACCCCCTCCCCCGTCGTTCTGACTCCTGCTGCCTGTTGGCCGGGAGTCTTGTTTGTTTCTCGTCCGATTCATCTACACAAAAAACTCCCCAGCCGAAGCCGGGGAGTTTTTGGAGCGGGTGGCGGGAATCGAACCCGCGTCTCAAGGTTGGAAACCTCGAATAATAGCCGTTATACGACACCCGCAGGGATGTTGCTGACGGGAGAATTGTACCAGAATTAAGAGAATAGTAAAGCTAAGCCAAGGCCTCTAGTTTCGTAATTGCCAAAACAACATCACGACCGCCAGCGGGAGTGAGAGGAAGTTCTTTGAGGGCAGAGATGACCTTGAAATGATTGATTTCGTGCTCGTCGCGGAGGAGGTCGGCGAGTTTGATGAGGCGGCCGAGGAGCGGGCCGGGGGGAAAGCCGAGATCTAGGAGTTCCTGGCCGCGGAGGAGGTGAGGAGGAGGTGAGGTGAGGACACCGAGGGCGCCCGCACGGGCGGTGAGCCAGGGACCAGCAGCAAAGTCGGCCGGGGGGGCGTTGACGACAAACGGGCCGCGGCCAAAGTAGTCAGCTTCGGCGACGAGGGCGAGTTCGGAGATGGTGCCGGGGTCGATACGCACGGCGAGGCGGCGGATGGCACCGTCCGTGATTGGTTTGCCCTTCTGCGCGTCGTCGCGCCAGTAACGGAAAGGCTTCATGTGGTCGCGAACGAGGCCGACGACGGCTTCCACAATGTCATTGCCGATGTAGAGCTTGGCTAAGAAGCTGCGGGTTGGCGCCTCCCCTGCTTCTTCGTGGCCATGGGAACGGAGACGGCCGTTTTCGACCTGAGTAACGGCTGGCTTGCCGAGGTCGTGACAGAGAGCACCCAGCATGACGGTGAGGGCACGATTGTCGCCCAAGCCTTCACGCCAGATAATTTTCGCGGCTTCGTCCACCACCATGAGGGAGTGAATCCAGACGTCGCCCTCGGGGTGCCATTCGGGTTCTTGAGGAGTCGATTTTAAGGCAAAGAGTTCGGGGTGAAGAGATTCGATAATGCCGAGATCGAAAGCGAGAGCCAAGCCGAGGGAAGGCTGTTGAGCTTTGAGGAGTAATTTACGCCATTCGCCGCCGATGCGTTCTGGGGCGAGAGTGGCGAGTGATGGGATCATGGATTTTAGAAGATCAAAAGTGGCTGGCTCGACATCTAGGTTAAAACGGGCGACGAACTGAACGGCGCGAAGAATGCGGAGAGGGTCTTCGATAAAAGTCCCAGCGTTGACCACGCGGAGGAGGCCAGATTCCAGGTCGGCGAGGCCGTTGAAAGGGTCGATGATGGCGCCGGTCAACGGGTCAGCCGCAATAGCGTTAATGGTGAAGTCGCGGCGGCGAGCTGCATCAACGGGCGAGAGATGAGGGTCCGCCTCGACAATGAATCCGCGGTGACCCTCCCCCACTTTGCTGTCACGACGAGGCAGGGCAAGATCGATGTCGACGCCGTCCGCGACAAGTTTGACGATGGCAAAGGCTTTGCCGACGGTGCCAACTTCGCCAAAGCGTGAGGCGATGAATTCGACGTCGTCCGCGGAAAGACCGTAGACCTCGAGGTCGAGATCGTGGAAGATTTCGCCGAGGAGTAGATCGCGGACGCTGCCACCGACCATGAGGGCACGACCACCAGCGGCTTTGAAAGCTTCGGCGACCCTAGTCATGAGGTGGTAGGCGGCGGCTTGTTGTGTGGCCCCGGCTGAAAAGAGGGCACCACGAATGGCCTCCGGGGAGCGGAGAGATTGCGAGGTGGCGTCGAAATAATCGTTGGAGGGGAGCATAATATAATTTTGAGCAATGTTTGCAGGCCTGGGAATATCCCTGGTTTATATCCCAGGGGTATTCACCCAATAAGCTGTGGATAATTGGTGAATACGTTGAAGTATTCACTTACACGCGGCGGTTGAGGGCCGTCCAGGCGATAGCTAGAGCGTCCGCGGCGTCGTCGATTTTGGGGCCGGCTTTGAGTTTGAAGACAGTGCGAACCATCTCTGTCATTTGCTTCTTGTCTGCCTTGCCGTAGCCCGTCATGGCGAGTTTAACCTCGTTTGGCTTGACCTCGACCACCGTGGCGCCATGTTCCTCCGCCAATAATAACAGGACTCCCCGCACTTCCGCCACTTTTAGCGCGGTGGTGACGGATTTGCTGAAGAATAGCGCCTCAATACTAACAACATCTGGCTGATACTTAGCAAGGATAGTGCGAATATCCGCGGCAATTTCTGCCAGCCGCTCCCCCACTGTCCGGTCCTTACTGGTGGTAATCACCCCAAACCCGAGGGCTATACTCCCCTCAATGACGCCGTAACCGAGGCGGCCGTAACCAGGGTCGAGGCCGAGGATGCGAGTGGGTTTTGTCATTCGTACCACAGAATTTATTGCTTACTTTCTTGTTTAAGGAGAGCCTCTAAACTATCTGCCGTAACAACCTGATATTTGGCCTCGGGATAAGTTGCAGTCCAGGCAGATGGTGCAGGTGTTGTGCTATATTTCCATTTAGACTCGAAAGCACGAAGATCGCGGCCACCGCTGCGCTCTTCAACATAATCAATTTCTTGGCCATTTTTAGTACGCCAAAAGTGAGAGAAGACCTGGACATTATCTATGGCGTGTTGTTTCAATATCTCGGCGATAAAGAAATTTTCGAACAGCGCTCCTTTATCTTTTCTTAATTCGAGGTCGTCATAGGCCTCAATTATGGCATTGCGAATGCCGACATCCCAAAAGTAAACTTTTTGTAAGCGGCTAATTTCTAAGCGTTTATTGTTAGCGTAAGGCCTCAGTGTAAAAATGATAAATGACTGTTCAAGTAAGGTGATGTAAGAAGCGACCGTAGCACGATCGACCTCAAGAATAGTAGCCAACTCATTAGTCGAAACCTCGCTGCCCATTTGATAAGCGAGTAGTTTTAGTAACTTCAAGACTAAAGCTGGTTTTTTGATACCACGGTAAGCTAAAGCATCCTTGTATAAGTTGCCACTAACCAAACTATCTAAAACTTTTCTAGCAGCCTCAATGGAAGTGGCGTTGAGAACTTCTGGGTACATGCCAAAAATTAAACGTGTAGGTAGTTCTTGCGAAAAAGAGTACATCATATCTCCCTGATGAGCAGCAACTAACTCACCCACGGAAATTGGATGCATATTGAACTCAAAACTACGGCCGACTAGTGGCTCACCGACTTTATTAGCCAGATCAAAACTAGAAGAACCGGTAGCTAAGATGTTCATGGTTGGATAGTGATCGATGAGAATTTTCAAAGTTAGACCGATATCCTCAACTTGCTGTGCCTCGTCTAAAATGATTAAAGAATGCTCACCGAGATACTCCTTTAGTCGTGTATTAGAATCTGGCACGAGAGCGGCTTGAACAGAAGCTAAATCACAGGATATGTAACGAAAATCTGGAAATTTCGCAGCTATTTCCTTAGCTATAGTGGTTTTACCAATCTGACGAGCACCGTAAAGAATAACAACTTTCCCTTTATTGAAAGATGCTAAAACGTCATTGAAGATTTTTCGCTGATAATACATAAATTTTAGGCCTAAATCGTTTTATGCGACTGTAACCGCAATAAGTGTATCATAAATGCGATTAGGGTCGCAATAGTTACTTTATGCCTTTAACTAGCTATACTTTTGTTATTTCGGCGAGCCGCTCCCCCACTGTCCGGTCCTTGATCGTCGTGATAACGCCGAATCCTAGGGCTTTAGCGCCTTCTATCACTCCGTAACCGAGGCGTCCGTAACCGGGGTCGAGGCCGAGGATGCGGGTGGGTTTACTGCATTTTGTTTTGGGTTTAAGCATATCAAGACTGTCTAAAAGATGATTGGCTTTCTTTCGATGCCAATAGTCTCAACAATTCTTGAAGCGGATTTATTATTCGTAGTGTAATAGACGGTGATTAGACGACCCCAAACATAAAAAGTAAGTTCGTGCCATTTGTTTGATTCCTTTCGACCAAGAACTATCTTCTCGCTAAGATGCTTTTCGATTTCGATGAAAATTTGTTCACTAAGTTTTTTTTGCCGATTGGCGATAATTTTCGATAATTTGCGTTTCTGTCGCTAGGCCGCTGTCACGGTATAATTCAAAAAAAGCTTCTTCGTATGCACGAATGAAGCCAGAGACTGCAGAAACAGCAGATTCACTGTAGCTAATTTTAGGCATACAATCGTGTTTGAGACGGTTGCTTTTTTTGGGCTGTGTAGGCTTTTTTCAGTCTTAGAGAGAGACGAACGGCAGATTCATCAATATAATCAGAAATGATCTGACGAGCTTCGGTGGGGCTATATTGTTTATTTTTTGTGGCCATACTTAATTAGCATGTTAATGGTTTAGTGGTTCGCGGTCAATGGTGAAAAGTGTTAAGCTGATACTAGATTATAAAGCTTAACTTCACGGGCGATGCGGGCGCCGGAGAGGGATTGTTCGACCAGGAGATCGTGGCGAGACTGGAGATTGGTCCAGAAGGCAGGTGAGGTGCCAAAGTAGGCGGCGAAACGGAGGGCGGTATCCGCGGAAATGGCGCGGTTGCCATGGACTATTTCGTTGATGCGGCGAGCGGGAACTTTAATGTCCTTAGCGATGCGATATTGCGTGAGGGCAAGTGGCTTGAGAAATTCTTCGTTGAGTATTTCGCCGGGATGGATGGGCTTTAGTTTGTTTGGCATATATAACACAGAAATACTACCAACCCCTTGGAATTGGCCTGCTTGTTTCTTGAGTCATATTCCATCCTCTTGGAAGTTCTATTTTTAAATAATTACGTTCTGTCATAAACGGATTGATCTGTGTACCGGCAGGAAATTCATCCTCAAATTCGCGACGTAAATCTAATAATAATTGCTTGCCTAATTTATCCTGATACTTGTCGCTGAGGCAAATATTATACCACTGGTCCAAATCTTCCATTGTAATTATACCCTGAACCTTATCAATATAATCTACTTGCTGTAATAGGGTTACCACTAATTCTTTTTCTGCACCTAAACATACAATGACTATTCTATCAGCACGTACTGAGTCAACAATTTCGCCCATTAGATCTGGGGTAAGCGTTAGATGTTTTACTTGTACTGCCGGTCCAAAATTGGACCACATATCCAATCCCCGATCGGCAGCGTTAGTAACTCCAACTCTATATAAAGCTGCGGGAACCGTGATCTGTGTCTGATCGCTGGCCAACCCTAAAATTGTGTGCATGAATTTTTCAAAATCCTTTAATACTCCAAGGTCTGGATTGCCGACATGAAGCGTGACAGTCACCTCTAGAGCGCGGACTATGGTTGAAAATAATGCGTAAACAGTAATTTCATAAATTTTGTCTACGCTTCGTCTCAAGCCTGGATCTTGCACCATTCGATGCACTAATTCAACTAACGAGAATGCGCTTGGGTCTACCATCATGATATATTGTCTAATCGCATCCACTTTATCTAACTTTTGAGCAAAACGGCGATAAATGTAAGCTTCTACACCACCCTTAGTGGCTACATTTAAAAGTCCTAGTTTTGCTAGAAATATTGGCGGCATCGCATTGTCATCAAAAACATTATCTTGAAATCTTGCGCTGGATGTAGACACTCTTCCAACGAGGCGTTTGGATACATCGTCACGCCAACGCTTAGAAATATTTCTATAATCCTCTATTTGAGTTAAATCCATGACACGCCCCATCCTGTGTTGATGTAATGTTTCTGCAATTTGAAAAGGTTTGTAAAAGTGAACTCTGGATTTGTTTATCACTTTATCAAGTGCGACTTTTGGATTGTCTATTTCAGGCATAAGTATTAGTTAAGTTAAACTAGGTGGTTAGTAACAGGCATAGGCGACTTTTTCATTGCCTCCATCATAGCTTTAGCTACGGCCTGAATTTTTGGTACAACGACGCTATTCCCTGCCTGTTTACGGGCTTGAGTATCAACAGCTGGAATTTTGAATGAATCAGGAAAACCTTGAAGGCGATACATTTCCCTGGGAGTAAGCCGTCTGGTGCCGTTAACCGTTAAATAGTTGTAGGAACCGTTAGCACGTAATGCACATGAAAATTTATGAACACCAATATTCCCTGATTTATTTTCATGCCAAATAGTTGGCCCCTCCATGCTTTTCTTAACACGGGAGTGAATTTTATTTAGAACTTTTTCTGATAAATTATATTTTTTATCTACTTTTTCGTCTGGTTCTAGAATTTCGGACAATGTTTTTGTTGGAGTTTCGGCGTGCGTAGGAAATTCAAACGGATGATTCTGTCTGAAACCTACAATAATTGTTCTATCCCTTTTTTGAGGCACGCCGAAATCTAGTCCATTTAATACTTTCCAGTGAACAAAATATCCGAGACTACGTAAACAATCAGTGATTACAGCAAAAGTACGCCCACCGTCATGATTAACAAGAGACCGAACATTCTCAAGCATAAAAGCGTATGGCCGCTTATCTCGTAAAATACGTTCGATGTCGAAAAATAAAGTGCCCCTAGTATCACTGAAGCCTTTACGTCGACCTATTATGCTAAAAGTCTGACATGGAAATCCCCCAACGAGAATATCATGTTCTGGAATATCTTCAGTCTTCAATTTGGTGATATCTCCTGCAGGACGGTGTCCAAAATTTGCTTCATAAACGTCTTTGCAAGCTTCATCCCATTCGGAAGTAAAAACGCATTTTCCGCCATTTCTCTCGAATCCCAATCTTATTCCACCAACACCAGCAAATAAGTCAATGAATCTGGGAGCGCATTTCCGATGCATCGGATTTTCGTCGATACCACCGGCTAACGAGTTCTTCTCAAGAAATAATAAGACATCCTCTTTTTTATACCTTCTATCGCGCCTAGCTCCAAGGCGAAGTGCCTGCAATAAACCTCGTTTGTCCCATTGACGTAAAGTATTTGGGTGACATTGCAGCAAGTCACAGACCTGTTGGAGAGTGAGGAGATCTGATATGGAATCAGCTATCATAGGCTCTTGTATATATTTAACCTAACATAAGTATACATTATTTTTAATCGATTACATCTCATAGCTTATCCACAACTAGATTTTCAAATTGTTGAGATGATATAAAATGTGCTATACTTAATTTGCCTTTAATGAGGCAACGGCGTGAGAACCGTTTAGAAGGAAATGGTCCAAGCACGTCATACTTTACGGGGGGTTCGTGAGTAATTCTCACCGCCCCACATGGGGTGAAACGGTTTAGACTATACCGCTTCTCCTCACGACCCCGCCAAAGAGTATGACGTGTTTTATTGTGTCTCACTCATGCCCCTAGCGTACTAGGTCATGAGTGGTACAGAATCTACTTGTATCAGCTGCTGATTATTAAAGTCAAAGAGACCGAGATTGCCTGCGGTTAACCACACACATCTATGGCAAAGGGCAATAATGTTCGTTTCCAAGTCGGTCGTAAGGCAGACACGGGAAGACTTTGTACCGTTCCGTACGCGCGTGCTCATCCAAAAACGACAGTCGTCGAGACTATGGTGAGACCAAAGAAGACCACGAAGTAATTCGTGATCCCCTATGCATTACAGGGCTTGTCTTTTGCGGGACGCCCTGTTTTGTTATTCAGTTTTACTCCTTATCCGCAACTGGCGTCGTGTCGTCGGCGACCATGGTGGCGACCTTGGGGCCGTCCTCCACGATTTCGGCGGCGATTACGGCGTCGTCGGCGGTGACGAGGGGGAGTTCATCGATCACTGGGACGTCGCGCTTGTTCAGGCGACGGGTTTCTTCCACGAAGGAGACGGCGTTGTCACCGAAGCCGGTACCGGCTGGGATGAGGCGGCCGATGATGACGTTTTCCTTGAGGCCGGCCAAGTGGTCAACCTTACCGGTCATGGAAGCGTTGATGAGCACCTTGGCGGTTTCTTGGAAGGAAGCACTGGAGAGCCACGATTCGGTGGAGAGCGAAACCTTGGTGATACCGAGGAAGAGCTCTTCGAACTGGGCTAGCTTGCCACCAGCGTTTTCTGCCTTCTCTTGTTCGTCGTAGAGTGAGGACTTTTCCACAATCTCGCCTGGCAACAAATCTGTGTCACCTGGGTCAAGCACGCGGACGCGGCTGAACATTTGTTTGACGATGATTTCGATGTGCTTGTTGTTGAGCTTCTGACCCTGAGAGGAGTAGATGAACTGGATCTCCTTAGACAAATACTTCTGCACAGCGTCCTTGCCCTGGAACTTGAAGAGGGCCTGCAAGTCCAAGTGACCGTCGGTTAGCACGTCACCAGCCTTGACTTCGTCGCCGTCCTTCACGTAGAGGGTGTAACCAAGTGGAATGAGATATTCGCGAACCTTAGTAGCCTCGTGAGTGATGGAGAGTGAGGTCTTGGCAAGCTTGATAGTACCAGCAATGTCTGCCTTAACCACCTGACCGTCGGACTTAGTGGCCATGATTTCGCCCTTCTTGACGTGAGCACCGTCGGCGACCGCGATTTTAGCACCGCGACCAAGCAAGAAGATCTTTTCTTCAAAACCAGCGAACTGTATTTTGATAACGCGCTGACCTGGAGTAACGTCGAGCATTTGCTTGCCGGTACCAGACTGGGTGAGGGAGCGCTCGGACTTTTCGATTTCTACGATACCAGCGACTTCGGTCATGATGGCCTTACGCTTAGGGATACGAGCTTCGAATAACTCTTCAACACGTGGCAAACCCTGGGTAATGTCTTTACCTGCGACACCACCAGTGTGGAAAGTACGCATAGTAAGCTGAGTACCAGGCTCACCAATGGACTGCGCGGCGATGATACCAACGGCGGCACCGAGCTTACTGAGTTTGTTGTAGGAGAGGTCGTAACCGTAACACTTCTGACAGACACCACGACGGATGCGACAGGTCATAACGGAACGAACGTGGGCTTCTGGCAATGGGCCGTTAGCCTTTTCGCTCTTCTTGAGGGAACGAATGTGCTCTTCGGTAATAAGTTCGCCAGCAGCAACCAATTCAGTAGAAGTGCCAGGAACGACGATTGGTGACAGGGCGACACGACCGAGAATACGAATGAGTAATGGCTCACCGATTTCTTCGGATTCAGTGTGAGTCAAGACCACACCTTGACTATCACCACAGTCGACTTCACGAACCACCACGTCTTGGGCGACGTCGACCAAACGACGGGTTAAGTAACCAGCGTTAGCAGTACGGAGCGCGGTGTCGGTCAGACCCTTACGTGTACCGTGGCTAGAAATAAAGAATTCCAGTACGGAGACACCTTCTTTGAAGGAGGATTTCACCGGCAACTCGATAATCTCACCGCTAGGCGAGGCTTTCATACCGATCATACCGATCATCTGGGTCATCTGAGTCCAGCTACCACGGGCGCCGGATTCGATCATGGTTGATGGTGAGGAGTCGAGCGGCAAGAGACCCTTAGCACTTTCAGCCACACGGTCCTTAATTTCGGTCCAAACCTTAACAATCTGAGCGTGACGCTCGCTGGCGGTGAGTAAACCTTGGCCGTAGAAGTCTTCGATTTCGCGAACGCGCTTGTCGCCTTCCGCAACCAAAGCTGGCTTAGCTGGAATATCGGGAAGTGCTTTCATACCCCACGAGTAACCAGACAAAGTAGCGTACTTGAAACCAAGTTCCTTCAAGTCGTCGAGCAAGACAGCGGTGAATTCACTGCCGTAGTACTCCAAAACGTCGCGGACGATGTTGGCGAGAGACTTCTTACCCATTTGTTCGTTCTGGTAGCCAATACGGTCGGGGAACTTTTGGTTAACAATGATACGGCCGACAGTGGTAGTTAGAAGAACGCCCTTCACGCGACAACGGATCCAAGTCTGGAGCAAGATGTGACCGATTTCGTAGGCGTAGATAGCTTCCATTTCGTCGGCGTAAGCGCGGATGATTTTTTCATCTGGCTGGTCAAGCGTCATGGTCATGTAGTAACAGGCCCAAGCAATGTCCTTACCTGGGTTAGCAACTGGACCACCAAAGGATGGCTTAAGCAAGTTGCGGGTGGAGAGCATCAATTCCGCAGCTTCGCGTTGAGCCTCTTCGGTCAACGGAACGTGGACGGCCATTTGGTCACCGTCGAAGTCCGCGTTGTAAGCGTCACAAACGAGAGGGTGGATTTGGACGGCCTTGCCTTCAATAAGCTGTGGCTGGAAAGCCTGAATACCCAAACGGTGGAGGGTTGGAGCGCGGTTCAAAAGCACGTAAGACTTTTTGGTGACTTCTTCCAAAATGTCCCAAACTTCTGGACGATCGGCTTCAATGAAGCGGTTAGCGGAGCGAATGTTGTGGACGTGTTCGCGGCTAATGAGCTTGCTGATGACGAACGGACGGAAAAGTTCGAGTGCCATCTTTTTGGGGATACCGCACTGGTTCAACTTGAGGTGAGGACCGACGATAATAACGGAACGACCGGAGTAGTCGATACGCTTACCGAGCAAGTTCTGACGGAAACGACCCTGCTTGCCTTTAAGGATGTCGGCAAGTGACTTGAGCTGACGCTTCTTACCGGTGGCGGCAATAACGGTCTTGCTCTGACGAGCGCTGTTGTCGATCAAAGCGTCGACGGCTTCCTGGAGCATGCGCTTTTCGTTGCGGCTAATAACTTCTGGAGCGTTTAAGCTGTGCAAACGACGCAAACGGTTGTTGCGGTTGAT
>DOZH01000002.1:19581-37739 GCA_003518105.1 Candidatus Uhrbacteria bacterium
TGTTGCGGTTGATGACGCGGCGGTACAAGTCGTTCAAGTCAGAGGTAGCAAAACGGCCACCATCAAGTGGAACCATTGGGCGTAAGTCTGGTGGGATAACTGGGATAACGCGCAAAATCATCCAACCTGGGGAAATAGTGTTCTTCTCCAAGCTGTGGAGCAACTTGAGGCGACGCATGTAACGGTCGGCCTTGGCTTTGGAGGAAGTTTCGGCCAGTTCTTTGGTGAGAGTGATGATGGATTCTGGAACGTTGATGCGGTTCAACATCTTTAAAAGCGCTTCGGCACCAATGCCGGCGTCAAAAATGTGGCCATAACGCATGGACCAGTCGTGATAGGTGGCTTCGCTGATGACTTTAAAAGGCTTAATCTCCTTCAAGTCTTTGTCTACCTGCTCAAAGTCGGACTCGAGTTCGAGCAACTTGGCGTCGGCAATTTCGTCCAAACGGCTGACCTCTACGGCGAGAGACTTGGGATCGGTAGCCAACTTTTCTTCCAAACGGCCGAGGTCGCGCTTCTTCTCACCTTCGATCATCTTGCGCTTGGCTTTGTATTCTTCTTTAACCTGCTCGATGGTCTGCTCGCGGGCTTCTTCATTGACGTCGGTCACGATGAAGCTAGCAAAGTACACGACCTTTTCCAACTGCTGCACGCTCATGTCGAGCAAAGTACCAACCTTGCTTGGCACACCGCGAAGGTACCAAATGTGGGTAACAGGCGCTGCGAGTTCGATGTGGCCCATGCGTTCACGGCGAACGGAGGCTTGGGTGACTTCCACGCCACACTTGTCACAAACGATGCCCTTATAACGGATCTTCTTATACTTACCACAGTAACACTCCCAGTCTTTGGACGGGCCAAAAATTTCTTCTGCGAACAAGCCCTGCTTTTCTGGCTTTTGGGTGCGGTAGTTGATGGTTTCTGGCTTGCTGACTTCGCCGTAGGACCATTCACGCATGACTTCTGGTGAGGCCAAGCGCAAGCGAATGGCGTCGAAGTCGGTGGATTTGAGGGTATCAAATTGCATTGACATAGACGAGGCTTAGGCTTGAGTCTCACGGGCGTCTTCAGCGAAGTCGACCTTTTTATTATTTTTGAGGAGCTCGACGTCGAGACACAAGCCCTTGAGCTCGCGGACCAACACGTTGAACGACTCTGGAATGTTGACCTTGGTGATGGTTTCGCCCTTGATGATGCTTTCGTAGGCCTTGGCACGACCAGGAACGTCGTCGGACTTAATGGTGAGAATTTCCTGCAACATGTGAGCAGCGCCGTAAGCTTCGAGTGCCCAGACTTCCATTTCACCAAAGCGCTGACCACCGAATTGCGCCTTACCACCAAGCGGCTGCTGGGTAATGAGTGAGTAAGGACCAATGGAACGTTGGTGCATTTTGTCTTCAACCATGTGGTTGAGCTTCAGCATGTACATGATACCGACCGTGACGTTGTGGTGGAAAGCTTCACCAGTACGACCGTCGATGAGCTTGACCTGTCCAGTTTCGTCAAAGCCAGCCTTGACCAACTCAGCGCGAATGTCGCTCTGCTTAACACCAGAAAGAACTGGGGTTGCAACCTTATAGCCCAAGTGAACAGCGGCCAAGCCAAGGTGAACTTCGAGAATCTGACCCAAGTTCATACGGCTAACCACACCGAGTGGAGTCAAAATGACGTCCACGGCGCGACCGTTTTCCATAAAGGGAAGATCCGCCACTGGCACCACGCGGCTGACGACACCCTTGTTACCGTGACGACCTGCGACCTTGTCACCAGCCTGCAATTTGCGGAGATCCGCAACGGTGACCTGAATGGACTTCATGACTCCTGGTGGGAGGTTGTCGCCGTCTTCACGGGTGAAGATTTTGATGTCGACTACCTTACCCTTACGACCATGCTCCAAGTAGAGTGAGCTATCGCGAACTTCGCGAGCCTTCTCACCGAAGATAGCGCGGAGCAATTTTTCTTCGGCAGAAAGTTCGGTTTCGCCCTTTGGTGTGATTTTACCGACTAAGATGTCGCCCGACTTCACTTCCGCACCAACGCGGATGATGCCTTCGGCGTCGAGGTTCTTTAATTTTTCTTCGGAGACGTTAGGAATGTCGGAGGTGACGATTTCTGGACCAAGCTTGGTGTCACGGACTTCCATGGTGAGGTGCTCCAAGTGAATGGTGGTGAAACGGTCGTCCTGAACTACGCGCTCAGAAATGATGACCGCGTCGTCGTAGTTGTAACCGTCCCAGCTCATGAAAGCCACCATCATGTTTTGACCCAAGGCCAGCTCGCCCTTGTCGACTGATGGACCGTCGGCCAAGACGTCGCCCTTCTTGACGACTTCACCTGGCAGCACGATTGGGCGCTGGTTGATGGCGGTGGAGTTGTTGCTGCGCATGAACTTGGTCAACTTGTAGGTGACCTCGCCCTTAGTTTCGTAGTTGACGACGATTTGGCCACCGTCTGACTTGGTGACGACACCGTTTTCCGAGGCGACAATAACGTGACCGGAGTCAATGGCGGCGCGACGCTCCATACCAGTACCGATGATTGGGGCGGCTGGACGGATGGTAGGCACAGCCTGACGCATCATGTTGGTACCCATGAGGGCGCGGGTGGCGTCGTCATGCTCGAGGAAAGGCACCAAAGCAGTACCGATCGAGACGATTTGAGTAGTGGAAACGTCGACGTAGGTGATGTCAGTGACTGGCACCAAACGTGGTTCACCGAACTTACGGGCTTCCACGTATTCCACGGTGATGAAACCTTCTTCATCCATCGGTACGGTAGCTGGACAAGTGACGGCTTTTTCTTCTGTGAAAGCAGAAACGTAGACGATGTTGTTGGTGACTTTGACACGACCCTTGATGTTCTCGACGAGACGGTAAGGTGTTTCAATAAAACCGTAGTCGTTGACTTTGGCGTAGCTGGCCAAGTGACCGACCAAACCAATGTTTGGTCCTTCAGGCGTCGCGATAGGACAAATACGGCCGTAGTGAGTTTGGTGCACGTCGCGGACTTCGAAGCCGGCGCGTTCGCGGGACAAACCACCAGGACCCATGGCCGAAAGACGGCGCTTGTGTTCCAATTCGGCGAGTGGGTTGGTTTGGTCCATGAACTGGGAGAGCTGCGAAGACATGAAGAATTCGCGGGTAGCACCAATAACCGGACGAGCGTTGATGAGTTTGGCTGGGGTTAACGACTCGATGTCCTGGGTGGACATGCGGTCGCGAACGATGCGCTCCATACGAGCAAGACCAACACGGAAACGCTGCTGGATGAGCTCACCAACGGAACGAATACGACGATTACCCAAGTGGTCAACGTCATCTGGTTCGTCTTGGGTGATGTTGAGGCGGATGATTTCGCGGACGATGGCGACTAGGTCGTCCTTGGTCAAAATACGTTTTTCCTCTGGGGTCACGACGGCTGGTTCGGTGTTAAAACCAAAGCGGAGGTTAAATTTGTAGCGACCGACAGCGCCCATGTCGTAGCGGTCGAAGTTGAAGAACATGGCGTGAATGAGCTGACGAGCGTTGTCCACGGTGGCCAAATCACCTGGGCGAATACGCTTATAAACTTCGCGCAAACCTTCGTCTTCGTTGGTGGAAATGTCTTTCGCAAGAGTTGCCTCGATGTAGCGGTTGGTTGGGTGGGTGTCGATGTCCGCAAAAAGTGGGATGATTTCTTCGTTGCTTGAGCAACCAAAAGCGCGCAACAAGGCGGTAATAGCTACCTTACGCTTGCGGTCGATTTTGACCCAAATGACGTTCTTGGCGTCAGTTTCGAATTCCAACCAGGCACCACGGTTAGGGATGATTTTAGCACCGTAATAGCGGCGGCCGCGCAAGACTTCGGCTGTAAAGAAGGCACCAGCGGAACGGACCAACTGGGAAACAATGACGCGCTCAACGCCGTTGATGATGTAGGTACCACGGGGAGTCATGACTGGCAGGTCGCCCAGATAAATTTCCTGCTCTTTGACTTCTTCCGTGCGCAAGTTCTTGAGGCGGGCTTTAACACGCAAAGGGGCTTCGAAGGTGACGTTTTTGACTTTGCTCGTGACTTCGTCGAATTTGGCTTCGTCCAAGTAATAGTCGCCGAGAGTCAACTCAAGATCGCGGCCAATGAAGTCCTTAATTGGGGAAATTTCGCCAAAAAGCTCGCGAATGCCGGTTTTTAGGAACCAGTCATAAGAAGCCATTTGCATCTCAATCAAGTTTGGCAGATCCATGGCATCACGGAGCGGCGTAAAGTACTTACGGGGTGTGCTTTTGGCTTGAACTAGTACCTTTGCTTTGGCCATAAAGTGGGTAAATTACCGGGGTGAACGCGAAAATCGCCTGGGTACAACCCGGGCGGTGGACTAAGTAACAATCTCGTTGTGACCGGCGGCCGCGGCAACGCTTGCGACGTTGTGAGCAGTCACCAAGTGGTGGGAAGAAAACACCAGAAACGAGGCTAATAATTGAGCAATTCCGTTAGGCAACCCACTTGCAAATGGGGCTTGAACAGAGGCGGCGCAAAAAGGTTGAGCCGATTGGTCGCGATTATAGCAGTTTCTAGGCTTTGCGTCAAACGTCGCTCGCAACCGCCGCATCTCCTGCTCCTATCTCAGGCCTCAGCCCAGAAATGCTTAAAGGATGACTTGCTTAACGGAACAAATGCGCAAGTCAAGCATTTCTCGGGTCGGCCATCGCGTCGTCACAGGAGAAGTCGGCAGTCGCTCGCTCCTACAAGGCTCAGGCTCGGCAAATTAAAACTCCTCGGCTGACAATGCAAGGTAAACACAGCGATACGAGAGGTCAAGCTATTGCGCGAGAACAAGGAGAGAGAGATTCCTAGCGACAGACGCCGCCCAGGTGTTCAGACAGTAGTATGACGAGATCACGGTTTACCCCGCAATGTAAGGCGAGGAACAGCGTTACTATAATCCAAAATTACCGGTCAGACAAGACTGGCGGTCTTTACAAAACAGAACACCCGACACGACGGCCATGACGGGCGTCTGTCGGGTGAGAGAGGTGGTTATTGAAAGGCGTCGGGGTGCGGGTGGCCGGCGAGCTTCGCGAGGATGGGCAGACAAGCGGCGTACTGCCAGGCCGATTCCCCATCACTCATCAGATGAAAAAGCGATTGGCTAAAAGCAGCTTCATCCTGCACGGTTGCATCCAAACCATGATGATTGGTGGGATAGCCGTAGGCCCAAGACGCTAGTGAACTGGCGCGGTAGGCTGCAAGTTCATGTTGCCAGGCTATGGCACATCCAGCCTCGCTAGCGCGAATGGCCTCGGGCAAATCGGTACGAAAGATCTGACGGTCGAGACTACCAGCGGCGGCGGCCTCAAACTGCTGCTGGTGTTGATACTCGTGAGAGATGACGACGAAGGCTAGTACGGTGTCAGCTGCGTCACGAGCCCGACTGACAAGGTCTGGGTGGATGGTGTACATCTCCACCCCCAGCTCACCACCGCCAATGTCGAAAGTATCGAACGAGTCTGGCGAAGGCAACCGGGGGTCGGTATTGCCGCGAACCAAGCGCAGGGGCATAACGTCGAAGATGGCGATGGCAGGGAGATTTGCGTCAACCTGTACCACCACTTTATGCGCCCTGATACGTGAGCCGAGATCCCAGGCTAGGGCTACGTCTGGGTGTCCCTCAACCAAGGCGAGGAAATTGGCCCGGAGAGCGAGCCAGTCGTGGTAGCTCTTGAACGTTGGTACGGAGATGAGCTGAGGCAGCTTTGGTACCAGACCGAGTCTGGGTGGCGAGCCGTGGACTGGGATGGTGGGCCAGTCCTTCAGGTCGACGGGGTCTGTGCCAAGCTCGTTGATAGCTGATGCACTTGCCTGCTGCTGACCTTTGCTACCAGCCAGCAGTCCACCGAGCAGACCGAGCGCCAGTGCTGTAACTCCGCACCCGAGCCGGTGTGCGAAAAGAAAATCGTGAAGACGGTCAAGCTTGGTGCTCATGAGAAACCCCACGTGGGATTGGTGAAACTGTTGCCGACGGGATGTCGACCTTTAAAGGTAGCTAGATGAGATAACTATGTCAACTGACACAAAAAGCGAGGGATAGGCCCCCGCTTTTGATCTGATATGGTGTTAGAGAAGAGTACAATGTGAGTATTATGGTTTTAGCTTCATAGCTACTACCTCCGAGGGCCTCGCAATGTGCGGGGTCCGATGTGTTTTACGAGGAGCTAATAGATATCTCAAGGTTAACAGACAATTTTTTGATGGCTCGTACCGTTGACGCCGGTAATGTAAATGCATTATAATGTATTTATATTTGAGGGCCGCTGTGGCTACTCTTGATCCAGAGCGAAGTGCCCTGGTGACGATTTTACAGAAAGCTCGAGCAATGACTCGAGTTTTTCTTTTACTTTGGTAAAATCACTATCAGAGATGAAGCCAATTTTGATCCCGAAACGCTTCCTGTGTAGGGTTTTAATCTGACACAGCATAACCCATTTCTCGATTCCATTAATCATGATGCTAGCAAACCAACTACCAATTCTGCGCTTGGATGTTATCGGTGGACAGATGCACAGATCATTGGAAAGCTTCTTGAGAATGAGTACTGGACGGCGGAACCAATCACCCTTGCCATAAGATTCGGTGCCGATATTTAGGCCCAATGAACACCACCAAACATCTTTTTCTCGAAAAAATATTTGACGGTAGGTTTCTCTGTCGACAATGATTTGTTTTCTCTTATGCCAGGCTTCGAAGCGTAACTGTTGATTCTCATCCATAGATAAGAAATAAGACGAGGTGCAGTGACCCGCCTGTTACTGAACCGTAATATGCTTTATCGTTGACATCCGAGGAAGACGGAGTCTACCTCGGATGTCGGCTCTTAGAGACTTATTACTCGGCAGCCACGGCACCTCCTTCTTCAGCCGGTTTGCTCGAGGCCTTCTTAAGGACGGTGCCGATGTCGGCTTGTTGAGCTTTGTCCCAGGTGACAGCGCGGACTTTGGCTAGAGTGTCGGGGTGGTCGCGGAGATATTGCTTGGCGACTTCACGGCCGACGCCCATCTTCTCTTCACCGAAAAGATAGCTGTTGCCGCGCTTTTCGACAGTGCCAATTTCCACGCCGAGATCTACCATGTCGCCAGCGATTGAGATGCCTTCGTTATACATGATGTCGAATTCGCAGGTGCGGAATGGAGGTGCCACTTTATTTTTGACAATTTTTGCTTTGACACGGTTACCAACAATTTTTTCGCCCTGCTTGATTTGCGCGGAGCGACGAACTTCAATACGCAGTGAGGCGTAGAACTTTAATGCGTTACCACCGGTGGTTGTTTCTGGGTTGCCAAACATTACACCAATCTTCATGCGAATCTGGTTGATGAAGATAACCACGCAACCGCTCTTGGCGACGATAGCGGTGAGCTTGCGGAGAGCCTGACTCATGAGACGAGCTTGCAGGCCCATGTGTGAGTCGCCCATCTCGCCGTCGATTTCTGCCTTCGGAGTTAGCGCTGCCACGGAGTCGATGACAATCACGTCCATGGCGGAAGAACGGACGAGAGTTTCTACGATGTCGAGTGCTTGCTCGCCGTTGTCTGGTTGCGAAAGGAAGAGTTCGTCGATATTGACGCCGATTTTTTTGGCGTACTCAGGGTCCATGGCGTGCTCGGCGTCGATGTAAGCTGCAATACCACCAAGCTTCTGGACCTCGGCCACAATGTGGTTAGCAAGCGTAGTTTTACCGCTAGATTCAGGGCCGTAGATTTCGATGATACGGCCACGAGGGACACCGCCAACGCCGAGCGCTAAGTCGAGCGACAAGCAGCCAGTGGGAATGACGTCCACGGTGGTGTGACGAGCTTCCCCGAGGCGCATAATTGAGCCTTCGCCGAAGCGTTGTTTAATTTGGGAAATGGCGCTCGTAGCGGCGGCTAAGCGAGCGGCGGTTGCGTCTTTGGCCATAGTGAGATAATTGTGTAGAAATAAGAGCGGGGAGCTCAGAGCTGTTTGGGGGGACAACCTTGGAAAACAAAAGAGGACTCTACAATGTCCTCTCCTTCTCTATTCTACTACACTCTTGGCTTTAGGGTGCAAAGCTAACTGTGGATGAATATGGCTCGAAGAGAATTCGCCTGTAAATAAGGGCTGAATGTGAGTAGCGGCGCTTGGCTTCCAAGGTGATGATGTTCAAGCCGCGCTGCAAGTCCACGGTGGTGGCGAATGAATTATCGGCATTCACGACGACTGATTCGCCGTTGATGGTGAGCGTGGCCTCACCTGAAGTTATTTTGCCGGAGACTGGGAGTAAGGCGGAAGTTGTGGCTAGGCCGTCACCTGGGGCGTCGAGCACGACGACTGGGGCCTGCAACATGATATGCCACTGCCAGCCGAAGTAACCAACAACGGCTACAGCAAAGAGGCCCATAAAGCCAGCCGTGACGGCGCGTGGAAGGTTGAAAAAGGAGCCACGCTTTACGCGCTGACGTGGGAGGCGTGAGGGGTCGAGAAGATCTGAGCGACCGCATTCTTCGTCGTAGAGCTCTAGGAAATATTTTTCGTCGGCCTGCAGGGCGCGGGCGTAGGCGCGAATGAAGTTGCGAGTGTAGATTGGCTCAGGCAGAGCGGCGTAGTTACCGTGCTCTAAGGCATCGAGGTAAGCGCGCTGAACGTGGGTCTCGCGCTCGATGTCGCCGAGCGTAACAGCCTGACCGCGGCGCAAAGCACGGAGCTTAGCTCCTAATGTGGCCGGGACGCGGTCGAGTTTACGCATGACGAAGACCATAATAATTCTAGCCCCGAGCGGTTAAGTCCTCCTCACCTTCAGCAGCAGCTGAGACTGGCGCACCCATAAAGCGGGCTTCCGCGTCTTCGTCTAAATTAGCGAGGAGCTCTTCGTCCAAATCGAGGTCGTCCTCTTCCTCGGACTCAATAAAGGCCCCCTCCAACTCCCCCATAGCTGGGGGAGGGTTGCGCTGTTCGCGGAGAGCAGGATTGACCGCCGCGAACTGTGAGGCGGCGCGCGCCTTGCCGGCTGGTGGCCATTCGGTGACCAGGATGTCGCGCGGCTTAGCACCTTCACCAACACTGACCACACCCATTTGCTGCATGAGGTCGATGATCCGGGCAGCCCTGGAGTAGCCAATTTTCATGCGTCGTTGCAAATAGCTGGTGGAGGCCTTGCCGCTTTCGATGACGATATTGATAGCTTCGTCGAGGAGATCATCCTGATCTTCGGCGTTGATGGCTAAGCCGTTACTTGAGGCACCTTCCGTGATTTGATAGTTATAGTCTGGTGGGTTCTCGTCCTTCAAGAATTTGACGACGCGCTCGATTTCCTTTTCCGACAAGAAAGCTCCCTGCATGCGGCGAGGCTTACTCATGTCAGGACTCGAGAGCAACATGTCGCCGCGACCAAGTAATTTTTCCGCGCCACCAATGTCGAGAATGGTTTTGCTGTCGACGCCTGAGGCTACAGCGAAAGCGAGGCGGGTTGGGATGTTGGCCTTGATGGTACCGGTAATGACGTCAACGGATGGGCGCTGCGTGGCGAGGATTAAGTGGATACCAGCAGCACGAGCCATCTGGGCAATACGGACAATGACAGCCTCCACGTCACGCTTGTTTTGGCTCATTAAGTCGCCTAACTCGTCGATGATGATGACAATGCGGGGCATCTTTTCCTTAGCTTTAGCGTTGTAGGAGTCAATATCGCGAGCACCAAATTTGGCCAGGTGATCCAAGCGGCGTTCCATCTCCCTGACGCCCCATTTGAGAGCGTTGATGGCTTCGTCGGCTTTGACGATTGGTGGGACTAAGAGGTGAGGAATGCCCGCGTAGACGCCAAGCTCGACGCGCTTTGGGTCCACCATGATAACTTTGAGGTCGTCTGGTCCGTTCTGGTAAAGTAAAGAAATGATGATGGTGTTTAAACAAACGGATTTACCGCTACCGGTGGCACCAGCCACCAACATGTGGGGCGTCTTCTCCACAGCCAAGAGCTGAGTGCTGCCGGTAATATCCTTACCGATTGGCACGGTGAAGCTGGTTTTGCGGTTTTTAAATTCTTTGCTTTCGAGGAGCTCACGCAAGCAGACTTTGCCGATGGTTTGGTTAGGGACTTCAATACCGACCAGAGATTTGCCAGGAATTGGCGCTTCAATACGAATAGGGTGCGCGGCGAGGGCCAGAGCTAGATCATTCTGCAAAGCCACGATGCGGGCGAGTTTGACGCCGTTGCTTGGCTTAATGGCGTACTGGGTGACGGTCGGGCCGACTTTGACGTCCATGACCTCCACCGGAATGCCGAACTGGCCGAAGGTTTTGATGATAATGTCCTTGCCGCGTTCGGTGTCGCCGGCCTTGGCGTCCGAGCTGCGATCGTCGAGTAAGTCGAACGGCATGTCGATCTTGCGATGTTGAGTGCTCGTCATGACTTGTTCCGCAGGAGCCATGAAAGGTGCGTCGTCTTCGTCGTCGCTGCCGACAGACTTGATAGCCCGCTCTTCCGCCTCAATTTCTTCCTCGGTTGGCTCGACTAGTTCTTCTTCCTCGGCTTGGCGGTCGTCGAAGGATACCTCGTCGTCTTCAGTTTCGGCAGCAACTTCGGCAGCAGATTTGCCACGGAGGAGACGGAAAGTGCCGGTGAGTGGTGCTAGCAAGGTTTTTAACGATGTATTGAGTAAGATAATGACGGAGATTAGGAAAATGGCGGCCATGATAGTGAGGGCGCCGACGTAGCCCGTGGCGCTGACCAGACTAATGGAACCGAGCAAGCCGAGTTGACCGCCGTACTTAGAAACTATGGCGAGGTCCGTCACACCGTGAGCAAAGACAATGTTCATGAGGCCATCGAGCGTGAGTAGGAAAAGGCCCAAGCAGATGACGTTTTTAACGGTGAGGAAGCGGCGGTCGCCCAAAACGATGGTGGCTCCAATGCCAAAAAAGAGAATGGGGACAATTACGCGCGCGAGGCCAATCATTTGGCTAAGCACGCCGTCCACAGTCTTGCCGACGTTGCCGGCCAGCCCGAAGAACGACAAGAGGAGAATGGCACCCACGGCGATTAAGCCAATGGCTACTATACTTTCCCGCACGTCGTCGCTAATCATGGGCTCGTCCTCAATAACCTGCCTGCGCTTTTTGTTCTTTTTCGCCATAACGAGTCCATTGTAACAAATTTTGGGAGGAGGGGCGAATGGCTATGCACTGAGCGATTTTTCCGCTATATTCATCGAGCCTACACAAAGGAGGCAGCATGAGACAAAAGTTTGAGTATCGACCAGCGATGCAGCTGCCACTGGCGGCGAATCGAGAAACGAGGACCAACTTGGCACGGTGTCGACCATATTGCCTACCAGAGCAGGAACAGGCCTGGATGGCGGGCTATAATGTGTACCATGGCCTAGTTGGCCAGAGGGTGATGGGCGACTTGGCTCTGGAGCAGTGCCTGGCGGAGCAAGACCGACTTCCCCGTCAGTGGCGAGAGTTCGAGCTGTGCTTTTGGGGCGCGGTGTTCCTGGTTGGCCGAGGACGCACTGGATTGCACACCATGTACTGGAACCGCGTGCGCTGGACGGAGGGCCTGCGGTTTACCGATAGCTTCTTTACGCGGCACCAACCAGCCCTGGTGCTAAATGAGACCTCGTGAACGACGTCGTGATGGCGTCGTTCTTAATTTTGATTGACAAAAAGTCATTTTTCTGCTAGTTTTAGCAGCGTCTGGCATGTTGCCTGACGACTACGTTCCACCCCAACCGGCTTGTGAACCAAGCCCGGAGTCAACCGTGAAAAAGCATGTCAGCCTCGCTTTCACCATCATCTTCTTTTTGGAAGTTCTTGTTGGAGCTGTGTGGATCTTTGGTCCGTTCGTTGCTGATTCCGTGTCCGCAACACCGGTCAAGGTCGTAACTGACCGGCTGGCCGATGACCACCGGATCATCAGCGGCATCCACGAGCGGAATGCCGAGCAGTTCGCCGTGATCGACAAGGCCTACAACGACTGCAGCTACCACAACAGCTACGACGGTGGGATCGGTTGGGTGGAGGGTTGCTACGACGACCGATACCTCGAGGTGCCAGCCGACGCGCGAAACCTCTTCACCACCCGGACCGACCTGACGCGCAACATCAGGGACAGCGTGAAAACCTGGGGACGCCTGTGCTCGTACGACGAGGCGTGCGACAAGAGTACAGCCAGTAAGCGCCGACAGTTGGCGCGAGCTAGCGCAGTATTCGACGAGGCGGGCGTGGCACTCCGCGCGCTCTACCCGCAACTGGACGCCGTGTACAACCAGGCCAGGCGGGCGAGTGAGGCGACGGCGCCGCACCAGTTCCTTTGGACCTTCTCGAACAAGACGTCCTGGGAGGCCAAGCTCAATGAACAGCTCGGCTACCAAGAGAAGCTCAACGAGCGGCAGACGCAGGCCAAGAGGGAACAGGCCGAGTACCAGCAGAGGGTGAGGACTGAACAGGCAACGGCACTGAAGGCTGAAGCAGCGATGCTGGCAGCCGAGCAGAAGCTCGACGTCTTCCTGTACAACGGCGAGGCCTGGGAGAACGTGACCACAGACGTACTGTGGGCGGCGATCAGCATGACGCCGAACGAGTGGGAGTGGCTGTGCTTCGGCATCATCGGGGCCATCTTCCTCGTGACCAGCATGGCACGCAAGGAAGGCACTGGATACGACGCTGTTGGTGGTGACCTCACCACCCCGCGGATCATCGAAGGCAAGGGCTGGTTCGGCCTGCCGATCCTGGTTGGTGGGTACGATCGACGTTGGAAGGTGAGCGTCAGCTTCCTCGACCGAACGACCATCCTGACTGACTCGTGGGGCAACCAGCTCCGCGTCGAGGACGTGACGGCACCGTACTTGCCGGAATTGCTCGCAACTTCGAGCCTCGACTTCTACCTGCGGAACAAACTGACCAAGAACTCGGCCACGACCATCGAGTTCCCGGGGCAGCAAGAAGCCTAGTCGATTAGCCACTACGAGAGCTAAAGGTTGTTGGAACACCAAAAACTGACGCTGAACGACGCCCGGACTGGCGTCGTTCATTCTTTTTTAGCTTGACTTTTTGGCTAGTCTTTGATGTAATGGCGCAGCTAGTTTTCATTACTGCTACCAGAGGTGAACATACAGCGCAGGACTTAGAGCAGTCCCCCACCCAACCACCAGAGGAGGCCATATGGCTGCCCCCCGACAACTTCTCAAGCAAGGAGACGACAACGAACAGAAGCCTCGAACCACCGTTCGACCTGGCGAGAAACTGCCACCCTATTGCAGGCCTGCAATCAGCCACCACCCGCCGATGCCAGAACAAGACGGCAGAGTGTATGGCAAACAACGACGACGCCAGTCACTGCGGCGAGTCGAAGCGGCGACGGCCGGCCTTGAGCAATACATGACACCAGCCAAGGTGCTACAGCATGTCCATCGCTTGGTGGATAGCTACAAGCAAGCGCGCTTGCACCTGAAGCGCCGTGCAAATCGTCGAGATAAGCGCAAACGTCGCTTCCTCCGTCACCACGGCCTGGATGATTATAGTCGAGGCTCCAACTGAACCCGACTTCCGCCAAATCCCCTCCTTTTGACCGACCCCCTCTCCCCGAGGTGTGGTCGGTCTTTACTTTTAGGCAGGATTGACCTAGGCTAGTGGCGTTCACTGGAGAACAACATGAAAAGTGTCGATGAACGAAAGTTCGATATCCTCACCACGAAACGTGACGACAAGAAGTCGGTGCTGATTGACTGGGCAACGACGTGCCTGGGCTTTGAGCAGATGGAAGACGTACCTGGCCAGCTGCTCTACATCTGCCGCGATTTGCCTGACTTCGCAGAAGCCGCGACGAAGCTGTGGCTGGCCATCGAGCAGATTCACCCGAACGAGGCCCAGCGCGCGGCCTTTCGCCTGGCGATCGTCGAGCTGCTCTAGACGGCCCTCAGCCGTACCCACAAAAAGGCCGTACCTGGCCTTTGCGGGTACGGCTTTTTCTATGTGGAAAATTCCGCGGGTTTGGAAACCCCTGGAATTGCTATACATTATTGCCACTGGGCAAAAATCCAGTTGATGATCATGGCTTTGATTTTCATATACTCCTCCTTTTCGTACTGAATGTTAGCGATGCAATATTTCTTGGAACGGAGGTCAAAACAGGCGATGCATTCGTATAAATCAAGAGAGTCGTTGATGAACATGCACTTACTGACTTTGTTGGACCACCTAACTTCGTAGCTGGAGGAGCAGTAAATACTATCGAAGATGCGGATGCTAAAGTTGCAAGAACTATTACCACGACAAGCTAGAAGATAGTTAGAGAAATAGTTACCGTGAGAGAAGAGAATGTTTTTTGAGCTACTAATTAGCGTGCTCATGTAAATACCCTGAGAAGAAATTACTGAGTCTGACTTGGCGACGTCTTGCGACTCATTAGTTTTGTCGCCCTTCATGAAACTGATAGCTTGCCAGGCAGCTAGAAAGTCATCGATGTTGTTGATTTCTCGCTTGGGCATCATCCAGTCGTCTTTTTTGGCTTGCTCGATAAAAGCGGCCTCGCTGATAACTTGCTGGTTAGGCTGCGGATCATAAATGTAGACTGGAACATGGGTACGGACACATTCCATGAGAGCTGGTAAAGGTATTCCAGCCGTTAATTTTTGCTCTATAGCGGCGAGAGACAAACCTAAATCATGACCAAAAACGTCTTTGGAAATGAGGTTGCACATTTGGAGGGCTAATTCGTCGTTCATAAGCTAAGTATCAATAGTTCGTGCTTTAATCATAGGGTAAAACTTGCCATCGGCAAAGACTCGGACCAAACATTCACGCGGGTGCAACTCCGTCATCATCTTGACCTTGAGGTGCTTTTCGTAAGTTGAGCGTTCGGCGGCTTTGTCGAAGAGCTCGTCAGGGAAGCTGAATTCTAGGTTGTTGGCGAGATCAGCAGCGTCTTCTTCGGAGATTTTGAAGATGACGTAGTTGCTGACGTTCGTAATGACTGATTGGAGAATGTTCTTGTCGATTTGTTGCAAGTACTGCTGGGTTAAGGTAAGAGACAAGCCGAATTTGCGAGCTTCAGAGAGAATGGCGGCCAAGGCTTCGTTTTGGACCACGGAGACTTCGTCAATCACGAACATGATTTTCTTTTTGAGCTTGCCGCTCTGGGCGAGGAGGAAAATTTGCTGAATGAGTAGACCGGCGATGAGTTTGGTGGCCTTTTGTCCGAGCGAGGTGCGGTCGAGGGAGAGGAAGACAAGGTTATTAGCGTCGACTAGTTCACCAAGCGAGGCGGCGGTTTCGAAGTTAGTGATAGGCAAGAAGGCGAGTTCGTCGAGCAGAGTCAAAATAGGTAAAATGCTTTCTTGATAAAATTTGGTCTGCAGTTCCGTGAATTCAGTGTCGAAAAAGATTTGGATGCCTTCCGCAACGTTGCTGCTGAGTAAAACTTCTTTACGGGTAATGACGTCAGTTAAAAACTTGCGGAGTGTTTCGAGCGACATGCGGCCGCCCGTAAAGAGAGTGAAAAGGGTGTACTTGAGGACGCGTTCGGCTTTGGAGTTGAACTGGTCCGCCATGAGAGTTTTGAAGAGCAGAATAGTTAACTCGGAGGCTAGGGTTGGTTCGCCTAACTGGGCAAACAGCTGACAGGCCGTATGCACAAAGTCCACGTTGGCGTGCGTTGAATCATTATTAAAATCTGTGTAGAGCGCAGCGTGAGGATCCAGAATGACGACGGTATGGGTTTTGGTAATGCCGGTGTCTTCGAGCTGCTTGATGAAATGGGTGAGATAACGTGATTTACCGGTACCAGTTTGGCCGAGCACTAAACCATGACGAGCTACGTCATAACGGGCTGTAGGAAGATACTTTGGTTCTTGAAAATATGGGAAACCCGGGATTTGAAGTAAGGCATTAGCTGGGCTGTCGGTTAAAATCTCGGCAGTCTTTTGGACCTGAACGTAGAGTGGGATTTCTTTAGGTTTGTACTGCACGCTGGTAGTGAGGTCGAGATCGAGGAAGGTAAAGCGAGGCTTGAGGAATCGGCGCTTGCAATGATAAGGCACGCCGCCAGCGTCGACGAAAAACATTTCGAGTGTGTTGTAAGAACCGACAGGGAGACGATAAAAAGACCAACGAATGCCTTTGAGCGTGCGTGATTTACGGAGTTGCTCGCGCTCTTTGAGACGGATGATATTTACTTTGTCTGAGAAGTCGATGTAACAGCGTTTCATCGCTGGATACTGTTCGGTCTTATACCCCTTATCCCATTTAATAATGAAGGGTACGAGTTCATTGGCGAAACCCGAAAAGTCTTTCTTGGATTCTAAATAAAATAAAAGCTGGTTAGGTGTAAAGGCGACTTCCAGCGTCCAGTGATCGAAGTAATCGATGCGCTGGGTGACACGATGAATGAGAGTTTGCCAAAACTCCGTGGTCAATTTTTGTTCTTTAGTTAATAATTCGAAGCGCATACGCTAACGGCCGACTTTGACTAAACTGAGGCGATAACTTTAAAAATCTTGGTGGTCATAAATATTATTGGCATGATACCACGAGGCGGATAGTGAGACCAAAAGTTGATTGACAATGGTCGCGTCAACAGCTACACTCCGCGGTCAACAATGTTCTTTCAACGGCGGTAAGACGCCATAACCCATGGAGTGATAAGTGAAACGAGGACTAGTGCGAACAGGAATAATCTTTGCGTTCAGCGCTGATGGTGAAGTACTCAATGTACGAGCTGATAGTGGTGAAGTGTTCAGTGTGAAGCGGGCAGACTATCGCCCTCGAGGATTTCACGATTTGCTTGAGGCTGCTGATCGCCCGAGCATCCACGCCGTCAGACACCATCTTGCAAAAGGAAGGCGAGTTGCTTGCCTGGTTGAAGACATCGCGCCAACTGACCGAGCCCACTATTGGACCTTCTGCCGCCCCGGAACTCTGCGGCTGCAGGTGGAGATCACACCAGAATTGGCTCGCGAGTTCTGGACCGGCAGCAATCTGGTGGGACTGCAGAAGGCTTTCCCACGACGTTTTGAGGATCGGAGTGCTGATGGGGGTTTTCGCATTCTTCTCAATCATGCCGACATCACCACTTGGCTACGGGCCAATAGTGGAACGATCTCCGACCAGGAACGTGACGTGTTGTGGCAGGAGTCCGGCAAACCGGCTTGGTTCGAGGTCTTGATCGACAAGGTGTGGTACCGTTCAAGCGACCCACGATGTCTGCCGACCATGGCTCCTAGGCCTGAGTGCATGCCGCCTACTCGTCCTAGGCATCAAACTCCCTGGCGCTGATTTCTCTTGGCATGAGCGAGACCTAAACTCGTTCGTGCCATACCAAAAACCCCGCTCGGGAAGATGATCTGTACCCTATAAAGTAGACACGGTATAAAAACCTACGCGCAGGCCAAGAGATGATCTCTGTAACCAACGGGGGTCATTTTTTGTAGACCCCATTGCTGCCGTTCATGGTTATAGTATTGCACGTATTGTTTAATGACGGAATGTAACTCGTCGAAGGTCCGGCATCCCGTATAATCCACCTCATCTTTGAGATGTCCAAAGAATGATTCTATGGGCGCATTGTCGATGCAATTACCACGCCTGGACATGGACTGCACCATATTCAACTCTTTGATCTTCTCGATGTACAGTGGATTGGTGTAATGGAAGCCTTGGTCAGAATGGATCATTGTATCTTGTAGCACGACCGATGAGAGCGCTGGATTATTCATCATGCTCTCCACTGTATCGAGGACGATATTCATTTCTAAATGCATTGATAGATGCCAGCCTACTATCTCACCACTTGCAATGTCTTTGATAACAGAGAGATAGGCGAAACGATGATGCAACCAGAGATACGTGATGTCGGTACAAAAGACTTTGAATGGCACAGTAATATTGAACGCTCTCTTTAATTTGTTCTCAAACGTTCTGTGCTCTAATGATTGTTTCATGATTATTTTGTAGGGATTATGTCTACGAATCTTGGTGATGAGACGATATTTATTCTTGATACGAGTGATTTTTTTATGGTTCATAACGACCCCTTTTGTTAGGAGTTTCATTTGAATTGTTCTAAAGCCGTATTTTCTTTTACCACGTTCGAAGATCTCTTTAATGAGTGCATGAGCAACAACATCCTTATCTGGCTCGTCGATGTGCGCATACCATTTGTAGTATCC
>DOZH01000007.1:0-19299 GCA_003518105.1 Candidatus Uhrbacteria bacterium
CTCGGTCGACGAGAGGAGCATCCCGCTCGTCTTCGTTGACTTCAGTGATGTGGGGCTTTAGAAGCGAGCGACTGCCGACGTCTCCTGTAACGACGCGATGGCCGACCCGAGAAATGCTTGACTGTATCATTGAGCCTCCGCCGAAGGCGAAGCGAGCAGCGAACGGTCGAGAGCAAGGGTATAAACCCGCGCGGAAGACCGTTCGGCAAGCGAGCACCTGGGCTGAGGCCTTGAGCTAGGAGCAGGAGATGCGGCAGTTGCGAACGAACACCTAGATTGCTTCGTCGGTCGAGCCTCCTCGCAAAGACGGACAATATCATTTTATGATAGAATACTATCAACTATGGCCATCAATGCTCTCATGCGACTCTCGCGCAAATTATTCGCCGCCGACCTTGAGCAAAAACCCACTCGCCACGGCTTTGGCGAAGGCTTAATTATTGCCGGTAAAGAGGATGAGCGCATCGTCGCCCTCTGCGCGGACTTGACCGAATCCACCCGCGTCCTCGGCTTCAAGCAAGCCTACCCCGAACGCTTCATCCAAATGGGCGTCAGCGAACAATCACTTGCCGCCATCGCCGCTGGCCTCGCCTTGGCCGGTAAAGTCCCCTTCATCGCCAGCTACGCCTGCTTCTCCCCCGGCCGCAACTGGGAACAAATCCGCACCACCATCTGCATTCCCAAAACCAACGTCAAAATCATGGGTGCCCATGCCGGTGTTTCGGTTGGCCCAGACGGCGCTACTCACCAAATGACGGAAGACTTAGCCATCATGCGCGTTCTCCCCAACATGACCGTACTTGCTCCTTGCGATGCTATTGAAACACGCAAAGCCACCATCGCCGCCGCGCAAATCGACGGCCCCGTCTACATCCGCTTTGCCCGTAGCGAGAGCCCTGTCTTCACCACCGAGCACACTCCGTTCGAAGTTGGTAAGGCTCAAGTCTTCCGCAAAGGCACCGACGTCGCCATTATCGCCTGCGGTATTCTGGTCCACGAAGCCCTCCTCGCTGCCCGTAGCCTAGAAAAGCTCGGCCTCGACGTCCGCGTTATCAACTGCCCCAGTATCAAACCCCTCGACGAATCCGCCATCCTCGCCGCGGCCAAAGATTGCGGTGCCATAGTCACGGTTGAGGAAGCCCAAGCCGCCGGTGGTCTCGGCAGCGCCATCTGCGAGCTTCTCTCCTCCGTTCACCCCGTCCCCATCGAGCGCATCGGCCTCCAGGACGACTTTGGCCAATCCGGCACCCCCCGCGAACTCCTGGAACACTATCACCTCACCGCCCCCTGGATTGCTAAGGCTGTGCAGAAGGTTATTAAGCGTAAGATTAAGAAGTAGGTATGGCCAACGGGTCAGAGTTTTCTCATGATCAAGCTGATCATCATGAAACAAAAGAATCCGAGGCACACTCGACTCTATTTTCTTTACTGCAATACGCTGAACAAGCTAAACAAGACCCAAGCAATCGAGCTGAATTACTTCACCGCTTAAGAGATTTTACCGAAACTGAGTTAAGTTGGTCACCTAATATCTTCAATGAACTCCCGCTAAGCGAGCAATTAGACCTAGCTACTCGTTTTTCTCGTATTCCCGAAGCTCAAGGAACGGTCTGCCAATCATTCGTTGGTGAATTAACTTACAATCTTCAAGGCATTGAGTTATCCGGTGATAGTAGCGCCGAATACTTATATACCTACATCCAGTCATTGCCGATCGAATACCAACTCGATACCCTATCATATTTAAGTACCATCGGTGCCAACGCCGCCGCCCAAGGTTGGGCTGATCAACTGTCTGATAGCTTAAACGAAGTAGCTGACGACGTCGCCGCTGACCCAACCACAAATCCCTTCCTTCGTTACGCTGCCGAAGCAACCGTCACCAGACTCCGTAACGAGCAAGAGAGCCCTGGCGGCATTCTCGTTCATCAAGGCGATCGCTCTGTTGGTCGAGCTAGCGTCACGGCATCCGAATCAGTCATGGACTCCAGTCAACGTCTCCGCCATATCCTCAAACCCGACGCCACTTCTTATGCCGAAGGTACCTTAAACCGCATCTCTAAAGACGTCGTAGCTAGTTTTGATCGCTCCATGATCCCCCAGTCCTTCACCAAATTCTCTAAAGAAGCCGAGCTCTCCCACGAAATAAAAACGGACGCGCCCGATCCTCGGTACACTGAACACTTAGCTTACCTTCTAAATCAAGAGCCGACTCCACAAACCATCAAGCAAGCGCTCGATTTTACCCAAACATATTTACTACCGAAGACCGATAAAACATCAATCTTCGATCAACTTCACACCATCTCTCCCAATATCTCTGCCGAGCAATGGCAAGAATATCTAACCGTTACTCAAGCACTTTCCGGACTCCGTGCTCAGGGCCAAAAATATCAATACGAGCAGCAACAACACGCCGAAGAAGCCAATCTTCGTGAGTCACAAAACTTCATTAATGCTGCCAAGCAAATAGTTCCCATCCTCGATCAACGTCGCTTCGCCAATATTATCACCGAACTAGCTCATAGCAGTGAGGAGCGCCAATTCAAAGCCGCTGAAGAACTGGCTGTATTCGGTGAATATGAACCCAACGCGCCAGCAGCTGTCCATGCACTCTCTAAACAAAGTGCCCGCCTTCGCAGACTTTTCAGTAAACACTTCGATCTCGCCACCCAAAAAACCAACAAATACTTCGCCGAATTAAATATTCAAGCCCAGGGCTACTTCGCCGATAAAATTACCGCCGAACAAGCCATCCTCACCCCAACCACCGCCGATAATCTCCGCACCTACGCCACTAAACTTACCGCCGAGTCTACCACTATCGAAGCCTCCTTCAAACCCCTCGCTACTCTCCTTGCCGAAGCTAACGTCAAAACAAACGACCAAGAAATCGACACCGTTCGCCTCCTCGAAGAACTCCATCGCCCAGAAATGCGCGCTCGGATTGAAGAGGACATGGGCGTCGACTTAACCGAACTCACTCTCCGCGAACAAGTCCAACTCTTAACCTTCCTCACTCACACTTCCCAAGCCAACATCGACCGCACTTTTAACGCCACTAAAACCTTCGGCGTCCCCTGCGCTCGCTCTTTCCTCTCCGCGGAAGCTGGCGACGAGTTCCGTGACCACATTCTAACCATCAGCGAACAAGTAGCCCCAGAAACCGCCCAAAAAATCTTCAACAGCTACGCCAACCTCGCCGACCTAGCTCAAACCACCGCCACTAATCTAGCTAAAGAGTTCTTCGTCCCTGGCCAAGAACGCACTTTTGACATCGACGCCATCCAAGCCCAACTCCTCACCCGCGCGCGTGAAATTCTAGAGGCAGCTGCTAAACACCCAGAAGACACCGCAAACCTTTTTTCTAAATTAGCCAATGCCGAGACCAGTATCATTTTACTCGCCGAAATGTATCGTTCTATTCATCATGATAACCCCGACTTCTCACTCGAAGATGTCCGCCATAATACCATTGAACAAATGCCTGCTACCGAACTTAGCAAACAAGAAAAAATCGACATTCAAGCTATCCATCGAGCCAACTGGTTAATTGAAGAACCGAGAGCCCTTTCCTTCCTAGAAAATATTCTCCAAGAAAAATTAAAATCTCCATCGACCAACTTTCATATCCTCAAAAACAACGGCCGCATCGTGGCCTTTCTACGCTTTGACCAAAAACCGGACGGTAGTCTCTACTTAGGCTCGGTTAACGTTGACTCTGGCCTACGTGGCAAAGCAATTGGCGACGCTTTTCTCCAAAAAGTTATAGATGAACAAGCAATAAATCATCGCCTAGTTCTCCAAGTTTTAGCCAAATCCGACATCGCTAAAAAATACCAATCGGCTTATGGCTTCCACATCATTGCCCACGGCGGATTACCACTCGACGACGGAACTTTAGAACCGGATTTCACCATGGAGCGCAACGACTTACAAGAATCTCAACTAGCCGCGAAATGAAGTCCAAAGAAATTCAAATCGAGTTCTTTCGAAATTAGCAATATTCACATCGTCGATAATTACACTAATACATCGCTCTGAAGACAATGATAGGTAAGCCACACGAGAACCATATATCTCGACGATAGTTTGAAACTGGACTGGAAAATTCGGAATCAAATGAACTTTGGTTAACTCACTGTCATTTTTTTTAACAAACTCTCGAATAGCTGGTTCATCCGCCATAATCACACGCTTAGCAATTCCAAACTTAGCTCGTTGCTTCATATATCTAGCATTCACCTCAGCAAACGGCCCTTGCAAAGCTAACACGTCAATATAAGTCAAAACCTCCCCTTTCTCAGTTAAAGAGTCAAACAATGCCCGTTCAAAACCCTCAATCCCCTCAAACACCTGAATGGCCGGCTTCCCCGTCGTCAGATTAAACGTCGACAATAACTTTGGTAACTCCCCCTGGAACTCCTGTGCCAAGCGATCAGCCCGGCGTTTCTGGTCGTCGACGAGGGTAGCTAGGTGCGATGGCTCAGCCGCTTCATATACCTGCTGCTTCCCTTCTGTCACCGTGGCTAAACCCTGGGACACCAAGCTAGTCAATACATTATAGAGGTTACCCCGTCCTAGGCCGCTATCCGTCAGCAAATCCCGAGCCTTAGTCCGGCCTTTAGTCAGCAAAAGCTCATAAATATGAGCCTCATTCGCGTTTAAGCCCAACTTGGTCAAGATTTCTTGGTACATATTTTTAGTGGTTTTACCTCTCTTGGCTCTATTATTTCACCTTACTGTCATATTGTAAATGACAGGGTGTGGATAATTACTAGGCTAATCTTAGCTTAAATCCAGCTTTCATGCCACACAGCAGTTGACAGAAGTCGTAGAAAATGGTATGATGTGTCTACAAGCTGATGAGACGAGAAACTCACTCAGCAAGCTCCTTACAACTTAAGAGAGAGTACGGGTGCCGGTAAAAACGGGGCACACTTAGACAAGCCAGTCACTAACTTAGTGACACACGGCTTGCCAAGGCAGGATTCATTCTCTCTCCGTGGGCAACCACACTAGATAGACTGAATCCTGCCTTTTTGCTTCTCGCCGCAAGGCTTGAGAACAAAAGGCCCTCACATAGATCATCTTGAGCAAAAGCTGACCCCTCGTGGTCAATCCCCCAAAGTGGGCCCATCCCCTAGGGTGAGAGAGACTTTTCCTCGATAGCGACCTATGTTCTCCTCGTCCTGCTCGCAGGACAACGTCGGAACCTGGCAAGTGGCAACTGAGTACGCTCGGCCAACACCCTAGACTTCCCCCGGTTACTACAGAGAAAATAACCGTGGTAATGAGTGCGCGGGAGTTCAAAACAGTTTTGAACCTCCTGCAGTCCTTACCAACAGCCGCAAGGCTTAGCCCCTAGCTTGTCTAAGGGCAAAGGAACTGAACCTTCACAACTGAAGAGTTAACACACAGAAGTATCTGCGCCCTTCCGGCGGTGGACCTTTGGCTGACGACGACACTCTGTGCCGATTCGTCACTCACCAAACCCACCCATTAGGAACCCGTGGAAATTATACTTCATGTTACGAACAACGTAACTTCGTGTCCCATTTGCCCTCGTGTAAATGGGACGCTCTCCAACTTCATCACTCACTGGTGACGTTCGAGAGCGCTGCAGAGTCACGGCTGACAGTACCCGGCAATCCTGCCCGTACAACGTCGACGTCGACACAGCACTCGATCTCTAACTCCACCAGCCAGCGCGACGGCACATATCTGTGTCAATCCAGGCTGCGGGAAGCGAGATCATCACCGGGCAATATACGCCCACCGGAGTCAGCTATCTTCAAGGTTCACAGCGCCGACGACAGCGCTTACATAAATAGTCGCCAAAGGCCATCGCAAATGGGGCCACCTAGTCATGCCCTTCGAACTAGGCGAAGCGCACGGAGTCACGCCTGACTCTGCGAACATCGGAGCGCAATCTCCAACTTTCCCGGGAAACCTCTGGTGTGCACCACCAAGTTTCCCGATTCCCTCAAAACTCATGATTCTTTGCAATCGTGATGTTCGAGGGCGTTGCGATAGCATCAAAACTCCCGCGGCCACTACGGCCACACCCTTACCATGGGGTTTTCACCACGGAGGTGAATATGGACGCCTGGGAAAAAAGACAAAGTGAAACGGCTGCGGCCCAAGCCGCAGCCGTCTCGGCCATCAGGTTTATCCTGGTGGCCGGTACCGCCGCGTCGGAAGACGCGGCGGTCGAAGCATTGTCGGCGGCCTTTATAGCCACATACGAAGACGGTTGGTGTGATGGGCATTACGGTGCCCATCCAAACCCCCCTCGCTGCTCAGGGTAATGAGCAGCGCACACATCCCGCAACCACTAGCACTAGCTGGTTGCGGGGACTCTCAAAACCCATGATTACCCAATCGTGGCTTTCGAGAGCATTGCCCCGACACACCGTCGGTCCGCTCAAGGAGGTGGCTATGCCCACCACTCACTTCTGCCCCGACTGCGGGGCGGATGCCCCCACCTCACACCCCAACGGGTGGGGTTGCGGCACCCCCGCACCCTGCTGCGGAGCCCTCACCGGCTCCGCTCTCCGGGACATCCCGGAGCCCACCTCGAGCAGGTCGATGACCTGCGAATACTGCTCCGGCTCAGGCGCTGCCTGGGCCGGTAGCTGGAGTGAAGAAGCAGGCTCCTGCACAATGTGCAGGGGGACGGGAGCCAGGGATTTCTCTGAAGATCCCTGACTTCCCAAAAACGGCGCCTTGGTCGCGTCGTGACGTCCACCGTCAAAGGGTTGCCCAACCCACACACCAAACCGTCCCGCAGCCACTAGCACTAGCTGGTTGCGGGGACTCTCAAAATTCATGATTACCCAATCGTGGCTTTCGAGAGCGTTACAAAGTCGCGACTGAACTATGCGCCGGCATCCTGTCGGTTCTAAGGTCATCGTCGACACACGCTAAGACCCGGGGAATCAACATCCTCAGGCAACTTGCCGCAAGGCAGGAGTTCACCATGTTCACCCTTCCCATCGCATCCACCTTGGTCGTTTTCTCGAAGTTTTTTTCCGTGTCCGACCGCGACGCCGTCCTCGCCGCCATCCCGGAAGGGACGCGGAGGGTGGTGTTCCTCGACACCCCCGCAACGGCTTTCTTGGCCCCCACCATCGAGGGCCTCCTGGCCCGGGGCGTGGAGATCGAGGTTCGTGACCACCACGACTGCCCCGCGGCGGCCGTGATCCGGGGCTTGGTCCCCGGAGCGGTCATCTCCACCCGCGACCTCCACCCCGCCTGCAGCACCCTGTTGCAGGTCGGTGAGTTCGCAGGCAGGATGGTCACTGAATGTGACTGCAAATCGGATTGGTCATGCGGGGAGTGGCACAACCCCACCCTCCGGAACTGGCCGGACGTGATTGTCGCCGACCCCGACCCCGACGGGCTCACCGCCGCCATGAAGGCGGCGGGGGTGTTCTACCCCGGCCTGGACGAGGACGCAGCAGTTTTGGACGGCCCCCGGGCCGCCCAGACCGCCGACCGGCTCTCGCCGGTCGCATTCCTCCTGACCCGGGGGATGTCGACGCTCCCCGGGTTCGATCCGGCCCGGCCGCAGGTCAGTGAGGAGGCGAAGGGGAAACTCTTCGCCGAGTTCGTCGCCGCAGCCGGCGGCGACGTGGAGGCCCTCGCCTCCCTCGGCCGCAAGGTCGAGATCTACGAGGAGGGCGTCCGCGAGGCCCTCCTCCTTGCGAACGAGGTCACCGACCTCCTCCCAGGGGTCGCCTTCGTGGACGTCACCGGGGGTGGGAGGTTTGACCTCACCACCCTCGCGTCCAGGATGGACGCCCGCCCCGGCGTCGCGGTCACGGTCCAGCGCAAGAGCGCTGGACCGATCGCGGCCAAGTGCGGGGGGATTCAGATCTCCTTGGCGGTGCCCAAGCCCCGCCAGACCGAGATCAACCTGCAGGACTTCCTGCCGGTCGGCTTCACCTCCTCGCCCGAGGCGGGCGTGATCAGCAACACCACCTTCCTGCTGCACGTTTCGCAGCAGGTATGGGACGAGGCGATTCTCCCCGCCCTCGTGGCGAAGTTCGGGGGCTGATTCCCCCGAACAAAAAACCGCAGGTAGGCCGGACAAGCCCTACTTTTCACCTACGAGAAACCACTCGTCGTAGGCCACCCATGACCGGGGAACGTTAGCGAGCACAGGTCAAAGAAGGCTCTCCCGTGATTGCACATCATGTGAGGGCCGACTTTCACAGCTCAGGAGCCTCAGCTCGTGGTATGCGAAAGCGCTCTCGGCAATTTCTGCCGCGACGTGACAACCCTCTGCCGCAAGGCAAGGAGGTGGCTCATGGCCATCGTCGACGTCTGCCCCTCATGCGGGGCTCAAAAAAAAGGCGGGGACGCCTCAGGCTCCCCCGCCTGTGAGTGTGGAGGTTTCATGACCTCCATGCTCGGTCACGTGGGGGAGGACGCCGTATTCCCTCCGCCGCACGACGCGACGGAAGATAGTAGTGGCACCCGCCACTACTATCAGTTCAAGTGCTGCAGCCTCCAGGGCTGCAGCACTTGCTGGGAGGATCCCGTCTGGCTGGTCGGAGCTGAAAAGCTCTAACCAGCCACCAGGCTCGTAGACCCTGGTCACCAACGTCTACCCCGGTCCTGCCCACCGTCGCACCAACGGGCCGCTCTCGCGCGTATGCACATGCACGCGAGGGCCGACTTTCACAGCTCATGAGCTTAAGCTCGTGGTATGCGAAAGCGCTCAGACATTCCGTCAAAAGCGTGACCGACCCCCACTGCTCGGAAACCCGAGCTAGGAGCCTCTCATGTTCACCCCCGCTCGCCGCCCCACCACCGCCCCCGCCTATTTCGTATGCCCCCGCTGTGGGGCAAGTTCGGACAATTTCGTGGGGGCTGTTCTCAGCCTCATGAAAAAGGAGGACAAGTGCTGGAACCAGTGCGGAGCGAAGAGCTCCGCCAAGATCATTTGGGACCAGGACCACCCCCTCATCCTCCCCGTTTCTCACACCTGCCGGGGGTGGGAGTTGCCCCACCCCGACATCGGGGAGGCGTTGGCCGCCTACCTGGCGGCCAACTCCGGTCCCCACCGGGAAGGAAACTCCTACAACGGGAGTAAGGGGGATGCTCACCACATCCGCACCACCAAAATAAAGGAGGTGCCGGAGGCTGACTACCACCGGTACTTCCAAATTTGGGACGAGGTGACCTGGTGGAAAGACGGCACCTTTTTGCGAAAGGTGCACATCTACACTGGCCTCAACGTCCCGGCCGGTCGGTGCCCCTACTGCGGTGGATATTTCGGGTCCGAGGAGGATCCGTACCACTGCAACCAGTGCGGGGCAGACTAAGCCCCGCAAAAAAACCGTCCACCGTTCGAGCCTCGCTCCGGTGGACGCACAACGTCCCGCAGCCACTAGCACTAGCTGGTTGCGGGGACTCTCAAAGTTTACGAGTTCTCTCTCGCGAACTTCGAGAGTCATTCCGACTCGACCCTTACCATGGGGTTTGCCTTTAAGGAGGTAACATGGAATCAGCCTTGAAACAGGCGACCGAGGCCCTTGATTGGGCCTTGGCCACCAACACGGAGGAGGGCCGTCAACAGGCTCTCCTCCAACTCCAGGCGGCCGTAAAGGCCGCCTGGTCCGCCGGCCACCAAGCCGGGGTTTCTCTCTGCAGTCACTGCGGAGAGGAGGCCGTCGGCAACGACGGCAAATGCACAAACTGTGGAGTGCAGCACTAGCTGGACTCCGCCTGAGCTCGACACGCCGCACCGCGCTGTCGAGCTCTCCTCTATCGACTACTTGATTTCATATCCGAGGAATCGAGTCGTCAATCGAGGAGCCTGACGCCCGTTAATCAAACCGGATTCTCCGGCTAGACAACTTTCGTCACGTTACTCACCACCTTCCGTCAACACGGAAAGGAGTTTCTCGTGACCCAGGTCATCACCCTCCCCGCCGCCATCACCACCCTCGTCGCGGCCTATGCCGCGCTGATGAATCAGCGTAAGTACGGTTATGTTGGGGAGGTAGGATTCAAGTTCGACTGGAAAACTTGGGGCGTCCAGCGGGACACCCGAATGGAAGCCATGGAGGCCGCCGGCCTCATGGCGGACTGGAGGCCGCGCAACCTCCACCCCACCCACCGGGTGGGAGAGTTGGGGGAGCAAAAGTTCCCCCTCCAGGTGGACGACGACGGGGGCCTCTGGGCCCACGTGGTCAGTGGTCAGGGGCAGGACGCCCCCGGCTACTACGCCCGGATCGGGCAGATCGAGGGGGCTGGACCCCTCATCCCTGTGGCCATCACAGGCCCCAGGATCTGTCTGCAGATCCACCGGTGCGATTGCGGATACAGTTCCGCAGCCATCCTCCAGGTCTGGGGAGACCCGGTAGAACAGCAGGCCGCCCGCGCGGCCATGCTGGAGGAGCTCACCGCTTTGTTGCGGTAGTTCCTTACCAGGCTAGTAGACCCTGGTCACCAACGTCTACTACGGTCCTGCCCACCGTCGCACCAACGGGCCGCTCTCGCGCGTATGCACATGCACGCGAGGGCCGACTTTCACAGCCTCGAATTTCTTCGACGCTGTGAATCTCGGGCATCTCGCCCCACCGGCCATTCTGGCCACACCCTTACCATGGGGTTTCTCACCACGGAGGTGAAGCATGGACGAAGAATTGAAGAAAGCCCTTGAGGCTCTCTCATGGGCGGTTGCGACCGCCCACCAGTCAAACGGAGACGAATTTTTCGCCTCTGCGAAAGAAGACATTAAGGCGGCCATTACGGCCGCCTACACCGCCGGCCATGCGGCCGGCGTCCGTTCAATTCTCGAGGAGTTGAACGGACGTGGAATCGTGAACTTTTAGTTCATGATCCCAAAACGGCGCCTTGGTCGCGTCGTGACGGTCGTCCCCACCGTCATAGGGTCGCAAACCCAACACCAACCTGAGAGCTCGCCGCTGCACGCGTCGCTGAGCTCTCCTCTACCGACCACTTGAACCTCTTGATTGAGTCCGTTCGAGTCGTCAGTCGAGGATCAAATCCCTGATCTTCGTCACCACCCCCCCCAGGAGCCACCATGGCCATCATCTACGAAATCTTCACTTCCGATAACGTCCTTGCGGACGTTATAGGCCTCGTCACCAGCGCCGTCATGCCGAAGGTGGTCGCCCTGCCGAAGGGCACCACCTATGAAATGGAGGTCCGTAACAGGACCTCCACACTGATCGCCTCCATGCCCGGCTTCGGCCGGGTTGGCGTCAGGGAGTGGGAGGGGACGAAAATCCCCACCCGACTCCCCCGTCACCTGAAGGTGACGTGGCGGGTCCGAATCAAGGGGGACGCGGTCATCGCAACCCCCAACGTGGAGCGATGTTTGTTCACCGGCCACAACCACACCCTCGGGTGTGGTTTGACCGAGCTCACGCTCGGTCACCTCCACGAGGAGGTAGTCCAGTTCATTCCGGTTGAAAAGTTAAGCCCGCACACCACGGGACCGCTTTTCAATAATCGGAGTGGCTACCGCTCAGAGGTCCTGGCCTGGCGCCGGGCCCTCGCGGCAGAGCTGCTATCGGAGGACTAGTCACCCTCCACCAGTCCAGTAGACCTGGTCCAAAAAAGTCTACTCCGGTCCTGCCCACCGTCGCACCAACGGGCCGCTCTCGCGCGTATGCACATGCACGCGAGGGCCGACTTTCACAGCCTCGAAGTTCTTCGACGCTGTGAATCTCGGGCACCCCGCCCACACCGGCCACTTTGGCCACACCCTTAACCATGGGGTTTCTCACCACGGAGGTGAATCATGGGTCAATCTCTGAAAGAAATAACCGCAGGCGCCGTTGGCGTGGTCGACTTCGTCGTCCACGCCAACAACGAGGCGGCCATGCAACTTGGCCGCCTCGAGATTGAGGCGGCCATCAAGGCCGCCGTAAAATACGGCTACACCCACGGCCTAGCCGTGGGTGATCGGGAGGGAGAAATCTCTTCCGAGACAGTCGAAAGGATGGCGGAGGAGTTCATCTCCACCATCTAAAAACAAGCGGCGCCTTGGTGCGTCGCGACGGTAGTCACTCCGTCACAGGGTCGCAAACCCAACACCAACCTGAGAGCTCGCCGCTGCACGCGTCGCCGAGCTCTCCTCTATCGACTACTTGATTTCATATCCGAGGAATCGAGTCGTCAATCGAGGAACTGAACAACCTGTCGTCAACGCGGATTCCCCGCTGTGACTTCACTCGTTCCGTTCCCGTCTTTGCCGCAAGGCAGGAGGTGGCTCATGCCCACCGAAGCTTGCCCCACATGTTGGGGAACTGGGGGTCACATTGACCCCTGCGCATTGTGCGGCGGGGCGGGGACAATTCTTGTCTCCGCCCCCACCACCCCGGTTGTGGTCGAGACTCCCGTAGTCTCGACCACCCCCACCAACACCCACCTCATCTGCGCCCGGTGCGGTGATGTGGGCGACTGTTGGGTTTGTGGCGGTCACTGATCGCCACAAAAAAATCTGTCCACCGTTCGAGCCTCGCTCCGGTGGACGCACAACGTCCCGCAGCCACTAGCACTAGCTGGTTGCGGGGACTCTCAAAGTTTACGAGTTCTCTCTCGCGAACTTCGAGAGTCATTCCGACTCGACCCTTACCATGGGGTTTGCCTTTAAGGAGGTAACATGGAAATTTATTTTGCCATTGAAGGAGAAGTCTCCGCAAAAACCACGGTAGGCGAAAGCCTGATGTGGTTCGGGGATTTCCAAAAGGTCGTGATCGAGGAAATCACGACCACCCATGTCGAGTGCATGGGCCACCTCAAGCATGGGGGTGGTGGTGTCACATTCACCATCCCCATCCTCGCGGGCCCGGCGCCCACCGGACACGAACTAGAGGTTGGGGGAATCGGCTACGCAGTAGCCGCCTTCACCAACTTCGCCGACGCAGAGGATTTTTCCGAGCGTCGGTACTGAACCCAGGTGACGGTCGAGCTCCCCAGCTCCCGTCACCCCGTCCCGCACCTCTCAGGTCAACTCCTGAACAGGTGCGGGGACTTTCTAAACCCATGAGCATAGCTCGTGGCTTTCGAAAGCGGTCGCCAATGCACGCGAAGACCTGGGGAATCAACATCCTCAGGCAACTTGTCGCAAGACAGGAGCTCACCATGAACATCAACACCATCATCGCCACCGCTCGCGCCGCCACCCCCCGCCTCGCTGCCCTCGGCAACTGGCCGGCGTGGTTGGGAGGTGAGGAATCCCTCACCTCCCGCATCCCCCAGGGGGGCGACACCAACGCCCCCGGCTTCGACGCCGGGTTGGCAGCCGCCCTCGGTTTGATCCCCGAAGACAAGCAGCGCCTCGCTGCCATCCTCCATGGGGCCTATACCCCCGAGGCGGTGGAGAAAGTCCGCTGCGAGGGAGTGAAGATGGACCCCGACAGCGAAAGCTGTTGGTGGCTCGCCGCCTGCTCCCTCTGCCAGGAGGGTGGCATCGACGAAGCCGCTTTCCTGCGGCAGGTCGAGGACTTCAAGGTCCTCGCCGCCGACCCCGTCGCCCGCCAGGCCGCCGCTCGCCGTGAGCTGGCAGCCATGGCCAGCAAGTTCACGATCACGAACGGCATCCCGTTCGTGAGCAGGGACGGCGGACTGCAGGGGGCCTACCTGGCCGGGTTCGACTGGGGTGTCGAATGGAAGGAGGCCTTCGGAATCTACTTCGTCGGCACCTACCAGTCGTCCCTCGGCTTGGAGGAGTTCCCCTTCTCCAGCCAACTGGACGCGGAAGGTCGCCCCATGAGCGGACCGGTCTGGGGTTCCCAGCAATATGTGAAGGCGAACGGGCGCAAGGAGCTCGCCGCCATCATCAAGATCGTGCGGGCCCACCTCGGCTAGGGCAAGCCACAACAAAAAAACCCCTACTAGTTGGGGTCACGAGAACTAGTACAGCGCCACCAGGTCGCCTAGGCAGAGAGCCTTAAAAACCCGAGCACCCATTTCCCATCATGACGACGCACATCGTACTGGTGGGATCCTGGATCGACTACTTGATTTCATATCCGAGGGATCGAGTCGTCAATCGAGGATCAATTCCTGATTCTCATCCCCACCAGCCTCGACCTCGCCATCCAACTCGGCGTCACCGCAGCCTTTGAGTTGCAGGGCGACAAGTACCAGGAGGCGGACGTCCTCCAGCGCCAGCTCCAGAAGGAGCGGAGCTTGGACTACTTCGCTTCTGGCAAGCTGCCGGAAGTGCAGGCCCTGATCCAGGAGGCCAGACGGATCGGGCACGAGGGCTCCTTGCTTTCGGCCCAGTTGATCCGAATCAACATGCGCAACTTCGGTCTGGCGGACATGCAGGTCGCCGGCATCATCAAGTGCCGTGACGGCCGGCGGACCATCACCATCCCGAGCCTGCCGTTGTCCGAGCTCTGCGCTCGGGTCAGCGACCTCCGTTACCTTGCCACCAGGCAGGCCGGCATCGGCTACGGAGAGGCGGAACTCGGCGTGCAGGTGGAGTATGAGGGCCAGATCATTGGGTGCGTTGCGCCCGACGGCTGGTTCGAGTTCACCGCCGCAAGCAGCGTTCGGGAGATGCTGGGTCACTTCTTCGCCACTTGTGGCGGGCAGCGCACCATCATCAACCAGGTCCCCGACCCCAAGCACAGCAGCTTGGCCGGCTGGGTTCACCCCCTGCCTCTGGTCGATTTCGACCTGGACATCGCGGCTGCGGAGATGACAGAGGAGATCGTCACCCATCAAAACTTCTTTGGGTTTCTGGCAGGAACCTGCAAGAAGTGGTGCATCTCCGGCGTGACCACCCGTACCAGCAACGGGCCCAACAACATTGGCCCCGCTGTCTGGACGCTCGCCACCCGACTCGAGTTCGGCGCCGCCCTCCACGCTCCGTCCATCGGCTCCTGACGGTCGAGCCCCGACTCCCGTCCCCCGTCCCGCAACCCTCTTGGTTACTCCAGGTCGTGTTGCGGGGACTCTCCAACTTCACAAATCTCTCTTGTTGTGAAGTTCGAGAGTCGTCCGTCGCATTTCGCACGCACACTCACCACGAGGCTTCGGCCTCATACCTGCTCGGCAACCCGAGCGAGGAGCAATGATGCAATTTTTTCTCGTAAATACTGGTCGCGTTTTGGCCTGTAAAGAAACAGGCCACTCGTTCCGAGGGGAGAGCCGTGATGGCTCCCTCGGGCAACAGCACTGGTGTTGCCTGGAAAACAACACCGTTCGGGTGGTCGTCGGGCCAGATGCAGATCCGGACGACATGTACGAGCTCCCCCTCCACGCAGGGGCAGCTCCGGCCGACGCAAATGGCCCCCAAGCCTTTGCTCACTCTGTCGACGCGGAAGAGTACAAATTCCGCTACCTGCAGTGTGGTGGTTGAGCAGAAATGCTCCCGCCCCCCCTTCTCCCGCAACCCTCTTGGTTACTCCAAGTCGTGTTGCGGGGACTCTCCAACTTCGTAATTCCCCATTACGCCGTTCGAGAGTCTCGAGCCCTCAAAAGCTCAAAACTCCTATCATCAGCCGCGTACTCGGTTGACTCTCTCCTCTGCCTACCAAGCTCATGATAGTAAATGAACCCGACTGTTCTCGCAGCCGGGTTTATTGTTTACAACATTTTTCGCAATTCTTCTTCGGCTAGCTCGATGTCCTTCAAAATCTGCCGTACTGTACCCGTCGCCATATCTCCAGTATGCATAGTAATGGTCGTCACCCGCCCATCAGTATGGATCATGATCAAATGACTACCAGCTTGTCGACCCTTAGTAAAACCCAAACTCAACAAAATTTTAACAAATTTTTTGGCGGTCATGACGGGCGGCCTAGACATAGGCATGCGCCAATTGCTTAATTGATTTTCTAGCAACAGCCTTTTTCCCTGGTTTTTTAGCTTCTTTCAAGGATACGGTCGTCAGCATTTCCAGTTGGTGTTGGTTATCGACAGGAATTGGTCTACCCAAGTCAAGAAAGGTGCCAATATAAGCCTCCATAGCCTCACCAATGTTCTTCTTGGCTTCTTCAATCGTCTTACCCCAAGTATGGCAACCAGGCAACGCCGGCACCCAAGCCCGCCAAACCTTCTCATCCGGCTCAATAATGACTCTATAAGTATAATTCATAGCTACTGCGAGCATACCATAACCTGTACATTTTCCTCAACTTTTGCTAGCTATTTCATCTTTAATACACATCATCATGCAATCCAATATCGACCAGCAAAATCTCCTCATCCTGTTGCCTAAAAACTACTCTATACTCGTAATTAATAGAAAACGCCCATTGCTCTTCTCTCTTACCGTGTAATTTATGAGTTTTTAAAGATGGTTCCCAATGATCGACAATGAAAATTTTGAGTTTAACCTTTGCAATAATCTGAATATCCTGGGGTAATTTACGAAACCGACGTGAAAAACCAGTCGAAAAATCGACATTCATAGCGCATCTATATCAGCCGCACTACGCAATGGAAAAGACTTTCCCGCCTTATGCTCTTTCCAAGCCTTATCCGAGTCACGAAGTATTCGCCAATGCCTAAAAGTTAGACGTAAAGACTTATACAACGAAAACAACGTAGCGGCCTGCGGCAACTCAGTTCTACTCATTTCTCGTGTATTCATAGATATTCAAATAATACCATAACCTGTACATTTTCCTCAACTTTATTGCAATATACCTCAATTATTTTGCCGCTAATTCTTTTTCTCCTCGGTTAAAAAATTCCGTTATTTCATTCTCATTTCGTTCTTTCTCCAACAACCAATCTTCTGTTACCGACCCCCGCATAACCCGGTGCAAGCCTAGTGTAGCTAGCAAATTTCCGGTCGATAATATTCGTGGAGCTAAATTAACTATCATAATATCACTGTCCAGTTTTTTAACTAACGACATCGTATAAGCCGGATCTCTGATAAATATCGTCTTATCTTTAGCTTCGTCATTACTACCACGCATTACCTCACCAGAAACTAATATTTTGCTCACTCGCAATAACCATTTAATTAATGTTTCCACGGAAGTCGCGTCCGTGGCTGCCACCAACAATTCTTGCCCAAACCATTCAATCGCCGTCACTCGCTCGTCATACGGCAATAACTGCGGCATTCCCGTTTCGTCTAATTTTTCCACATTCACAAAAAGCCCCGCAATTTTTTTGTATATTATCAAGTATTTTTCATGCAGGATTCTTAAATCATGCGCAAATTCGGGAGAACTGCATTTCTCTACCGGAACCGAAAAATTAATCCCGGGCAAAACTGGTTGCTCTAATGGCTGTAGAATCTGCAAATTCTGCTCAAACTGAACACGTATTGCTGGCTGAGCCCATAATTTATTTGTAACCTTCAAAAAAGGGTCATGAATATCTCGCCAATCTTGCTTAGTGATCTGTCCTCGCTCCAATTTCTTATCACCCTCCACATCAGAGGCCCTAAACCCAACAACATGCAGATGTAAATCCTTTAAAGTCTGTGCAGCTAGCTTTTTCTTAAAAACATCTTTCGCTACTGGATTAGCGTGATAATTCAGTGCCACCGTTTGCAATACCAAAGGGTTATTTGGATCTTCTTGCTGCTTATAAACCTGTTGTAACTGCTCGGCCATTTCCAGTAATCGCCGCAGTTGCGGAATAGTTAATTGCGCCACGTCAGTCAATCTTTCCTGCGCCCGCGCCACAAACAACATATTATCCAAACCAGCTCCAGTCGTATAAGTCTTACTTTTTGGCAATATCAAACCCCATGTTTCTGCCCCAATTGACTCACTAACCAAGGCTTGTTGTTTTAAAACTTCCAAATTAGCTAAATCAGTCCCTGCGGTGTCTATTTCTACTTTTGATGGTCTAACTAAATGATCTGGCAACCTATATCCCGAAAATTCTCGACCGTGCATAAATAATATCTCCTAGAATTACGATTCTTACAGTATACCATGTACATTTTCCTCAACTTTTGCTATCATATTTCGTATTATGGAGTTAATGAGATTGAATAAATTTCTAGTCGACCAAGGCGTGTGTTCACGCCGCGCCGCAGACCGAGCCATTACGGAAGGCCGAGTCACGGTTAATGGCGTCAAACCAGAGCTGGGCGTCAAGGTGGACGGCACGGAAACCATCACTTTTGACGGGGCTGTCGTCGGCCAAAACCGTAGCAAACGGATCTATTTAGCCTATCACAAGCCGGTCGGCATTATCTGTACTAGCGACCCGTTGGCCAAGGACAACATCATTGAGACCATAAATTATCCAGAACGCATTTTCCACATTGGTCGCCTCGACGTCGCCTCCTCTGGCCTCATCCTGCTCACCAACGACGGCGCCATCGTCAACAAAATCCTGCGCGCTGAAGGCAAGAACCAAAAGGAGTACATTGTCCGTATTCAAGAAGACGTTACGGAAGATTTCATCACCGCCCTGCGCGAAGGCGTCATGATCGACGGCTACAAAACCCTCCCCTGCAAAGCCGTCAAAATGGGCCCCCAAATGTTCGCTATCACCCTCGTGGAAGGCCGCAACCGCCAAATTCGCAAAATGTGTGAGGCTCTGCACCGCACCGTGGTTTCCCTCAAACGCATCCGCGTCATGAACATCAGGTTGGACGACATCCCGCCAGGCAAGTGGCGCTTACTCACCCCCGAAGAAGAATCGACCTTATTGACGACACTCAACCACACCCCCGCCGAATAACCACATGACCCCCTTTCTCTTCCTCATCCTTCTAGCCATTGTCATCAGCGCTGCCTACGCTGGCTATTCTGCCGCTCCTTGGGTGCCAACCAAACCAGCCCAGCGCCAACTTGTCCTCGACAACTTAAAATTCCCCTCCAGCTATGGAGGGGTAAGGGGAGGCCTTACCGTAGTGGACTTAGGTTGCGGCGACGGTGCCTGGCTTTTTGCTTTTGCCGCCAAGTACCCCAGCATTACCGCCATCGGTTACGACATCTCCCTCCTCCCCCTCGTCATCGGACAACTCCGTAAACTCTTATCTTTCAAAAAATTCGCGCACGTTCATCTCCGCTTTGGCAACCTCTGGCGGGCTGACATTTCTCAGGCCGACGTCGTGCTCATTTTCTTAATGCGCAAAATTTACCCCCGTCTCATCACCAAACTCTCTGCTATCCCCCCTCACGCCCTTGTCGCTATCGAAGCCTGGCCCCTCCCCAACCTCACCCCCATCCAAACCATCACCGGCCCTAATCTCCTCCCCGTTTACATCTACCGCGGCGAACAGTTTCACAGAGCCAGAGCCTTGTAGGAGCGAGCAATTGATAGGGTAGTTTTTTGATGACGCTGAGCCTCGAGCCTGTAGTCAACGAAGACGAG
>DOZH01000007.1:19499-36724 GCA_003518105.1 Candidatus Uhrbacteria bacterium
GAGTCTCGCGTTGACTGGAACCTGGGTCATAGCTATGTTAGTTGAGCACATATTTTCCCCTGTGCACATCTCCCAAAATCCCCCCTTGTCTTTCTAAAAAAGGTGATAGAATGTAGCCATATGATCGATCTCTTGACAATTGGCGACATCAAGCTCGACACCTTTATTACCTTGCCACACGCCAGCGTCGAATGCACCCTAGAACAACAGGGCTGCAAACTATGTCTGGACTACGGCCATAAAATAGAGGTCTTCTCTACCCTGTCGCAAATCGCTGGCAGCGCCCCCAACGTCGCCGTCGGACTCGCTAAAATGAAACAAAAAACGTCCATTCTTTCCGTCATGGGTCACGACGTCACCCATGCTGTTGCTCTGCATTGGCTTAAGGCCCAAAAAGTCGACACCTCACTTATCAGTGCCACAGCCAAAAAGGAATCCAGCTTCTCCGCCGTCCTTAATTTTAAAGGCGAAAGCACGCAGTTAGTAGTCCATCGCCCGGTTGACATCCAACTCCCAAAAGATCTACCAAAAACCCACTGGATTCATATTGGCGAACTCGGTCAAGGCTACGAAAAACTCTTCCGCCAACTCATCAGCCTTAGTAAATCTCACAATATTCGCCTCAGTTTCAACCCCGGCACCTTACAAATTGAGGATAGAAAAAAAGTCTTTTTCGAACTCATCAACGCCAGTGAAGTGCTCTTTGTTAACATGGCCGAGGCCCGCGCCATTACCAATTTACCGGAAGCCAGTCTCAAAAGCGTCATGGCTAAACTTTATACCTTAGGGGCGGACGATGTAGTCATTACGGACGGCCTCAACGGCGCCTATGCTGACGATGGCAAAACCCTAGTCCATGCCCCCATGTTCCCCGGCAAGCGTCTGGAAACTACCGGTGCTGGCGACGCCTTCGTTACCGGTTACCTCGGCGCCTTGCTTCATAAGCAAACTTCACACACTGCCCTGGCCTGGGGCTCCATCAACGCCGCCAGTTGCGTCGGCCAAGTTGGCCCCACCGCCGGCCTCCTCACCCACGACGAAATCCTCAAAAAACTCACCCTCAAACCCAGCTACCGCGTTCGTTCGCTTAGCTCATGAATTCACGAGCCTGAGCCTTGTAGGAGCGAGCGGACTGGCGCTGACTGCTCTGACGACGCTAAGACCGGCCCGTGTCCGTAGCTCCGATCAATCAAGAGGATCAGCAAGACAGCGAAAGACCGGTCGCCATTCCAAAATCTACTCAGTTAAAAAATGTGGCGGTCGCGTCTGCAGTTAGGAAGAGCAGTCAGGCCAGGTGCGAGCGACGAACCTTGGCCAATTAATCATTCTGTATGAAACCAACTCCTCTCTACATTCTCCCCTGCGACCACCGCGGCTCTTTCACCCACGACCTTTTAGGCAAACCCTATCCCGTCAAAGGCAAGGACAAACAAATCCTCGTCGACTGCAAGGAAGTAGTGCTCGACGCCATCCTATACGCCAAAAAACAGTATAAAGGTGACGCTGCCTTCGCCACCATCATCGACGAAGAATTCGGCACGCCGGTTATTAAGCGTTCTAAAAAAGTCGGCCTTCCCTTTGCCCTCACCACCGAAGGCCCCGAGCACGACGTCTATCATTTTTTGCACGGCGACGACTTCGGCACAGTCATTACCAAAATCAACCCGACTTTCGTTAAGGCCCTCGTCTACTACACCCCTGGCAACGAGAAGGCCAACAAAGTCACTCGCTCTCGCCTTCTTAAACTCAGCAAATTCTGCACCAAAGAATCTCGCGACTTCATGCTAGAAGTCTTGGTCGGCGACATGGCAGAAAGCAAAAAAGAGGAAGCTCTCACTACCGTCATTGACGAACTCCAGGCTGCCGGTATTACGCCAAACATCTGGAAAGTTGAAGGTCTTCCCACTAGCATTGCCTGGAAACGCGTCGCCAAACACACCACTGGCGCCATTATCGTCCTCGGCCGTGGATCAAGCAAAAAACAAGTCGAACTCTGGCTCCGCGCCGCGGCTAAAAGCGGCGTCTGCATAGGTTTCGCTGTCGGTCGCACCGTCTTCCTTAAACCTTTACAGAACTTCCTAGCCGGAAAACTCACCCGTCCACAGACCGTCTTGGCCATTGGTCAAAACTACCTCAAAGAAATCAAAACCTGGGAGAAAAATCGTTAACCAAAAAGGCGCCGAGCAGGGCGTCTTTTTATTTGCTATACTGTTCTCATATGTTCGATGTTATAACAATTGGCACAGCAACAAGAGATATTTTCCTAGCTTCTAAAGCCTTTTTGCTAGTTCCCCTCCCCGAGCTTGGCGGCAACCTGGCCGAATGCTTAGCTCTTGGCAGCAAAATCGACATCGACGACATCCACTTTTCAACCGGCGGCGGCGCCACCAATTCGGCTGCTACTTTTGCTAACCTAGGCTTCAAAACCAGTATCATTACTCGCCTTGGCGACGACGAGCCAGGACAGGCCGTTCTTGCGGACCTCGCGCGCTTCAAAATCGATACCTCACTCATCAAAACCATCAAAAAAGGTCACACTGCCTACAGTACCCTCCTCACTGCCCCAAACGGCGAACGCACCATCCTCGTCTACCGCGGTGTTTCTGCCGAACATTCCGAGGCGGACTTAGCCGAACGCAAAATAAAAACTCATCTCATTTACGCCACCTCGCTCGGTGGCAACATGGAACTTCTCATCCGCTTAATTCGTCACGCTAAACAGGAAAATATCATCGTCGCCTGGAACCCCGGCCACGGCGAAATCAAACACGGCCTACGCGCCCTCGACCCCATCCTCCGCCACGTCACCTACCTCATGCTCAACCTGGAAGAAGCCCGCGAACTCACCAAACTGCCAACCGCAGACGTACAAGAACTGGCTAAACATCTCCTCCGTCCCAACCTAACTCTGCTCATTTCCGACGGTCCTCGCGGCACTCACGCCTTCACAAGCGACAACTACTGGCACGTTGGCACCCGTAACATCAAACTCATTTCCCAAACTGGCGCCGGCGACGCCTTTGGTTCCGCCTTCGTCGCCGCTCGTCTCCAAGGCCGCGACATGGCCGACTCTCTCCGCATTGGCACCATGAACGCGGAAAGTGTCATCTCTCACTTCGGCGCCAAGGTCGGCATCCTCAAAACCTGGCCTACCCCCAAAGCCCTCCTCGCCATTCCGCTGACGAGTGAATAACGGTATACTCGGCACAGTTTGTAGATTGTAGTTGGTAGTCGGTAGCTTTAATCATTAGCGAGCCAGAGTTTTGTAGGAGCGAGCAACTGACAGGGTGGTCCTCTGACGACGCTGAGCCTCGGCCCTGTGCCAGCCCCCGAGTCATACGAGGTGAGACGGCTGGTACGGTTGACGAGGCGCCGCTAGGAAGAGGACTACCCTGTCAGTTACGAGCGACAGTTCTAAAGCTATAATCGAATCCGTCGTATGCCCCCACTTTCAACTCCTCCCATCAACAAAACCCACACCTGGATTCTCGTCCTGCTCTTCTGGATCCTAGCCATTGGCATCTTTATTGCCGGCTATCTCATCACCCAAAACAACGCCCCAAAAATCGTCGCTCTCTCAGCAAGCGAACTGCAATCGCAGTGCACCACTGCCGGCTTTGTCGACAAGGCCGTAAATCCTCCCCTGGCTACGGGGGAGTTAGAGGGGGCTGTAACCGAATGTCCAACTCCAGTCGCCGAACAGCTCACCTATAACGACAGCCTCTTCAGCGATCTTTCTTTCAAATACTTCAAAGGCTGGCAGATCTACACCATGCAAAATAACACTCGCGATGTTACCACCATCCAACTCGGCCTCGAACCACTCGGTGATTGCAACGAATGCGGCGGCTACCGCTCACCAGCCAGCATAACCATCACCAAAGCCAAGCAATCAGCAGTTGGCAGCGGCACAGCTAGAATAATCGAACTCAAAGCCGCCCAGAAAATCGATCTTGGCACAAATGAAACCAAGATTCTTGATACTGGAACTCTTACCATTATTACTTGGACTGACAATAATCCATGTGATGGCGTTGGTTGTACACCAGGCGTTCATAGTGAATGGATCTACGAAACCAGCACACAAGTTATTACTGCCGCTTGGTATGATAACTCGACTACTAAAGATGATAACACTGAGTGGTCCCTCTTCCTAGACACTGTCAAAGTAAATTAAAATAAAAAGTGCTATAATGACAGAGCCACACGCTCTGTCATTATTTTTATGCTGAAAATTTTCGTCACCAGACATATCCCAGAGGCTGGTTTAAAATTACTACGCAAAAATCGCAGCCTCAAAATTGATCAGTACGAAAAAGATCGTATCATCCCTCATCGCGTACTTTTACGTCGTGTTCGTGGCGTTGACGTTATTCTTTCTATCCTCACGGACCACATCGACGCTGCTGTCATGGACGCCGCTGGTCCACAATTAAAAATGATTGCCAACTACGCCGTTGGCTTTGATAATATCGACTTAACCGAAGCCAAAAAGCGCGGCATTATTGTCACTAACACGCCAGGCCCCGAGATCAGCGAAGCTGTAGCCGAGCACGTCATGGCTCTTATGTTCGCTCTCGCTCACCGCCTCGTCGAAGTAGACACTTTCGCTCGTAAAAATAAATACAAAGGCTGGGGTCCAGAAATGCTCTTAGGCGTCGACATCTACGGCAGCACGCTTGGTATCATCGGTGGTGGCGCCATTGGCTCAGCTCTCGCTAAGCGTCTCCGCGATGGTTTCAACTTAAAAATTCTTTACCACGACGTCAAGAAAAACATTAAACTCGAAGCCGAAACTGGCGCCGTCTTCTGTCCTCTAGCCAAGCTCCTCAAGACTGCGGACTTCGTCAGTCTCCACGTCCCCCTCCTCCCCACCACTCATCACCTCATCGGCGTCAAAGAACTACGCCTCATGAAAAAATCTGCCTTCCTCATTAACACCGCTCGCGGCCCCGTCGTCGACGAAGCTGCCCTTATTCACGCTCTACAAAATCACCTCATCGCTGGTGCCGCTGTCGACGTCTACGAACACGAACCATACATTCCTCGCGCTCTCCGCAAACTCCCAAACGTCATCACCACTCCCCACACCGCCAGTGCTACCCACGGTGCTCGTAACGCCATGAGTATTGCCGCCGCCACTAACATCCTTGCTTTCGCTGCTGGTAAAACTCCTCCTAATGCCCTCACTCAACGCTAAATCTTCCTTTACCGCCGTCGCCGCCAGCTTCACCCCCTTCTGGTTTTTTTTGCTGCTCTTCAAATTTGGCGCCGGCATTCACTATAGCCTCATTGCCATTCTTGGTGGACGAATTTTACCCTTGCCAGTTGTCGGTTTATTTATTGGCATCTCTGTTTTCATTCAACTGGCTCTCGACGTACCATCCGGCTTTATGCTGGAACGTTACGGTTACTTGCGCATGCTCCGAGTTTCCACCATCTGTTTCTTTTTAGCTGGTGTCGTCCTCATCTTTGGGTTATCACCACTCACTTTTATTCTTTCTATAATTTTCAGCAGCCTCGGTTGGCTTTTTTTCACGCCCGGCATTGGCGCCTATCTTTTAGCCCATAGTCCCGTAACCGTCATCGGCCGCATGACCGGTCTACAGCGCACCATGCAAGCCATCGGCATGACCATGGCCGTTATTGGCCTACCCTATTTCAGTCAGCTCTCAGGTAGCGTCATCGGTCTGCTCGTCACCTATCCCTTTGTTGGCGCTTTCATCGTCTTAACTTTAGCCGAGCGACGCCCCATACCTACCTTCCTTCCTGCCCGCCACCGGGAACGTCGACACCTGGCTGCTACCTCTTTTGCCACCCTCCGCCAAATTTTTCAAGAACTACACCCACTCAGTACAATTTTTCTCATCTACTCAATCGTCCTAGCGGCTGCCTACGGACTTCTCTGGTTCACTCTACCTCTCTTGATTGCCACCAATGACTCTGGTCCTACAATTAGCCTGGGCTTAATCGCCTTCGATACCACCACCATCGTCTCAGCTCTTATAATAGGTAGACTAGTCGACGCCAGCAATAAAAAGATTCTCGCCTATCTTGCCTTAGCCATCATCAGTTTTGCCGCCCTCTTTCTTTGGTCCACCTTCCAGCCGCTCTTTATTGTCCTCTGTTTTCTCTTCTCCTTTGGCGACGAAATTTTTACCATCTCCCTCTGGTCTTGGCTTGATGCACGGCTCCCCCGCGGCGAACGCTACGGCCTCATTACCGGTGCCCTCACCTTCGCGGAAGACCTTGGCTGGATGGCTGGCCCCATTATCGCTGGCCTCCTCTATACCCTTGTCGGCCCTATCAACACCCTCCGCTACGCCGGTCTCGCTGTTGTCTTCTGTGCCATCATTATCGGTCTCTTATTGATCAAGGCTAGAACTAGCACAGCCCCAGCAAAAAATTGACGAACTACGCAAATATCGGTACTCTACTGGCGTTACTGCTACGGGCCAATAGCTCAGTTGGTAGAGCATCTGCTTTGCAAGCAGAGGGTCCAGGGTTCGAGTCCCTGTTGGTCCACCAAAAAATCTGGCGTAAGCCAGTTTTTTTGAACAAACAATTTATTCTACCCATCAAGCCATTTCGTGTATACTGAAAGTATATGAAATGGTTTTTTGTTTTGAGCCTCATCTCTCTCGGTCTCTTACCAAGCTTCCATGCTCAGGCTGCCACTACTAACCCCCAAGTTCGCATCGTCAATGCTAGCGGCACCACCACCTCATCTTTCACCCCGTTCTCTTCATCAACGAAAAATCTTATCGGTGGCATTGCAGCTGGCGACCTTGGTCACGACGGCGTCGCTGAAATCATTGTCGGCGCTGGCCCCGGCTCTCCGCCTAACGTCACCGTCTTCCGCCAAGATGGCTCCCAAGTCGGCAGCTTCCTCGCTTACGGACCAGATTTCACCGGCGGTATCAACGTCGCTACCTGTGATATTGACGCTGATGGCCTAAACGAAATTATTACCGGCACGCACTTTGGTGGCGGCCCGCAAATCATAATCTTCGACAGTTTTGGCAAACAAAAATATCCTGGTTTCTTCGCCTACGACGAATCATTTCGTGGTGGCGTGAACGTTGCTTGCGGTGACGTTGACGCTGACGGTCAAGCCGACATCATCACCGGCCCCGGTTTAACTGGTGGACCTCACATTAAAGTCTTCAATCACCTCGGCACCATGAAGTACGAGGTCTTCAATGGTGCACCAACACTCAACACCGGCTCTTACGTCAGCTTGAGCGGCTCAACCATTCTCGCCGCTCCCGTCAGCGACCAATCAGCTATTACTAGACTAGATCTAATTCAATCAAAACTCCTCGCGGCATCTACTGTCACCACCATTACCTCTCACAATCTTTACACCACTGCCAACCTCGATCATAACTTCACCATCACGGCCGATGTAACTAGCGATCGCTACAACGAAACAATCGCTCAATACATTAAAGTAGATCTGAGCGAACAAAAGCTCACAGCTTACGAATACGGTGTGCCAATCAACAACTTCCTTGTTTCTACAGGTGTCCCAGGTCACCCTACCCCCCTCGGCCTGACCGACGTCAAAGAAAAATTATTATGGCATGATTATAACTGGAGCTACGGCCTCAATAATCCTAATAACTACAGCATACCGCACGTAAAATATAATTTACGAATTTACGATCACATCTATCTTCATTACGCTTACTGGCACAACAATTTTGGTTATGTTATGAGTCACGGTTGCATCAATATTAATTACGCTAACTCCGAATGGGTTTACAACTGGGCCAACGTCGGAGCGACAGTCGAGATCATACAATAATAGTTCAGTGCCGTCATCGACAAACGAAGGTCGGCCCTGTGACGGCGCCCGAGTCAGACGAGGTGAGACGGCCGTCACGGTTGACGATCTGAGTGCGGAGAGGGCGGCACGAAACTATTATTTATCTAAAATACTTTCAATAAAATTTATCAAAAAAATATTCTGTAAATTTGGTACAGAATATTTTTTTTAGAAAAGTTATACACACCATATAGTTGAAATTTATTTCTATCGTAAACGATTTGCAGTATACTATTAGTAATCGTCGTGATAGCTATCGTGACGAAACAGAAAAAGTTTATAGAAAAACTTTTCTGCTGAAAGAAAGGGGGTGTATATTTATGGCAGCCGCAAAAAAGGCCGCGAAGAAAGCAGCACCTAAGCGTAAGGTAGCAGCTAAGAAAGTAGTAGCAAAAAAGACAGTCAAGAAAGCCGCCCCAAAACGTAAGGTAGCTAAGAAAGCTCGCGCATAACTTGCGTAGCTTAAAAAAATATTCGTTACGAGATGAGCATCACATATGTATGCTTATCGCCGTGACGAATATTTTTATTTTTGAAACATAAAAGAGGCCCCACCGCAGTGGAGCCCCTCGGGGACGACGACGCGACTAACGACTGAAATCAACAGCCGCCACGTCTCCGCGCTTGAACCGCTTATCAAGAACGGTCACTTGCTCGTACCAACCACTCGCTCCGTAGCACATGCCCCGCACTCCAGCAGACCCAAAGGCATGGCCAGGTGCTCCATAGTAGTGGTCACCCCAGAAGCTCACGCATTCATAGGATTGCCACTCGACTGGGATCTCGTCAGTATGAGCGAGGTACCACTCAAGCACGTTTGCCCGCAGCACCTGCACGTTGTTGTTGGTCAACCATGCCCGCAACTCGCTGCCGAACATACCCCAGCGTTTTGACTGCCCCGGAGCGACCCTCACGTTGGTCAGCCGAACATCGTAGTCGGCGCTCATCACGCGCGAGCCGATGGTGTGCTGCTGCTCCGCTCCCCGCGGCAAGCGCAACCTTCGTGGCGTAGTCGAATCGACACTACAATCAACAATAAATGACGTTTTCATGGAATCTTCCTTGTGGCTGCCTCAAATGAGCTTGAGGACCTAATATACTATTACAAAATGAACTCTCGGTCAAATGAAAACATCTACGACAGCTTCTTTCGCAGGGCTTTTTCGGCGGCAGTGAAAATCTTAACTTTACCAAAAACACCATCATAGCCGGAGGTAATGTTTACCTGACCCAGACGCATACGTTCAATTGCTTGACTAATGGATGGCGTCGACGAGACAGTAATTAATGAGATAGGACAGTCAAGCAAAATGTGGAATTCGTTCCCCACCTCACTAATCATCTTCTCATACATCGCTTGTACCTTCACACTACTCGTCGATGCCACACCAAGCGACTCAGCAATAATTTCCTGCAACGGCACAATGGATTTATACGGCACGCTATTTTTCGGCAGCACCTTATTCGGTCTATCCGCCAAATCATTAATTCGCGACAACACGCCAACGGTAATTACTCCCCCACACTTTGGACACCTCCCCTTCAATCGTCGAGTCTCCTCCGGTTCACAACTAAAACCACATGGCGCATGACCGTCCAAATAGTACTTCCCTTCTTGCGGGAAGAACTCAATCGTATACTTAAACGCCGCCGTATCTTTTTCTTTCAGGATCCGCATGAATTCATTGTAGGAAAACTTCTCAGGTTCAATCTCAAACACATTTGCCTCGCGTCCAAAATTACGCGGACTATGTGCATCGGAGTTTGATATCAGCATCACACTGTCCAGTTGCTTCAACTGACGGTTCATCAGCGGATCACTCGACAATCCCGTCTCTACTGCATAAATATACGGAGTCATCTCCCCGAAGCACTCCTCAATCGAATCAAAACCCGACTTACTTCCAAACACACTAAACCACGGCGTCCAAGCATGCGCCGGAATCATCACGATATTATCGTCGAGACTCTTAAATACTTTATACAGCTCCTCGCTATCAAATCCAAGTATTGGTCTGCCATCACTCTTCCGGTTAGCGCCATTATTATCGAGCCACTTATTTATCTTTCTTACTGCCTCGAGACTCGGAGCCAAAATAATATTATGAATCCTCCTCACCTTCCCTCCCCTTTTATAAATCTGTGACACCTCAGCCGTCAGCATATACCGCATCTTCGGATACATTCCAGACCGCAATCTAAACAAACCCTGCTCCGTCTCCTCTAATTGTTCCTCTATCTCCCGAAACCACACCGGATGTGTAAAATCTGCCGTGCCGAGCACATTCACGCCCTTCTTCTCACACCACAAAGCATTATTCTTGAGCGTCAACTCAGCCGAGCAAGCCCGCGAAAATCTAGAGTGCAAATGCCAGTCAGTAATTACTCTCATAAACAATCTAGATTATTTTTTCTCTATCATTTTCTATCCATCTTTGCGTGCATCGCGAAGCAATCTTCTTTTCTAAATCATCGTCAATACCTTACGATGTAGGTACCACGTCGTCACATAAACAACCGCTCCGTTAAAGAGAAAGAACCCACCCACCGTAATTGACCTAGCTACCAATACGTGCACCACGCTATAGAAAAACGACAGACCAAGCAGTACAATCACAGCCAACACAATAACAGACCAACGTTTCGACAACGGCCAAGCCTCAGCCACAAGTACGATTACCGCCCACAGAATAAATCTAAAAGCTCCAATCAAAAATAGACAAACACTCATCGTGGCCACCATTACCAAGGTCGACGTCCGGAGTGCCACCTTCTTCATCACACCCCGCAACCTCGCCACCCCGAACATCAGGAGCAATCCTAGCACCCACAGCGCCACCACCTGCCACAGTGCGTCACGCAACAAGCTGGTCAACACACCAATACCACGAGCTCCCATTAAAGCGCTCGTTAACCGCATGAACACCGCTAAACCAGCTATCGGCAACAACCCATAAGCGACTCCCACCACCAATGCTCCGAGAGATAAACTTCTCGACACCCCATCGAGTCTCACCACGTCTGCCCAATAATCTTTAAACTTACCAACCCAATAACCTCTAATTTTCAACCAAATTTCCATTATTTTCATACCTCCTAATTGTACTCAAAAGCTACATTAAAGCGAAGACCCCGCACCGCTCAAGAGCAGCACGGGGCCACGGACGCGTCTAACAGCCACCATGAGAGCGGCGGCGAACGAGGAAATCGAGGATCTCTTCAGTGGAGGTGGCTACCGCCCACAAGCGATTATCACCTTCGTGTTCGCCAAACAGGTCACGTTCACTCCACCGCACACGCAGGAGGAACGCCATCGGCGCATGTTGTCGGATGCCCTTGAGGTCCTCGGGATTATCATCTACCACAGCCAGGCCACTGCCGTTGCCGTAGATATTCGCAATCACCTCGCCCTTCACGCCATGTGGCGACACGAAGTGACGGTGCGGCTCGATGATATCACCATGTAGATCACTCACCGCCGCGAATTTGTCCTGCTGATGAGCGATAACACCGCGGGTAATCAACCCCTGAACGTTACCGGCGACCGTACAGCGGTGAACAACTCTCGCCATACCTGAGAACAGGAACTGATTCGCCTCGCGACCACCCACCTCGCGGTAGAGTCGCATCTGCTCCTCGCGTTCGACACCTTTGAAACCAATATGCTCGAGCAGGCCCTCGAAGCTATAATCCGTCTCCATCCGATCGGCAATCTCATAAAATGCACCCACGCTCTGCTCCGTGGCCTTGGCGAGATGCTCGAGCGCAAGCCTGGTATGAAGCCAGGTACGGAACAAGGTGTTGTCAAAGTCCCATAGGATCATTGTCATCTCCATAACGTGTTCATACCGACAATAAGACGGGATGCGAGCATTACTCGGTTCAGTATTCAAAAAACTTCAGTACTGAACGGAGTAGAGCTTAGCGCAAGGCCAAGCTCTCCGAATAAAATATCTTTTTTACGATATTTCTACCCAAGCCCCGTCCTGCTTCGCACTCTCATAACAAGCGTTACCCACCGTGAACGCTCGCAAACCGTCTTTAACTGTCGGTGACAAAGCATTACCCTCAAGCAAATTTCGCACAAACCAATAATCTTGTATAGCGTAATAATCACTAACAAACAACATGTCCTCACGGTTACTCAAATCCTTAAACAGCGGCTCATTCACCACCATCTGGTACAAATCTGGCCGTTCGAGCTTAGCCTCAGACACAGCATCACGGACTGTAATGTGGTGCATGTCATAAGTATCAAGCGTAATCAAAGCCTTGTTGAAAAAAATCTCAAAGTGCCTAATCGACTGATGCGCCGGAATATCATGCCAAATGTGCACCATGTTTCCGGTCACTCCACTCGCAAATTCCAAACGCACCTCCATGTAATCCTCAATCCCTTCGTAACCAGCAAAATTATTAGAACGAGCTGATACGCGTTTTACCTTTCCAAACAACCACTCAAATAAATCCAAATCATGAATACCATGCTCAATCAAGACACCTGCACCAGCCAAATCAACCTTACTCCGCCAATCAGTAAAATGTGAAATACCCTTAATCGGGAACATTTGATCATCACGCAAAACAATTGTGCGTAACGCTGATTCTCTCGAACGTTCGGCCAACAACTTCTTTAAGGCATGATACGTTGGTGCGTATCGCAAGACAAAACCAACTTGGTTCGGTACACCTGAACCTTCCAAAATATCGCTCACAGCTTGAGCCTGCTGCATGGACACAGCAAACGGCTTCTCAAAAAATATTGCCTTACCTAAATCAGCCGCCCGCTTGATCACGTCAATATGAAATTTCGTCGGCAAGCAACTAAAAATTACATTTATATTCGGATCATCAATCACTGAATTAATATCATCCGTAAAACGACCAATCTCAAAGTCGCGAGCAGCATTCTCTGCTGCTTCTAAATTTTTGTCAGCAATCGCGGCAATAACCAACTTATCACCGAACATTGGGCGTACTAGGCGCAAACTCCGTGCATGTTCACGACCAATATAACCAGCTCCGATGATACCAATAACTATTTTTTCCATATTATATTTATATCAAAGCGCAAAATAATATTTATATTATTCTCTGCCTTGATGGGGTACGAGAACTCTGCAGTCCTCGCACCCCACACGCGTTACGAACCCATGAACTCTGCCGCCGAGGGCAGGATTGCATCCAGGGGCGGATTCTCGAAAACCGACGGACCAACACCATCAGACGGCGGAGCGAAGAAACCGAGTGGGTTGCCAGTGATGGCATTCATGACAACAATCTCCTCCCTGGTGATCTTGTGAATCGCCCGCCAATTGGTGCTGCTCGACATGAGCTGGAGTACGTAGGCCATGATGCCACGGTACATCACCGCATGATCGTGATCAGTGTTCCGCTTATCCTCCAACGGCTCACCAATCGCCACCTCACCAAGCGCTCCCAAGTCGTGGTGACGCTCCCACAAGTCCATGAGCATCGCCATCTCGATGGCATACCTGGTCGCCCCCCGCATGATTCGCAGATCACGCCACCGAAGCATCATCTGACCACACAGTACCCACTGCATGGCCCCTACCTGCATGTAGGGAATACCCGGCAGCCCCAGGAAGGCAAGCATACCCTCGTTGTTCCGGCAAAGTGAAGCCAGCTTCACGATTCGCACACTCTCTCCCCACTGGTGCCACCCGGACATCAACAAACCGATGATGTCGAGCTGAGCCAGGTTCTTGATGTCGGCATCCAGGAAGAAGACCCGAGCATTAGCCGACGTCTGCCTGCGCTCGAGCTCCAGGCAGGCGGCGAACATCGCCGTTCCCTTGCCACACAACCTGGCTGGGTCAATGCCGTACTCCGTCTGCAGCCTCTCGACCACGACCGGAGTCAGGATCTCATCCTGATCGAGCACCACCACACCCAAACGTCTGGCCCTGTCCGCCGTGTCGTCAACACTGTGATTTACAATCACGAGGATTTGGCTGGGATCGAAGCCCATTTCGATGAGCAGATAGCCCAACGTACTGGCAATCTTCGTCCCTTCATTGCGAGCCGGTACGATCACGATGTCGGTCTTGCGAACCGTCGCGACCGGACTCAATGCCCGCGCCTCCGAAAACGGCAAATGCCGCACCTGTCGCCGAATAACGCTGTTCATCTTCTATACCCTCCTACGCTGCATTGTTCTTCTCTGCTACTGCGCGGTCACCAGCCCTATGCTGACGACCACACCTCAGCAGACAAGCTAACCCAACCGATTCCACAACTCCATAAACAGCAGTCTCTGGGTCACGAACAACCCCCTATTCTCCATAATCAGACCCATCAGCTCCCCAGTCTTACCCAAAAATATGTAAGCCACCTTGCCGCCGTAAATAAGAATGTACGTCGGTGTACCCTCTATCGCTTTAATCCACTTACGCTCGTCCAGTCCTGCTGTCGAACCGTGCGTACCTAAAGCAATAGTTTTTACCGTAACTCCAGCCCCAATACGCTCAGCGGTATAGTCCGGGAAGGAAGCATATAAACCAGCATCACGCACGGCACTGGAGGAATATACATAATATTCTTTGTCATTCTCCGCTGCCATCGTTTCTAAAATATCCTCCAAAATAGCCCTAATACCCTCTTGACCTTCGTACATTCTAGCCGCCGGGTGCTTATCACCATTATCGTAGAGCGACTCTAGTTCCGGGACTAAATGATCTAACGCAGTATTGGCTCTAGCTACAGCCCTAGTTCTCTCTTCCGCCAATTCCTTCAATTTATCAGGTGGTGAGGCCACAAAATACTGCCGCGTCTTTTCATTATAATAACGAGCCAAGCCACTGACCTGCAACGCCTTAAGCAAATCAAAAACCGTTCCCCGGTTCAAACCAGTAGCGGCCGCCATTTGACGGACAGAAGAAGGGCCTTCTTTCAGCAAGGCAAGGTAAACTCGAGCCTCTTTTAGGCCTAACCCTAGCTCCATTAAGATTGATTCATAAGGTTCCATACGACAAACCTACACTACAACAAAAAAGCTGTCAATTATTTTATTGACAGCCAAATTCAGCTAATTACTTACATTTTGTGCTCTTTTTTGTTAAAAACCTCTTCAGCTCTACTCAACTCATCCAACGTATTGACACCCATCACATCTAAAGGGTCAGCACTAGCGGTTACGATTGGTCGTCCTTCACTTACCGCGAGCGGAATAACATCGGTCAAATAGAACTCCTGACTAGCATTTTCCGTATCAAGTTTAGGTAATTGCTGCCACAACCAAGCACACGGAAAGGCATATAACGCCGGATTTACCTCCCTAATTTGCTTCTCCGTCTCCGTACAATCCTTTACCTCACGAATATCTTCAACCTCTCCCTTACTCCCTCGAAGAATCCTTCCCCAACTCACAAAAGCATCATATGGCGCCTCGTAATTAGGTACGGTACTCGTCAACATCGCCACAGAATCAGGTTGTTCATCATGCAATTTCACCAATTCAACCAACGTCGACGCTGGAATAAACGGATGATCACCATATAAAACCACCACCGAATCTGCCCCCTCAAGCGCCTCTTTAGCCTGCAAAACTGCGTGCCCCGTCCCCAACTGCTCACTCTGTACAGCGTAATCACACACGTCGCCGAGCGTCGTCTTAAACAACTCCAAAGAATCCGGCGCCACCACCACGATCGGTCGCAGATCAACCTCACTACTAACAACACTGCTAATCAAATGAGCAATCATCGGCCGGCCACTAATCGCCACCAAGGGCTTGGGCAGCTCAGACGCCATCCTCTTGCCCTTCCCCGCAGCCAAAATTACCACTCTCGTCTTTACCATAATGGCCAAATAGTACAATATTTGGCTAAATTATGCAATGAACCAACCTCTGACTCACACTTAAAGACCAAACTTCTTATTAAATTCTACCAACTTCTCACGAGTCCAAGGTTCATCAATTCCGTGTACGCCACCAGAGAAAAACTCAGCATCTTTTTCAACCTCTTCCTCTAACTCTTCCTTCTTTGAAGAGAAATTATCTACACGAGCTGCGTTGAGATTGCTTAGCTCAATTTTACCTTGCTTTAGAGCATCAATTTTGACTGCACTCATCTTAATATTTTCCATTAATTCCTCAATTTTCTGCATTCCTGCCGAAAGATCACTAATCAATTTCTTTCTCTCGGCCAACAACCTCTTAGCCTCCCTCAACGAACTACGGTGAATCAATTTCTCAAGGATATTATCGTCTGCATACTTATCAACACCATGTTGAAGTCCTTGAAGACGTATATCAGCATGATTGAATGCACTTTTACATTGTTTAAACTTATCATCTAAATATGATAGCGCATTCTCAGCCGTCATTAATACGTCCCTATCAGGAATAAGATGAGCATCAGCAATCGGATCCATCGTCGATGAGAGCGCCTCCGTTAAACTTTTTGGGATTTCGTACTCTAAGCTCTCCGCTTCGCTTAATTCCTTATTTATTTTAGCAAGTTCAGTTTTATAATTAAGTTCATTCTCATGATTAACTTCAACCAACTCCTTCAACTCATCTCGATGTTTATGAGCAATCTGCCTTCTTAAATCGATAGCTGATTCAACCAACGGATCAATACTTAATGCATCTTCATCGGTATCAAACGATTCAATCCGTTTTCTCTTTAAAAAGTCTGCGTGAATATCACCAGGATGAGCTGCGAACTCAATAATTTGAATGTCTCGATCCGTAAACACTGCCGCACTTTTCTTTATATTTTCATCACTTTTAGCTAACTCAGCTCCCGACTCATCCTGCTCACTCTCTCCCTTAGCCATACAAAGTATTATTATCTTGCACAATAATACCAATTAACTACACCCCCGCAATTAAGTTATCAACACAAAACAGGCCTCTCGGCCTGTCTTATTCTTGCAAAAAGGTTCTTTGTCCTGGCGACGACCTACTCTCGCCAACTCTGACTACCATCGGCCCATGCAGGCTTAACGACCGTGTTCGGGATGGGAACGGGTGTGGCCCTGCGGGAAGTGTCACCAAGACAAAAAATCCTTTTACAGTTTGCATTGTGGAAACGATTGATGAAAACGAACTGTATTGTTAATTACTTTAATTAACAATCAGTGAATGGAGAGTCATGATCTATTAGTACCACTCGGCTGCACATCTTACGATGCTTTCACCTATGGCCTATCAACCAGATCGTCTCTCTGGGATCTATGATGATTAATCTTCAGGTCGACTTCGCGCTTAGATGCTTTCAGCGCTTATCCGAACCAGACTTCGCTACCCAGCTAGTGCCCTTGGCAGGACAACTGGTACACAAGAGGTCTGTCCATCCCGGTCCTCTCGTACTAGGGATGGGTCCTGTCAATCATCGTCGTGAATAGTAGATAGGAGACCGAACTG